>DASRXX010000005.1:0-547728 GCA_035654015.1 Sphingobium sp.
GGATCGAGAACATGTTCGGAAAACTCAAGGACTGGCGCCGTATCCACACCCGCTATGATCGATGCGCCCACACCTTCATGTCCGCAATCTGCATCGCTGCAACCGTCATCTTCTGGCTCAATCAATGAGTCCTGAACCTAGCAACAGACCTGCAAATATTGTATCAGGATTTTTGTTTTTTATATATGAAACAAGACGTTAGCATATAAATCAGATGCGGCCCCGCGACTTTCGAAAGAAAAATTGCGGCGCTGATCCTATTCGCGGGTCCACCCGGCGGCCCGCTCGTCGTCCGCAGCGGCGGCCTCCACCCAGGCACCCAAGCCGTCATGGCGGATGGTGCGCTTCCAGAAGGGCGCGGAGACCTTGAGCCAGTCGATGAGGAAGGCGCAGGCCTCCAGCGCGGCGGTGCGGTGTGATGACGCGGTGCCGACGAATACGATCCGGGCACCCACTGGCAGGGTGCCGTGGCGGTGGATCACCGTCGCGCCGAGCAGCGGCCAGCGCGCGGCCGCCTGCGCAACGATCTCGCGGATCTGCTGCTCGGTCATCGCGGGGTAATGCTCCAGATGCAGCGCCGCCAATCCGCCGTCGTCGCGTACCAGCCCAGTGAAGCTCGCCACCGCGCCGCCGGGCAGCGCCTCCAGCGGGGCCAGTTCCGTCGCCGGATTGAAATCCTCAGGCCCCACCCGCACGAGGAGACGCGGCGCCACCGCTCAGCCCCCCGTGACGGGGGGAAACAGCGCCAGCTCGCGTGCTTCTCCGATGGCCGTGTCAAGGGGCACGAAGCGCTGGTCGAGCGCGGCGCGCAACCGGGCGCGGTCGGCGAAGGCCGCGGCGTGGCCGGGACTTTCGGTCGCCAGCGCGTCGAGCAGCGTGGCGATCGTCGTCTGCGCGCCCGGGTGGTCGATCTGCTGCTCGTCGCGGCCGATGCGTTCGCGCACCCACGCGAAATAGAGGATAGTGAGCCCGGCCATGGCTCAGGCGGTCATGTGCTTCAGGCCGACGCGCAGATAGTCCCAGCCGGTCACAAGCGTGATGAGCGCCGCCGCCCACAAGGTGACGAGTCCGAACAACTGGATGAACGCGATATGCGGCAGGCCCCCGGCGAGAATCAGAGCGCCGAGCGAAACGAGTTGCAGCGCCGTCTTCCACTTGGCGAGGCGCGAGACCGGCACCGAGATACGCAGCCCGGCGAGGAACTCGCGCAGGCCGGAAACGGCGATCTCGCGCAGCAGGATGACCAGTGCCGGTATAATATGCACGTCCTGGATATTGCGGTTGGCGCACAGGATGAGGATCACCGCGCCGACCATGATCTTGTCCGCGATGGGATCCAGGAAGACGCCGAGCTTGGAGACCGTGCCCTGGGCGCGCGCCAGATAACCGTCGAAATAGTCGGTGATGCCCATCAGGCAGTAGAGGCCGAACGCCAGCAGATAGCCCAGGCTCCAGGCCCGGTCCGCATCCGCCGGCCACAGCAACGCGACGAGCAAAGGCACGGCGAGAATGCGCGAGAGCGTCAGAAGGTTCGGCAAGAGCATCACGGCGTACTCAGGCCTGCCACAGCGGATCGCCGCAGACAAGGGGCCGCAAGCGGTCTCCAGCGAAAGCGAGAGCGGACGGGCCGCCCTCCACGGAAGCCGGACGGATGACATTGTCCATCTTTTCTGCACCGCTGTCTTTTCTCCGACCCGTTTCGGGTCTAGAACGCCCCCGCGGCGGCTCGGGTCCCGCCGACTATAATGAGCAGATTCCCTCATGCAGGCATCCCTGCGGCTTCTTGCGCACCGAAAATTTCTTCCGCTGTTCACAACGCAGTTCCTCGGTGCCTTCAACGACAATCTATTCAAGACGGCGATGATCCTGTTCGCCACCTATGTCGTGTTCGAGGATCCCCGGCAGGAATCGAATTTCAACGCCATCGCCACCGGACTGTTCATCCTGCCCTTCTTCCTCCTCTCCGCACTGTCCGGCCAGCTTGCCGACAACATGGACAAGGCGCGGATCATCCGGCTGGTAAAGCTGGCGGAAATTGGCATCATGGCGGTGGGTGGCCTCGGACTACTTCTCTGCCAGTCGTATCCATGGACCGGCGTGGGCCTGATGCTCGGCGCGGTGTTCGCCATGGGAATTCACTCCACCTTCTTCGGCCCGATCAAATACGCCATCCTGCCGCAGCACCTTCCGGAAGACCATGTGCTAGGCGGCACCGGTCTGGTCGAGGCGGGGACCTATATTGCCATTCTCGCCGGCACGATCGTCGCGGGATGGATCACACCTGCAATGGCTGCCGGCGCTGTATTCGCCATCGCGCTGGTCGGCTATGTGGCGGGCCGCTTCGTCCCCCCGGCGCCGCGCCTGGGGCCACCCGTCACGCTAGACTATAACCCTTTTCGCGCCTCCTGGCGGCTGATCTACGGCACCATGCATATCCGCCGGCTGTTCCTCGCCATCATGTCGATCAGCTTCTTCTGGATGATTGCGACGGTGCTCATCGTTATCTTCCCGCCAATGGTGAAGAACGATTTCACTGCCAGCAAGGAAGTGGCCAGCCTGTTCCTTGCTATTTTCTCAGTCGGCGTAGCCGTCGGCTCGATCGCGATCAACCGGCTGCTTCAAGGCCATGTCTCTGCACGTTACTCGCCCATTTCGGTGCTGATGATGGCGGCCTTCGTCTGGTTCTTCCAGTTCGTCTCGCAAGGCTGGGTGCAAGCCCCCGCAGGTACGCTCTATAGTGTATCGGAGTTCCTCGCTCAGCCGCATAGCTGGCGGGTTCTCGTCGCGCTGTTCGGTATCGCCATGTTTGGCGGCATGTTCGTGGTGCCGCTCTATGCTTTTCTCACCACCACCGTCCGCAAGGACGAGACTGCACGCACTGTCGCCGCCAATAATGTCGTCAATTCCGGCGCAATGGTATTCGGCGCGCTCGTCATTCTTGGAGCCACCGGCGCGGGCCTCAGCAACAGCCACGCTTTGCTAATCGTGTGCCTGATGTGCTTTTTCTCAGCTTTCCTTGCAATCAGGCTTCACCGCGCGTGCGACGCCGACGCGCAGGTACCCCAGCAGGAGCGGGCTGGGACGGCCGTTTCAATCAGAGAATGAACGTGTAGGCGACGGTAAAAAAAGCCGCAAAGCTGAGCACGAACAGCTTCCAATCCTGATCTTCATCTTCCGAGGGACGCACGGGCGACCGTGCGGTCTCCTTCCGTGGGATGGTCAGCACATGGGCCGGCAGGCTTCGGCGGAACGGGTGCCGAGCCTGTTCGTGCGTCAAGACGAGCGCTCTCCTCATGTCGATGATAGTTACTCACATATTAACCTAACTTCCAGCGGCAATGAGGGTGAACGAACTACCGTCCCACACCGGAACACCGCCTCCGTTCACCGCATGAGCACTCAATTCGTCGAAAAAGTGCGATGCGAAGGACCGTTCCCGCACATGGAAAACACTTTATTAACTTCGTTACGAGCATGGTTTCAGCCACGTCACGCCTAGAGCGTTTCAGCATGATCCGGAGTTTCTTCACCCATGCTCGCCAAGATCAAGTGCGCTACACCGTTGGTTCTTGCGACCCTTCTCACGGCGTGCGGCGGAGGCGGTGCAGTCAATTCCACGCCCACACCGCCTTCTGGGAACCCGGCACCAACGCCTGCACCGACGCCTTCGCCTACACCAGGCACCAGTGGTGCCAATGATGATCTCACGGGCGTTTTGAAATCAGAGAATTTCCGTGGCGACGGCGTCAATGCGTCCGGGCGCTTCCATGCGGATGGACGGCCAGTCGAAAGCGGCGCAGCAGCCTCCGGCTCGCTCTCAATCGCCTACGACGCTGCGACGCAAAGCTACACGATCCGCACGGCAGGACGTAGCGCCACCTTCGTGCCCGCCGATCTCGTGGCATCTGGCTCGCCAGATTTTGTCAGCTTCGAGAAGATTGGGGCGACCAGCGAAGCGTTGACCATGACCCGGCCCGGAACGAGCGGCCCGCTAACTTATCAATATGTCAGCGGCGGCGCTTGGGAGCGCGCGACACTGAGCGGCGGCGTGCTCGATTTCTCATACGATCCCTTCACCTTCGGAGTCCCGACGCCCGACGCGGCACTGCGCCGCACCGGCACTGGCACTTACAACGTAAGCCTGGTCGGCGCGCGGGCTATGGATGCGCCTTACGCCACCGCCGGTAACGGGACCCTACAGGTCGACTTCGGGCGGGGCTCGCTTTCCAGTAGCGGCGTGCTGACGAGCATCGACGTGTCCACCGGTCTCATCAAGAGTATCGGCGTCTTTTTCGGCGAGGCAGATCTGCTGAGCACCACGAACGCCTTTTCCGGAGATTTCTCCATGGATGACGGCAAGCGCTTTACCGGCGGCTGGAAAGGTCGCTTCTATGGACCAGGCAGCCAGGAAGTGGGTGCCGTCTGGCATCTCGCCAGCAGCGACGGAGAGGTGGCGGCGGGCTATATGCTCGGACGAGGAGATGGCTCCATCGCTCCCTTCAACAGCACGCTGACGGATCTCTCGTTCAGTGAGGGTTTCGCGCACCGCTTCAGCCAGTTGGCTTATACGGATCTCGGCGGCGGCACCAGCGCCGCTGCCCCTGCTTCCATCCGTTCGGACAGCGCATTCGCGGTCAACCCCGATAGCGGTCAGTTCACGTACGTCGACGGGGCACGGAGTATCAGCACGCAATTCGGTCCGACATCGCGTGTCGCCAGTGAATCGACCAGCGCCGTCGACGTCTACCGGATCACCGATACGGATGGCCTCACCTATACGCTTACCCTGAATAAGGCGGGTGCCGGCAATCCGACGATCGCCCTCACCTACGCCAGCTTCGGTCATTGGGAAAAGGCCCAAGGCACGACCACGGACCGGTTGGACCGTTGGTTCGCGTGGGGCATTCGCACCAATGGCTTCCAGATTCCGACTGGAACCGGCCATTTCGACGGGATCGTTCGAGGCACAGCGGCGCGTTTCAACGGCGGCGAGGTCTATTCCCTCAGCGGCACGAGTCGCTTCGATATGAACTTCAGCGCTGGCAGTTTCACCGGCTCGATCAATCCGATCGGCACCAGTCTGGCGAACGGTTCGACCCGTGATTTCGGGACGTTTGGGCTTGTCGACGGGGTCATCGATGTGGACGCAGGCTTGAATGCGAATATCGTCGACGGCAGCAACGCCTATCTTGGCTTCTTCGAAGGTGCTCTGTTTGGACCGCAGGCCACCGAACTCGGGGGCAGTTTCGGTTTCCAGACCGAGCCAACCAATGGCACCATTTCGCCAAGCAGCAATGGCGCGATCTTGAACGGCGTCGTCGTCGCGCGGCGGCCTTGACCGTTGACCCAGCCCATAGCTTTTTGTTGATGGTCGCATGAAACACACTGCGCCGGGCGCGCTCGCCCTGATCTGCGCACTGGCTTTCCATAACGCGGCCCACGCCGAGCCGGTGAATGATGAAATCCTGCCAGCCGGGGCGCACCTGTCGGGTGACGTCACCGCCCTCACGGGCCTCAGCGCTGCACAGCTTTTCGACCTTGCCGAGCAGGCGCGCGCTGCTGGACGGGCGGCGGACGCAGAGACGATCTACACCGCACTGACCCGCGATCCCAATATCGATATTCGTTCGGAGGCACGCTTCCGCCTGGGAATGATGCTGGCTGAGCACCAGCGCCACGCCGATGCCGCCCTTAGTTTCCGCGCCATTCTGGACGAACAGCCCGGCGCAGCGCGAGTGCGACTGGAGCTGGCGCGTGTGCTCGCGGCGATGGGTGATGAGGGACGTGCTCGCCAGCAGATCCGTCAGGCGCAGGCGAGTGGACTGCCCCCCGAAGTTGCGCAGGTCGTCGATCGGTTCGCCGCCGCTCTGCGATCCAATCGGCGGTTCGGCGGCAATTTCGAATTCGCTATCGCGCCCGACAGCAACATCAACCGAGCAACTGATGCCAAGACGCTCGATACCGTCATCGCGCCGCTCACCCTCTCCGACGATGCCCGCCAACAGTCCGGCCTTGGCGTCCACTTGACCGGCCAGATCTATGCACGGCTCGGCCTCACACCGCGCCTGACATTGGTGCCACGTGTTTCAGGCGACGGCACGTTCTACCGGGCCGGTGCGTTCAATGACGTATCGGGCAGCGCCCTCGTCGGCATCGAGTGGCAGGCGGGACGCAATCGCCTGATCCCTTCGGGCGGTGTGACGTGGCGCAGCTATGGCGGCAAGACCTATGCGCGCACTCGAACGGCAGACATCCGTTGGACACACCGGCTAGGTCGTCGCGCCCAAACCGATACAGTCTTCTCCTACGGTCGCACGGATTATGTCCGCAACGCCCAGCAGGATGGCTCCCTGTACAATCTGAACCTGAGCCTCGAGCGTGCGCTGACGGCACGCACCGGCATCGGTATCAGCGTCAGCGGCAACCGCCAGACCGCGCGCGACCCTGGCTATGCGACGGCGTCAGGCGGCGTCACCCTGCTTGGCTGGCGCGACATGGGCAAGGTAACATTGTTCGCCAATGCCACCGCTCGTCGACTGGAGGCGGATGCGCGGCTCTTTCCTTTCACCGACCGGCGTAGGGAATGGTATCTGCGCGGGGGCATGGGCGCTACGCTGCGCCAGATCGAGGTGGCCGGATTCTCGCCCGTTCTACGCGTTGCCTATGAGCGCAATATCTCGACGGTCGAAATTTACGATTATCGCCGCGTTGCAGTCGATATCGGGATCACCCGTGCATTCTGACCGGTCTCAGACTAATGCCCGGCTAAGATATCCTCTACCGGCGTCGTCAAAATGTAGCGCATCGTAGAAGCCATACGCTCTGCCCGTGGGTGCGCGTGCGACAATGCGACGGTAGCCTGCCTGGCGAGCCAGATCTGCAGCAGCTTCAACGAGCGCTCGTCCGAGTCCTCGTCCGCGCGACCCTTCGATGATGAAGATCTGTTGCAGCACGAGTGCGCTGGCTATCTCGTCCACTGCCATTGTCGCATAACCGACGACATATCCGAACCGTTCGACAACCAAGCCGTGGCACAAAGGAGAGGTTGTCGCCAATTTATCTCCAAGAGTTATGGCATCAATCGACGGCTGCGCGTCTCGCTGATGCACCAGCCGGGCCATCATCGCGGCAACCACCGGTGCATCATAACGCGCCATCGGCCGCACTCGACCTCGCGCTTCAATTTTAACGTCTGTAAGCAGCATAGTGGCCTCTCAATCTAGCCGCCACTGATGCGTGGTTGTCCGATACCGCTCAGCGGCGGTATCGTCATGATATGATCAAACGAACCGCGTCTATGGGAGACGGGGCCAATAAAAGTTGGCGATGCGAGAACGGGTGATCATGGAGTCGCTATGGCTCCAGCGCCGAGCGGCTGTCAATCCGAACCAAGCGAAGCGATACCTGCTCAGTCCGTCGACTATCCTCCGTCGAACCGACGCTTGATCGTGAAATAGCCGACAACATGCCGCGTACGATAACGAAATTCGTTCATGTCCGGCAGCGCGCTGGTTCGGTCGGGGGTGAAGAAGTCGCGAAACTCCTTGAAATGGCTATCAATGAGATTGTCCACGCCCATGGTCAGAGCCCAGCGGGCCGTGGGACGAAACTCCACGAAGCCGCGCATATAAGGGGTCATTCGCTGATAGCGATATAGTTCATCCCGCCGGAAAGTGTTGGCGATCGTCCCACCTTCGGCGCTTATGCCCCATGAAAACTTGCCTCGATCCTGCCGGAACTCCGTCGTGAAAAAGAAGCCGGAGTAGCCTGAGAACGGACGGTGAAGCCCCGTGTATGGATCACGGACATTCGTGTCCGAATAAGAGCCATAGAGGCTAAGCCGGCCGCCTTTGATGCCTAACCTTGCCAGAGGAAGGTCCAGGTTGCCGACGAGGCTAAACTCCGAACCGTCCCCCAGATTTCCCGGAGCATCGAAGCCGTCCAATGTTGGAATCCGATCGACGACCTTGCTGATGAAGCTATACCCCACCTCCAGCTTCAGCCGACCATCGCCCAGTATCGCACGATCGACCGTCCCCAACAGTTCCCAAGCCCGCTGTGGCTGCAAATCAGCGTTTCCGCCGTTGATCCGGTCATTAACCAACTCCGCGAAACTGATGAAATCGTCGAAATTGAGTTGCGAGACGGTCCGTTGCCCGGAAATTCGGACGTGCCAACCACTCTTCCACCAATCCAGGGCAGCGCTGGGCTTGAAAAAACGGAGAGAGCGCCGCGCGTGGGCATCGCCACGTACGGTCACGCGGGATGTTTCATAGCCAAGGCTGAGGTCGAGATGCAGGACGCGAGACAAGTCCCGTCCAAGCTTTCCGAAGGCTTCACCGCGGTACTCACGGACCACGGCATCATCGATCGGCAGGTCGATCTGTGTCGCATCGCCGGTTGCGGTGACCGCCTGAAGATCAACAATGCTGCGTAACTGATTGAATGCGCCTTCGGCACCCAGTTCTACCGACCAGCCCACCAGATTGTCTCGACTCCACGAGAGTCGCGTGAGGCTTTCTTCGCGCCAATCGCGCTGATTCTGGAGAAACGCCCCGTCATTCTGTTGGAACGAACTGTCATCTCGATCACGGTAACGTCGCGTCGCGAGCCCGAGCCATTTGATTCCGCCGCCGAGCAAGGGGCGAGTCACATCAGCACCAAGTTCCGCGGTACGGCGGGAATAGCGTTGGAAAAGCGTATCGTCACGCTCCGGTTCAGTGCGGGGGACGACATGATTGGCCTGCGTTAGTCGGTCACGCTCTATTGCCAAGCTGGCATTGACATGGGCGCTACGATTGTCGCCCTCCTCGAGGGACCACCCTGCCGAGGCTGTTCCAATGGGATCCTTGACCCGATTAATCTTGCGGCGGAACTCACGCTCCATTCCGCTCGGCAAGTCGATGACTCGGTCGTAGCCGATTTCGGTCGTGGCCGCATTCTCCAGCTTCAGCGCTGCGTTGAAGGTCGAGGGACCACGACGGATCAAGGCAGAAGCGCTCCCCTCCGGTAGCAGCGCGCCCGTGAACTCACGCCGCAGCGTGGCTTCAACTGTCCCCGCCAGTCCGCCCACGTCGGATAGCACGATGTTGGCGACCTGCGTCTTGCCGGCGTAATCGGCGCCAAACTGTTCCCCCGAAGCAACCTCCACGCGCAGAACGCGGGAAGCCGGAATACGCGCCAACACCTGCGCCAGCGTCTCGCTCTTCAGGCTAGGTCGCTGTCCGTTGATAACGACATTGCCGGCGGTTTGGCGAAATCCCCGCACATCGCTGTCCGCTTCGTCCAGTTTGAAACCGGGCACGCGCCGGATGATCTGCAGGGCATCGCTCGGTGAGAATGTCTGGAAGAAATTGGCATCATAAACGACGCGCGTTGCGGCTGCACGAGGTTGTCCGCACGCAGGCCAAGGCAGTGCGACCAGTGTCGCACAGAGCAGCAGAGTGATATGGCCCCTCACATGCAGTCCACCCGTCTCGCCGGTTCATGGCGCACCCACGCACCACGGTCCGGCTCACAGCCATCCCTGCATGACTGTCCCTTCCGCCATCGTCTTAAGCACTACGGGCTGTCAATCGGTGGAGATCGGCGTGAATGTGTCCGAAAGAGCCGAAATGGAGGAAATTACTGGAGTGTCCGCCTGTTGCAGCAGGGCGGAGATTTAGGTCCAAATTGAATATTCCTTCGAAACGGTGCTCTATTCGCAACAATTACGTGGCGCGTCACTCTGGGCGACCGAATCGTCATCGTACATCACGCTCGGCAGCGTCCGGTGGTTCTGGGAGTCCCGCGGAAGGATAACGGCCGATCAGTCCACTACCCTGCTGTCCACGGCGGAATCACTGAAGCAGCCCAAGGTCTCTATCAGAAGCAGCGCATCCCCATTTGTCACGCGGCGGCATCGGGCGGGTCCGCCAATCGGCGTCCAGCGTAAAACTAGACAGTGTGCGACCCTCAGGGATCCGTCCATTTCCGCAGCCTTGACTGTAGTCGTAATAGAGTTTTAGCAGTTCTTCCTTGCTGCGATACTGTGCGGCAGTGTGATTGACGCAAGCCTCGCGCCAGCGCAGCACCCGGTCAAATTGCGACGGCACGGTGTAGTCCTCGTAATATTCGAGAAACCACAGGCGTTTGAACATGGGGGTGAAAGCGACCTCCGCCCAGCCGAAGCGCTCCCCGAACAGGAAATCCTTGCCTGTCGCGTAACGCTTGAGAAACGCATCGACCTTGCCAAACTCGGCATCAACGGCCGTCCGCATCTCGTCGCGCTTGGCTGAATCGCGATTGAGGATCATCCGATAGCCGGCGCCCGAAAAGGCGCCGGACAGTTCCGCGAGCATCCCTTCCACCGCGTGGTGGAATGGGTCTGGATGCGCCACTGCCGGATCGGGATAGCGATCCTCGAGATACCGCAGAATGACCATGCTTTCCTTTATCGTCTCGCCATTCTCTAGGTCGAGCAGGGGCAGCGCGGTCGTGCCGCCACTTTTAGCCAGCAGCCAGTCGGGACGCGGCTTTGAGATGTCGATAGGAACATCCTTCATCGCCAGCTGCTTGAGTTCCAGCATGATCTCCACCCGCTCGGAGAAAGGACATCCGGGTACGTGATAGATGGTAAGGGTTTGGGTGCCGGCCATCGTTTCTATCCAATGATCAATTGGTCTGAGTGGTGCCACGCGGTGGCATCTTGGTGGTCTGCGGTCCCCTGTTGATACCCTGCCCACCAGCGCCTGCCGGACCGGCCTGCCTGACGAATGGTTCGGGATCCCCCTCCCGGAGCTTGAGACCGAATAACGAGTGCATTCCCGGATGCCGGCCTAGCCCGCCGAACAGATCGAAGCCACGGTCCAGCCAGTCGCGTAGGGGATCATCATCCGTGAGCGGCGGTGTCCGGGCAACAGAGGCCGTCCATAGAAACACGGCAAGCGCCGAATAGTCCGCGAAATTTGGCCTGTCGCCCCCCAGCCACTTGGTCTCGGCCAGAATCTTGCGAAGCGGCTCCAGCGTTGGCGGGACCAGGGGCAGGCGGTCCTCCCGACCGGCCTGCACATCCTCCAGCCTTTGCCCGCCGAGAAACCATTGCTCGCGGCTCCACCGCACATAATCGCGATCCTGCGGCAACGAGAGATCGTGATAGTCGAGGATGTAACAGCGGAACCACGGACCGATGGCCGTGCCCCACAGCCAGTTGTCCAGGAATTTCATCAAATTTTTCTGCGCCGGGCCTTCGAACAACATCGGCCTATCGGGGTATTTCTCGTCGAGATACTCCGCTATCGCCCAGCTATCGAGGACCCACTCGCCATCGTCCACGATCACCGGAACGCGCTCGGAGCGGCCGCCTGTGCGCTCCAAAATGCCGGTGAAGCCGCCAGGCACGATCTCCACATCAAACCCCTTGTGCGCCAGCGCATATTTGGTGCGCCAGACATAGGGGCTGATCGTGCAGCCGGATTCAAGCTGCAGATCGAAGAGAGTGATCTTGTTGTCCTTGGCCATGGCTATGTCCTCTGGATGTCCATGCGAGGCAGAGAACGCGTCAGTTGCTGGCGGGCTCGCCCACACGCTTCAATAATTCCTCGCGCTTGGCCTTGGCGAACATTTCCTTGATCGCCGGACGCTCGTTGATGCGAGCCAGCCAGGCGGCGACACCCGGCGTCTTCTGCTCAGTGACATAGCCCTCGAAGAATCCGCCGGGACGCTGCAGACCGTTGGCAATGGCAAAGTTGCAGATGTCGGCAAGGCTGTAGCCGCTATCGACGAGATAATCCTGCTTGGAGAGCGTCGCCTCCAGCCGATCGATGGAGACCCCGACCTTGCGATACTCCTCGTCGAGCATCTCCTGGGGAAAGCCGTTGCGCGCCCGGCGCCACTTCAGTTGTTGCTCAGGAATCGGAACATTCTTCCGGATATGCTCCTCAAATTCCTCGTCATTCATTTTCTGGGCGATCGCCTTGATGCCGAACGCCCAGCCGATGGTGGAAACGCACCAGCAGAAATATTCGTCTACCCACTTCGTCCACACTCGCATCTCGGCGCGCTTATAGGGATCGGCCGGGCGCAGCGAGGCGCCGGCATCGGGGAACACGTCCTCCAGATATTCACAGATCACCGTCGATTCAGTGACGATTCTGCCGTCATGATCGAGCGCCGGCACCTGTCCGCGCGGGTTGATTTTCTTGTACCAGTCCGAGTGCTGCTCGAACTTGGCCGGGTCGACAAAGCGCTGCGTGAAGTCGAGCCCCTTTTCGTAAAGCGTCGCCAGCGGCTTGAGGGAGTTCGCGCCAGGTCCAAAGCTATAGAGCGTCAAAGTCATTGCTATCTCCTGTGACTCGTCAGAGCAGCGCGGCTGCGGCACAGTAGCCGGCACACGCGATGGGCATGGGCAGACCCTATCGATCCTTGCCTTTCCCGAAAACATTGCTGCGATCCGCCGCCCAATTCTTCAACGCCTCGGTGCGGATGCGCGCTCCTTCCGGATCATAGTCCATCGGCGCGACAGATTGGACGATCGCATCGAAATGTCCCTCAAGCATCTCGCGCGTCTCGGGATAGGGAATGATGTAGAGCACGTCATCCTCGATCCCCTTCTTGATCGCCTCAGCGAGTTGCTCGGGGTCCATGCCGTGCTGATGGATACTCTGGAGCGAGGCAATAGACTCGGCATTCTCCACATAGCCGCTGGACCCGTAGCGCGACGGACGGAGCTTGGAAGCTTCAGCGATATTGGAGCGAATGTTCGCCGGCGTGCAGACCGATACGCCGATGCCATATTTAGCAAGCCCCTGCCGGTAGCTTTCCATCAAGTTGATCGTGGCCGCCTTGGCCGCCGAATAGGGCCCGGCCATGGCGCTGCCCATGAAGCCCCCGATCGAGGAAACGGTCACGATATGCCCCGGTTTCCCACTGGCGATCATGCGCGGCACAAAGGTCACCATACCGTTGACAACGCCGTCCAGGTTTACGCCCATGATCCAGTCGAAATCATCATAGGTCGTCTTTTCGATAGGGCCGAAGCTGTTCACACCCGCCGTATTGGAGAGGATCGTCGGAGCCATGCCGAACACAGACTCCACCTCGTCCGCCACCTTCGCATATGCATCCCGGTCCATGATATCGAGCACAACGCCGTGGGCCTCGATCCCCTCGCCGCGCAGCACCGCCAGCGCCGCCTCGATCGCGTCGGCTCGCACATCCGCAATGCAAATGCGCGCACCCGCGCGGCCCAGAACCTTGGCCTGCCCAAGGCCCGCTCCGGATGCGCCGCCGGTGATGAACGCCGGTTGGCCTGCAAAATCTTTCATTCAATCCTCTCCGCTCATCGATCAGACGATGGTCGCCAGACGCTGTACAATAGCACCGCCGCAGCACGCTTCGCACGCTAGCAAATCTCAACATAATTTCGGACAATGTCAACAATTCACCAGCCATCGGGCGCCGGCACAGACGGGCAAGCCACCGCCCCCACCCACCACGGCGTCGTCGGTGACCATCTGCTGACGCCTCGATTCTAGCGCCATGCCTCCGAGCGCACGCCCACCGGCCGCTACGAACGGGTCGCGCGCCCCCTCAAGGCAACGCAAGCAGCGGGCGGGGGCGGCATTGTCAACGGGCCGCGCCCCCCTTTGCGTCGCTCAGTCATGTTACGACGTCGGGTGTTTTCCGGCCGGTATGGCGCGTGATACCGGCCAACGCATCGGCGGCACCCACGAGATCGGCCAACATGGCCGGGACATCCTCGTGGAGCGCACCACTGGCCGGCTCATAGCGTTCAAGATAGACGCGCAACGTCGCCCCCTGGGTCCCGGTGCCGGATAGGCGAAACACAACACGCGAGCCATTCTCGAATAGCACCCGCAAACCCTGGCCAGTGCTGCCCGTCCCGTCGACCGGATCGACATAAGCGAAGCTGTCCGCTGCCGCGACCGTCAGCGTGCCCAAGCGCGTACCCGGCAGCGACGGCAGCGCCGCCGTCAATTCAGCGACCAGCGCATCGGCCCGCTCCATCTCGATGCCTTCATAATCGTGCCGCGCATAATAATGGCGTCCGAACCGCGCCCAATGATCTCGAGCCAGTGCGTCAACGGAAATCTTGCGCACCGACAATATATTAAGCCACAGCAGCACGGCCCATATCCCGTCCTTTTCGCGGACATGGTCGCTGCCGGTCCCGGCACTTTCCTCGCCGCAAATGGTTGCCATGCCTGCATCGAGCAAATTACCGAAGAACTTCCAGCCTGTAGGCGTCTCAAAGCAAGGGATGCCGAGCGCGGCCGCGACGCGATCTGCCGCTGCGCTGGTCGGCATCGATCGCGCGATGCCCTTGAGCCCACCGGCATAGCCCTTGGCCAGATGTGCATTAGCCGCCAGCATTGCCAAGGAGTCCGACGGCGTGATGAACCGTCCTCGACCGATGATGAGATTACGGTCTCCATCGCCATCCGATGCTGCGCCAAAGTCCGGTGCGTCGGCCCCCATCATCAGATCGTAGACGGCGCGCGCATGGACGAGATTGGGATCGGGATGATGGCCCCCAAAGTCCTCCAATGGCGTGCCGTTCCGCACCGTCCCAGACGCGAAGCCTAAGCGCTTCTCAAAAATTTCGATCGCATAGGGGCCCGTCACGGCACTCATCGCGTCGAATACCATCGTGAAGCCATTCGCCGCCATGGCGCGGATCGCATCGAAATCGAACAGTCGCTCCATCAGTGCGGCATAATCGGCAACCGGGTCGACAATTTCCACGACAGCGCCCCCAACGGAAACCGTGCCGAGGCGGTCGAGGTCGATGTCCGGCGCCTCCACAGTTAGCCAGCGATCGATCGCCTGGGTGTGAGCATAGATCGCGTCTGTTACTTTTTCGGGAGCAGGGCCACCATTGGCGATATTATACTTGATTCCGAAGTCCTCATCCGGCCCGCCCGGATTGTGGCTCGCCGAAAGAATAAGCCCGCCGAGCGCGCCATATTGACGGATGAGGTTGCTCGCGGCCGGCGTCGAGAGGATGCCACCCCGCCCCACCATCACTTTGCCGAAGCCGTTGGCAGCCGCCATACGGATCGCCTGCTGGATTACTGGACGATTGTGATAGCGCCCATCGCCTCCGATGATGAGCGTCGCTCCGGCCTTGTCTGCCACCGCATCAAACACCGCCTGGATGAAATTTTCTGCATAGTTGGGCTGCTGGAATACCCGTACCTTCTTGCGCAGGCCGGAAGTACCGGGCTTCTGCCCTGAATACGGCGTGGTCGGCTTGGTTTCGATCGTCATGCCTGCTCCCTAGGGCGGTAATACACTTCACGCCACCGCGGCCGAATGCCGCGACAGTGGCCTCCGAAAACAGCCCATTGTAGCGATATATCGCGCGACGACAGGGGCTTGGATACCGAGCACCTTCACCCTCCGCCACTCGCCCGTGGGCGTCATTGCCACATACCGAATGACATCGGGTTTGCCGGACGGAAACTTCCGTTCCCTTTAGCCGTTCTGTTCGCAACCGTCGCCAGACATACGAAGGAGAGGATCCATGAATCTCATCAATGTGGTGATCGTTCTCATAGTCGTAGGCGTCCTGCTTTGGCTCGTGAATGCTTACGTGCCGATGGACAGCAAGATCAAAAGTATTCTGAACGCGGTGGTGGTGATCGCGGTTGTCCTGTGGCTCCTTCAGGCATTTGGGGTTCTCGGTTCGCTTGGATCGATCAGCGTGCGCTAGAAATTTCTTCGTATTCCAGTTCATCATGGTGGCGTGCCTGAACCCATGCCCACCCATTTTGTCGCGCTCCCGCAGGTCCGCCAGCCTGTTGCCTTCAAATCGTTCAGTAACTAACCTTGCACTGCTCTCGACCGATGATGCAGGAGGAGGGCACGCGGCCCGGCAATCAGCGCCGCTCAACTGGGGGTGGAAGCATTGACCAATCGGACGACGGCCGCGCCGAGTGACCATGATGATGTTTTTGGCACGATCCTGCCTCCCCGCGAAGGGTTTCCTTCCCCCGATCTGGGCTTAATGATCGCGATCGTATTGGCTGGCCGCCGCTGGCGATCTTTGCTCGACGAACGGCTCCGTCAGATGGGCCATAGCGCCTCTCGCATGGAAGCCATGGCAGCAATCGCTTATTCTCCTGCCTCGACCACTCAGATCCAGGTCGCCAAGCGCGTCGGCATCGAAGGGCCGACCCTCACGCGCACACTGGACATGCTGGAGGCCGATGGGTTGGTCGAGCGTCTCGCCGATCCGTCGGATCGGCGCAATAAGCATATGAGGCTAACGCGCGCCGGCTACGAGGCTCTCGGCGAGATGTTTGCCAGCATGGCCAAATGGCGTGAGCAATTACTCGATGGCATCTCCAAGGCAGATATCGAGGGGAATCTTGGATTCCTTTCTATGCTGCTCGAACGGATTGATGCTGGTCTCAGCCCAGCCGCGGGAAAATGAAAACTGCCGGTGACAACCGGACAGGAACCATGAGGGAACAACGGGTTTTCTCGGCGCGAACGCGCTCGAAATACGACATTGAAGCACCGATCATCCTCGATCAGCACCTTCATCGGGCGTGCGGGCTTCCAACAGGAGAGATTGAATGAAAGCGTGCGACGCCATCATCGAAATTCTGAAGCGTGAGGGCGTCGACGTGCTCATCGGCTATCCCCGCAATGCGCTGCTGGAAGCCGCCGCTGCTGCCAATGTCCGCACGATCATCCCGCGCCAGGAGCGGGTTGGCCTGCACATGGCCGACGCCCTCTCCCGCCTGACGCGCGGCGAGCGCATGGGCGTGTTCTGCTGCCAGCACGGCCCCGGTGCGGAAGTGGCCTATGCGGGCGTGGCACAGGCTTTTGGTGAATCCATCCCGGTGCTCGTTATGCCCGGCGGCTACCCGACCGCGACAGCCCATGTCGGCCGCAACTTCAATTCCGTGCGCAATATGGCGCAGATCACCAAGACGGCCGAGCCGCTCAACACGCCTGCCCAGACCAGCGATGTGATGCGCCGCGCCTTCACAGCGCTGCGCAATGGCCGGGGTGGGCCGGCGCTCGTGGAACTGCCATTCGACGTGTTGGAGCAGGAGGGCGCCGAGGTCGATTATCAGCCGGTGCTGCGAGCCCGCTTCGGACCGGATGGCGAGAGTATTGCGAAAGCAGCCGAATTGCTGTGCGCCGCCAAACGGCCAGTTCTTTATGCCGGCCAGGGTATCCACTGGGCTGCGGCTTATGCGGAATTGAAGGAGCTTGCCGAGTTACTGGCAATCCCCGTCTGCACCAGCCTGCCCGGCAAAAGCAGTTTCGACGAAACCCATCCGCTCTCGCTGGGAGCGGGCGGCGCAGCGATGCCCCATCAGGTGCGCTATTTCCTTGAAGAGGCCGACCTGATCCTGGGCGCTGGATGCAGCTTCACGAGCACAGCATTCGGAATCCGAATGCCGCTCGGCAAGCGGGTTATCCACGCCACACTCGACCCGATCGAGCTCAACCGGGCGGTGGCTACAGACGTAGCGCTGATCGGCGACGCCAAGCTGACGTTACGCGCACTGATCGAAGCATGCAAAGCCCGGCTTGGTGGGATTCCGCGCGATATCAGCCCTGTTGCGGCGGAGATCAAAAAGGTTGCGGATGACTGGCTCGCCAAATGGATGCCCAAGTTGACCAGCAACGAAGTACCGATCACGCCGTATCGTGTTCTCTGGGACCTCCAGCATACGGTCGACGTCGCCAACACCATCATCACCCATGATGCCGGGAGCCCGCGCGACCAGCTTTCCCCCTTCTGGAAGACCCGAGCCCCGCATACCTACCTGGGATGGGGTAAAACGACGCAGCTCGGCTACGGCCTCGGCCTCGCACTCGGTGCCAAGCTGGCCTGTCCGGACAAGCTGTGTATCAACGTGTGGGGCGATGCAGCCATCGGTTTCACCGGCATGGACTTCGAAACAGCGGTACGCGAGCGGCTGCCAGTCCTCTCTATCCTCCTCAACAATGCCTCGATGGCCATGGAGCTGTCCATCATGCCGACGGCAACAGAGCGGTTCCGCTCGACCGACATTTCTGGCAATTATGCTGAATTCGCCAAGGCGCTCGGCGGCCATGGCGAACGGATCAGCCAGGTGGACGAAATTATCCCCGCGATCAAACGCGGGATCGCGGCGACCGAAGCCGGCAAGCCCGCCCTGCTGGAATTCATGACCTCGCAGGAGCAGGATTTCTCACGCTATCCATGAAGGATGGCGCGAGAGGACGCGGTGGAGGCGACGCTCAATCCCAGCACGCCTTCCCCTCGAGCGCCACTTTCTCAAGAAATCCAATCTCGAGGAGATTCGCGCCGTCAGGCAGCGGCCAGCACACCTTCGTAGATCGGATCGTCAATGGTGCGGCCGGCGCCCTTTGCGACGCAGACGAGCGGATCGTCGGCAATTTTCACCGGGAGGCCAGTCGCATCCGCCAGTGCCTCATCAAGCCGGCCAAGGAGCGAACCGCCGCCGGTGAGTGTGATGCCCTCGTCGATCATGTCGGCAGCTAGCTCGGGTGGCGTTTGCTCCAGCGCGTGCATCACGGCCTTGATGATATGGCCAACCGGCTCCCGCACTGCCTCCGCAATCTCCGCCTCGGTCACCTGCACCTCGCTCGGCCGGCCGTTGACCAGATCCCGCCCCTTCACTGTCATCCTCTCCCCCGCGCCGTCCGGCATGGTCGCACGGCCGATGGTCATCTTGACGCGTTCGGCGGAAATCTCCCCGATCATGAGATTGTGGCGGCGGCGGACATGCGAGGCGATGGCCTCGTCCAGCTTGTCGCCGCCAACCCGAACCGAGCCGCTATAGGCAATGCCTTGCAACGAGAGCACCGCCACTTCGGTCGTTCCGCCACCAATATCGACCACCATCGCGCCAATCGGTTCAGTGACCGGCAGGCCCGCACCAATAGCTGCCGCCATCGGCTCCTCCACCAACCGAACCTCGGAGGCACCAGCGTTGGAGACAGCGTCGCGGATAGCGCGCCTCTCGACCGCCGTCGCCCCCGACGGCACACCGACAACGATGCGGTTACTGATGTTCAAGCGACTGCCGCCCAGCGCCTTGGCAATGAAGTGCTTTATCATCTGCTCGGCGGCCTCGAAATCGGCGATCACACCATCACGCAGCGGCCGCATCGCTTGAATCGAAGCTGGTGTCTTGCCAAGCATCAACCGCGCCTCATCCCCCACAGCGCGCACCATCCGCACACCATTGATCGTTTCCGTCGCGATCACAGAGGGCTCGTTCAGGACGATGCCCCTGTCTCGCACATGGATGAGGGTATTTACCGTACCAAGATCAATGGCGAGGTCATGTCTCGTAAGGCTGAAAACGCGAAGAAAATTCATGGGTGGGGGGCTGTCTCGTTGGGGAGACGGCGTAATGCACGAAAAAGACCTCCCGCCATCCCCGCTGAACACCGAAAGGCGGCGAAGCGAGCAAGATGAGGGTTGAACGAACAAGCCGACGGTGCGGCCTATGGCAACACAGTCGGCTTGTCGAGAAAAGGAGATGGTGGACAGGGCTGGATTCGAACCAGCGTACGCTCACGCGGGCAGATTTACAGTCTGCTGCCTTTAACCACTCGGCCACCTGTCCAGTGCGCACGAGGACTTCGGAGTCACCGAAGCCTTGCTGGAGGCGGCTCAATGGCGAATGGGGCCTTGCCTGTCAATGCCATGCCGTGGAAAAGCGACGCCATGAAAAGAGGACATCGAACCGGTAAGCCCAAGGGCGGCTATCCCCGCCTGTATGGCCGCCATGCCGTCACTGCCGCGCTGGCCAACCCCAACCGCGTCATTCGCAAGCTATGGGGGACGCGGGACGCGCTGAGCGCGCTCGACCTGCCGCCCGTGCTGCCCATCGTTTACGCCGATGTCGCGGACCTCGGCCGCATGGTGCCTAACGACGCGCCGCATCAGGGTCTCGTCGCCGAGGTCGAGGCGCTCGAGGACATCTGGCTGGGAGACTTGATCGAGGCGGGAGCGCCCGACGAAGCTGCGCAGCGTCCCATTCTCGTGCTCGATCAGGTTACGGATCCGCACAACGTCGGCGCCATTTTACGCTCGGCCGCTGCCTTCGATGCACTCGGTATCGTCACGCAGGACCGGCACGCACCCCCTGAATCCGGCGTTCTCGCTCGGGCCGCTGCTGGAGCGCTGGAGATCGTACCGTGGGTGCGCGTGGTCAATCTTGCCCGCGCGCTCGATGAGATTGCCGAGGCCGGCTACTGGCGGATAGCGCTCGATGGCGAAGCTGACGACACGCTCGGAACCGCCCTGCAAGGGGCGAATCGCGTAGCGCTGGTGCTCGGGGCCGAGGGTGAAGGGTTGCGGCTGAACAGCATCAACCATTGCGACATGCTCGCCCGCCTGCCGATCAGCCCGCGCATGGAAAGCCTCAACGTTTCCAACGCAGCGGCGATCGCGCTATATGCCTGTATGACGCGATAGGGGCCGCCGCCCGCCCCGTGGGGACCGGAAATGGCAAGATTGATCCGCTACCTCACGCTGCTCACCGCGCCATTCATGCTGGCGAGTTGCCTGCTCGTTCCGACCAAATTCGTCTCGACGCTGGATATCGGCGCGGATCGCAGCTTCGCCTTCACCTATGTGGGTGAGGTACAGCTGCTTCAGACCGGCAAACCGGATTTTTCCGGTGAAGAAACGGACATGCCGAGCGATGACGGTGTCGTTCAGGACTGGAATGACGATGACGTGCCACACCTTCACCCGGTGGCCATCCAACCCGACAAGAATTCGACAGGCGATGCAACCGAGGAGGAGCAGCTCAAGCGCCTCGCCGAAACGCTTTCCAAGGAATATGGCTTCCGCTCAGTCCGCTATGTCGGCAACCGCTCGCTTGCCATCGATTACCGAATCAGCGGTCGTCTCGATCATAGCTTCGTCTTCCCATTCAACCCGGACGGCGAGGCGGTCGTCCCGTTCCTTGCCGTCGAACTGCGGGGCAAGGACCGGGTACGCGTCAAGGCACCGGGCTTTGCGAACGATAACAACTCAACATCAGCCCTGGGTAACGCCGGAAGTCCTAACGGACCGAGCCCCGGCGCGAGCCTGGATGGACGGTTTACGCTGACGACCGATGCAGAGATTGTCAGTCAGAATCAGGAGGAAGGAACCAAGCCAACAGCGGATGGACGGCACCGGATCGTCTGGGCGGTCACGCCAGCCACCCGCGAAGCTCCCATGGCGGTGCTACGAGTACGGCCACTCCCTTAAGCGGTAACCATTGTGGAAGGGGATGTGCAGGGCGATGCGTGGACTGGCACCTCCCGCCCTTGCGCACTGAATGACACCGCGCGAATCAGTCCTCCGGCGCGATTGTAACGGTCAGCCCATCAAGCTCCGGGCTGATCGGGATCTGACAGGAAAGTCGGCTGGTCGGCTGGCGATGATCCGAACTGTCGAGCAGGTCGTCCTCGTCGCCTTTCATGCCCGGCAGCTTGTCAAAAAAAGCTTCATCGACATAGACGTGGCAGGTCGCGCACGAGCAACAGCCACCGCAAATCGCCAGCAGCTCGTCGATACCCTGATCCCGAATCGCCTCCATGACCGAATGGCCGTTCGGCGCATCAAATTCTTTTCGCGTCCCATCCCTCTGCACAACCGTCAAATGCGGCATTTTTTATCTCCCAACGGTGGATCGCGCCGCTATGAGGGGCGCACAGGCAGAAATCAAGGCGGCCCATAACGGCCCGTCCGCACGGGGGCAAACATGCTCGACAAAACGGCGCTGCACGCATCGCTGGATACGCTCGCAGCACGCGACCCCATCATCGCGAGGCTGCTCGACCAGCTCGGCTATCCCGCCCCGCGCCTGCGCGAACGCGGTTATGTCACGCTGTTCCGCACCATTGTGGGCCAACAGGTGAGCGTGGCCGCCGCCGCCGCCGTATGGTCCAAGCTGGAGGCCGCATTGGGCCCTGGCTGCTCGCCCGAAGCGCTCATCGCCAGCGAGTCCGAGACCCTCCGTGCCTGTGGTCTCTCCCGGCAGAAGCAGGGCTATGCTCGCAGTCTCGCCGAGCTTGTCACCAGCGGAGAGATCGATCTTTACAAGTTGCCTGAGGATGATGAGGAAGCCATCGCCCTGCTCACCCGCATCAAGGGCATCGGTCGCTGGTCGGCGGAGATCTATCTACTCTTCGCCGAGGCGCGACACGATATTTGGCCGGCGGGCGACCTCGCCATCCAGGTCGCGGTGGGCCGCATCCTGGGCTTGCCCGAGAGGCCGAGTGAGCGCGAGACCCGTTCGCTCGCCGAAGCTTGGCGGCCGCACCGTGGCGCGATGGCGCTGATGGCCTGGCATCACTACAACACCAACGTACTGTGATTGCTCTCCTGACCCTCACCGCTCCCCGGACTGCTCAATCCAGCAATGCGTCGATCGCCTTCGCCAAGGCGACATCTCTTGTGCTGAGCCCGCCGGCGTCATGGGTGGTGAGGCGAATATCGACGCGGTTATACACGTTCGACCATTCCGGGTGGTGGTCGGCACGCTCGGCGAGCAGGGCGACGCGGCTCATGAACCCGAACGCCTCAACAAAATCGCGGAACCTGAAGCTGCGGCTGATACCGCTCTCGTCATCTGCCAAACGCCAGTGCCGCAGTTCGGCCAGCGCAGCGGTGCGCTCATCTTCGGTCAATTGGGCGATGCGGGGCATGGCCTTCTCCTTGGTGATCCCGCCAGTGTCCGCCGATGCAGTGGGAGCCGTCAAGCCGTGACAGCCGCCGCCCTCTCGCTCCGCGGCCTCGCCTGCCGGCGTGGTGAGCGTCTCCTTTTCACGGGACTGGACCTCGATCTGGCGGCCGGCGGCAGCGCCCAGATCGCCGGGCCGAATGGCGTTGGAAAATCGAGTCTGCTCCGGATCATTGCCGGGCTGCTGCGGCCTTATGCCGGGACGGTATCGCGCAACTGCTCGGTCGCTCTCACCGACGAACTGGACGCGCTCGACCGGGATCGCACGGTGCACGCCGCCCTCGCCTTCTGGGCGAAGATGGACGAGGCCCCCCTCCACGCCATCGACGCCGCACTGGAGGATTTGGGGATCGCACATCTGGCTGAGATTCCAGTGCGGATGCTGTCGACCGGCCAGCGCAAGCGCGCCGCCCTTGCCCGCACGCTTGCCAGCGGAGCCCCCATCTGGTTGCTCGATGAGCCAGCTAATGGCCTCGATGCGCAGGCGGCTGCGCTGCTCGGCTCCGTCGTCGAGCGCCACCGGACGCAAGGCGGCATCGTCCTCGCCGCTTCGCACACACCGCTGGCATGGCCCCAGGACGTGACCCTCCACCTCAGCGCACCGACTATCGACATGGACGTCGCCGGATATGCGACCGAGCCGACGGGACGAGATCCCGGTGAGGGTGCGCCGAGATGATCGGCGCGCTCATCCTGCGGGATCTCGGCCGCGCCTTCCGTAGCGGGGGGGCGTGGATGCCGCTCGCCTTCCTGCTCCTGATCGCGGCCCTGTTTCCCTTCGCGGTGGGACCGAACATCACACTGCTCAGCCAGACCGGCGGCGGGGTTCTTTGGATCGCTGCGCTCCTCGCCAGCCTGATGCCGATCGACCGGCTGATCGAGCCCGACCGCGAGAGTGGCGTGCTCGATCAGCTGGTGATGCGCGAGCATGGTGAGGGAAGCATCCTGTTCGCCAAGCAGATCGCGCACTGGTTGAGCTTCGGCCCGCCGTTGCTCATCGCCGCCCTGCCGGCCGGTGCGTTGCTGAGGCTCGAGCCGGACGTGCTTGGCACAGTTGTGCTCGGCCTCGCCCTGGGGACACCGGGGCTTTCGGCACTGGCGATCCTCGTCGCGGCGCTGACGGTCGGGCTGCGGGGCAGCAGCGCGCTAACCGGGCTCCTCGTACTCCCGCTCGCCGTGCCGATCCTGATCTTCGGTGCTGGCGCCCTGCATTTCGGTGGCGGCAGCGCACTCAAGCTGGTCGCGGCCTGCTCGTTGCTGCTGTGCGTCGTTGCGCCCATCGCCGGGGGTGCGGCTTTGCGCGCCGGGCGGGATTAGGGCGGATCAACGCCCCTAGTCCCCGCGCCAAGAGAGCGGACGTGGCCGGTGCGGCTAGTGCCTCTCGCGCGATGAGCGGCACGGCGAAGGCGACGAACGGTTACACGGTTATCACCAACGATTCGGCGAAATAGCTTATGGCCTTCATACACAAGGCCGCAGCATTGAAAGGGCATAGGGGCAATGAGCATCAATCCATTCATCGGCGTGGCGATTATCGTCGCGATGATGCCGGCGGCCGCCCTGGCTGACGACCCCAACGATCCAACAATGCGCAGCGCCGCAGCGCGGGCACAGGATCGCGAGATGACCCGCCAGCTGAATCTCGCGGAACAGGCAAGGGTTCGTCAGCGCGATGCGCGCGCGATGCGGAATGCGCGCGCGAGCCATGGAGACGCGGCTCGCAAATATGCCGCCCGGTCACAAGAGCATCAGCGCGCTGTCGACGATTATGCCCGCAGTCGCGCGCAGTATGACCGTGACATGGCCGCGTGGCGCCGCGCCGTCGCCGCATGCCGCGCGGGGAATTACGCCGCCTGCGACAAGTGAGGACATCCCCGGGGAAGGCAGCGGGATGGCGAAGAAACGGCGATATCTGACGGCAACGCTGCCCGACGGCTATGTGAAGACGATCGGCCCCACCGCCGATCCGTTCACCCATTACTGGCGGATCGTCGCCATCCTCCAGAACGGCAAGACCGAAGTGTTCTGGGGCCACGCCAAGTCACTGGCCGAAGCCAAGAAGAAACGCATCGCAACGGTCGAAGCCGCCAGGATGCGTGGCTGGACGGACCATCGGTTCGAAATCGTCAAGCTGGTGGAAAGCGACGAGAAGCACGCTTAGACGTTCAATAGCGCCTGAAAATTGCGGCGCCGGCCTCTAGTCCCGAGTCCAGCGGGCCCAGATGGCGGTTGGTAACAACAGGCCGCGGGCTTCCTCGCGGACGGCGAGCTCGCCGCACTCGATACGGCCCGGCAGATCGCCAAGATGAGCACGCAGCAGTTCGCCGATGGCGAGAGCGGACATGCGCACGGCATAGACGGTGAGGAACAGGAAGCGGCTCCGCTCATCGAGCAACGCCCGGCACTGGGCGATGAGGCCAGGCAGACCCTCCTCCAGCTTCCAGACCTCGCCATCCGGACCGCGGCCATATTTAGGTGGGTCGAGCAGGATGCCATCATAGCGGCGCCCGCGCCGTCCCTCGCGCGCCACGAACTTGACGGCATCATCGACGATCCAGCGGACCGGCCGATCATCCATGCCGGACAATGCCGCATTGGCCCGCGCCTGCGCGACCGACTTCTTGGATGCGTCGACATGGACGGCCTGAGCGCCGATGGCCGAAAAAGCCAGCGTGCCGACGCCGGTATAGCCGAACAGATTGAGGAATTGCGGCGCTTCCATTCCGGCAAGCCGCTCGCGGCCCCACTGCCACACCGGCGCCATATCCGGAAAGAAGCCGAGGTGACGAAACGGCGTGCAATGCGCCTGAAAACGTGCCTCACGCCAAGTGAGCGGCCACCCCTCGCGGGGCACCGGTTTTTCAAAATGCCAACGGCCGCCCCCGTCCTCATCCGACGCGGGAATGAAGCTGCCATGCGCATCCCAGCTTGCCTGAGCCGCTGGCCACATGGCCTGCGGTTCAGGGCGGATGAAGCGGAAATCGCCGTAGCGCTCCAACTTCAGGCCGTCACCGCTGTCGATGAGACCATAATCCGCCCATGGCTCGGCGATCATCACGCCGAGCGACAAGGCCTCGCGCACTTCAGCCACGGCGCGGCGTAGCACGACCCGCAATATAGTCGGTCACGGCCTCGAAGGTTGCCGGAAGCGTCACGAACCGTTCCTCGCGGCCAAACAGATCACCCGCACGGGACGGGAGTGACGGCCGCATGCCAGTCGCGCGTTCGACAGCCTCGCGGAACTTGGCGGCGTGGGCCGTTGCCAACGTGACGACCGGCACCGACGGATCGATCGTCGCGGCGCGCGCGGCGGCAAGGCCCACGGCGGTATGCGGATCGATGGTCTGCCCGGCGGACTCATAGGCCCAGCGCATGGCGCGGGTCATCTCATCGGCATCAACGCGTGCGGAACCGAACAGGCCGGCGGCCCCCTCACGCTGCGCGTTGGTGAGACGCATCGCCTTGGTTTGCTCGAAACCGGCCATTTGTGTCGCCAAGGCGAGCCCATCCCGGCCGCCGAGATCGAACAGCAGCCGCTCGAAGTTGCTGGACACCTGAATGTCCATGCTCGGCGTCGCGGTGGGGATGACCGTCCCCTGGCTGTAATCACCGTCCGCCAGAGCGCGGTGCAGAATGTCGTTGACGTTGGTCGCGACGATCAGCCGCTCGATCGGCAGGCCCATGCGCGCGGCGACATAGCCGGCGAACACGTCGCCGAAGTTGCCCGTCGGCACCGCGAAAGCGACGCGCTTCTCCGGCGCGCCGAGGCGCACGCCGGCATAGACATAATAGACGACCTGCGCGACGAGGCGCGCCCAGTTGATGCTGTTCACCGCCGACAGATCGAACCGGGCGGAGAAGTCGGCATCGTTGAACATGCGCTTTACCAGCGCCTGCGCATCGTCGAAGCTGCCTTCCACCGCGATATTGTGGACATTGGGGGCGAGCACCGTGGTCATCTGCCGCCGCTGCACATCCGACACGCGACCGGCGGGGTGAAGCATGAAGATGTCGATATTCGCCCGTCCAGCGACGGCGTCGATCGCGGCCGAACCGGTATCACCCGACGTCGCCCCGACGATGGTGATGTGCGTATCGCGCCGGCTGAGGAACTTCTCGAACAACAGGCCGAGCAGTTGCAGGGCCACATCCTTGAACGCCAGCGTAGGGCCGTGGAACAGTTCCAGCAGCCAGTGGGTATGGTCGAGCTGAACCAGCGGGGTGACGGCAGCATGGGCGAAGCGGCCATAGGCCTGCGCGCACAGGGCACGCAACTCGTCCTCGCTCAGATTGTCACCGACAAATGGCGCGATCACCCGCACCGCCGTCTCCACGTAGGAGAGGCCACGCATCGCCGCCAGATCTTCGGCGGAGAATTGCGGCCAGCGCTCGGGCAGATAGAGACCGCCATCGCTCGCCAGCCCGGCCAGCGTCGCTCCTTCGAAATCAAGCGCCTCGGCGCGCCCTCTGGTGCTCACATATTGCATGAGGGCGCTCCTTAGCGACGAGTCGCCATGCCTGCAACGATCGCGGCAAGAAGGCTCCCTTGGCGGGCCCGGCAGCCGCCAGACGAGCGGCTCGATCGCCCCTTATGCTCTCGTGCACGCCGCGTTCAGGGCCGCGGCCCCCGACGGCCGCTCCTCAGGGCGTTGGATGCCCACCGCCCGGCCCATCCGTCCAGCGTTTCCGCAGCGCCAGAGCGTAGATAATCGCTGCAATGGCCGCGAACAGGAACCATTGCACCATGTAGGACCGATGGTTGTTGGGCACGGAGGAAGGATCGGGCGGCGTACTGGCCATGAGGCCGGGCGCCGGCGTCTCGGCGACGATCATGAGCCTGAGCGGGATGGCATTGCCTGTCAGGCGCTCCACCATCGTGGAGTGATCGGGCTCATATGTGGCCCTGCCGCGCACCGGGCCGCCAGCCCAGGCAACCCGCGCGTCCGGCGTCGTGGTGACGCCAACATCCACGAGGAAGCCCGGCCCCTCCGCACCCGTTGCGCAGGTCGCGATATGGCGCCAGCCCGATCGGCCATCCACCGTGCGCCCTCCCAACGTTTGCCAACCCACCACGCGCAGGCAGTTCGCGGACAGACGCCGAAACAGATAGCGCTCGTCGGTCGGCTGCTGGCCGGGATAGGCCGTGGGTGCGCGTGTCATGTTGGCCCGATAGGCCGCCAGCGCCGCCTCTTTCTGGTGCGCCCGGCCAAGTTGCCAGACACCGAGGCCGATCATGATAGTGATGGCCAAGCCGACGATCAGCGTCGGCACGAGCGGCACGCGGCGCTTCATGCGGGCCTGCCCGGCACTGTGGGGGCCGCATCGATCAGCCGCCCATCACGCACCGCGCGATAGGCGGGCAGGCCACGCATCCCGAAGGATGAAACAATCATCAACTGCCGTGGGATCATCGCGTGCCCGCCTCCAGATGACTCAGGGGAAAGCCGCCGGGTCTGCACCCATCGCGGCCGCCAACGAGAGTGGGCCCTCTCCATGACCACGCACCGTCCCAACTGCACAATGCAACAGGGCCGCGCCGACATATGTGTCAGCGCGGCCCTGCTATCGGTCATGACCGCGTCAGCCGGCGTAGACCGGCGCGCTCCAGCCGCCCCAGACATAGATGGCGAGGAACAGGAACAGCCACACCACGTCGACGAAGTGCCAGTACCAGGCCGCCGCCTCGAAGCCGAAATGCTGACGGGGCGTGAAGTGGCCCTTATAGGAGCGGACCAGGCAGATGATCAGGAAGATCGTGCCGACCAGAACGTGGAAGCCGTGGAAGCCGGTCGCCATGTAGAAGGCCGAGCTGTAGGGCGTCTCGCCGAACGGGAACGGCGCGTGCATATATTCATAGGCCTGAATGCAGGTGAACAGCGCGCCCAGCAGGATTGTCGCCCACAGGCCCTTCTTGAGCCCGTCACGATCGCCATGGATGAGGGCATGGTGCGCCCAGGTGATGGTCGTGCCAGAGCAGAGCAGGATCAGCGTGTTGAGCAACGGCAGCTCGAACGCGTTCAGAACCTCGATGCCCTTGGACGGGAACAGCCCGTCGATCGGCGGCAGTTCCGAGGGGAAGAGCGCGAAATCGAAGTACGCCCAGAACCAGCCGACAAAGAACATCACTTCCGACGCGATGAACAGAATCATGCCGTAGCGCAGGTGAAGCTGAACGACCGGGGTGTGGTCGCCGGCGTGCGCCTCGCGCACCACGTCGGACCACCACATGAACATCGTCGCCAGCACGCCCAGCACGCCCAGGATGAAGATGACGCCGCCGTGCGGAGGCATCGAGTCGGGGTGCATCCAGCTCACGGCGCCAAACGCCATCACCAGCGCGGACATCGCCCCCATCAACGGCGTAATGGCGGGGGGAAGAATGTGATAATCGTGGTTCTTGGCGCCGGACATATGACGTTCCCTGTTCTGCTGCGCGTGCGTTTGCGCGTCTCTTAGCTTTGGTCGCCCGGCTTCTCAACCGGGTAGAAGGTGTAGCTCAAGGTGATTTCCTCGACATCCTTGTTGTCCGGGTCATCGAGGATCTTCTTGTCGACATAGAAGAGCACGGGCATGCGCACCTGCTGGCCCGGCTGCAACGTCTGCTCGGTAAAGCAGAAACACTGAATCTTGGTGAAATAAGGCCCCGCCTGCGCCGGCGTGACGTTGAACACCGCGCGACCGGTGATCGGCTTGTCGGACGTGTTCTTCGCGATGAAGATCGCCATCGACTTGCCACCGACTCCCACGGTCACGCGCCGCTTTTCCGGATAGAAATTCCACGGCAGCCCACCGGCCGTATTGGAATCGAAGCGAATTGAGAGCTGGCGCGCCAGGCCGGTCATCGCGGTCTCCGCCGCCTCATACTGCGCCTCGGTGGCACGCTGAGGCGTACCGCCGAAACCCGTCACGGCGCAGAACATGCGGTAGAGCGGCACGGCGGCAAAGCCGAGACCCAGCATCGCCAAGGCAACCGCCGCAGCAATCAAAGCCGTACGGCGCTGACTGGCGCGTCGCGTAGCAAGCGTTGTCATTTGCTATCCTCCCATCATCTTGGCGACAGCAATTCCGAAAAACAGGATCACGAGAGCAAACAGGATGATTGCCGTCACCCGCGAACGCGCGCGCTGACGGGCCTGTATGAGGTTCTGCTCCTCGGGGGTCATGCCGGCAACATCCAATGGTCGACGACCACCGCGCCGAACAGAAGGAACAGATAAAGCACCGAATATTTGAACAAGCGTCGCTCCGCCTTCATCTGCGCGGGATCGGTCTCGCGGCTCATGGCGACCTGCACCGCGAGCACCGCGAAGATGCCGGTCGCGACCAGGGCGGTAAGCCCATAGATCAAGCCGGTGAGCTGAAACAGCACCGGTGCCAGCGCGGCAGCGCCCATGATGCTGGTGTAGAACAGGATTTGCCGCCGCGTGACGGTCTCCCCCGCTACCACCGGCAACATGGGAATGCCGGCATTGGCATAATCCATGCGTACGAACAGGGCGAGCGCCCAGAAATGCGGAGGGGTCCAGAAGAAAATCAGCATGAACAGCGCGATCGGCAAAGCCGCCACGTCCCCGGTGACTGCAGCCCAGCCGATCAACGGCGGAAAGGCGCCCGCCGCTCCACCGATCACGATGTTCTGCGCGGTGCGCGGCTTCAGCCAGATGGTGTAAATGAACACGTAAAACAGGATCGACACCGCCAGAATCGCGGCAGCGAACCAATTGGTGGCAACCCCCATGAGCAGCACCGAGAAGCAGGCGAGCCCGACCCCGAAGTGCAGCGCCCCCTCCCGCGTCATCCGCCCAGCCGGCAGTGGCCGGGTTGCGGTCCGCTTCATCTTGGCGTCGCGATCCACCTCATACCATTGGTTGAGCGCGCCGGCCGCTCCCGCGCCAAGCGCGATGCACAGAACAGCAGTGAAGGCCAAAACAGGGGAAAGCGACCCCGGGGCGGCAAGCAACCCGCAGAGTCCGGTAAACACGACGAGCGTCATCACGCGCGGCTTGGTCAGCGCGACAAGGTCCCGCCAATCCGCCGGCAACGGCACCGACGGCGAATCAGGTTCACGCGTCAGAATGGACATATTGCTCGCCAAAACCGTCGACTTTCGCTTTCGTTTCTCATCCGCTTATCACGCGGTCGAGGGCGCCTGAGCGCCCTCTCCCGTCTCACTTCATTGGCCGCGGAGCCTTCCGACTCCGTGACGCCCTCAGTCGATGACCGGCAGGGTCTCGAACTGGTGATAGGGCGGCGGGCTGGGCAGCGTCCACTCCAACGTCGTCGCCCCTTCGCCCCATGGATTACCCTCCGCCTTCTTGCCGGCCGCGAGCGACCAGATAAGGTTGACGAAGAAGATCAGCACGCCAACGCCCATGATCTCATAGCCATGCGTCGCGATGCCATTCCAGTAGGCATAAGCCTCCGGATAGTCCGGGATACGGCGGGGCATACCACTGACCCCGAGGAAGTGCATCGGGAAGAACAACATGTTCACGCCCACGAAGAACACCCAGAAGTGCAGGTGACCGAGGAACTCGTTGTACATCTTCCCCGACATCTTCGGGAACCAGTAGTAAAAGCCGGCAAACAGCGCGAACACCGCACCCAGCGACAACACATAGTGGAAGTGCGCCACGACATAGTAGGTGTCATGCAGGTTGTCGTCGATGCCGCCATTGGCAAGCACCACGCCGGTCACGCCACCCACGGTGAACATGAAGATGAAACCCAGCGCCCATACCATCGGCGTGCGGAAGCTAATGGAGCCACCCCACATCGTCGCGATCCACGAGAAGATCTTGACGCCCGTAGGCACCGCGATGACCATCGTTGCGGCGGTGAAGTACATCTTCACGTTCACGCTGAGGCCGGTCGTAAACATGTGGTGCGCCCACACGATGAAGCCGACCACACCAATCGCGACCATCGCATAGGCCATGCCGAGATAACCGAAAATCGGCTTCCGACTAAAGGTCGACACGATGTGACTGATCATGCCGAAGCCCGGCAGGATCATGATGTAAACTTCGGGGTGACCAAAGAACCAGAACAGATGCTGGTAGAGCACCGGATCGCCACCGCCAGCCGCGTCATAGAAGACGGTACCGAAGTTGCGGTCGGTCAGCAGCATGGTGATGGCGGCCGCGAGCACCGGCAGCGCGATGAGCAGCAGGAACGCCGTGACCAGCACCGACCAGGCGAACAGCGGCATCTTGTGCAGCGTCATGCCCGGGGCACGCATGTTGAAAATGGTCGTGATGAAGTTGATCGCGCCCAGAATCGAACTGGCGCCCGCAAGGTGGAGCGAGAGGATCGAGAGATCGACCGCCGGCCCGGGCGACCCGGTCGTCGCGAGCGGCGCATAGACCGTCCAACCGGTACCCGCGCCATTGCCCGTGCCGCCCGGAACGAAGGTCGAACCGAGCAACAACAGGAACGCAGGAACCAGCAGCCAGAAGCTGATGTTGTTCATGCGCGGGAACGCCATGTCTGGCGCGCCGATCATGAGCGGCACGAACCAGTTGCCAAAGCCGCCAATCATGGCCGGCATGACCATGAAGAACACCATGATGAGGCCGTGCGCGGTGATGAGCACGTTCCACAGGTGATAAGCCTGATCGAGCGTTGCACCGGGCCCATCGGAATAGACGGCCCACGCCTCCAGGAACTGAATCCCCGGTTCGCGCAACTCCATGCGCATCATGCCCGAGATCGCACCGCCGATGATGCCGGCCACGATCGCGAAGATCAGATAGAGGGTGCCGATATCCTTGTGGTTCGTCGACATGAACCAACGAGCGAAAAAGCTCGGCTTGTGATCGGCATCATGATGGCCGTGGGCAAGCTCGCCCGCGGAACCATCTACGGTTGTGGTGGTCATTTTGTCGGTTCCCTCAGGACGTGGTGGCGACCGCCGGGGCTGGCGCGGCGGCGTTCGAGGTAGCGGCGGAGGCGGCAGCAGGCGCGGCCGCAGCGGCAGGCTCAGCTTCGGCAGAGGTTTCGCCAGGCATGGTACCGCCCTGCAACTTGACCCATTGCGCGAATCTCTCCGGCGTCACCGCTTCGACCGCGATCGGCATGAAGCCGTGGCGGGCACCGCAAAGCTCGGAGCATTGCCCGTAATAGACGCCGGGCTTGCTGATGGTGAAGGTCTTCTCGTTGAGACGACCGGGAACAGCGTCTTCCTTGACCCAGAAGGCGGGCACCGAGAAGCTGTGAATGACGTCCGAACCCGTGACGATCAGCTTGATCGGCACGCCGACAGGCAGAACGAGACGATTGTCAGCCGCGAGCAACGCAGGCTCGCCACGCTCGATGGCCTTTTCTGGCGGCAACATGTTGGACACATACTCGCCGATGCCGTTGTCCGGATATTCATAGCCCCAGTACCACTGGTAGCCGGTGACCTTGACGGTCAGGGCATCCTTGGGCGCCGGCTTGAACTGCTTGGCGAGCAGGTCGATCGAGGGAATGGCGACACCGATGAGAATCAGAACCGGGATCAACGTCCAGGCCACTTCGATGGCGGTGTTATGCGAGGTGCGCGAAGCAACCGGATTCGCGCCGCGCCGATAGCGCACGATCACCCAGAGCAGCAGCGCCAGGACGAGCAGCGATATGAAGGTGATGACCGGCAGCAGGATATAGCTGTGCATCCAATAGGCATAGTTGCCGGTGGAGGTGAACTGCTCCTGGAAATCGATCTCGCCGGACTGCGGCTGACCCACGCCCGGAACGGGCTTGGCATATTCGAACGCAGGCGCCGGCGTCGCTGCCGCCGCATTATCGGCGGTGGCATTATCCGCCGCGACCGGCGCAGCCTCGGCTACAGCCGGAACGGCGGGCGCTTGCGCTGCGGGGGCTGCCTCCTGAGCCATGGCGACGGACGGCGCGAGAGCGCTCAGACCAAGAGCCATCGCCATCATGAAGCCATATGTTCTTCTGTTCATGCGGTCGACCTGCTTTCAATTAAAGGCCCATTCGTCCGCAGCCGGAACGAGCGAGCCCCCCTCTGTCATCTCCGGGCCATATACGCAGGCAACCCTCGCGCCTCAAGCCTTCTGTTAGGCGGGAGCGAGCCGTTGATTGTCGGCCCATCCGCCGCTATCTGCCCGGCTCGACAAAGGACATCGAGGATAGAATGACCGAATCAGAAGTGCTCGCCGAATTCCGGGCATCCGAGGCGCTTCTGCAGGGGCATTTCGTGCTGTCGTCTGGCAAGCACAGTGCCAATTATCTGCAGTGCGCCCGGGTGTTGATGAATCCCGAGCGCGCCTCCCGCCTCGCCATTGCACTGGCACAGAGCCTGCCACGCGAAGTGCGCGCAGCGGTGGACGTTGTCGTGTCGCCGGCGATGGGTGGCATCATCATCGGCCACGAGATGGGCCGTGCCCTCAATTGCGATGCGCTGTTTCTGGAACGCCCGGAGGGGCGCTTCGTATTTCGCCGCGGCTTTGCCCTCTCGGCAGGGCAGAAAGTGCTGATGGTGGAGGATGTCGTGACGACGGGCCTCTCCTCGCGTCAGGCCATGGACGCCGTGCGCGCGGCCGGCGGCGAGATCATCGCCGAGGCCGCATTGGTTGACCGCTCGGGCGGGGAGGCCGATCTGGGCGTGCCATTCTTCCCGCTCGTCAGCCTCAACTTCCCGGTTTACGACGCCGACGATCTGCCGCCCGAGCTCGCGGCGATCCCGGCGATGAAGCCCGGCAGCCGCGCATGAACGGTCCGCGCGCCCTACGGCTCGGCGTCAACATCGATCACGTCGCCACGATCCGCAACGCGCGCGGCACAGCCTATCCCGACCCGGTCCGCGCGGCCCTGATCGCGCAGGAGGCAGGCGCCGACGGCATCACTGCCCATCTGCGCGAGGACCGTCGGCATATCACCGACGGCGATATCGCCCGACTCACCGAGGCGCTGCGCATTCCGCTCAATCTGGAGATGGCGGCGACCGAGGAAATGCTCGCCATCGCCCTGCGCCACCGGCCGCACGCCGTCTGCATCGTGCCCGAGCGGCGGGAGGAACTGACCACGGAGGGCGGGCTGGACGCTGCGGGCATGCACGATCATCTGGCACCGATGGTGGATCGGCTGAGCGAAGCCGGCTGCCGCGTCTCGCTGTTCATCGAGGCGGCGCCCCGCCAGATCGAGGCGGCGCTGCGCCTGCATGCTCCCGTCATCGAACTGCACACCGGCCGCTATTGCGATACGGACGGCGAGGCCCGCGCGGCCGAATTGGCGCGCATCACGGAGATGGCCGCGCTCGCCGCCAAGAATGGCCTGGAAGCCCATGCCGGCCACGGCATCACCTACGACAATGTTGGCCCCATCGCGGCGATCCCGCAGATCGCCGAGCTGAACATCGGCCATTTCCTGATCGGCGAGGCAATCTTCCGCGGCCTGCACGAGAGCATCACCGAGATGCGCCGGCACATGGATGCCGCGCGGGGATGACCGCTTACGCGCCGGGTAGACCGCCGCCGCCTGTCTTTTGCCGCATTCCAGATGCTATAACCGCGCCATGATTATCGGCCTCGGATCGGACCTCTGTAATATCGAGCGCATTCAGGCGTCGCTGGATCGGTATGGCGACCGATTCGAGGCACGCGTCTTTACCGATATCGAGCGGGCCAAGGCTGCCCGCCGGCCCTTCACCAAAGCCGCGACGCTCGCCAAACGCTTTGCCGCCAAGGAGGCGTTCAGCAAGGCGGTTGGTACCGGCTTCAAGGCGGGCGTGTTCATGAAGGACATCGGCGTGGTCAACCTGCCCTCGGGCGCGCCCACGCTGGCGTTGACCGGCGGTGCGAAGGCACGGCTCAACGCCTTGACCCCGCCTGGGGCCAGCTTATTTGTTCACCTGACATTGACCGACGATCACCCCTGGGCGCAGGCGTTCGTCATTCTGGAGGCACGCTTTCCGTGACGGACGAGGCATTGAGCGAGACCGGCAGCCAGGCGCCCGGCGATCCAGAGCTGCGCAAGCGCGGCAAGGCCAAGTCCGGCGGCACGGACTGGTGGGGCGAGGTCAAGAGCATCGGCCTGCTGGTGCTCGCTGTGCTCGGCTTCCACAGCTTCATCGCCAAGCCTTTCTATATTCCGTCCGAATCCATGATGCCCGGGATGCTGGTGGGCGACCGGCTGGTCGTCACCAAATATGCCTATGGCTGGTCCTACGTCTCGCCGACCATTCCCAACCCCGCGGCCATCTTCCGCAACGTGATCCTGCGCACGCCGGCCGAGCCGTGGGGCATCACCCTGCCCTTCATCAAGGGCCGCATCTGGGGCAAGTTACCGGAACGCGGCGACATCGTCATCGCCACCCCCCGTCATAGCAATGAAGACTATATCAAGCGTGTGATCGGCCTGCCCGGCGATCTGCTGGAGGTGCGCGACGGCGTCGTCATCCTCAACGGCACGCCGGTACGCCAAACGCCGATGGCCGCGCTGCGGCTGCCGATCGACGCCAACGCGCCATGCGATCCACGCCAGTTCCCGGGCGCACTGCAATATGAGACGGACGGCTCGGCAAGCTGCGTGCTCCCGGTCAAGCGCGAGACGCTGCCCAACGGCCGGAGCTACACGATCATCGACATGGGCGCGCGCGAAACCGATTGGTACGGGCCCGTCCGCATCGGCCCCGGTGAAGTCTTCCTGATGGGCGACAATCGCGACAACAGCGCGGATAGCCGCGTCTCGCTGGAACAGCAGGGGCTCGGTGGCCCCGTTCCGTGGGAGACGATCGGCGGGCGGGCTGAATTCATCACCTTCTCGCTGAATGGCACCACCAGCCTCAATCCGCTGACCTGGCTGGGCGGTTTCCGCAGCGGGCGGGCAGGCCTCTCGCTCCACCCCGCGCAGACCGAGCCAGCCAAGCCGTGACCCAACGCGCGACGGACGGCACCTCAAGCCAGAAAGGGGCCGGTCCGGCGTCTTCGCCGTCCCGTCGCGCTCGCAAGATCATCACCCCGCACAGCAAGCTCGCCGCCCGTGACGAGGAGGCGGAAGCGCTCGCCGGGCGCCCCGGGCCGTCGGACGCGCATTCTCCTGAGATCTGGCTGGAACTGCGCCGCGCCGTCACCTGGGTCGGCGTGGTCGGCGGCGCGGCGTTGATCGTGCTGCTGATCCAGCCGATCCTGTTCATCCTCGCCTCCATCGTCATCGCCGTGATGCTGGACGGCGGCACGCGCCTTCTCGGCCGCGTCCTGCCGATCGCGCGCGGCTACCGGCTGGCGATCGTGACGATAGCGGTTTTCCTGTTCATCGCCTGGACGGTTTTCCTGACCGGCACGCAAGTGGCGCAGCAGGCTGCCCAACTCCCGGCGCTGATCGAAAGTCAGGTCGCGCGGATCCAGACATGGGCCAGCTCGCACGGCGTGGACCTCGGCCTCAACGAGTTGCGCCAGGCGGGACAACAGTTGCTCGGCTCCGTCGGACGGGTGACGGCGGTCCTCAGCTCTGCCGCTGGCATCGTCTCCAGCCTCGTCATGATGCTGGTGCTCGCCATCTTCCTCGCGGTCGAGCCGAATATCTACTCGCGCGGCCTCGCCTGGTTCGTTCCCGTCGGCCACCGGGAGGAGACGCACGCACTGCTCGACAAGGTCGGCTACGCGCTGCGCCGGCTGATGGCCGGACGGCTGGTGGGCATGATGGCAACGGGTAGCCTCACCGGCTTTCTTCTGATGATGGGCGGCGTGCCGATGGCAACGCTGCTCGGCGTGCTCACCTTCATCCTCGCCTTCCTGCCCAACATCGGCGCGATCATCTCTGGCGTGCTGATCATGCTGGTCGGCTTCTCGGTCGACGTCCAGCACGGGCTGTTTGCGATCGGCGTCTATTTCACCGTGCAGATCATCGAGAGCTACTTGATCACCCCCACTGTGGCCCGCAAGGCGGTCGATATGCCGCCCGCCCTGGTCCTGGGCGCCCAGATCCTGTTCGGCGCGCTGTTCGGTATTCTTGGTCTCGCGCTCGCCGATCCGCTTCTTGCGATGACCAAGGTGACGCTGGAGGAGCGCGCGAAACGCCGCGTGGCGGCAGCGGAGCAGAGCTGAAAGTAGTCTCTTCAGCGCCGCGGCTGGGGCACAAGCCGACTACTCGCGCCTTCTTCCTTTCGGAAGCGTTCTTCCGAAAGGCCCTTCAAGCGCGCCGAGATGAGATTCCGGACCAGCCAAAATAGAGCCGGTGCTTACCCATTTCCGTGCGGCGGTTGCGTTCCGGGTCCGCCTCGTCAACGCATCGGCCGCAGCCGGGCGATGCCAGCCTTCACTGCTGCGGCAGTTCAATCCCCGGCGGCAAGCCCTGCCCGCCCTGCAGCATCTGCTGCATCTGCATCATGCGCTGGGCTTCCATCACCTCGGCACGGGTCTTGAACTCCAACAGGCCGATCTCGAATTGCAGATCGCTGTTGGGCGGAATGTTGCTGCCCTGCGGCGGATGGTCGCCATAAGCGAGCTTCGCCGGAATCCACGCACGCAGGCTGCCGCCCTTCTTGAGCAGCGTCACCGCTTCGGAGAAGCCGGGCACGGTGGAGGCCAGTTCCATCGGCGCGCTGGTATTCTCGTCGAACACCGTGCCATCGGGAAGGGTGCCCTTGTAGCGAACCAGCGCGAAATCGTCATGCGTGGGACTCGCGCCGGTGCCTTCGGTGAGCATCTGATAGCGCAGACCGCTCTCGGTGCGACCAAACTGGCGATTGCCCGCCCAAGCCAGCACGATCGCACAGGCCGCCAGCAGGATCATCGCCAGCCAGAAGCGGCGCACCGAGCCGCGCTGAATGGGCTGCAAGGGAACCGCTGTGACCGACATGACCGTCTACCTCATTCGAGAACGCACATTCGCCGCCCCTAGGCGGCACGGCTCCGTCTTAACGGGCGCCGTCGCGCTCCGCACGCTTGCGCTCCAGCTTGCGCGCACGCCGCACGGCAGCGGCCTTCTCACGCGCGCGCTTCTCGGACGGCTTCTCGTAGTGACGACGGAGCTTCATCTCGCGATACACGCCTTCACGCTGCAGCTTCTTCTTGAGCGCCCGCAGCGCCTGATCGACGTTATTGTCGCGCACGATGATTTGCATAAGCTCGTCAGTCTCCAATTCCACGCTGGCCCGGCGCCGACCCGGCCATCAGAGCCAGACGCGGACAATCTCCAAAAACAACATGCGCCGTAACCACGGGTCACGGCGGATCGGGCGGCCCATATCAGGCGAGGACCATCGGATCAAGACCGGACAGGTCGCAAAAGGCCGCCATGCCGAGCGAGACGCAGCTTTGGGGCCGCTGGGCATCGGCCCCGGGAAGCTGGCATGACTGGCCGGCGCCGTCCCGAGTCGTGACACGTTCCGCTCGCGCTTAAAATGCTTTAGACGACACGCGCACCATGACCAAGTTTACCGTCAACGACCGCCCCGTCCAGTATCGCATGGACCCGCAAACGCCGCTGCTGTGGGCGCTGCGCGATGCCTCCAACCTCACCGGCACCAAATATGGCTGTGGTACAGGCGATTGCGGGGCCTGTACGGTGGACATCGACGGGCAGGCGATCCGCTCCTGCCAAGTGACGATCGCCGCGACCGAGGGCCGGTTCGTCACCACCATTGAGGGGCTTTCGGCCGACCGCAGCCATCCCGTGCAGCAGGCCTGGGCCGCACAGAACGTGCCGCAGTGCGGTTACTGCCAATCCGGCATGATCATGACCGCATCCGTGCTGCTCAAGCGCACCAACAATCCGACCGACGCGCAGATCGACGCGGCCATGACCAATATCTGCCGTTGCGGCACCTATCCGCGTATCCGCGAGGCCATCAAGCAGGCGGGACGGATCATGCGTGGCGAGGAACGGGTTGCCGCCGCACCCGCGCCGGGCATCGCCCCGGACGATGCGGCACGGCGCATCCCCGGCCTTACCCCGCCGGCCGAAACTCTGCCCTGACCCCGAGCGCGTCGATCCGCGGTCGAGCGGGAACGCCCGATCCTTACACGTTGCTGTCAGCCATGTTCAGCACTGCGACAGTCCTGTTGTCGCATAGAGGCAGCAATGGCGAAGGCTCGCCTCTGTGTTAAGGATCCTGCGCGATGAAACGCATTCTGACGACAGGCCTGCTGGTTTCCACCATCCTGGCCATGGCCGCTCCTGCCACCGCCCGTCCCGACGAAGGGCGTGACGGTGGTGGCTGGGCTCGCGGTCAGCGCCAGCACCAGTCTGCCGATCCGGGTCAGGCCCCGCGACGGGCGGCGCCGGAGCGATCCGAGCGGGCAGCGCCGCAGCAGGCGCCATCGGCCGTACAAACACGCCCGGTGCCCGCGTCCCGCACCGGGGGCGAATGGCGTCGCCAGCCCGATAGCCGGTCGCGCCCCGATGTGCCGGTCAACGGCAACCGGGCCGAGCGCCCTCGCTGGTCGGATAACACCCGCCCGGCCGCTCCCGTTGCCCAGACCCAACCGCGCGACAGCGCCACATGGCAGCAGCGCGAGGCGCGTCGCGGCGACAACGACCGCGACGGCGTGCGCGATCGCAACCGGCAAGGCAATGGCCGCGACTGGCGCAACAATGAGCGGCAAGGTGCCGACCGGACTCGCGACTGGCGCGGTAACGACCGCAACTGGGAGCGCGACGGGCGCGCTGACAATCGCGCCGACAATCGTAACCGGGCATGGAATGGCCAAACCTGGCGTGGTAACGACCGCGACCGAGGATACAGCTACCAGCGCCGGCTCCAAGATCGCGACCGGTGGAACGACCAGCGCCGCTGGTCCAGCAGTTGGCGCAACGATCGCCGCTACGACTGGCGGAGCCATCGCACCCAGTATCGGTCCATCTACCGGATGCCGGCCTATTATGCGCCTTACGGCTGGAACCGCGGCTACACCCGCTTCTCCATCGGCATCTTCCTGAACAACATTCTGTTCGACCAGAACTACTGGATCGACGATCCCTATTATTACCGCCTGCCGCCGGCCTATGGCTGGCTGCGCTGGGTCCGCTACTACGATGACGCGCTGCTGGTCGATATCCGCGACGGTTATGTCGTCGACGTGATCCACGATTTCTTCTGGTGAGCTGAACAGGCTCTCCTCACCCCCTTCCTGATCGGCCTTCAGGAACGCCTGGACCGGCCTCGCTCGCGAGGCCGGTCTTTTTCCGCGGGAGCCGTCGCGCTGTTCCGGCTTTATGCCCTTGCCCATCAGCGGAGCCGCTGGCAGGAAACGCGCCATGAACGATATTTGGCTCGACGATGCGGACCTCGCGTCACCGGCGCGCGCGGAGATCGGCGAACGCGTCCGCCAGCGGCTCAAGCGCAACCCGATGGTCAGCAACGTGCCGACAGATCGTGCAGAGATGTTCCTGCGCCACGGCCTCGTCTCACCGCGCGAGTGCACCGAGTTGATCGCGCGGATCGATGCGGGATGCAAACCCTCCAAGCTGTTCTCCGGCACCAACAAGGATTATCGCACCAGCAGCAGTTGCAACCTCGATATATACGACCCGCTGGTGATCGCGGTCACCAGGCGCATGGATGCGCTGCTCGGCATCGAAACTCAGTATGGCGAGTTGCTGCAAGGCCAACGCTACGAACCGGGGCAGCAATATCACCTCCACTGCGATTATTTCCCGGCCAACGTCCCTTACTGGCCGGCGATGCGGGTGAGCGGTGGCCAGCGCTGCTGGACCGCGATGGCCTATCTCTGCGATGTGGACGAAGGGGGCGAAACGCAGTTCCCCCGGCTCGGCGTCACGGTGCCGCCCCGCGCAGGCACGCTGCTCATCTGGAACAATATGCTCGCTGATGGCAGCCCCAATCACGATACCCTCCACGCCGCGCTGCCGGTGGTGAAAGGCGCCAAATATGTCGTGACCCGCTGGTATCGCGAGCGGCCCTGGGAACCACGCAACAAAGCCTGAGTCGGCCAAGCCCCCACGAGGGAGCGACAAATCGCGACATTTATGACTGGAAACTGACGCGCGCATTCGCGTGCCATTCAGCGTGCCCGATGCACAACGGCCCTGTCGGACGATGGCGGAAGCGCCGCCCTCCTACGCGGAACCTCCGTCTCGCCCGACACATGCAGGAGTGAATCGCCATGAAAAAATTGATCGTCGCCAGCCTCGCCGCACTGGTCATCATCCCCACCACCGCCATGGCGCAACCCGCGGGCGCTGCGCACCGCGATCGTCATGACATTCGCGAGGCACAGCGCGACGTGCGCGATGCCAGACGCGACGTGCGCGATGCCAGACGCGACGTGCGGGATGCCCGGCACGATGTGCGCGACGCGCGGCAGGACTATCGTCGGGACGTGCGAGACTATAACCGCGCCCACCCGTGGCCGGCTGCGCCGTTCCGCTACAAGCGCTTCACCGCAGGCACCCGCATCCAGCCCGTTTACTACGGGAACCAATATGTGGTGCGAGACTATCAGCGCTTCCATTGGAGCCGGCCGGGCGCGAACCAGCGCTGGGTGCGCCACTATGACGATGCGCTGCTCGTCAACACCCGCACCGGGCGCGTCGTGAAGGTGATCTACAACGCCTTCCGCTGAGCCATAACAGCACTTATCGTTCCCAAGCCCCCGCCCATTATGGTGGGGGCTTTTTTTGCACGGATCGGCGGCAATGTACCGATTGCGGAGGGCTGGTCCGCGCGTTAGGCATCTCGATGGGTGGCGGGCTTCTTCCCGCACTCGAAAGGCTTTCGCATGTCTCGCTTATCCTCCGCTCTCGCTTGCCTCCTGATGGCCGGTTCCTTCGCTGTGCCCTGTTTCGGTCAGTCTGCCCCCGCCAAGGCCACGGCGACCGCCCAGAGCGAGGACCAGAAATTGTTCGCGCTGTTCGCCGCATCGGATGAAGCCAACCTCAAGCGCAATCCGCTCAACGCCTTGTTCCGGGGCGATCTGCGCTATGCCGACCAACTCGGCGACTATATCAGCGACGCCTATTTCAACGCCGAGCGCGCGGCCGACGAGCACGATTTGGCTGCGCTACACCGGATCGACCGCGCTCAACTCTCTGCCCAGAACAAGATCGCCTACGACGTGTTCGAGTGGCAGATGAAGGACGCGCTCTCGGGCCTGCGCCCGGAAATTCTGGCGCTGACCGCCGTCCGGCCCATCAACCATTTCAGCGGCTTCCACACCTTCTACCCCACCTTCGCTTCCGGCAAGGGTGCGGCGCCGTTCAAGACGGTTGTGGACTATGAAAACAACCTCAAACGCCACCGGCAGTATATTGCCTTGCTCGATGCGGCGATCGGCCGATTCCGGCAGGGTCTGGCCTCGGGCGTGGTCGATACCAAGCTGACGATCAGCAACGTCATCGCCCAACTCGATACACTCGTTGCGCAGAAGGTCGAGGAGTCGCCCTTCTACCAGCCGGTCCTGATGTTCCCGGCGGACTTCTCAGCGGCGGACAAGGCGCGACTGACGGAGGCGTATCGCGCGATCATCCGAGACGGCATCAACCCCGCCGAAGCCCGGCTGCGCGACTTCCTCAAGACGGAGTATCTCCCCGCCGCGCGCGACACGGTCGGCCTTGGCAGCATGAAGGGCGGCGACATCCTTTATGCCGAACTGATCCGCAACATGACGACGCTGCCGCTGACCGCCGATTATGTGCATGATCTCGGCCTCTCCGAAGTGGCGCGCATCCGCAAGGAGATGGATCAGGTCCGGCAGGAAGTCGGCTTCAAGGGAACGCTCGGCGAGTTTTTCGCCCATATCCGCAGCGATCCGCAATTCCACCCGACCTCGCGCGAAGGGTTCGCGGCGCAGTTCCGCGAGATCGGCAAGGCCGTGGACGCCAAGGTCGGCAGCCAGTTCTCGACGCTGCCCAAGACGAAGCTGGAGATCCGCCCCTACCCCGAATTCCGGGAGAAGTACGAGGCGGGGGGCAGCTATGAGAGCGGCACCCCGGACGGATCGCGACCGGGCGTCTTCTATTTCAACGCCTACGACCTGCCCTCACGCAACCTGCCCGGCAACACGACGCTCTATCTCCACGAGGGCGCGCCGGGCCATCACTTCCAGATCAGCCTCGCGCAGGAGAATGAGAGCCTGCCTGCCTTCATGCGCTTCGGCGGGAATACCGCCTATGTCGAGGGTTGGGCGCTCTATGCCGAGACGCTGGGCTATGATTTCGGCTTCTACAAGGACCCCTATCAGCGCATGGGCCATCTCGACGACGAGATGCTGCGCGCCATGCGGCTGGTGGTCGATAGCGGCATCCACGCCAAGGGATGGACCCGCGACCAGGCGATCCAGTACATGCTCGACAACAGCTCGATGGGAAAGACCGACGCCACCGCCGAGGTAGAGCGCTACATCGCCATCCCCGGACAGGCACTGGCCTACAAGATCGGGGCGCTCACCATCCAGCGGCTCAAGAAAAAGGCGCAGGACGAGTTGGGGCCGAAGTTCGACGTGCGCGATTTCCACGCCCAGGTGCTGATGACCGGCGCCCTGCCGATGACCGTTCTGGAGAAGAAGATCGACGACTGGATCGCGGCGAAAAAGGCAGGGTAAGGTGGGCGTAGCCGTGCGGGGCCGCGCGGCCCCGGCGTTATGCCCCGGCAAGCCCACCCTTGCCCGTCTCTGACCGCCGGAGCGCGCTACCGAACCAGCGCGCTACCCCTCACGCTGGCACTGCGTCCAGTGCCTGTGCGATCAGCTTGCGGCTGTTCTCGATGCCGTAGAGCGCGATGAAGCTGCCCATGCGCGGTCCCTGCTCGGCGCCGAGCAGGGTCTCGTAGAGCGCCTTGAACCAGTCGCGGAGCTGGGTGAAGCCGTAGTGCGGATTCTTGCCGATCTCGTAGACGAGGGTCTGGATCTCCTCGGCGGTCGCCTCCTCCGGCAGAGCGGCAAGCTGGGCGTCCAGTTCGCGGAGCGCCATCACCTCGGTGGCGTCGGGCGCGCGGCGCTGGAGCGTCGGCGCGATGAAGTCCCGGCTATAGGCCAGCGCATTGCGCACCAGACCGGCAAGGCGCGGATAATCCTCAGCCGTCACGTCCGGCGCATAGTTGCGCAGATACGCCCAGACCTGCGCCTCGGTCGCGTCCGCACCCATCACGCCGACAAGGTTGAGCAGCAGGCCGTAGGTCACCGGCAGCGTATCCTCCGGCACCGCGCCGCCATGGACGTGGTGGACCGGGTTGCCGAGCTTCTTGGCGATGTCCTGCGCCGCGTAATTGCCGCGGAACTGCTCGTAATCGTCCACCGCGCGCGGGATGACGCCGATGTGCAGCGACTTAGCCGCCTTGGGCTCGCGATAGATGTAGAAGGCGAGGCTCTCCTCCGAGCCATAAGTCAGCCATTGCTCGATCGAGAGGCCGTTGCCCTTCGACTTGCTGATCTTCTCGCCCTTCTCGTCGAGGAACATCTCGTAATTGAAGCCCTCGGGCGGGCGACCGCCGAGTGCCCGGGCAATGCGGGAGCTTTGCGTGACACTGTCGATCAGGTCCTTGCCCGCCATCTCATAATCGACGCCGAGCGCGACCCAGCGCATCGCCCAGTCGACCTTCCATTGCAGCTTGGCGCCGCCCGAAAGGATGCACTGCTCGATCGTCTCGCCTTCATCCTCGAAGCGAACGATGCCCGCCTGCGCATCGACCACGGTGACGGGCACCTGCAGCACGATGCCGCTGCTCGGGCTGATCGGCAGCACCGGCGAATAGGTCGCCTGCCGCTCCTTGCGCAGCGTCGGCAGCATGATGTCCATGATCGCCTGATAGTGGCGCAGCACATTGCGGAGCGCCTCGTCGAAATGGCCGCCGCGATACTGATCGGTCGACGAGACGAACTCATAATCGAACCCGTAGCGGTCGAGGAACGCGCGCAGCATCGCGTTATTGTGGTGGGCGAAGCTCTCATGCTCACCGAACGGATCGGGCACCTGCGTCAGCGGCTTGCCGAGATGCTCCGCCAGCATCGCCTGGTTGGGCACATTGTCCGGCACCTTGCGCAGCCCGTCCATGTCGTCGCTGAACGCGACCAGCCTCGTCGGCGCGCCGGTCAGCTCCTCATAGGCATGGCGGACCATCGTGGTGCGCTGTACTTCGTTGAAGGTGCCGATGTGTGGCAGGCCCGAGGGGCCATAGCCGGTCTCGAACAGCACCGGCGCGCCCGCCTTGCCCTGCGGATAGCGCTTGAGCAGCTTGCGCGCTTCCTCATAGGGCCATGCCTTGGAAACCATCGCGGCGTCGCGAAGGGCGGTCGAAATCTGTTCCTGCGTCATAGGGGCTGCCTCTAGAGCATGATCTCGCCGGTTTGAAGCAGATCATGCGCGGAAAGGCGCCGCGACGCAGTTACCTGAAATTTTACCAATATGCGCGACAGTGATCCCCAGCCCGGACCAGAGGCGGACATTGGGGGACGAAGCCATGGCAACGCATGCAATAAAGGATGCACCGATCCAGCGCCGACAGCGAATCGGCGTGGATATACCCGTCATCCTGACCACGGTGCTCGAATCGATGGAGGCGACGATCGCCGACATCTCCGAACAGGGCGCGCTCATCAAGGGATGTGCGGTGCCGGCAGGAGCCCGGGTGCAGATCGACTATCTGGGGCAGACGATCTACGCCCAGTGCCGCTGGGGCGAGGTCGACCGGATGGGCGTGCAGTTCGTCTATCCGCTCGCCGAGGGACCGCTGTTCGAGCGCCTGCAGGTTGCCCGTGCCGCCGGGATGCCGCGCGACACGGTGATCGCTTTCCCGCAGACGCGGGTGCTGTTCGGGCGGCGGGCGCATTAGAGACTTTTAGCGAACGATTCGAGGTCTCGCCTGTAGGATCCCGCCTGTAGGATTTGCGGCGCTCCGGCCCGCTTTTCACTGCCTTTTTCGTTCACGAACCGTTCCCCTGCGGCGCACAGGCGGCTAAGGCGGGGGCGTGACCCCCGTTTCACTCCCTTCCGCGCTGCACGCCAGCCATGCCGGTATCTGGCTGGCGGAGGAAGGACGGCCGCTCGCCACGCTCGGCCGGGGCGAGGCGCTGGCACGCGCTGCCGACACGCCACTGCTGATGGTCAACGCCCCGCTGCTCGGCGCGCGGCTGGGCCACGCCGACCTCTCCGGCCTCGACCTGCTGGAGCTGTTCGCCTTCCTCTTCCCCGCGCAGTTCGTGATCCCCACCGTCGCCGGCCTTGCCCGCGCGATGGGCCTGCCGGCGCCGGAAACCGACGCGCAGGCGGCGGCGCTGATCCCCGACCTCGCTCGCGCCATGCTCGCCTGGACCGAGCGGACCGACTGGGCCGAGCGCGAAGGCGCATGGACCGGGCTGGGCCAGCTCGAACGACTGCGCTGGAGCTGGACGCCGCTGCTGCGCGGCCGCATCGCCCAGCCTGCCCGGGCAGAGCGCTGGCTGTTCAGCCGCCTGCCGCAGTGGGAGGAGCAGCCGCCCCGCCCGCAGCCGCGCCCGGTGACGCTTGCCGAGTCGGACGTGATGGCGCGCCTGTCCGACCTGACCGGGGCTGGCGCGGAGACCCGCGAGGGCCAGCGCCTGTTCGCGGGCGCAACGGCCGCCGCCTTCGCGCCCCGCACCCGCGGCGAGTCGCCCAACGTCGTGCTGGCAGAGGCCGGCACCGGCATCGGCAAGACGCTGGGCTATCTCGCCCCGGCAACGCTCTGGGCGGAGCAGGCCGGCGGCGCGGTGTGGATCTCCACCTACACCAAGGCGCTGCAACGCCAGCTCGACCGCGAAACGCGCCGCCACTATCCGAACGACGCCGCGTTCCGGAAGCATGTCGTGATCCGCAAGGGGCGCGAAAACTACCTCTGCCTGCTCAATCTGGAGGATGCGCTGCAAGGCGGCTTTGCCGGGCGCGCGGCAATTCTCGCGCAGTTCGTGGCACGCTGGGCGGCCTACACGCGCGACGGCGACATGGTGGGCGGCGACCTGCCCGGCTGGCTGCCGGCACTGTTCCGCCGCGCGGGCGCGACCGCCCTCACCGACCGGCGCGGCGAGTGCATCTATGCCGGCTGCCCGCATTTCCGCACCTGCTTCATCGAGCGGGCGACGCGAGCGAGCCAGGGGGCCGATATCGTCATCGCCAACCATGCGCTGGTGATGATCAACGCCGCGCGCGGGCGCGAGGCGCAGGGCACGCCGACGCGGATCGTGTTCGACGAGGGGCACCACCTGTTCGACGCGGCCGACTCGACCTTCGGCGCGGCGCTGACCGGCCGCGAGGCGATCGAGCTGCGGCGCTGGGTGCTGGGCCCGGAAACGGCGAAGCGTGGGCGGCGGCGCGGCCTCTCCGCGCGTCTCTCAGACGTGGCGAGCTACGACGGCGAAGGTGCCGAGGCGATCGAGGATGCGGCCGAGGCGGCACGCGACCTGCCGGGCGACGACTGGCTGCGCCGCGTCGTCGAGCGCGCGCCGCTGGGCGCGGTGGAGGCGCTGCTCGGGGCGGTGCGCGATACCGTCTATGCCCGCGCCGAGCGCGACGGGCGCGAGACCGACCCCGGCTATGGGCTGGAGGTCGATCTCGCCGAAGCGGACGGTGCGCTGATCGACGCGGCGACCGATGCCGCGCGCGCGCTGGAGGCGCTGCTGGCGCCGCTCCAGCGCCTCACCAAGCGGCTGGTCGCGGTGCTGGAGCTGGCGCCCGACTGGCTCGACGGCCCGGCGCGCGCACGGATCGACGGCGCGCTCTCCGCGCTGGGCTGGCGCTGCGACCTGCTGATGAGCTGGATCGCGCTGCTGCTGCGGGTCGGCGGCCCGGCGGACCCGGCGTTCGTCGACTGGCTGGCGGTCGACCGGGTGGAAGGGCGCGAATATGACATCGGCCTGCACCGCCACTGGCTGGACCCGACCCGGCCACTCGCCGAATCGGTGCTGCGGCCCGCCCATGGCGTGCTCGTCACATCCGCCACGCTGCGCGCGGGCGGCGACGAGCAAACCGCCATCGCGCGCTCGGGCGCGGGGCATCTCGACGCGCCGCCGCGCTGGGTGGATGTGACCAGCCCGTTCGATTATGCGCGGCAGGCCGAGGTGCTGATCGTCACGGATCTCAAGCGCGGCGACCTGCCGGCGCTGGCCGGCGCCTATGCCCGGCTGATCGAGGCGGCCGGCGGAGGCACGCTGGGGCTGTTCACCGCGATCCGCCGGCTGCGCTCGGTGCAGGCGCGCATCGCCGACCGGCTGGCCCGCGCCGGGCTGCCGCTCTACGCGCAGCATGTCGACCCGCTCGACCCGGCAACGCTCATCGACATGTTCCGCGACGATCCGCGCGCCTCGCTGCTCGGCACCGATGCGCTGCGCGACGGCATCGACGTGCCCGGCGAATCGCTGCGTCTGGTGGTGATGGAAGGCGTGCCCTGGTCCAAGCCCTCCGTGCTGCACACCGCGCGCAAGCAGGCGAGCGAGGGACCGAGCGCCTATGAGGACCGGCTGGTGCGCGCGCGGCTGGCGCAGGCGTTCGGCCGGCTGATCCGCCGCGCCGACGATGCCGGGCAGTTCGTCATCCTCTCCGCCGCCATGCCGAGCCGGCTGCTCACCGCCTTCCCGGCCGATGTGCCAGTTCGGCGCGTTTTGCTGGACGAGGCGATCGCGGCGGTGCGGGCGCGCCTTGGTTCCGACGCGGTTTTGGGGCAGGAGACGCCGCACGGGTCGCAGATAGAGGGAATACGCGGGCAGGCATGAAGACGGTCATCGTTCTGCGTCATGCAAAGTCGGATTGGGGCGACGTGTCGCTGCGCGATTTCGACCGGGGGCTGAACAAACGCGGCGACCGCGCCGCCGCCTTGATGGGCCGCTGGGCCGCGCGCAACGACGTCACGCCCGAGCGGATCATCGCTTCCCCCGCCGTGCGCGTGGTCGAGACGCTGCACCGGTTCACGCAGGCGCATGGCGGCTGCCCGGAGCCGCTGTTCGACATGCGGCTCTACCTCGCCAGCGCGCCGATGATCGCCGAAGTGATCGCAGGCATTGGCGGCATCGCCGACCGGTTGCTGATCGCCGGGCATAGCACCGGCGTGGAAGAGTTTATCCTCGCCTGCGTGCCCGACGACGGCGACTCGCCTCTACGCGACGAGGTGGAGGCCAAATTCCCCACCGCCGCGCTGGCCGTGCTGGATTTCGACATGGCCGACTGGAGCGGCTTTGCCCATGATTTCGTCGGGCGGGCGCGGCTGCGTACCTTCGTCCGACCACGCGACCTGGACCCGGCGCTGGGACCGGACCAGCGCTGAAGGGTGCCTTGCAGGGCGGCGCAGGATGCCGCCAGATCGGCCGCCGGTCGCAGTCAGCAGGCAGCAACCCTTCCGTGGGCTCAGGACGAACGGCTTAGGGGCTTGCATCCGTGCGCCATGGACGAGCGCCGTTCAGACAGCGCTGTCGCGCGGCAAGACGAGCCTTCAGGAGCTGCGCAAAGGGCCCTTTCACGACCCTTCGAGGGCGTCGTGCAGGGTCTGGCGAATGACGGTGAGGCGGGCGATCAACAGGGCGATATCCGAGCCGCCGATTTGGCCCGTCATCCGCACGCCCTGTCTCGTTTCCGGGGCAGTGGGCGCCGAAGTGTCGCCGATGGGCAGTTCCCCCTGCGGCTTGGACGCGGCAGGCGGCCCGGCAACCACGGAGGGCGTGGCGGGACCGGGCGATACCGGCGGGCCGGCGGATGCCGTGCCGCGCGCCGCTGTGGCGCCGCCCCGACCGGACAGCAACCGCTGGGCACCACGGACGGTAAAGCCCTCCTCGTTCAACAATCGGTTGATTTTACTCGCGATTTCTACATCGCGCGGGCGATAATAACGGCGATTACCGGAACGTTGCAGCGGGCGAAGCTGCGGGAAGCGGGTTTCCCAGTAGCGCAGAACATGCTGCGCCACGCCAAGCTCGCGGGCGAGCTCCCCGATGGTCAGAAACGCGCCTTCTTCCTTGGCCATACCGCATTGTGCACCGATCCCTTAGCGCCGGTCAATCCGGCCGGTCGGGTCAAGCGTTGGCGACTCGATCCCGCAGCGACTGGCTGGGCCGGAAGGTCAACACCCGCCGCGATGTGATCGGCACTTCGACTCCGGTCTTGGGATTGCGCCCGATGCGTTCGTTCTTGTCCCGCAGGACGAAAGTGCCAAAACCGGAAATCTTGACGTTCTCGCCATTTTCCAGCGCCTCGGCGACGAGGTCCAGCACCTGTTCTACGAGATGCGCCGAATCCGCGCGCGACAACCCGACCTGCTTGTTGAGATGTTCCGCAATCTCGGCTCGAGTTAACGTGTCTTCCGAAACCATTCCGCCCCCAAAAACGAAATTTCCGCGCATGGGTCACGCCCCCACGCGCCCCAATAGACTGTCTGTGCGGCAGAATCTTAAGGTTTGCAACGAGAAGAATCGACGCAGGGCGCCATGGTGCATGCCACCATGGGGCCGGATCACCTCGCAATCAATAACGGAGCAGGCTTGCGCCCCAGGTGAAACCACCGCCCATCGCTTCCAGAACGACCAGATTGCCCTTACGGATTCTGCCATCTCGCACGGCGACGTCGAGAGCCAGCGGCACCGATGCAGCGGAGGTGTTGGCATGTTGGTCGACGGTCATGACGACCTTTGCCGGATCAAGCTTAAGTTTGCGGGCTGTGGCGTCGAGGATACGAGCATTGGCCTGGTGCGGCACCACCCAGTCGATGTCGGCGGGGGTGAGTCCCGCGGCCTCGAGCACCTCGCGCAGCACCTCGGCCAGGTTGACCACGGCATGGCGGAACACGTCCTGCCCCTTCATGCGCACCTTGCCGACCGTGCCGGTGGTCGAGGGGCCGCCATCCACGTTGAGCAGCGCGTTGTAGCGGCCGTCGGCGCGCAGGCGGCTGGCGAGAATGCCGCTGCCGGTCGCCGCGTCCGTCTCCTGCGCGCGGAGGACCACGGCGCCGGCGCCGTCGCCGAACAGCACGCAGGTGGTGCGGTCCTCCCAATCGAGGATGCGGCTGAACGTTTCCGCGCCGATCACGAGCGCGGAGCGCGCCGCGCCGCCGCGCAGCATGTTATCCGCCACGGTCAGCGCGTAAAGAAAGCCCGAGCAGACCGCGCCAACGTCAAACGCCATGCCGCGCGTGATGCCGAGCTGCGCCTGCACGATGGTGGCGCTGGCGGGAAATGTCTGGTCCGGCGTCGCCGTGGCGAGGATGATGAGATCGACCTCGTCGGCCGCCACGCCCGCCATCTCCAGCGCGCCCCGCGATGCCTCAACCGCGAGCGATGCCGTGGTCTCACCCTCGCCCGCGATGTAGCGCTGGCGGATGCCGGTCCGCTCGACGATCCAGGCATCGCTGGTGTCGACCGTCTGCGCCAGTTCGTCATTGCTGACGCAGCGGCGCGGCAGGGCCGAGCCGGTTCCCATTATCACGGACCGCAGGGTCATTTGGCGATCAGTTCCTCGCTCGCAATAGGCCCGACACGCGCCAGATCCTCACCGATGCGCGCGCTCAGCCCCTCCTCGACCAGCCGTGCCGCAACATGCACCGCATTGGCAACACCCTTCGCGTCGGCGCCGCCATGGCTTTTCACGACGATGCCGTTGAGCCCCAGGAACACGGCGCCGTTGTGATTATTCGGATCAAGATGGGTCTTGAGCAAATGCAGCGCCGGCCGCGACAGCAGGAAACCCGCCTTCGAGCGCAGCGAACTGGTGAAGGCGCGGCGCAGCACGTCCGTGACGAAGCGCGCGGTGCCCTCGGCCGTCTTGAGCGCGATGTTGCCGGCGAACCCTTCCGCCACGATCACATCGGCATCGCCCGACCCGATCCGGTCGCCCTCGATGAACCCGTCGAACCGCAGCGGCAGGCCGCGCGTGTGGCGCAGGATGCGGGCGGCGTCGCGAATCTCTTCGGTGCCCTTCAGGTCCTCGGTGCCGATGTTGAGCAGTTGGACGCGCGGCATCGCCAGATTGTTGACGATGCGCGCATAGGCCGCGCCCATCACCGCGAACTGGACGAGGTTGCGGGCGTCGCACTCGGTGTTGGCCCCGAGGTCGAGCATCACCACGTCGTTATCGCCGAGCGTGGGAAGCATGGCGGCCAGCGCCGGCCGGTCGATGCCGGGGAGCGTGCGCAGGGCAAGCTTGGCTATCGCCATCAGCGCGCCGGTATTGCCGGCGGACACGGCGGCCATCGCATCGCCATTCTTCACGGCCTGGATCGCGAGACCCATCGAGCTGCCGCGCGAGTGGCGGATCGCCTGGCTGGGCTTGTCGGTCGCCGCCACCACCTTGTCGGTGTGGACGACCTCGGCCGCTTTGGAAAGATTGGGGTGATTCTTCAGCGCGGCGCCAATGCGCGCCTCGTCGCCGAACAGCAGAAAGCGCAGCCCCTCATGGCCACGGCGCGCACGCGCGACGCCGGCGACCATGACGCGCACGCCCTCGTCGCCGCCCATCGCATCGATCGCGATCCGCGGCGTCGTCACCTCTACCTCCCCCCTTTCGGGACTCAGGCGCCGATCGCGACGACTTCGCGGCCGTTATAGTGCCCGCAGGCACCGCACAGATTGTGGGGACGCTTCAGCTCGCCACAATTGGGGCATTCCTGATAGGATTCGACGGGCAGCCGATCATGGCTGCGGCGCATGCCGCGCTTGGACGGCGAAGTTTTTCTCTTTGGGACAGCCATCAGGGCACCTGTTCAAATCGCAACGGTCAAAAAAAACGGGTTCGCGCGCCCGGTTGTCACATTGAGATGTCGGCGGCCACGGGGGCCGCGACCAATGGGAGGCCGGGCGATTGCGAGAGTGTGCGCCTATAGCGCTTTTTAGGGTCGGTGCAACCGATTCATTGGAAATCAGGCGATTTGACGGAAAGCGCGCCGCCTCTCAGCCGCGCAGCCCCGTCACGCGATCCCCGACGAACGGATTGTTCGCCCGCTCCTGCGCAAAGCTGCTCGGCTGGCCATGGCCGGGAACGAAGACCGTTTCGCCACCGAGCGGCCACAGCTTGCGCGTGATCGACGCCAGCAGGTCCTCATGATTGCCAAGCGGAAAATCGGTGCGGCCGATCGAACCCTGGAACAGCACGTCGCCGACGATGGCGAGGCGCGAGGGCGGGTGGTGGAACACGACATGGCCGGGCGTGTGGCCGGGGCAATGGATGACATCCAGCACCAGATCGCCCACGCGCACCGTATCGCCATCGACCAGCCAGCGGTCCGGCTCGAACGGGGCGCCGGGCACATTCCAGCGGCGGCCATCATCCTCCAGCCGGGCGATCCAGAAACGGTCGTCCTCGTGCGGCCCTTCGATCGGCAGGCCAAGCTCCTTGGCCAGCACACCGGCCTGCCCGCAATGATCGATATGGCCGTGGGTGACGAGCAACTTCTCCAGCGTGACGCCGTGCTGGGCGACCGCCGCCTTGAGGCGCGGCAGATCACCGCCGGGATCGACCAGCGCGCCACGCATCGTGCGGGTGCACCAGAGCAAGGAGCAATTCTGCTGGAGCGGCGTCACCGGGATCATCGCGACGCGCATCGGCGGCTCGGCGGTCTGGGGATCGGTCGTTTGCGGAGTGGTCATGGGGAGACGATCTGGCAGGCGGGTGGCGGCGACGCAAGGGCGGGCGGAAACGCCGGGCGGATCAGCCGGCCAGCAGGTCATCGATCCAGGCGGGGACCAGCGTGCCGGCGGGCCCGTGGCGGCAATCGTCGAACCAGCCGCTGCCGGCCGAGGGCTCCAGATTGATCTCCAGCGTGGGGATGCCGAGCGCGCCGGCCATCCGCACGAAGCCGGCGGCCGGATAGACAGCACCCGAGGTACCGATGGAGACGAACAGCCCGGCGCGGGCGAGCGCGGCCTCGATACGGTCCATCTGGTAGGGGATCTCCCCGAAGAAAACGATGTCGGGGCGCAAGACGGGTGCATCGCAGGCCGTGCAGAGCGCACCGGGCGGCAAATCGCCCTGCCAGGGCTGGCGCGCGCCGCAGGCCGCGCACAAGGCGCTGCGCAGCGCGCCATGCATATGGATGACCCGCCGCGAACCGGCCCGCTCGTGCAGATCGTCGACATTCTGGGTGACGATCAGCACCTCTTCCGGCCATGCCTGCTCCAGCCGCGCAAGCGCTTCGTGTGCGGCATTGGGCGCGACGGTGGCGAGCGCCGCACGGCGCTGATCGTAGAAGCGATGGACCAGCGCCGGATCGCGCGCCAGCGCCTCGGGCGTGCAGATATCCTCGATGCGGTGGCTCGCCCACAGGCCATCGGCGGAGCGGAAGGTCTCCAGGCCGCTCTCCGCGGATATGCCGGCGCCGGTGAGGATGACGATGGGAGAGGGCTGAAGCATGAGGCCAATCAAATAGCAGCCTTGGCAAGGGCGCAAGCGCTGGTGACAAACCATGCGCCGCGAGGTCCCTTTCCATCTCATCGCGCCCGCCTTCTCGCCAGCCCGCTGCTCCTCGCGCGAGCGTGCCATACAGCCGCCGCCAGCACCCATCGCCATGCTCGATCAGGCTCGCCGTCACGGAGCACAACGGGCGTCGCCTTCCCTGCCGAGAATCACTATCCTTTGGAGGTGCCGGATGGAGACGAACCGTGCCCGGCTGGATGGCGAGGGAGCCGGCGCTCAACGCGCACGACATCCTATGCTGCGTGCCCCAACGCCCGGGATGACAAGCGCGCGGCAGTCTGGCATCGGCGCGGACGGACCGGTTTGAAGGAAGGGACAGGCAGCATGAGCGCGATCGGCATTTTCGGGGCCCGGGGCCGCATGGGTCAGGCTATTGCGCAGGTGGCTGCCGAGCAGAGCATCGCAGTCGTTGGCGGCACCGATGCGCAGGGCGGCGGGACGATCGGCGCGAACGATACGCCGATCACCACCGACCCGACCGCGCTGGCGGCGACGGCGGACATCCTGATCGACTTTTCCTCGCCGGCCGCCTTGCAGGCCAATCTCGACGCCTGCGTCGCCGCCAGCAAGCCGCTGGTGATCGGCACGACCGGGCTGGAAGCGGCGCATCACGCCGCGATCGACGCCGCGGCGCGCAGTATCCCGGTGCTGCAGACCGGCAATACGTCGCTCGGCGTCAACCTGCTCGCCGCGCTGGTGCGCGAGGCGGCGGGACGGCTCGGCGAGGATTGGGATATCGAGATCGTCGAGATGCACCACCGCCACAAGGTCGACGCGCCGTCCGGCACCGCACTGCTGCTCGGTCAGGCGGCGGCGGAAGGCCGGGGCATCGACCTCGCCAGCCACAGCGCGCGCGGACGCGACGGCATCACCGGCGCGCGCAAGGCGGGCGACATCGGCTTCGCGGCGCTGCGCGGCGGATCGGTGGCGGGCGACCATATGGTCGTGCTCGCCGCCGAGAGCGAGCGGATCGAACTGGGCCACCGGGCGGAAGGCCGCATCGTCTTCGCGCGCGGGGCGATCAAGGCGGCGCAATGGCTGATCGGCCAGGAACGGGGGCGCTACACCATGGCCGACGTGCTCGGGCTGTAAAGGCATGGCGGCCCGGCAGCTCAACCGCGCGCAGATTTTCGACCTCTTCTCCCGCCTCGCCGAGGGCAACCCCGCCCCGCGCACCGAGCTGGCCTATGGCAACGACTATCAGCTGCTCGTCGCCGTGGTACTCTCCGCGCAGGCGACCGACGTGGGCGTCAACAAGGCGACGCGCGCGCTGTTCGAGCAGGTGACGACGCCCGCGCAGATGGTCGCGCTGGGCGAGGAGGCGCTCAAGCAGCACATCAAGACCATCGGCCTGTTCAACACCAAGGCGAAGAACGTCATCGCCCTCTCAGAAGCGCTGATCGCCAACCATGGCGGCGCGGTGCCGCGCGACCGCGAGGCGCTGACCGCGCTGCCCGGCGTGGGCCGCAAGACCGCCAATGTGGTAATGAACACCGCGTTCGGCGAGGAGACGTTCGCGGTCGATACGCATATCTTCAGGGTTGGCAACCGCACCGGGCTGGCCCCGGGAAAGACCGTCCTGGCGGTTGAGAAGGCCCTGGAAAAGCGCGTTCCACAGCCGTTCCGACGCGACGCCCATCATTGGCTAATCCTGCATGGCCGCTATATCTGCAAGGCGCGGCGCCCGGAATGCTGGCGCTGCCCGATCAACGACATCTGCCTCTACAAGGACAAGACTCCGCATCCATAATATATCCAAATAGGTTATTTATCGCTGTCCTACAGCGTGCCTCCTCTGGCTTAACTGTCCGTGCGGCGATTCGGCCGCCACGAGCATTCAGGAAAGGCACGGACCATGGCCGACCGCTTCGACAGCCAGATCGATTCCCTCACCCAGCCTGCGCGCCAGGCCTTCGCCATCACGCCGCACGCGACCAATGAGATCGACCCCTTGCCCAAGGCGATCTACGTCGGCACCGGCGGCGACATCACCCTGCGCGCGGCGGATGGGCAGGCCGACGTGGTGTTCAAGAATGTCGCGGCAGGCCAGATCATCGACGTGCGCGTGCGCTACATCCGCGCGGCCGGCACCACCGCCGCCGACATTGTGGGCCTCGCCTGATGCCCGGATATGGTTTTGGATATGGCTATGGCGCCGTGGGCCATGCCCGCCGCACGCCGCTGACCGCAGGCGGCGGAACGCCGACGCCCACACCCACGCCGGGCACGGCACTCCCCGCGCTTGACGCCATTGTCGCGCATTTTGACAGCGCGGCGATCATACCGCAGGCCGACGGCAGCGCGCTGGCGCAGTGGGATGACAGCAGCGGAACCGGCGCGCACGCGGCGCAGGCAACCAGCACCAAGCAGCCCAAATACCGCACCGGCGGCAGCGGCGGGCGGCCTTATGTCGAGTTTGACGGCACGGACGACTATCTCGCCATAGCGGCACCCGGCGCCCTCGGAACCGCGATGGACAGCCGGACCTACACGGTGCTCGCCGTGGTCGAGAACGCGGGCGGCGGCGATTATGCCTGCATTTTCGGAGCCAGCATTGGCGGCGGCTCGCCGTGGCTGTGGGCCGGCGCGACCAACATCGGCTGGGCAGCGGTCAACAATGGCGGGTCCGTCGTCCCGCATGGCGCGGGGACGGGCTATATGGCGCTAGGGATGGTGAGCGATACCGCCTATTCCGCGGTCGCCGGCGCTTCGACGCTCATGCGCAACGTCTATCGCGGCGCAATCTACAACTGGAACATCAGCCAGGCTGCCGCCACCGGGAGCAATGCCATCACCATAGGGGCGAGCAGCACCGGCGCGGCCTTCCGCTTCAAAGGCCGTATCTACCGCATCATCGTGTGGAACCGGCCGCTGACACCGGCCGAACTGATGCAGGCAGAAGCCTATTTCAACGCTGCCTACAGCCAGACCCACCCGGCGGTGACGCTGGGCCGCTTCCTCCACCTGGACGGCGACAGCCGCACGGCCGGGGTCGGGGCCGATGGCACGCAGCGCCTGCCTTACAAGCTGGCGAGCAGCCTCGGGCACCCGCTCGGCACTTATGGCGTCTATGCGGTGGGCGGCGCGTTGATCGCCGAATTGATCGCCAAGGGCGGCGAGGTGGACGCGGCGGCGCAGGCGCTGGCGGGCATCTCCCCGGCCATCCAGCACCGGCTGGTCTATGAGGAATTCTTCAACAGCCGCCTGCTCGCGGTGGGCGACCAGGCGACCGCCGGCACGATGGCCTACCAGACCGCGCAGTATCTCTCCGCGCGGCGCGCGGGGATGCCGGCCAACCTCAAGATCATGGGGCAGAGCCCGATGGACCATCTGGCCGCGACCTCCCCGCAACCGACCGCCTGGGCCGCTTACCTGCAGGCCAACCATGCAGCGCTCGGGCTGGACGGGCTGGCGGACGTGTGGGCTTCGCCCCTCGGCGGCGAGGGCGCCTGCCCCAATGCCGCACCGTTTGCGCCATGGGCGGACGGCATCCACCTGGCCCCCGAGGGGCAGGCGACGCAGGCGGCCGTCATCGCCGGTGCCTGCGCAGCGCTGGCGGGGTGGTGATCATGACCGACCTCGACGCCAAGCTCGACCGGATGCTGGGCAAGGTCGATGCGCTCATGGCCCTGCAGGCCGACCATTCCGCCCGGCTGGATGACCTGAACCGGCGGGTCGCCCTTGTGGAGCAGGGCGTCACGGCAACCAAGGACGTCGTCGAGGCGTGGGGCGCCGCCAAATATTCGATCCGGCTCGTGCAACGGATCGCCGGCTTTGCAGCGGCCATCGCGGGCCTGGTGGCCGCCGCAAAGGGCTGGCTGCACAGATAGGAGACAAGCCATGCTGGATTATCAGCGGGCGCGCATTCGGGCGCGCCTGATCGACGACGTGCGCCGGGCGCATCGCCTCTGGTCGGTGCGGATCGCCGCGATCGGCGCAGCCTGCGCCGCCGCCTGGGGCGCGCTGCCGGCGGATACACGCGCGATCATCCCCGGCGCGCCGTGGATCGGGCTGGCCCTGTTCGCCGCAACCGCGCTCGCCCGCATCCTCCACCAGCCAGAGCTGCACCCATGAGCCTCCCCGGTTCAATCACACCCCTGCGCGCCGGTGTCACGGGCGGCGCCCTCGGCGGTGGCGCGTTCGTGGCGCTCGCTATGGCCATCGCTACGCCGCTGGTCGAGCGATGGGAGGGCACGCGGCTCGCCCCCTACCGGGATATCGCGGGCATCCCGACCGTCTGCACCGGCGAAACCCGCGTCGAGATGCGCCGCTATACGCCCGCCGAATGCGCGGCGATGCTGCGCCGGGCTCTGGCCAACAACTATGCGCCGGCCGTGCTGAAAGCCGTGCCCGCGCTGCGGGATCGCCCCAACCAGTTCGCCGCCGCCATCTCGCTCACCTACAATATCGGTGAGGTCGCCTTCGCCCGCTCGACCGTGGCGCGCCGGTTCAACGCCGGTGACTGGCGGGGCGGCTGCGATGCCTTCCTTATGTGGGTCAACGCCGGCGGGCGGCGCATCCAGGGGCTGGTCAACCGGAGGGAGGACGAGCGCAGGCTATGCCTCAAGGGGCTGTGATGGGCGCCGCTTTCGCGCGCTTCACCCCGCCTCTGGGCATCGCTGCGTTGACCGTCATTGCCGCGCTCAGCACGGCCCTCGCGCTGACCCGAGGCAAGCTGGCTGACCTGCGCAAGGATCTGCGCGTCGAGCAGGCGCTGCACCAGACCGACATCGCCAACGTCAAGGCCGCGCAGGCCAAGGCCAATGCCGACTGGCAGGCCGAGATCGCCCGCGTCCAGACCGAGAACCGGAGAAAGACCGATGAAGCTGACCGCAGGGCCGATGCTGCCCGCACTGACTATGCTGCTCGCGTCATGCGGCTCCCCGCCGCCGCAGCCGATCCCCGTCTATCCGGCGGAGGTGCGCTGCCCGGCACTGGAGGCGCCCCGAGCCCTGACCGACCCGGTGGCGATTCCATCCTTCTTGCGCGAGCCGACGCGCTGATCTGCGCGACCAATACCGCGCGGTTGCAGGCTGCTCATGAGTGGGCGCTGGGGCTGGGCGAGAATGTAACCACAAAACATCTTCCTAATATAAGATAAAATTTGCATTTGAATTTAATGTCTAGCGATGGAATACCTCTGACCGTGGGGGAGTTTCTTTCGTGCCAGATGTCTCAATCTGCTTCATCCGTCTTGCACAATGATGGACCTACTCTGGCGATCCCGTCCAATCACCTCCCGTCTGTTGCGTCAATCAGTCGGCTGGACCCCGCCTAGCGACGCAAAGGAAGTAATTGAAATATATCCTGGAAACACCGGGATCCAGAGAAGAGCCATAGCACTTCCAAACGAAGTAGATCGCATCGTCCGTTTCTGCGAAGGTCTTGTCCCAGAGGAGGCCCTTGCTACATTGCTCGAGCGCGACGTCTACCATCCACCTACGCTTGCCTATCGGCTCGATGGAGCCATCATTGCCGATGGCTGCCTGTATACGCAGCGCACGTTCGCACCGCTCTCGATTACCCCGCGAAGGATACTTTTGGGAAAGCCGGCAGAGCATGCGGAAGGGTTGCTGTGCAGCGACATCTGCTCGACCCGCTACTTCGGCGACTGGCTGATGACCGGCCTGCCCTTGGAACTGCTTGCGGAAGATCGCGGCGCCAACCCGATCGTCTTGGACGGCGGTAAGTGGCCAAATGAGGAGGATTACCGAAAGCGGCTCAAACTGGCGAAGCCGCCCGCGCCGACCTCTCCCGCCCGCTTCCAAACGTTGTGGATGATCGATGACAAACCCATGAACGATGGTCGCGTCGCGCGCTATGAGCGCCTCCGCGCCCGCGCGCGCACGGGCCAAGTGGGCGAAGACGGGCTCGTCTATCTCGAGCGCGGCACCTTGGGGGTCGAACGCGGACTGATAGGAGAAGAGAAGCTAAAGGAGGCGCTCGTCGCGCGCGGTTTCCGCATCGTTCGGCCGGAAACCGCAAGTGTAGCAGAACTCGCCGAGGCCCTTGGGAAAGCACGGATATGTGTGGGTGTCGAAGGGTCGGCCCTGACACATGCCACTATGCTCATGCCTCAAGGAGGGGCGATCGTGGCAATCCAGCCCCCCATGCGCTTCGCCAATGCGATCAAGTTCTTCGCGGACGCGGTTGGAATACGTTTCGGCTTCGTGGTGGGGGAGCAAGCGGGGGAAGGCTTCTCCGTTCCGGTCGAGCGACTGCGCGCTACGCTCGATTTGGTTGATGCGGCAATAGGTTAATCAGCCAGCCATTTTGAACATTGGCTGCCATGAGGCGGCCGGGCGAACTGGCTGCGGGAACTAGGCCACCACTCCAAGAATATCGCGCGCCCGACTGCGAATTTCCATCCGCACGCGCGACAGCGAACCAGTCCAGCGACCGTCGCGGAAATTCATGTGCATCAAGGAACACGTCTAGCGTTGCGGGCGGAGCATTGTGGGCAAGCCGGATCGGTAAGACGAGATCATAGCCACGTTCACTGAACCAATGGAACATAGCTTCTTTCGAATAGCCGGCCATTTCATGCGCGCCGCTTTCAAACATGATCGTTGGCCTTGCAGCCTCAATGGAAACGCTTCCACCGCGGAGCACACCTAATTCAGCGCCTTCAACATCAATCTTGATGAAATCTGGAGAGCGTCCGTCCAGCACTTGGTCGAGCGTTTTCATCGGCACAGTTATTACACGAAACTTGTCCGTCCGACCGCGAACTGCCGGGTCAAGCGATGAATAACCACTGTGCGCCAAATCGATGGTAAACTCGACCTCGCTGTCTGCAGGGCCCAGGGCGCAGTGGTGAATCTCGGCGACGGGGAACCTGGCCCGCAGCCGCGCCGCCTTATCTGGCATTGCCTCAATCGCGATTATTTTCTGCGGGTTTCCGTGCCGCGCCGCACCGTTGATCACCGCACCTATGTGGGCACCGACGTCGACAAATATCTTGCCATCACCGCAGAGCCTGTCCCGCAATTTACGTGTAACGATGGAACTCGCACCCAGCGCGGCCATCTCTGGATGCCTCACCATTTCAATGTGAGAAGTTATAAACTCCCGAGCGGAAACAGAAAAATCGCCAACGATCGATGCAGAAATCATCGATTTGACTCGTATCGACATGAACTGCCAACCTTATCCCGATTATTTTGATAATATTACAAGGTTGCGCCAGTGGAGCATTATAATGACGCCTGATCAAATTCAATTTTTATTACATGGTCCGCAATAATGTTGAACCATTTTCCGCTCCGTGATTGCGGCCCGCGCCGCGTTGATCTGCGCGACCAACACCGCGCGGTTACCGGCTGCTCATGAGTGGGCGTTGGGGCTGGCGGGTCGGGCGGACACGGCCCGCTGGTCAGGCGGGACTGGGGCGCAGCGTCATTTTCTGCAGGGGCACCAGCCTCGACAGCCGATGCGATGGTCGCTCAATGGCCCACCAGAGTATGGCGGCCGTGCTGATCGATGCGGTGACGATCAGCAACAGCGTTCCAACGTCGGCCAGGACACCATGGCCGAGCAGCTTGTGCGCGACGAAGCCGGCGGCGCCGCTGACCGGATTGTGGATAAGGTAGAGGCTGTAGGAGATTGTGCCGAGCCCACGGAACCGCCGCAACTGCCATGGCAGCCGGCCGCTGCCGGTTAGCCAGAGCAGGACGGCCGTGATCGCGCTGAACGCCTGAAAGGTGCCGCCAAAGAGGATCATCACCGCAGCGAGGAAGATGGCGGGCAAGCGCACCGTGCGATCATCCAGCGCCCTATAAGCCAGCACGCCGATGAAAAATGCGGACCAGAGCGTGATGAACAGTGCCGCTGGCGCCCAACCCAGCCACCGCCCCGCCGACGCCAGCGCCAGCACGAACATCATGACCCAGATGGCCCGCCGCGCGCGCTCGAACCGATGTGCGAGCGCCAGCATGCCGACGAAGAACAGATAGAATTGGACCTCGAAGGTGAGGGTCCAATAGACCGTATTGATCGTGTCCCGACCCACGAAGCCCTGCACATAGAAGAGGTGAGCGATGATCGTGGCCGGCGGAGGCGGCATGAACGGCTCATGCTTTACCTGCGCTTCGATGAAGGCGAAGGCGAGAACGATGACGATGGATGCCCAATAGGGGGGATCCAGCCGGATCGAGCGGCGCAGGATGAAGCGGCCATAGGCCCCGCGCGTCAGCGCGACGTTACGGACGCTGTGGGCAATCACGAAGCCGCTGAGCGCAAAGAAAATCGGCACGCCATAATGCCCTGCCCGGAAGACGACATCCGTGAGGACCGACGGCAAGGCGGCGGTGAGAGACGGGATATGGCCACCCTCGTCCGCATGAAAAAGCACGACCCAAAGCGCGGCAATGCCGCGCAGCGCATGGGCGAAGTGAAAATGTGTGTTCGAGGTGACACCAGACACGCTGTGAGCCTTCATCGCGCGGACATATGACCAAAATAGCAAAGTTTCTGTTCATTGCCTGCAAAGACATTGCAAACCGCACATCATGCGCGGTTCACCTGGTGCTTGCGTGCGCCCGCGCGCCAGATCCGCGCCGCCTGCCCACATGGGCGCCGCCCCCTGCGCCGCCCCGCCTGTCAGCGGCGAAACTCATCCGATATGGAAAGAATTCGTCTGCGGGGTCATCCCTGGGCCTTCCCGCAGCCGCCATGCTGCACGCAAAATTAATTGTCTGTCGCTAGGTGGCCTCGCGATGGCATGGGACACGGCTACCGATCGGGCGGTCTTGTTTCGGGGTTGGCGGCGCTGTATCACAACGCTCGGCCAATCTGCCGGATAGTGAGGATTTCGGCATGGTTCGACAAGAGGGGAAGACCGTCCGTATGAGGCCGAGCACACGACCAGCCGATGCCATGGTCGCGCGGTCCTGACATTGTCTTACCCACAGCCCATCGCCCGGATATGCGCTGGCCCGCCAAGGGCCGGACACCCTCGAGCCGGCCCAAACCATAGCGATCGTTCGCTGACCCAATGTCAAAACATATCTTCTCATCCTGTCTGACTGGAGACCATCGATGCCCAAGCTGAGAAGCGCCTCGATCATCGCGCTTACGTCCGCCGCCCTTCTCGTCACTGCTTGCCAGAAAAAGGCGGAGGGCCAGGTGGTCGCCATCGTCAATGGCGAGGAAATCACGCTGACCGAGCTGAACGCCGAGATTGCCGACCTCAACGTCCCCGCCAATGCCGACAAGGAAGCCGTGCGCAATCAGGTGTTGCAACGCATGGTCGACCGCCGCCTGCTGGTGCAGGCCGCCAAAGAGGCCGGGCTGGACCGCGACCCGCAATTCCTGACCCAGCAGCGCCGCATGGAGGAGCAGCTTCTCGTCAGCATGTACGGCAAGAAGACGATGGATTCGATCCGCGTGCCCGATCAGGCCGCGATCGACAGATATATCTCCTCGCATCCGACACAGTTCGCGGACCGCAAGCGCTTCAAGCTCGACCAGTTGCAGATCGACGTGCCCGCCGACCCGACCCGCCTCAAGGAACTGGAGAGCGCCCATTCCCTCGCCGAAGTCGCGTCGCGGTTGACCGCCATGGGCATCGCCTTCCAGCGTGGCACCGGCACATTGGATTCGGCCGGAATCGCGCCTGAAATGCTGCAGCGGTTGCAGGCCCTGCCGCCGGGCGAGCCCTTCATCGTGCCGAGGAACGGCAAGCTGGTCATCAATGCGATCACCGCCGTCGAATCGGTCACCATGTCCCCCGAGCAGGCCCGGCCCATCGCGGCGCAGGCCATCCGCAACGAGGAGCTGAACAAGGTCGGCGAACAGCGCCTCAAGGAAGCCAAGGCAAAGGCCAAGATCGAATATCAGCCCGGTTACGAGGTGAAGGCCGAGGGCGCCAAGCCCGCCCTGCCCGCCGCCGGAAACGCCGCGGAACCGGCCGGAAACTGAGCGGATGAGGGCGCGCCGGTTCGGGCGCGCCCTTCCGCCTCCGATCCGCTGCCGCCGTCATCGCGGACGGCTTGAGCGACACAGAGGTTGGCTCCTGTGATTCTCGATAGTGTGGCCTGGGGCCTTGTCGTCATTCCGCTGTTGCTGCTGGCCGTGCTCGCCATCGAGCTGGCCCTGGGCGTGCTGGTGCGCTCCGCTCGGCCCGCGGAAGCCGGGAAGGGGCAACGCCGCGCCGTGATCCTTATGCCGGCGCACAACGAGGCGGGCGGTATTGCCGCCACCCTCGCCCGGCTGGCCCCCGCGCTGGACGACCATACGCGCCTCATCGTGGTGGCGGACAATTGCTCGGACGAGACGGCCGCCCTCGCGCGGCAAGCTGGCGCGAGAGTGCTCGAACGCCATGATACCACGCAGCGGGGCAAGGGCCACGCGCTCGCCTTTGGCCGCGATGCGCTGCGCGCCGACCCGCCAGACTGCCTGGTGGTGCTCGACGCCGACTGCGAGATGGACCGGGCAGCCCTGCGGCTGCTGATCGACACCGCCTGGACGCGCGGCCGGCCGGTGCAGAGCCGCTATCTGCTGCGCCCCCGCCCCGACGCGAGCGCCATGACGCAAATCTCAAACTTCGCTTTCCTCATCAAAAACCTGGTCCGCGCGCGGGCCAATGCCTGGCTGGGCACGCCGGCGATGCTGGGCGGCACCGGCATGGCCTTTCCGTGGGCGCTGGTCGCCGACGCACCGCTTGCGACCAGCCATCTGGTCGAGGATCTGGTGCTGGGCATCGGCTTCGCGCGCGCGGGGCACGCGCCGGTCTTCCTGGACCAAGCGACCGTGTGGAGCGACCCCGCGAGCCAGAACGACACACTGACGCAGCGCACGCGCTGGGAGCATGGCTACATCGCCACGGCGCTGCGGCATGGCTTGCCGCTGGTGCTGCGCGGCCTTGGCACGGCGCGGCCTGCGCTGGCCTGGCACGGTCTCAGCCTGCTCGTGCCGCCGCTCGCACTGATGATGAGCATCAGCCTGCTGGTGCTTGGCTTGACCGCCCTGCTCGCGCTGGCCGGCGCGAGCCCGCTGCCAGCGGCGCTGATGGCAGCAGCCCTGGCACTCTGCGCATTGCTGCTGGCGCTCGCCTGGTATCGCGACGGCCGTGACACGGTGCGCGCGGCGACGCTGGCGCGTATTCCGCTCTATCTGGCATGGAAAATCCCGGTTTATCTCCGGCTCGCCGGCAAGCGGGAACGCAACTGGGTGCGCACCCGGCGCGACGGGGAAGGCTGAGGCGGGCACAGCGAGACGGCTCGCCGCGCGCCCATTGCTCAACCTTTCATCCCGGTTTGAACCTCGCAGCGGACGCCGCTGGCATCGCCGATCATGCGCCGGAAGGAGGCGATACCGGATGCTGTTCGGCATCTGCACGCCAGATCCGGTAGCGAACCTCGACATCGGCGGGGGCATAAACGACCAAAGGCAGGCGGCTGTTGTACCGCACGAGTTCCTGGTGCGAACTGCGCACAAATGCCTCATGCTCGGAGCCCGGGGGACAGCCCATCATCGTGGAGGCAGCCGGCCCCAGATTCTCGAGCACATAGTAGCTGTAGCCCCACCCTTCGGCCAAACGCTCTTCGATGCGGCCGCCGAACATGTGATGGTTGCAGTCGACCCGCATCGTCTTGCCGACGATCAGTTCCACCTTCATCGCAGCTTCGTCGGGTGATGGAGGCAGTTGGATCACATGCCGCCTTTGCCCGTCATGCGCCGGAGGAAAGGCGGCCAGATCCGCAGCCGCGCCGCGCGCAACGGCGGCGTTGGGAGGCTGGCCGGCGACCGCGGAGTTGGTGGTGCAAGCGACCAGATTGAACGCCAAGAGGGCAGGCGCGAGCGTATGAGACGGTTTCATACAGACTATAATCCGCTGCGCCCAACCGAGTTCCCCGCGCGACAAAGCGCCCGGCGGCAGACCGCAGAGTTTCCGCTTGCATCGCACGGGCCGACCCGCCTCTATGTGTCGGGGGGACGGCACATCCCGCATAGGAAGGGTTTGGCCGCCATGGGAAGGGGTTTGGCTTGTCCAATGAAATGAATGCGCCAGCGGCGCCCGGCGAAACGGCGACAGCGCGCGGCTGGGGCAGCTTCGTCCTCATCCTGATCTCGCTCATCGTCGAAGGGTTCGACTTGCAGGCCGCCAATTTCGCGGCCCCCTCCATCGTCGAGGATTTCGGCATCGACCGCGCCGAGATCGGCCCGCTGCTGAGCGCCAGCCTGATCGGCGTGCTGGTCGGCGCCCTGACCATCGGGCCGCTGGGCGACCGCTTTGGGCGCCGGACGATCCTGATTTCCTGCTGCCTGGCCTATGGCGCGCTCTCGCTGATCGCCGCGCTGGCAGTCAATCTGCCCCAGCTGATCGCGCTGCGCTTCCTCATCGGCATCGGACTGGGCGCGGTCCTGCCCAACGCGCTGGCGCTGGCCGGCGAGCTCGCGCCGCGCCGGCTGCTCGCCACAGCGACGGGACTGGTCGGGATCGGCATCACCTTCGGCGGCGTCGTGGCGGGCGCGGTCGCCGCGCATTATCTGCCGACCCACGGCTGGCCGGCGCTGTTCGTCACGGGGGGTATCCTGCCGATCGCCATTGCGCTGCTGCTCTGGCTGGCGCTGCCGGAGAGCCCCGCCTTCAAGGCCGGCATCATCGCGCGGAAGGGCTCGGCCGGCGTGCGCGCCGTGCTGGCGCCGGAGTTTCGCGGGCGCACGTTCGCTATCTGGCTCATCTTCGCGCTGGTGCTGATGGTCATCTATCTGCTGAGCGGCTGGATTCCCCTGCTCATCAAGGATCAGGGCTACAGCATGGCGGAAGCCTCGTGGATCGCGACGATGATCCATGCCGGGGGCGTGGCCGGCGGCGTCTGCGCCAGCCTGCTGCTCGGCCGTGCGCAATGGAAGATCGTGGCGATCTTCGCCGGGCTGGCCGCCCTCTCGCTGGCGCTGCTCGCGATCCACGACTGGGGCATGGGCATGTTGATCACGCTGTTGCTGCTCGTCGGCTTCTTCAGCACCGGCACGCAGAACGGCCTCAACGGCTCGGCAAGCGCCACCTATCCCGCCGCCATCCGCGTCTCCGGCCTCGGCTGGGCGCTGGGACTTGGCCGGGTGGGTTCGATCCTCGGCCCGCTGGCGGGGTCGCTCGCCATTCTGCTGGGCTTGACGGCGGCGCGCCATTTCTTCGTCATCGCCCTGCTGCCGCTGGTGCTGGCCGCGCTGCTCGCGCTCTGGCTGGCGCACCGCCAGCGGCTCGCCCCGCCCGTCGACAAAGAATGACGATGAGCGACAGCGTGGTAGGCCGCTTCCCCATGGTGACGCCAGGCGGCGTCGGATTCGCTGGCACCGCGCGCCCCATCGGCAAAATCGGTATCGACAATGTGCCGTGGGCGATCGACTATCCGGATCAGCCGATGAAGCTGGCGATGGCCTTCATCGGGGCGTTCGACACCGAGCGCATCCACCACATCGCGCCGCGCTAAGGAGAGAGCGATGAAGCTCAAGACCAAGGACAAGCTTGCCATTTACGAGCTCTACGCCCGCTATAGCTGGGCCCTCGATATCGGCGACACCGAGGGCTATCTCGCGCTGTTCACGCCCGATGCCGAAGCGATCGAGGAAACCCGCGAGGGCGGCATCGAAGTCCGCAAGGGCCAAGAGGAGATTCGCAAGCTGGTGCTCAAATTCCATGAGCGCCCGGATTTCCCCGGCCACCAGCACCAGATGGCGCAATTCGTCTTCGAGCCGGATCCGGAGGGACGCAAGCACCACTGGGTTGTGCGCGCTTACGCCTGGGCGACGATCAACCACCCGCCCGCACCGCCCCATCTCCACTGGTGCGGCCATGTCCGCGACGTGGTGGCCAAGGTCGATGGCGAATGGCTGATCGCCTCCAAGAGCATCATGGGCTGGGGCGGCAAGGTGCTGGAGCGGTTCGACAAGGGGTGAGCGGGCGGCGCGCGCATTCAGGGCCAGTGCGCCTGCGCGGGAGCATATGACGAAGCGCCATTCGGCTCCGTCGAACCGGAAACGCCGACGAGCGGAGCGCAAAAGGGTGGATGTCCGGCGCCCAGGAGGGCAGCGGACCATAGGACCGTGAGCAGTCGAGGCGCGGTCCGCCGCCCTTTGCCGGCTACCGGCCCCGAATGACCACCCGTCGCAACCTCGCTCCAACCGGACCAGCGCTGACGCCTCTCGCCCGCGCGCGCCATGGGTGGCGAAACGAGCGGCATATCACCCCATTCGCCACCCCGCCCTTGCCCCGGCGCCCGGCATGGCTATGACGGCCCGGTGACTGCCTCGATCGTGATCGGGACCGATGCCAATGGCGCGCCGGTCCCAATGGACATGGAAGAATTGCTGGCTACCCGGTTGCTCGTGCAGGGCAACAGCGGGTCGGGGAAGTCGTACCTGCTGCGCCGGATGCTGGAGGAAAGCGCCCGCATGGTTCAGCAGGTGGTGGTCGATCCGGAGGGCGACTTCGTCACGCTGGCCGAGCCGTTCGGCCATATCGTCATCGACGGCGCGGCGCATGACGGGCGCGAGATCGAGCGGCTGGCGGCCAAGGTGCGGGAGAAGCGCGCCTCGGTGGTGCTGACGCTCGACGGCCTGGAACTGGAGGCGCAGATGCGCTGCGCCGCGCAGTTCATCGCCGCCATGTTCGATGCGCCCCGCGAGCATTGGTATCCGGCGCTGGTGGTCGTGGACGAAGCGCAGATGTTCGCGCCCGCCGCCGCCGGCGACGTCTCCGACGAGATTCGCCGGATGTCACTCGCCGCGATGACCAACCTCATGTGCCGGGGCCGCAAGCGGGGCCTCGCCGGCGTCATCGCCACCCAGCGGCTTGCCAAGCTGGCCAAGAATGTCGCGGCGGAAGCCTCCAACTTCCTGATGGGCCGCACCTTTCTCGATATCGACATGGCCCGTGCCGCCGATCTGCTCGGCATGGAGCGGAGGCAGGCCGAGCAGATCCGTGATCTGGAGCGTGGCCGCTTCCTGGCACTCGGCCCGGCCATCTGCCGCCGCCCAATCGCGGTGAAGATCGGCGCGGTCCAGACCAGCGCGCGCACCGGCACCCACCGGTTGATCCCGCTGCCCAGCGCTCCGGCCGAAGCGGCGGAAGATTTCTTCGCAATCGAGCCGGAACCGCGCGAACCGGGCCTGCCGCTCGGCCCGCCCCCGCCCAAGCAGGTCGACAGCAGCGTGCGGCTCGACCGGGCAGAGGAGCCCCCCCTCGCAGCACCGGCCGAGGATAGCACCGACACGCCGGCGCTCCCGTCTTCCGCCGCGCCGGAACGCGAGGCCATCATCCGCGCCGTCCTGCACGACATGGCGGCGGAGGAGGATTGCACCTACCGGCCGATCCCGGCGCTGTATCAGGATTTCTGCGTGCGCTGCCGGATGCAGCGGTTGCCCGACGCCGGGCTGGACATGCTGGCGTTTCGCCGCCGGTTCGCCGTCGCCGTGGCGGGCGGCAACACGCTGGACGATCCGCAATGGCCGGCGGTGCTGCGGCTGGCGGAGGGCGTGCCGGATGACCTGCTGGCGCCCTTCCTGCTGCTCGCCCGCTCTGCCATCGCCGGCGAGCCCTGCCCGGACGACGCCGCGCTGGCGCGCATCTACGGCACGCGCTCGTCTGGCCGGATCCGGCGGCTGCTCGATTATCTGGAGAAAAGCGGCCTGATCGTGGTGCGCACCGATTTCGGCGGGCGGCGATCGGTCGCCATCCCCGAACTGGGCCTGACAACCGCGCCCGCCGAGGCCTAGACCTCGCAAAACCCTAGCCTGGGCGCGTGCTGGCCGCGCCAACCCTCCCCTGAAGGCGGCCCAAGACGGGGTGCGTGGCGCGCCTCGACGTCGCTCGACACGAACGGCGGAACAGGCAAGCGGGAGGGGCCGAGCACGGCTGGCCGCAGCTCCGGTTCTGCCCCCCAGCCCTATCTCACTCGAAGAAGGCGATGCTCCGGCACTCGATGCTTTCACGCACATTGGCGCCGGGCAGGCTGTCGTCCCAGAAGGCGGTGTGCGGGCAGCGCCAGGCGCGGCTGCGGTCGCTGTCGTGGAACTTGAACAGCAGCGCTTCGTCGCGCGTCATGTTGGAGAAGTACCACCAGCGGTGGTCGGGGTTGTGATAGAAGATCGCCGCCGCCAGCGGATTGTTGGCATCGTCCATCGGTGCGAACATGCCGTCGCCTTCCGGAATCTCGTCGACCACCCACAGCACGTTGGGCGTGCCCTCGTCATCCCGCACGCTGCGCGCATCGCACACGGCGAGCGGACAGTTTTGCGGCGGCGGCGAGAAGGTGCGCCAGAAGCTGGAGATGACAAAGCGCTTGAAGCCCGGCCCGTTTGGCCGCGCGCGCTCATAGGCGCGCTGTGCCGCAGCCGCCTGCCGGCTTGGCTCGGTATCGACATGCACCTCGCCGGCGGCGGGCTGGAGACCACCATAATGGCGATAGGGCTGATCGGACTTGGGCGCCTCCGGAATCTCGCCGGAGGTGCGCAGCATCCAGCCCATCGGCACCACCAGATCGGCGCCATAGGCCTCCTGCACGTAGCGCTGCACCTCGGCCTGATAATGCGCCTCCACCTCGGCCTTGTCGTGGAAGTCGCGGATCGCGGTCGGCGCGTCGAGCAGCCGGAAGCCCTGACAATCGAGAGTGAAGTGGTCACGGATGGCGCGAGCGTCGCGCACCGTCGTCGGATAGGGGCCGTTGCGCCCGGTATTGACCTCGACCCCGGCCGAGACGAAGCGCCGGTTGATCGGCGTTCCCGGCAGCAAATAGTTGAGATTGGCCCGAACGCTGCGAACCGTTTCCTCGATTTCTATAAGCTTTGTGGCCATACCTCTCTCCAAAATGTTGACCTTGTCCGAATCGAACCAGCACAATGACAAGATTGGCGAGGCTCGTGCAAGAGCCATCGGCACGGAGCTGACGCGCCCATGCGCATCCCCCTTGGCGCGCGGGCCCGGCGCTGCCATGGTCCGCCGCAACATGACCTCACGGCACGACGCACCCACGGAGGGCCCGCCCGCCGATCTCTCTGACGACACCCTGCGCCGCGCGCGGATCACCGCCTGGGTGCTGGCTGGCACCATGTTCATGGTGGGGATGGACAGCACCGCGCTGATCACCGGCCTGCCCGCCATGGCCACGGACTTCGCCGTTTCCGCGACAACGATGAGCACCACCGTCACCATCTATATTATGGTATCGGCGGTGATGCTGCCGGTGAGCGGGTGGATCGGCCAGCGCTTCGGATCGCGGCGGGTCTTCACCATCGCGATCCTCGGTTTCATCGTCTCGTCCATGCTGTGCGGCCTCTCGCAGACCCTGCCGACGTTCCTCGCCATGCGCGTCTCGCAGGCCGCGTTCGCAACCTTGATGGTCCCGGTCGGCAATATCGTGCTGCTCAGCATCACGCCCAAGCATTATCTGGTCACGGCGATGACGATCAGTTCCACGCCAGCGCTGGTCGCCCCGGTGCTCGGGCCGCCCTTGTCTGGCTTCGTCATCACCTTCCTTGACTGGCGCTGGATCTTCTTCCTCAACGTGCCGATCGCGCTGATCGCGCTGGTTGCCAGCCTGCGGTTTATCCCCAATATCCAGCCGGGCGAGCGCACGCCGTTCGACAGCCGGGGCTTCCTGCTCACCGCCGGCGCATTGGCCGGCTTCATCGCCGGCATCGACCGGGTCGGCGCCAAGGGGGAGAGTTGGGCACCCGGCGCCCTGCTGCTGATCGCGGCGCTCGTGCTCGGCACCCTCGCCTGGCGGCACGCGCGACGGGCGGCCCATCCCATCGTGCCGCTCACGCCGCTGCACTTTCCCTGCTTCCACGCGGCAACGGTGGGCGCGTCGATGTTCGTGCGCATTCCCTATACTGGCCTCGGCTTCGCGCTGCCGCTGATGTTGCAGATCGGCCTTGGCCTCACGCCGTTCCAGACCGGCCTGTTGCTGCTCGCCCAGAATGCCGGGGATCTCGTCCTCAAGGTTATCGCCTCACGGGCGTTGCGCTGGCTGGGCTTCCGCACCGCGCTGGTCAGCGGATCGCTGTGCCTCGCCGTTTCGCTGCTGGTCTGCGCTACGCTGTCGGCAAGCCTGCCCTTCTCCGCCTTGTTCGCCATCATGGTCGTGGTCGGCATGGCGCGCTCGATCCTGTTCACCGCGCTCATGGCGTTGCGCTTCGCCGACGTCCCGCAGGAGGAGGTCGGCAACGCGACCGTGCTCGGCAATCTCACCAATGCGCTGGCGCAGGCCGTCGCGATCTCCGGCGTCGCCGCGCTGCTCAACCTGCTCTCCGGCGCATCGGCCGAGCCCACTTTGGGCGCGTTCCGGCTGACCATCCTCATCCTCGCCATCATTTCCATCATCGCAGCGCCGCTGTTCGCGCGGCTGGCGAAGGATGCCGGCGCGGAGGTGACCGGCCACGCGCGCCGCGGCCTACGCGAGATGCAGGTGAACGAAGCGGGTTGAGCGCCCCGCTTGCCGCAGGCGCGCCACGCCCCTAAACTCGTCCGCGCACCGCGCCACCGCGCACCGGAGAGGACCCTGTCGGACAATGCACGCCGCCGGTCATGACGATCACAGCTGGACCTCCAGCGGCCTTGCCCGTGGCGAGGCGCTCAGCCAGTGGCGCGACTGGGCGGCGAGCACCATCGCTCCGATCGACGTGACCGTGTTCGACACCGACCGCTTCGCCGCACGCTGGAGCAGCCATGGCGTCGGCCAGCTCCGCCTGCTCCAGCTCCACGCTCCGGCACAGCGCGTCGTCCATTGCGGCACGGACGGGAGCGCGGGCCGCGCGACGCCGACCATCCAGCTCGTCTATGCCCGCGCCGGCGCGTTGAAGACCCGGATGGGCGGCAAGCGCTTCATCGTCGAGCCCGGGGAGTTCGTGCTGCTCGACAACACCCGTTTCTACCAGATGGAGATGGACACGGCGCACGAGGCGATCGACCTCATGATGCCGCAAGGCTGGCTGGAGAAATATCTGCCGGATCCGGACGCCCTGCTCGCCCGGCCCATCTCCGCGCGCGAGGGCTGGGGTGCGCCGCTCGGCAGTCTGCTGGAGACGATGGTGCACGGCATCGACACCAGCCCCCTGCCCCGCACGCTCATCGCCGAGCAGGTCGGTGCGCTGCTGACGCTGGCGACGGGCTTCCATGAGCCGGAGCAGGGCCAGAGCGCCAGCCGCCATCGCGGCCAACTCGCCCGCCAGATCCTGCGCCGCATCGAGACCGACCATGCCGACCCGGAGCTGACGCCCGAGCGCGTCGCACGCGAACTGGGCATCTCACGCCGCTACTTGCAGGTGCTTCTGGCCGGGGCGGGCACCAGCTTCGTGCTCGAACTCAACGCCGTGCGGCTCGACCGCGCCGGTGACCTGCTGACCGACCCACGCGCGAGCGGGCTGGCGGTGAGCGAGATCGCCTTTCGCTGTGGTTTCCTCGATCCGGGCTATTTCACACGCCTGTTCCGCAAGCGCTTCGGCGTGACGCCGAGCAGGTGGCGCGAGGGACAGCAGGGGCGCTGACGGCACCCATCGAAAGGCGTTCCGCCGGGAAGCCCGGCAGGGACGGCGCGCTTTCGCTTTTGTCCTGCTTGCCGTGCGCATAAGTCCTTTGGCCCCGCCGCCAGACGCTTTAGCTTCTAACTGTATCGTATCGAGCGCAAGCCGAGTCCCGGCGAGGACGGGCGGGTGCTGGATGCGGCCCTGACCCATCATCAGCCCGTTGCCAGACGAAAAAAGAAGCGCGGCACGGGCCGGAGAAACGAGAGGACTGCCATGAGCCAACCGACCAAGGGCTTCCCGCTGCCCAGCTCGCTGAAAGTGGTGCCCGGCACCGAGGCCGCGCAGGCGGCCTATCCCTATTACATCCAGTTCAACCCGGGCGACGACGAGCGCTTCTGGTTCTACAACAGCATGCACTTCCCCGAGCCGATGCATCATTTCGACATGGTGACGGCGGAAGCGGCCTATTGCGCGCTGGGTAGCTTCAACACCCGCGTCCACGTGTTGCCGACGACCAAGGGTATCGACCACCGCATCATCAACGGCCGCGTGTTCATCGGCGGCGTGGCGGTAACCGATCCGGCCGAGATCGAAGCGCGCACCAAGGAATTCCAGCAGCGCGCCTTCTATTATTACGAGCATTGGGAAACGCTGTACGACCAGTGGAAGGAGAAGATGAAGGCGCTGATCGCGGACGCGCAGGCGCTGCCCAAGCCTTCCCTGCCCGATCTGGAGCCGATCGAGACGACGCACACCGGCAAGGGCGTCGCCGCCAACCATGCGCTGATCGATACCTACCGGAAGACGCTCGAGGGCTACTTCCGCATGTGGCACCACCATTTCGAGTTCCTGCTGCTCGGTTATGGCGCCTATCTGACCTTCTTCGACTTCTGCAAGAAGGCCTTCCCGGAGATCAGCGACCAGGCGATCAGCCGCATGGTCGCCGGCATGGAAGCCGAGATCTTCCGCCCGGACGAGGAGGTGAAGCGCCTTGCCCGCCGCGCGGTGGAGCTGGGCGTGGACGACAAGTTCCACGACAATATGGTGATCGACGACGTGCTGGCCGCGCTCGACCAGTTGGGCGGCGCCGGCAAGGAATGGCTCAAGGACCTGGAGACCAGCCGTAACCCGTGGTTCAACGTGAACGTCGGCGACGGCTTCTACCATTATCACCGCTCATGGAACGACGACCTGTCGATGCCGTTCGCGGCACTGCCCGGCTATATTGCCAAGGTGAAGGCCGGCCAGTCGATCGAGCGGCCGACCGAAAAGCTCATCGAGGAGCGCGAGCAGCTCGTCGCGGATTATCGCGAGCTGCTCGATACGGACGAGGACCGTGCCACCTACGACCAGCTCATCACGCTCGCGCACCGTGTCTTCCCTTATGTGGAAGGGCACAAATTCTACTGCGAGCACTGGTACACCAACCTGTTCTTCAACAAGATCCGCGAATATGGCGAGTTGCTCGCCGCGCACGGCTTCTTCGCGGAGCCGGCGGACGTGTTCCACCTGACGCATTACGAACTGGAAAGCGCGATCATCGACCTGATGCTGACATGGTCGAGCGGGTCGCAGCCGATCGGCCCGCAACACTGGCCGGCGAAGATCGCCGAGCGAAAGGCGGCGATCAAGATCTGGGCCGAGCACACCGTGCCGCCGGCGTTGGGCCAGGTTCCCGACGTGATCGACGACCCGGCAATCGTCATGCTGTGGGGCATCACCCGCGAGAGCCTCGATGCGTGGCTCTCCGAGGGCGAAGGGCCGAGCAACGAGTTGAAGGGCTTCGCCGCCTGTCAGGGCGTGGTCGAGGGCACCGCGCGCGTGGTCAAGTCGGTCGAGGAGATCAGCCGGTTGCAGCAGGGCGACATTCTCGTCTGCCAGGTCACTAACCCGACCTGGGCGCCGATCTTCCAGAAAATCTCGGCGGCGGTGTCCGACATCGGCGGGTCGATGAGCCACATGGCCATCGTCGCGCGCGAATATGAACTGCCGGCGGTGGTGGGCACCGGCTCCGCGACGCAGCGGATCAAGGACGGACAGCGCATCCGCGTCGACGGCGGCCGCGGGATCGTCACGATCCTCGAAGACGAGCCCGTACTCGAAAACGCCTGAGGAGCTGGAACGAATGACCGAGACTGATGCGATCGGCTGGTTCGCGGACCTGCGCATCGACGACAGGCCCACAGTAGGCGGCAAGGGCGCGAGCCTGGGCGAGCTGACCCATGCCGGCATCGCCGTGCCGCCCGGCTTCGTCGTCACGACGCACGCCTTCGAACTGTTCCTCAAGGCGCTGGAGCAGGCATCGCCGGTGCGAGCGCTGGTCGAGGCGCTCGATCCGGCCGATCTCGACGCGGTGACGGCGCTCTCCAGGGCGCTGCGTACCCGCGTCGAGCAGGAGCCGCTGCCGCAGCCCGTGGAGCGCGCCATTCTCGACGCCCATGCGCGGTTGACGGGCGACAGCGGCGCGACCGTCGCCGTGCGCTCATCGGCAACTACGGAAGATGCCGAGGATGCAAGCTTCGCCGGCCTGCAGGACACCTTCCTGTGGGTGCTCGACGCGCAGGACACGGTGCGGCGCGTCCGCGAGTGCTGGGGTAGCCTCTACTCGGTCGAATCGATGACCTATCGGCGCAAGCACGGGCTGCCCGAGGACGGGGTCGCCATGGCAGTGGTCGTCCAGTCGATGGTCGATGCGCGCACCGCCGGAGTCATGTTCACACGCAGCCCGACCACGGGGGACAAGTCGGTCATTACCATCGAAGGCGCGTGGGGCCTGGGCAGCGCGGTCGTCTCCGGCGAGGTGACGCCGGACCGCTGGGTGATCGGCAAGATCACCGGCGAGATCAGCACGCGCGAGATCAGCGACAAGCATATCCGGCAGGTGCCGGCGCCCCATGGCGGCGGCATCGTCGACGAGGATCTGCCGGCCGATCTGCGCACAGCGCCTTGCCTTTCCGACGAGGAGTTGCAGGCACTGCGCGCCGTGGGCCGGCAGGTCGAGAAGCATTACGGCCGCCCGCAGGACATCGAATGGGCGATCGACAAGAGCGGCACGCTGCTGCTGTTGCAGAGCCGGCCGGAGACGGTGTGGTCCGCCAAGGCGCAGGCGCCGGTGGCAGCGCCCACGACCGACCCGCTCAAGCATGTGATGACGATTTTCGGAGGACGTAAGTAGATGAGCCTCACCGCCAAGGACGTCGAGGAGATCATGAAGCTGCTGGACGCTTCGACCTTCGACCGGCTCAGCCTGGAACTGGATGGCGTCAAGCTGGAACTGGAGCGTGGTGGCGGGACCGGCGCGCCCCGCCCGACGCGCGCGCGGCGCGATGCCCCGTCGTCCCCCCCGCCCGCCGCGACGACACCGGCGCCCGCCGCCCCACCTGCCGCCGCACAGCGCAAGAGTGGCGAGGCAGGGCTCGTTGAGATCACTTCGCCACTGCTGGGCATCTATTATCGCGCGCCCAAGCCGGGCGAGCCGCCGTTCGTCGAGGTCGGCCAGAAGGTCGATACCGAGACGGTGATCGGCATCGTCGAAGTGATGAAGCTGATGAACTCGGTGCCCGCCGGCGTCAGCGGCGAAGTCGTCGAAATCCTCGCGACCAATGGCGAACTGGTCGAACATGGCGAGGTGCTGATGCTGGTTCGACCGGACGCGGGGTGATGGGACGAGCGTTCGCCATGCCAATCTATCCGACCCCCGCCCCGTCCTTTCCCTTCCCTCGACACGAACGGGGAAAGAGCGCGCCCCTCGCCATTTGGGGCCAGGCACGTTGACTATCCGCCGCATCCTCATCGCCAATCGCGGCGAGATCGCCGTGCGGGTGATCCGCACCGCGCAGGCGCTCGGGCTGGAGACCGTGCTGGCCGTGTCCGAGGCCGACCGCGGCTCGCTCGGCGCGCGGATGGCGGACCGCGCGCTGTGCATCGGCCCGTCACGGCCGGGCGACAGCTATTTGCGCGTCGAGACGATCGTGCAGGCGGCGCTCGGCGCAGGCTGCGACGCGATCCATCCCGGTTATGGTTTCCTCTCCGAGCGTGCCGATCTGGCTCGCTTGTGCGAGCAGGAAGGCGTGATCTTCATCGGGCCCACGGCGGCGCAGATCGAGGCGGTCGGCGACAAATTGCGTGCCCGCACCGAAGCCATCGCGGCGGCCGTGCCGGTGGTGCCGGGCGGCCCGGTCGCCAGTCCAGACGAGGCACAGGCGCTGGCCGAGCAGATCGGCGCGCCCCTGCTCATCAAGGCGGTGGGCGGAGGCGGCGGGCGCGGCATGAAGCTGGTCGAGGATCTGAAGGACCTCGCCGCGACGATGGACATGGCCTCCGCCGAGGCCGGCGCCGCCTTTGGGGACGCGCGCGTCTATCTGGAGCGCTATGTCGCGCAGGGCCGCCATGTCGAGGTGCAGGTACTTGGCGACGGCAAGGGCAATGTCATCCATCTCGGCGAGCGCGACTGCTCGGTGCAGCGCCGCTACCAGAAGCTGATCGAGGAGACACCCGCGCCGCATCTGCCCGAGGATATCCGCGCGCAGATGCATGACGCGGCGGTGCGCTTCGCCGCGCGGCTCGATTATCGCGGCGCCGGGACGGTCGAATTCCTCTACGACGTGGCGCGCAACCAGTTCTACTTTCTGGAGATGAACGCGCGCATCCAGGTCGAGCATCCTGTCACCGAGATGGTGACGGGCATCGACCTTGTCGCCGAGCAGATCGCCATCGCCAATGGCGAGGGATTACGCTTCACCCAGCAAGATGTGCGCATCAACGGCGCCGCCATCGAGATCCGCGTCAATGCCGAGGATCCCGCCCGCGATTTCACGCCCAGCCCCGGCACGGTGAGCAGCGCGCGCTGGCCGGGCGGCGAGGGCATCCGCGTCGACACCCATATCGTCGACGGCGCCAAGATCCCGCCCTTCTACGACAGCATGGTGGCCAAGATCATCGCCCACGGGCCGGATCGCGCCACGGCGCTGGCCCGCCTGCGAAAGGCGCTGCGTGAAACCCATATCGAAGGCATCTCGACGAACATCGCCTTCCAGGCGGAGAGTCTGGCCGATCCGGACTTCGCCCACGGCGGCGTCGACACCGGCTTCCTCGCGCGCCGCGCCGCCCGCGCCGCGCCGGGTACAGGAGACTGAGCATGGCCGACATCCGGCTTGTCGAAACATCGCTGCGCGACGGCAACCAGTGCCTTTGGGGGGCGCTCGGCGTCGATACCGCGCGCACCCTCAGCATCGCACCGGTGATGGAGCGCGTCGGCTTCAAGGCGATCGACTTCACCACCTCTACCCATATGGGCGTGGCGGTGCGCTACAAGCAGGAGGATCCGTGGGAGCGCATCCGGCTGATGGCGGCCGCCTGCCCCACGACGCCGCTGCAATTCCTTTCCACCGGCTTCCGTTTCATCGCCTGGGAGACGGCGAGTCCGGATTTCATGGCGCTGGCCTTCCGCACGCTGATGAAGAACGGCATCGGCCGCTTCGCGCTCGCCGACCCGATGAACGATGCCGACGCCAATGTCGAAGTCGCCCGGATGATCCGCCAGGATGGCGACGCCACCGTCATCGGCGCGCTGGTGTTCACGCTGAGCCCGATCCATGATGACGCCCATTATGCCGAGGCGGCGCGCAAGATGGCGGCCAGCCCGGACATCGACGCCCTCTACATCAAGGACCCGGGCGGGCTGCTCAGCCCGATGCGCGCCCGCACGCTCATCCCCGCGATCCGGGCGGTGATCGGCGACAAGCCGCTGGAACTGCACGCCCATTGCACCATCGGCCTTGGCGAGCAGAGCTATTATGAGGCGGCGGACCTTGGCATTGACGCGCTGCAATGCGCCAGCGGCGCGGTGGGCGACGGCACCTCCAACCCGCCGATCGAGCGGGTGGTCGCCAATCTGCGCGCGCTGGGCCACAGCGTCGACATAGACGACGAAGCGCTGGGTGAGGTCAGCCGCTACTTCACCGCGCTGGCCGATGCCGAGGGGCTGCCCTCCGGCCAGCCGATGGCGTTCGATGCGACCTATCGCCAGCATCAGTTGCCCGGCGGCATGGTTGGCACCATGCGCCGCCACCTCGCCGATCATCGCGTGCCGCACCTGGAAGGCGCCGTGGTGGAGGAGCTGGGCCGGGTGCGCGAGGAGCTGGGCTGGCCGATCGTGATGACACCCTTTGCCCAGATGGTGATGACTCAGGCGGTGATGAACGTCACCGGCAGCGAACGCTACAGCGTCATCCCGGACGAAGTGATCCGCTACGCTCTCGGCAAGTTCGGCCGGCCCAACCAGCCGATCGCGCCGAATGTGCTGGACCGGATCATGGCGCTGCCGCGCACCCGGGAACTGGCCGATGAGCCCGGCATGGCCGATCTGCCCACGCTGCGCAAACGCATCGGCGCGCACCTCTCTGACGAGGAGTTCCTGCTGCGCGCGACGATGCCCGCCAATCTGGTCGACGCCATGCAGGCTGCCGGTCCGGCGCCGCGCCACTACGACCCGACGCTGCGCCCGGCCATGGCGCTGATCCGCCAGTTGCTCGCCCGCACGGATGTGACGCGGGTCAGCGTGGAGAAGGCCGGCTTCAGGCTCGAACTCGAATCCTGCACGAATTGAGAAGGACAAACATCTGGTGACCGCCCCGCTCTGGACCGAGCCGCTGCGCCCTGCTGCCGGCTTCATGTTCGATCTCGATGGAACGCTGATCCTCAGCGACAGGAAGCTCGGCGGCTACACCGTGCTGCCCGGGGCCGTGGACCTGCTGACCGATCTTGAGGCACGCGGCGTCCCCTATCTCGCGCTGACCAACGGCAGCGCCTATCCCGCCGCGGAGCAAGGCCCGCGCCTGCGCGCGCTCGGCCTGCCGATCCCGGACGAGCATCTGTTCACGCCCAACAGCGTGGCGGCGAAGGTCTTCCGCGATCGCGGCATCAAGCGCGTGCTGCTGCTCGGCACGCAAGGCGTCGCCGACGCGCTGCACGGCGATGGCATCGCCACCTGCTTCCCCGGGGAGGACGAAGCCGCGCAGGCCGATGCCGTCTATGTCGCCTGGCACCCGGATTGCTCGATGGCGGACATCCATGCCGCCTGCGAGGCGGTGCTCAACGGCGCGGCCTTCTTCACCGCATCGGACGTGCCCTTCTTCGCCAGCCGCAGCGGCCGTGCCTTCGGCTATAGCTGCGCCATTTGCGGCGCCATCGCACGCGTGACGGGGCAGGAGCCGGAAGTGACCGGCAAGCCCTCGCTCCACGCCATGCAGTTCGTCGCCGCCAAACTCGGCGTGGCGATGGAATCGATCGTGGTGATCGGCGACGATCCGCGCGTGGAGACCGAGATGGCGCGGCTGGGCGGAGCGATGGGCGTCGGCGTCACCACCGGCACCACCTCGCGCGAGGAATGGGCCGCGCAACCGCCCGAACGCCAGCCGCACCGGGTGATCGACAGCCTTGCCGAGCTGGAGGCGGTCGGCCTGCTCGCCTGAGCGAGCATTGCCGGGACGCTGTGTTCCTGCGCAGAGGCGACCTTTGCAGAGGGCGGTCGAGGGAGACTCGTGTTGCCCCGAGCGTACCGACGCCTGTCCTGAACGCCTGCCTTTGCAGGCACTCGAAGCGGACAGTCCTTCGAAGCTCGGGCGAATGGGAAGGATATGAATTTCGCGCAGGTAGGAGCGCAGCCGGTGACCAGTCGCATCGGACAGGCGCCAACTGGGCGGGCGGCCAGCGCAATGCCCGTCGCACCGTGCATGAATGACGCTCCGCGACCCAAACGCTGGCCTTTGCGCGACATTTCGCCGACACTGACCTAAACCTGCCAGCCGGAGTCCGTCGTCTCATGATGTTCACCGATCCCGCCGTCGCCACTGTCTATGCCGCCTATGAGGCGCACGCCGCCGCCGATCGCGCGCGCCTGGCGCCTACCGACAGGGCCGACATTCCGCGCGACGAACTGCTGCTGCCGGTCGGGCCGGAGGTCGGCGCCTTCCTCCATGCGTTGATCCGGGGCCGACGCCCGGCACGCATCCTCGAACTGGGCACCAGCTATGGCTACTCGACCCTGTTCCTCGCCGACGCCGCCCGGCAGGTGGGCGCGCGCGTCGTCACCATGGACCTTGTCGATTACAAGCAGGCCCATGCCCGCGAACAACTCACCAAGGCCGGTCTTGCCGATGTCGTCGAGTTCCGCCTCGGCGATGCGGTGGCGATGATCGCGGAGGAGACCGGCACCTTCGATCTGGTGCTGCTCGATATCTGGAAAGATATGTATCTGCCCTGTTTCGAAGCCTTCTACCCCAAGCTCGCGGACGAGGGGGTGATTGCCGCCGACAACATGATCCATCCCGTCGGCGCGCGCGCCAGCGCCCGGGCCTACCGCGCGGCTGTGGCCGCTAAACCCGACCTCCAGACAGCGCTGCTGCCCATCGGCCAGGGCGTGGAACTCAGTGTCCGGTGGCGGGCGGACAATCCGAAACTGTGACCTTCATTGAAGGCCGGGCAGCGGTCTGGTAAGGCCTCGTCGTCAAAAAAGGAGAGGCTGGGACGGTTGGCCCAGCCCCGCTGCGGCGGTCCTGGCAGCCGATCCGGCGTGCCCCCTGGCCTTGCACAACGCCGTGGAACCACGGCGTCCAACGGAGGTTATGGGTCATGCAAAGCGTTTCGGTCATCACATTGGGCATCACGGATCTCGCCCGGTCCCGCCGCTTTTACGGTGAGGGGTTCGGCTGGTCGCCGGTCTTCGAAAATCCCGAGATCATCTTCTACCAGCTCAACGGCATCGTCCTGGGAACCTTCCTCAAGACCGCGCTGGACGAGGACATGCAGCGGCGGGCTTCGGACGGAAATGCCGCCTTCGCACTCGCCCACAATGTCGCCGACCGGGAGGCGGTCGCCCCGTTGATCGATCGGCTGGTCGGCGCTGGCGGGGCTCTGCTGCGCGCGGCCGACGCGCCGCCGCATGGCGGCCTGCGCGGCTATGTCGCCGATCCGGACGGTCATGCCTGGGAAATCGCCTGGAACCCGGGCTTCGCCATGGACAGCGCGGGGAACGTCACCTTCGGCGTCTGAGCGCGCAGCCCCGTCGGCGGGGCGAGGGCAAACGCTTTTGCTCACCCTCGCCACCCGCTGCCCGCGCTCGGATCAGGCGGCTATTCGGTATATTGGAAGAATGACTTCCTGATCGGCTCGAGCACGTTCCACAAAGTCCGCGAGCCCTGCTTGACGATCCATCCGTCGCCGGGCCCGTAAACGGCCTTCTCCCCTGTCGCGAGATCGGTGATCTCGACGCGGCCTTCGAAAAGGAACGCGTGCTCGGTGAACGGCCAACTGAGGACGGCGGAGCCCCGCTGCTGCCTGAACTCCCCCGCGAAGAGGGGGCCCATCACCAAGTCGATGCGGAACTCGGCTTTCAAATCGTTGGAGATATTGGTGGCGCCGTTTTCGGCCGGATCGAACGGCTGCCATCCCGTCGGGACCGCCGCTGCCTTATGGTGATAAACGAACACATTGGTCTCGGCGCCTGGCTGGGCCGTTCCTGCATTTTGCTGTGTTTGCGCCATCCTGCTCTCCCTCCGTTCCTAGGTTTCCATCGTTACCTGCAACGCCTCATTTCCCCTCGCCGTCCGGCTTTTCGATCTGCTGATACTGCGTGGCGAAGGATGGATCGCAATCATAGGGGAAGACGTAGCTGCCATCCTTCTTCGTCCACTGGATGAAGCGAGCGCCATTATTGTCCAGCACGTCGGGATCTTCGAACCATTGGGTGGCCAGCAGCGTCTTGCCGTCCGCGCTCAGCTTGTAGCGCTCGACCATGTGCACCTTGGCGCTGTGATCGAGGCCGTTGTTGGTGATGGTCGCGGGAGCCAGGTGGGTGGTGTCGACCACCAGCTCATCATCCTCCCAATGACCGACCGAATGCCCCACCTTGCTGTGCGGCGCATCGGCCGGCGGATGGCCGCGCCCGTCCATGAAGATCAGCCGCACCTGATCGAAATACTCATACTTGAACACGATCAACGTCGGTGTCTGGTAAATTTCGAACGGGAATGGGCCCTGGATAGCGTACACCACCGACGGCGCCGCACAGACACGCGAGAGAGTCATCTCGTCCTGCGGCTTCCATTTCCGTGCCGCCGCCAGCGCATCCGGCTTGGGCTTGAGGCCGCCATATTCATCGCTGGGGAACTCCGTGATGCCGGTATCGTCGAGCACCACCGTGTTGGGCGGCAACTTGGCAATCAGGCCCGGGTCATTGGCGGGCGGCGCCCCATCCAGCGACCAGAAACCGGAGAGATCGGGTGGGGCCTTGGTCGCGGGCACCGCGGGCGCCGTGCCCATGGTCGCCATCGTCGCCAGCCCAGCCAGAAGCATCCGCCGCGTCCAGTTCACCCCTGTCTCCCTGTTTGCCTCATGACACGCGCCGCGCGCTTGCCATCGCGCAGCGGGACGACGCGACCAGCCGGGACGCCTACCCGACGCATGGGCGCTGTTGCGCCATTCTTCAGCCATCGCTCTGGCCGAAGGGCTGGCCGATCGGCTTGCCGTTGGCATCGAACGCCGCGCGCAAGCGCAGATAGGGCTTGCCGTCCCGGGAGCCCCAGCCCTCGATGGTGATGACGTCGCCCGGCTTGACGCTATCGCGCGACCAGCCGCGCCGCATCAACACCACCGGCGCATTGGTCTCCGCGCGCCATTTCCGCACGGTGCCCCGCGCATCCGTCACATCGAGGCCGATCGTGCCGTGTGGGTTAGTGAAGTGGAAATCCGTGACCGTGCCGCGAATCGTAATGATCTTGGCTGAATCGAAGAAAGCGGCGAACGAATGATGGGCGCTCCCCGCCCCCTGCCCCAGCACGAACAGCACCGGCGCGGCCAAAAGCCATTTGCCAAGCATAGCCAAATCCCCCCTCGGCGGGAGAATGGCGGAGCGCGCCGCAAAAGTCGAGCTTTGGTAGCGCTGCTCTTTTCAGAAACGGGGCTACGAGCGGGAGGTGCGAAATGTCGCCCCTCCCGCCCGGCAAGTGCCGTTAGGCCGTAACCTGCGCGCGCGGGCGCAGCACGATGTGGCCGACGGCCGTGTTGGAGGCAGGCACATGGTAGAAGCGGTGCAGCTCCTCTACATCCTTACCCAGCGCGGCGCGCATGATGAGCCACATGATCAGCTCGATCCCTTCCGAACCGGATTCGCGCAAATAATCCAGCCGCGTGATGGCCCGCAGCCGGTCGGTGTCATCGATCAGCCCATCAAGAAAGGCGTTGTCGAACTCGGGGTTGATGAGGCCCGCGCGCGGCCCCTGAAGCTGGTGGCTCATGCCGCCGGTGCCCCAGATCTGCACGTTGAGGTCCTCCGGGAAGCACTCCACCGCATGCTTGATCGCCTCGCCCAGCATCCAGCATCGGTTGCCCGAAGGCGTGGGGAACTGGGTCACGTTGACCGCGAGCGGGATGACGCGGCAGGGCCACTCCTCGACCTGCCCGAACATGAGGCTGAGGGGCACGGTACAGCCATGGTCCACGTCCATGTGGTTCATCAGCGTCAGGTCGAACTCGTCGAGCACGAGCTGCTCGGCGAGATGCGACGCCAGTTCGATATGGCCCTGAACCACCGGCACCGGGCGCGGTCCCCAGCCCTCGTCAGCCGGGATGAATTCCTCCGCCATGCCGAGCGCGAAGGTGGGCACCACGTCGAGCATCAGGGCCGAGGCGTGGTCGTTGTAGCACAGGATCACCACATCGGGCTTCTCCTGCTTCTCCCACTGCTTCACCCATTCATAGCCGTCGAACACCGGCTTCCAATAGTCTTCGCCTGTCCGCCCATGGTCGAACGCCGCGCCGATGGCGGGCACATGGCTGGTGGCAACGCCTGCGGTGATCCGGGCCATTAATTGCCCTCCCGGATCGAGCGCTGGCCTTCGGGCGAGCGGCCGCCGGCACGCATCATCGCCGCGTATTCGTCGGCGGTCATGCTGGTCATCGAACTCACCGCCCTCTGCACGCTCCAGCCATCCGTGTTGGAGAGCTTGACGAGGAAATAGATGTTGCCGCCAAGGTCGATCAGCCGGTTGAAATCGCGATCGAGCACGGCCTGCCGCTGCTCGTCGCTCATCCGGAAACGCCGGAGATAGGCCCGCTCGTCAGCCCTGAACGCCTCACGATTGGCGGCCTCCATCAGCGACATGCAGAATTTGTGGAGGTGATAGGCCTCCCGCGACCGTTTGGCGGTGAAGACCGTGGTGCCTGGAATGTCCTCCAGATCTTCGAGCGGATAGAGACGCGTGCGCATGGCCTGACCTTTCGATCGAGCGGGGGTGGATGGAATGGGTGGATTGTCTCCCCTGTTGCCGGGGGTCTGCGCCCCCTTGTCATTGTGCATTTGCGAGATCAAGTCTGCAATTACCACAACAGGCGAGTTTTGGCCATGCTGCGCCTGCGTAGCGACACCCGGCCCTTAGTGCCATTTGCGTTGCGCTCGTTTGTTTCATAGCCTGCAAACCGGGTCGCATCCGCAGACCCGTCCTTTTCTGGAGACAAATCCTCGCATGACAATCGCAACATCCGGTCTGCCTCCGTTCCGGCAATCGCTGGCGGCGCGGCTCATCCGCGCGCGGGAGGCGGTGATCGGTCCGCTCCGACCGGCGCTCAAGAAGGTTGAGCTAAGCGAACCGCAATGGCGCGTGCTGCGCGAACTGGCCGAATGCAACTCCTGCGACCCCACCACGCTCGCCGCCGCTGCCCTGCTGCATCCGCCCAGCGTCACCCGTATCGTTCGCGATCTTGAAGCGCGCGGCCTTGTCATCCGGCGCGAGGATGGCAAGGACCGGCGGCGCGCTCATGTCAGCCTGGCGCCGGCCGGCCGCGCGATGGCGGAGGCCGTGTCCAAGGAGATGGCTGGCGTCTATGAGCATTTTTCCGGCCGGTTCGGCCCAGACCGGCTGGCGCGGCTGGCGGACGAACTCGATGCGCTCGCCACCGCGCTCGACGAGGAAACCTAGGCTCGCCTCCTCTCCCGGGGGACCAAAAGCCCTTGGGTAATATTAATTAGCATAGTAATTATTGGTACAGCGCCGTTGAAACGAGTTCGGGAAGAGCGCCATGCAGGAAGTTCGCGTCACTCCATCGGGCGCATTTGACAATCATGCGCGCCCCTACCGCCACATTGTCGCTCGCCCACTGGCCGCCGCCATGGGCGCCGAGATCCAGGGGGTCGACGCCCGCACGGTGACGGACGAGGCATTCGCGGAAGTCCAGGACGCGCTGTGGCACCACAAGATGATCTATTTCCGTGATCAGCCGCTCAGCCACGCCGAGCATGAAGCGTTCAGCTTGCGGTGGGGGCCATTCGGGACGGATGCCTATACGGCCGGCGTGCCCGGCCACCCGGACGTGCAGCCGGTCATCAAGGAGGCGGACGCGCGGACCAAAGCGCTGTTCGGGGGATCATGGCACACGGATTCGGCCTTCCTCGCTCAGCCGCCCTCGGTCAGCACGCTCTACAGCGTGGACATCCCGCCCTATGGCGGCGACACCGCGTGGGCCAACACGGTGCTGGCCTATAATATGTTGAGCCCGACCATGCAGGCCATGCTGGCGCCCCTGCGCGTCCACATGTCCGCGAGGGTCAATTTCGCTACCCAGCAGCAGTTAGAAGGCAAGGCGATCCCCTTCGCTTCGGACGAGAAGAAGAGCCAGGCCTTCGCCGGTTCCTTCCACCCGCTCGTGCGCACGCACCCGCATTCCGGCGAGAAGGCGCTCTACGTGGACGAATCCTACGCGGTCGGCATCGAAGGGCTGACCAACGCGGAAGCGGCACCGCTGCTCACCTTCCTCAGCGCCCACATCATCCAGCACGCCTTCACCTGCCGCCTGCGCTGGGAGCCTCGCATGCTGGTGCTGTGGGACAACCGCATCTGCCTGCACCACGCCAGCAACGATTATGACGGCTACCGGCGCGAACTCTACCGCACCACCGTCCAGGGCGAGACGCCCGCCTGATCGGGCCGGGCGCGGCTTCTGCCATTCTCGCGGTCCCGCGGAAGGTTGGAGACCAATTTCGCTTAAAGGGGCTGTTCGGTCGTCCGAGACTGGTTGGTCGGTGGTGGTCCGACCACCTCAATGGTCGCGGTTCCCGCCTCGACAGTGTCAGCGAGCAGTGGTCGGACCCGAATGCCTGCAGCAGCAAGCGCGGCGGTTAGCGCCTCGGCGGGTTCATCTTGCGGCTTGGCCAGCCCCACACTGGTCATGCCCCAGCGCTGGAGCGCCCATATCGCATCGTCCAGAGGAATGGCTGCCTCATTAACCGGGGCCCCGCCCGTGGCGACGAGCAACTGCGCCATGACAGGCGGCATGACCCGGACCCGCCAACCTTCCGAGACAGTGTTGGCCACCCGTTCCACCGCACGATAGTCACTCAGGGTCCAACCCGGCGCCGCCATCGGCTCGATATTCACCACCCGTTCCGCCTGATTGCTCCAGATCCCCCGCGTCGGGATAGAAATGCTGGCGCGAATACGATCATAGGGCGGGACGTCGGCCGCGATCCCTGCCGCTGTCCGCTCCATCGCTGCATCGATCATTGACCGCGCCTGGGATGTCATGTCGGCGGCAACGACTTGTTGGAGGAGAATGGTTGCCGAACGATCCTGCCGAGCCAGAAGATTGCGTACGGCTTCTTCGGCGCCTTCCTTGAAACGGGGCGTCACGACGACGGCATGAACCTGGGGCGACCCAAACAATGGCCAGTTGATATCGAGTTGTGGGAAGCTGACCTCATCTGTGCCGATCGCATCCACGATGGCACTGCGCGCCGCGTTTCGCAGAGACGCCTCCTGACTCACCCGAACAAGCGTGAGCGCCAGAGGTGTCGCCAACACAAGAAATGCCCCTATTCCAGCGATGACATAGCCCGGCTTCCACTCGACATTGGCTAGCGGGCGGGCGGCGCCGCTCAACCTCGCGATGAGCGCAAAGGCAAAGGCAATGGCCGAGAGGTTCGTCAGGAAAAGGAGAAAGGCCCCAAGGGCATAAGCCGGATTCATGACGCCGAGGCCGTAGCCGACCGTCGCGAGCGGCGGCATGAGTGCGGTTGCAATTGCCACCCCAATGGCCGTGCCACCTTTGCCCCAAACGGTAGCATAGCCCCCGGCAATACCGGACAGGAGCGCCACCGCCAGATCCAGCAGAGTTGGTTCGGTACGGGCGAGAATCTCCGGCGTCGCCGTGCGGATCGGGCTGATCCAGGTCAACAGCATTCCCGTCGCAATGCCGATCAGTGCGCCGACGAGGACAACTTTAGCCGCATCTCGAATGCGCTGGCCGTCAATGGACGCAAAACCGAAGCCGAGCGCCGCGATGGGGCCCATGAGGGGGGAGATGAGCATGGCGCCAATGACGACGGCCGTGGACGATTGCAGCAACCCCAGAATGGCGATCCCGGCCGATAGCGCGGACATCAGCACATAGCCCTGGGTCAGCGCCCCCTCGTCCATAACCTGATGGCGAAGCTCATAGGCGTCCTTCGGCGACAACTCCGGGAGAAGGATCAGGTGCGCCAAGCGGATGCGCCAGCCCATCACGACCCTGCGCACCTTATGCAATCGCTCAGACCATTTCTCGGATTGGCTAAGAGTCATCTCTTGTCCGTCGTTCATGCAGCCGCCATTTCTGGAGATGATTACCGAGAGTTGGCTTTCCGGCAAGCGCGCCTTTGACGCAATAATCACCACTGTGCTGGCGCACGCCACCCCTGCGACGACCGTGCTTGCCAATCGGGGCCGGACATGAATGGCCCCCTATCAACCGACCGACCTTCCTTACCGACCAGATGCTGAATCGCACCAAACGCGCGACACTAGTAGGTAATTCCTGAAGAGGTGGAGGCCCGAGCCGATATACCACAACCTAGAAAGGTCAACGGCTTATATCTGCTAACCGCCCATAAGCCCCTTATTAAAATCACAAAAGAAATTTCCGGGCTTGCTAACCGCATTTGGGTCCGTTGGGCATGCCTTATCGCTGCCCGTTTCCAGCGGAAAAACTCGCGCACCCCCTGAAACGAGAAACCCCCGCCTTGCAGGGCGAGGGCCTTCAGGAGCGCCGGGGCGACGCTGACTTGCGACAGTATTCCTACTCCCGACGCTCCTTCCGTTCAACTCGAAAGGAGCCAGAACCATGGCCATCAAATCAGCGCCCCAGACCGAGGCGTCCGTTGCGGCGATCACGGTGGCGGACTTATTATCTGATCTCGACATCCCCGATGAGATCGGCGCAGCCCCTTACACGGGATCGCAGCAGCAGCTTGTGAGCATTACCCGATGGCTGGCTATGCAGTTCGGGAAAGAACTCTTGTATACGCTCAAGCAACCGACACCTTCCGTGCTGGTCAAAGAGTGCAAGAAGATGTTCGCTAAATGGTGGGACTACCTCACCGATCGGGTGGAGGTGGCTGACGACCTCAAGAAGGTCATTTTTCATAACTTCCGCGATGCGTTCGAGCACACGACCCATAAGATGCTCACGGGTCACGATCTGCCCAAGACCAAGGACGGGTTCCAGCACAATGCCCTCAGGGGACTTCGGAAGGCGACCGGGCATGGCGACGCTGCCCTGCTGCTCTACCGCATCCGCTACTGGTGGCCCAAGGCCACCGTGGTCCAGTGCGGCAAGAAGTGGATCGCGAAAACCCATAAACAGTGGGCGGACGAACTCGGCATCTCTCCGCGAACCTACCGCACTGCTCAGGACCGGCTGCTGGAGCGGGGCTTGATCGAGACCATCACCGCCGAGTTCAAGGGTCATTCGATGTTGCATCTGCGTCCGACACCGGAAGCTGTGGCCCTGTTCCAGCATGAAGTTGGGGAGGTATGACGGAAATCGTCAGGGGGGTGTGACGGATTTCGTCATAGTTAGTGACGGGAAACGTCACCACCTCTGACGTGGTTCGGCAATGGATGTGACGAAAATCGGCAACCTCAATAAAGGGACTAATGAAGATACGAACGAAGCTACAGAAAAAGCCTCAGCGTCCAGTCGCTGCGCTCCGAACGCGGGGTTCACCCGAACCTTGTTCGGGAAGGAAGGGATCGGGGATACATGCTAACGCATGTCTCCCTCCCGCCCCCACCCCCTATAGTCCCCCGCCCCCACGCATATGCAATTAATTGCAATCAACGTCCTGTTAGGATCGGCAGGATATGGTCGAGAGCCATTCGTGATAGGAGCACAACATGCCCTCGGTTGAAGGCAGTCCCGATGTCGAGCATCTGAAGCAGGAGGCGCTGACACTCGCCGTAAAGCCTACGAAGAACTTCTACGCCTTCGCCTGCGCCCTTTGGGCCGCTCACAACGAGGACCGCACATTCCTGCACGAGGTCGAGCGGATCGCGGGGATCAAGCGTCGGGCGCTGTTCTACCTCTCGAACGTGGGCAGGCTTCTCTCCGAGTACCGGATCGACGAAGCGCAGGCTGAACGGATCGGCTGGACGAAACTTCAGATCGTCGCCCGCCATGCCGCCAGCCGGCCACAGAAGCTCAACCAGCGCGCCATGAGGGCAAACCTCCAACTGGCTATCCGAACGCCCTCACACGCCCTCCCAGAGGCTCTGGAGCGGCAGGGCGCATCATCGGCGAGGCCGACCCGTTCATTTCTCCTACGCCTGCCTGTCGAGCAGTATGCCGATGTCGAGGCCGCGCTCATTGCATGTGGCGCAAAGAGGCGGGGCAAGGGACTGGTCGGCAAGGAGGAGGCTCTCGTGCGGCTGGCACGTAGCCACCTAGCGTCAGCACCGTAACGGCGACCGTGCGCCTATCCCCGGCTCGGCGGCGCTGACAGGTTCGGCGCTCCTTGTCCCGATGCCTGTATCAATCACGCCGTCTCAGACGACTGCACAAATCACGATGAAAAACGGCTTAAGCTACTGATAATAGTGCCATTTATTTCAAACCTCGGATAAGTTCATTGGAGCTTGAAAGGTTTGATATGAAAGACATTTTGACTATTGGGCACTCCAACGTGAGTTGGGACGAGTTTCATTACGGTCTCGATTATTTCGACGTAAACTGCATCATTGATGTTCGATCGTCGCCAAGATCGCGGTGGCCCCAGTTCCGCAAACGTGATCTGCGGGCAGCGTTGAACCGGGTCGGCATCTCTTACATTCACTTAGGCGACAGTCTGGGCGGGCACCCCAAGCGCGGCCCTACCGCATATGACGATCGACGCGGCACTCCCGAGTTTGCAACAGGGATCGAAACAGTCCTATCCATCGCAAGCCGATGCAGACCCGCCCTGATGTGCTCGGAGGGCGACCCGCTGCACTGTCACCGCTTCCTGCTGATCTCGCGCCACCTCAATGATCTCCTCGATGTCGGGGTCTGGCATATTCGCCATGACGGCACTCTGGAAGGACATACCCAGGCCGAGAACCGCCTGCTGGCGCTTCACCGCATGTCTGACGACCTGCTTACTAGCCGCGAGGATCAGGTGGCCGAAGCCTACGCCCGGCAAGAGCGGAAACTGGGCTGATCCGGTCCCGCCTGCGCAGTTCGTGCCCCCTGATTTTCGGCACAACGACTTTAAGCGGAAAGCCCCAGAACTGTTGGGCCGACGCCGAATGGAGAAATACAAAAAATGTTGGAAACAGTTCCTTCAAATAGGATTGCAATTAATTGCACAAGAAGCTCTGCCATCCCTCTCGGCGACACAACGGCATCTTTGCCTCCACAGGCGATTTCAGAGCCGGTCCGCCGCCTCCTCTCCCATTCCCTATCGGCTGGAACCCAGCGCGCCTACGCGGCTGATCTCGCCCATTTCCGGGCGTCCGGCAGGGACATTCCCTGTCCACCGCAGAGCATTGCGGAGTATCTGGCCGATCTCGCCGAGACCCATGCCGTCGCCACGATCCAGCGTCGGGTGGCAGCCATCGCGAAGGCGCACCGGGCGTCAGGCTTCGATGATCCATGCCGATCCGAGATCATCAGGGCGACCATGCGGGGCATACGACGGACCAAGGGCATGGCCCAACGCGAAGCGCAGGCGTTACAGCGCGATGATCTGTTTGCGGTTCTTGAGCGCATGGGCGACCGCCCCATTGACGTGCGGGATAAGGCGCTGCTGCTGATTGGGTTCGCCGGGGCATTTCGTCGATCCGAACTGGTCGGGTTCGACTGCGGCGATGTTGAGCCTGTTGCGCGGGGCATCGTCCTGCATCTACGCCGGTCCAAGACCGATCAGATCGGGAATGGCCGTAAGATCGCGATCCCATATGGGCGCACTCGTTGGTGTCCTGTCCGCCATCTCACCGACTGGCTTGCCTATGCCGGGATCGAGCAAGGGCCGATCTTCCGCAGCATCGACCGGCACGGGCATATCGCCCCCAGTCGTTTGTCTGGGGATGCGGTCGCGACGATTATGAAAAAGCGCGTGGGGACTGCGGGCTTCGATCCGACGACCTTCTCCGGCCACTCCCTGCGCGCCGGGCTTGCCACCAGTGCCGCAATGGCCGGGGCCTCGTCGTGGAAAATCCGCCAACAGACCGGTCACAAGAGCGACGCCATGCTCGCCCGCTACATTCGCGACGGCGACATGTTCACCGACAACGCGGCAGGCGCGGTGCTATAATATGATGTGCAACATCGCCTGCCTCACTGCTCCTTGCGAGCGCAGTCGATGCACAGTGCCGCTTCCGGGCGCACTTCAAGACGAGCCGGTGCAATATCGCCGCCACAGCGCACGCATTCACCATAGGTGCCGTTTTCAATGCGGAGCAAGGCCCGGTTGATCGAGGCCATGTCGCGATGGATCAGCAGCGCCTGAGCCTCCAGAGACGCATCGTCCTGCACCTCCACCGCCTGCTCGGAGGCGTCGGCGTTTAGTGGTTCGGCCAAATCCGTTTCGACGTGCCCTAATCGCTCCTTGAGTTCTGCCAGTTGCGCTTCGAGACGAGCTTTATTTGTCACGTCATTCTCTCCTGTTCGATCAGCGAACAGTGAGTGTGCGAAGGGTCGGCTATCCAGTCAATCAGACATTGCGTGTCCGGCCGATCATTCAATGGACCATTAGGATTGACCAGCCAGGGACAATGGGAGGGCCGGAGACGATCGCGGACTGGTGGTTGCGATACAGGGCGTGTCACGGCCTTGCATCTTGTAACGCAACACGATACAGTGCGTCATGATAATCGGATTTCGGCACAAGGGACTTGAAGCCTTCTATCGCACTGGCACGACGAAGGGCGTTCAGGCTTCCCATGTGAAGAAGCTCCGAAACATCTTGGGACTGCTCGATGTCGCGGCAGGGCCGGAGGACATGAACCTGCCATCCTTCAAGCTGCACCCGTTGAAGGGCGAGCTGAAGGGCCATTGGTCGATCTGGGTCAATGGCAACTGGCGTGTCACCTTCCGCTTTGTCGGCTCCGACGCCGAGCTTGTCGATTATCAGGATTACCATTGAGGCCCCCATGACCATTGAGACAATCACGATGATGCACAATCCTCCCCACCCCGGCGAACTGCTCCGCGATGAGGTCATCACGGCGCTGGGCCTGTCCGTTACCGAGGCAGCCGAGCGGCTCGCCATGTCGCGGGTTGCCCTGTCGCGTGTGCTGAACGGCAAGGCTGCGATCAGCCCCGATCTCGCGGTGCGGCTCGAACAGGCGGGAGCCAGCACGGCCCGCGCATGGCTTGCCATGCAGGCGAATTATGATCTGTGGTGCGCCCGGCAACACGAACAGCCGCCTGTTCGTCGATTGAAGGACGCAGCCTGACAAGCTCATCTAGCCTCTGATAACCTTCACTTATCAGAGCCTAAAAACAGGCCAGAACACACGCCCCAGCGTTGTGCAATTAATTGCAATATTAATTTTCTGGCTCCTTTGTGTCGCCAAAAATCCACGCCGCTGCTATCGGATCATCAGGTGAACAAAGTTCGTGGCTCAGGGAGGAGCCGCGCTTCCGGGGGATCAATGCCAATACTGACGCAATCCGAACTCGAACGGCATTTGTGGGGCGCAGCGGACATATTGCGCGGCACCGTCGATGCCGGGGATTACAAGCAATATATCTTCGGCCTGCTGTTCTATAAGCGGCTCTGTGATGTCTGGGCCGAGGAGTTCGAGACGCTCCTCGCCGAGACCGGCGACCGCGAGGAAGCCGCCGACCCGGACGAGCACCGCTTCCATATCCCCAAGGAGCATCGCTGGGACGCCGTGCGCCAGCAGTCCACGCAGATCGGCCAGCGGCTGAACAACGCACTCGCCGCCATCGAAGATGCCAACCTGCGGCTGCGCGGCGTGTTCGGCGATGTGGACTTCGCCAATCAGGATCGTTTCTCCGACGCCCTGCTGGAAAAGTTGCTCGCTCATTTCGAGAAGCACCGGCTGCGCAATGCCGATGTGCCCGCCGACATGCTGGGCGATGCCTATCTCTACCTCATCAAGATGTTCGCCGAGGGCGCGGGCAAGAAGGGCGGCGAGTTCTATACGCCCCGGCAGATCGTGCGCCTGATGGTCGAGATTGTCGAGCCGCGCCCCGGCATGTCGGTCTATGACCCCACCTGCGGCTCTGGCGGCATGTTGCTGGAGGCGGTGCAGTATCTGAAGGATCGGGGCGAGGATGCCCGCACCCTGTCGCTCTATGGGCAGGAGAAGAACTTCGCGACATGGGGCATCGCCGAGATCAACCTGTTCCTGCACAATGTCGATGACGCCTTCATCGCCAAGGGCGACACGATCCTGTCCCCCAAGCGATATGACCCCAAGGCCCGCGAGTTCGTGGAGGGCATCGGAGCCTATGACCGGGTGCTGGCCAACCCACCGTTTTCGGAAAAGGTGTGGGGCCACGATGTCTGGCAGAACGGCGATCCGTTCGGTCGCGATACCTATGGTTGCCCACCCAAGGGTTATGGCGACCTCGCCTTCGTCCAGCACATGCTCGCCAGCCTGAAGGATGACGGAATGCTCGCGGTGGTAGTGCCGCACGGCGTCCTGTTCCGTGGCGGGGCCGAAGGGCGGATCAGACAGGCCATGCTGGACGCCGATGTGATCGAGGCGGTTGTGGGTCTTGCGCCTAATCTGTTCTACGGCGCGGGCATCCCGGCTGCGATCCTCGTATGCCGCAAGGCCAAGCCCGCCGAGCGGCGCGGCAAGGTACTGATCGTCAACGGTGATGCCACCTTCCAGCCGGGCAAAGCCCAGAATTTCCTGACCGACGATCACGTCCGCACGCTGGCCGAGGCGGTCCACGCCTTCGCCGACATCGAGAAGCTGGCCCGCGTCGTCCCGGTCGAGGAGATCGCCGCCAACGGTCATAATCTCAACATCAGCCGCTATGTGCAGACCGGCGCGGATGCCGAGGCCGTCGATGTCGCGGCGGAAGTGGCCAGGCTGCAAGACCTGATCGCCAAGCGCAACGAGGCGGAAGCCGTCATGTTCGGGCATCTCAAGAGGCTTGGCTATGTCGGGTGAGATGATCCTCTACAACACGGAGGACGGCGTTACCGTTGTCCAGTTGAAAGCCGTGGATGGTTCCGCATGGCTTAGTCAGGCCCAGATCGCCGAACTGTTCGAGGTGACGCCGCAGGCCGTGACCCAGCATGTCCGGGCGATCTACGAGGAAGGCGAACTGGACGAAGAGGCAACTTGTAAGGATTTCTTACAAGTTCGCACCGAGGGAAATCGTGAGGTTTCCCGTCGCATTGCCCACTACAGCCTGCCCATGATCCTTGCGGTTGGTTTCCGGGTCCGCTCTCCACGCGGTGCGCAGTTCCGGCGCTGGGCCTCCACCACCCTGTCCGAATATCTGGTCAAGGGTTTCGCGATGGACGATGCCCGGCTGAAAGAGCCGGATGCCGATTATTTCGAGGAACTGCTCGCCCGCATCCGGGACATCCGGTCTTCGGAAAAGCAGTTCTACAAGAAGGTACTGGAGATTTACGCCACCAGCGTGGATTATGATAAAAGCGCGGAGGCCAGCCAGCTTTTCTTCCAAACCGTGCAGAACAAGATGCACTGGGCGGCGCATGGCCACACCGCTGCCGAGATCGTGGCGGCGCGGGCCGATGCCGCCAAGGATCACATGGGGCTGACCTCATGGTCCAACCAGCCGAAGGGCGGCCCGCCGCGCAAGGCCGATGTTCATATCGCCAAGAACTATCTGCAAGGCGAGGAGATCGAGGCGCTCAACCGCATCGTCACCGCCTATCTGGAGTTTGCCGAGATGCAGGCCATGGCGCGCAGGCCCATGACCATGCACGACTGGATCGCCAAGCTAGACGATTTCCTAAAACTCGGCGACCGTGACATCCTGACCCATGCGGGCAAAATCTCCGCCGATGTCGCCAAGGCCAGGGCGCTGGCGCAATATGACAAATGGCATACCCGCCAGTTGGAAGCCCCCAGTGCGGTGGAGCGGCATTTCATCGAGGCGACTGCAAAGGCGAAGCAGATCGGCGCCTCCCGGCCCAAAACCAAGCCGAAGGGTAAGGGACAATGAGCGCGGATGCGGTAATGTTCGGATACCTCAAGAGGCTTGGCTATGTCGAGTGAAGTGGCGGAGGGATGGCAGGAAGCCGCACTTGGCGAACTGTGCCACATCGCCATCGGAGGCACGCCCTCTCGTGACAAGCCCGAGTATTGGGCGGCAAACGGAGACGGACACCCCTGGGTGGCGATCTCCGACATGCGGGAAGCGGTGATACTCCGAACCAAGGAGCGGATCACCGACGCTGGCGTGGAGAACTCAAACGTCAAACCCGTGACTGCGGGCACCGTAATGATGAGCTTCAAGCTCACGATTGGCCGGGTGGCGATTGCCGGGACAGACTTGTTCACCAACGAGGCCATTGCAGCATTTCAGCCAGTCGCCGGTATCGATAAGTCGTTCCTGCCCTATTGGCTCGAACATATCGTTGCGAACGCCGAGACTGACCAAGCCATAAAGGGCGTCACCCTCAACAAAAAGAAGCTGGCTGCGCTGTCTGGTGATCTTCCACCCCTCGACGAACAGCGGCGGATCGCCGAGGTGCTGCAGTCGGTGGATCAGGCGATCGCGGCTGCGGACGCTGCGCAAGAGGCAGCGCAGCAGGTTTTCATACACGTCCGTGCCGAACTGGTGGAGGGCGCTCGCCAATGCTTCGACGAGATCGTCGTGGCCAACGCGATTGCAAAGAACAGGGGTGAGAAGCTCATAAAGCTCCAAACGTCCGATTATCAGGATGCGGGCGCGTTTCCAATCATCGACCAAGGTGCTTCATTCATCTGCGGCTACACTGCTGACCAATCGGCGCTCTGGCCCTACGCCCTGCCGGTCATCGTGTTCGGCGATCACACCCGTATTTTGAAGTTCGTCGATTTTCCGTTCGCAATCGGTGCGGATGGCACACAGTGCCTTACCCCGAGACCGGACCTAGATGCTCGTTTCTTCTATTTTGCGCTGCAATCGCTCGACCTTCGCGGTGAAGGTTACGCACGTCACTTCAAGCTCCTGAAGGAAAAAACCATTCCTTTGCCTGACATGCCAACCCAGCTTGAGATTGCCAATCAACTATCGGCTCTGGAGCAGAGCATCGCAGCGGCTGAAACTGCGCGGCAGCGCCTTCAGCAGACGAAACGCGCCCTGATGTCCGACCTCCTATCCGGTCGCGTGCGGGTGCCGGCATGAGCGAATACCACCTCGCCGAGAAGCCCGCGCTCGATGCGTTGGCCGCGATGGGCTGGCAGGTGCTCTTCCCGGCGCAGGCGCTGGCGATGCGCGAGGAGGAAAACCGGGTTATCCTCAAGCCGCTGCTGATCGACGCGCTGCGCATGATCAACGGCATCGGCGCGGCAGATGCCGAGGCGATCTACAACGACCTGTCCACCCTGTCCGACAATGAGGAGTGGCAGAAGAAGCTGCGCGGCGGCTATTCCCGCCGCCTTTCTGGCGAGAACCGTGACAGCCCGGTTGCGCTGATCGACTTCAAAAACCCTAGCCGCAACACTTTTCACGTCACTAACCAGTTCCGTGTCGTCGTCCAGCGCCCGCGCATCCCGGACATAGTGCTGTTCGTGAATGGCATCCCGCTCGTGGTAATTGAGGCCAAATCCCCGTTGAAGGCCACCGCCAAGGCAGAGGAAGCCTTCGAGCAGATCAAGCAGTATGAGCGGGACATCCCCCGCCTGTTCTACCCAAACGCCTTCAACCTCGTCACCGATGGCGTGGCGACCCTCTACGGCGCGACGGGTGCGCCTTCGCAGTTCTATGCCCCGTGGCCCGACGCATGGCCGCGTCACCGGGACGAGTTCTCCGATGACCTGACCAAAGACCTGTGGTGCCTGTGCGAACCTTCCCGGCTGCTGGACCTGCTGGCGCATTTCATCGTGTTCGAGGTGGACCCGGAGCGCGGAAACAAGATCAAGAAAATCTGTCGCTACCAGCAGTTCCGCGCTGTCAACAAGGCGGTGGAGCGGGTTGCGGCAAATGAGCACCGCAAGGGGCTGATCTGGCACACACAGGGCAGTGGCAAGAGCCTGACGATGGTGTTCCTGGCCCTGAAGCTGAAAACCCATCTGACGCTGGACGCGCCCTCCCTCGCCAATCCGAACATCCTCGTGCTGACCGACCGGATCGACCTCGACGACCAGATCAGCAAGACCTTTGTCGCCTGCGGCCTGCCGAACCCGACGCAGTGCGGATCGGTGGCGGCGCTGCGCGAAGCGGTGAACCGGGGCGGCAACGGGCAAATCCTGCTCTCGACCATCTTCAAGTTCGCTGGGTCGAAAGAGCCGATCCCCAACTCCGCCAACTGGATCGTGCTGGTGGATGAGTGCCACCGCACGCAGGAAAAGGACTTGGGCGCATTCCTGCAAGCCACGCTGCCCGACGCCCATTTCTATGGCTTTACCGGCACCCCGATCAAATCGACCGACAAGGATACCTACGCCCGGTTCAGCATCGCCGGGGAAGGCTATCTCGACAAATACGGGATCGACGACGCCGTGCGCGACGGCGCGACCGTGCCGATCCTCTATGAAGGCCGCAAAGCGGATTGGGCGATCAACGAGGCCGAGATCGACATCTTGTTCGACCGTTGGTTCGTGGACCTGCCTGAGGACAAGCGCGAGGAACTAAAGCGCAAGGGCCTGACGCTGGCGACCATCGCCAAGCACCCGGAGCGTATCCGGCTGATCGCGCTGGACATTTGGGAGCACTTCAAAGCCGTCTGCCAGCCGGACGGCTTCAAGGCGCAGATCGTTGCCGTGGATCGGGAAGCCGTAATCCTCTACCGCGCCGCGCTCTCTGCCGTCATCGCCGCCGATCTGGTGCGCGGAGGAATGGAGGCCGAGGAGGCGCAGCAAAAGGCCGACGCCATGATCGCCTGCGTCTATTCCAAGAGCCAAGAGGACAACAAGCCAAGCGAGAACCCGGACGTTGCCGCGCTTCGCGCCGGGCTGGAAGCGCACTACCTCGATGGCGATGCCGAGAAGGACGTGAAGAAGCGGTTCAAGGCGTTCGGCCAAGACCCGCACTTCCTGATCGTCTGCGACAAGCTGCTGACCGGGTTCGATGCGCCCATCGAGCATGTCATGTATCTCGACAAACCGTTGAAGGAGCACAATCTCCTTCAGGCCATCGCCCGGACCAACCGCACCTGCACCATCAAGCTGCCGGATGGCGGCGAAATCACCAAGCCCAACGGGCGGATCGTCGATTATATCGGTGTCACCAGCCATCTCGACGAGGCATTGAAGTCCTATCGTTCCGAAGATGTCGAGAACGCGATGCGCGACATAGCGATCCTGCGTAATGACCTGAAGGAAGCCCACGCCCGCTATCGCGCCCAGAAGCGCGCCATGGGGCTGGAGGGCATGGACGAGAAGTCCGCCGCCTATGCCGCCGCCAAGCTGGCAGCCGGGGGGCAGGAGGACGACTGGTTCGATCTCCAGCGCCTGACCCGCATCTTCATCAAGGTCTATGCTGACCTCTCGCCCGATCCCGCGATCCTCGACTTCACCGCCGAGGTAAAATGGGCCTCCGCCTTCCTGCGGCTGGCAACGCAGGCCATCGCCAAGGACGAGAGCCTCGATCACAAATCCTACTCGGCGAAGATCAGGGAGATGCTGGAAACGCACGTCCACGTCACCGGCCTCTCCACCACGATCCGCTTGCGCAGCATCACCGATCCGAACTTCGCCGATGACTTCGCCACCGAGGGTAAAGCCGAGCCGGAGTTGCAGGAGGCGTTCGTGCGCAAGTCCGCCGAGCTTCGCCGGACCACACGTGAACTGGTGGACAAGAACCCGGCGCAATATGGCCGCTTCTCCGAACGGGTGCTGGAGATCATCCGCCGCTTCGAGGAGGGGCAGCTTGCCGCCGCCGATGGCCTGCACGAGTTCGAGAGGCTGACCGGCGACATCGAGGCCGAACAGGGCGCGCACGCCGAACTGGGCATGGACGAGAACGCCTTCTCGATCCTGCGCATCGTCGAGGCCATCGTGCCCGATACCGATCATGAAACCTTGCAGGACGCGGCCATCGCCATCGGCGCGATCTATGCCGACGCCGCCGCAACCCAGCCCGCCTTTGCGCATATGGAAGCCTATCTCCGCTCTTTGCGCCAGCAGGTCCGGCGCATCCTGACCGATCACGGTATCGGCGAGACCAAGACCATCCGCGAGAAGGTCGAGGAGTTCGCCGTCCATGCCTATGGGAGCGGAGCCTGATGCCGACGCTCCAGATCGGCAGGAAGGAAATCCCCTACGAACTTCGCCGGTCGGCGACGGCATCGGAGCGCCGCATCACCATCACCCCCGGTCATGTCGAGGTGTTGGCGCTGACCCGTGATAATGATGACGACATTGCCGGGTTCCTTGAGCGCAAACGGCAATGGGTGTTCAACACCGTGCGCGAGATGGAGCGGATCACTGCCAGCCGCCACGCCGTGCCCCGGTTCATCACCGGATCGAAGATACCCTATCGGGGCCGCAACATGCCGCTCACCGTGCGCCGCACCGACGCCGAGCGGATCGCGATCACCTATCGCAACGGGTTCACCGTCGATCTGCCCCACTGGGCCCGAGACGATGCCGACCACCTCGTCGCCAGCGAACTCAAGCTCTGGCTGAAACAGCGTGTCCGGCGCGATGTGCAGGAGATCGCCGCAGATTATGGCAAGCGGTTCGGCCTCGTGCCCCGGTCGATCCGCACGACCGACCTTGCCCATGGCTGGGGATCATGCGGACCGGAGGGCAATATCCTCATCAACTGGCACCTCATATTCGCCCCCAGGAAGGTGCTGGAGTATGTCGTCGTGCATGAACTGGCGCACTTGCGGTATCGGTCGCACGGGCAGGAGTTCTGGGCCTATCTTGCCACGCTCATGCCCGGCAGTGAGAGTTCACGGTCTTGGCTCGATCGCCATCAGTCCGCGCTCTCAGCGTCATTTTTGGCTTGAACCTGATCTCGTAGCTGACGCGCCTGCACGCTATCCGATTTGCCGGAAGCTTGGAAACGATATTGCCGAAACGAAGGGGGAACGGGAAATATGACGATGTGCAATTAATTGCATAATCGACAGCGATCTTGAAATAGTGCGGATGGCGGCATCCTGACTAGGATCGCGGCTGTTGCAGCGCCTTCACGGCCTTTTCCAGTTCGGAGACGCGGGTCTCAAGATCAGGATCGCCGGATGCTGCCTTTGCGTCGGCGGCCTTGACCGTCTGCGCGAACGACAAACCCCCGGTTTTTTCCTCGGCCTGCAAACTGGCCTCCAGCCGAAGCAGGACTTCCGCTGTCGTGGACCTGCCGTTGGCTTTTGCGATCCGATCCAGCCGATCCCGCAGATCGGAGCCTTCGGCAAATCGCAGCAGCAATTGCTTTCCTGTTTGTGGCTTGCGACGTTCGGCGGTCATCGGGCATCCTATCTAAAGCTATCTCAGAGATATTGCATATTCGCTATCTCGGAGATATACGATCGTCACCGGTATCTCAATGGTGAACGGAGACGCTATGACCACGAAGACCCAGATGCTCGTTAGGCTTCCTGCCGACCTGAAAATTCGGCTTAAGGAACGGGCGACCGCTAACAATCGAACTGCCACCGGCGAGCTTATCGCCATTCTGGAACTGGTATTTGCCAGCGATCCCAAGGAGGCCGCGTGATGTCTCGACCCAAGCTCACTCATAATCGCGCTGACATCCGGGCCATGTGGGAATTGCTGGAGAAGATGGGGCAGGAACCCGTCTCGGTGAAACTTCATCAAGATGGCACCTTCCGCATCATGACACGCAAGCATGTCGAAGCGAAATACGGCAGCGTGGCCCCCTTGACCGGCAATCCGTGGGATCAGGTGTTTACTCATGCCCCGATATAAGCGGCCTCCATATGTCCACGTTTATCGGGACAGGCACGGCAAGGAGCGCATTTACTACAATCGGCCCGGCGTGAAGAAAATTCCACTTCCCGGTCCCCTCTACTCTGAGGCCTTCATGATAGCCTACCAAAAGGCCGTTGAGGGGGAGGCGCAGCAGATCGCACCTACTGCCTCCTCCCGCCTTGTGCCGGGCAGTTTCGGCGACCTCCTGCGGCGCTATTATACCGCCCCCGAGTTCCTGAACTTGGCACCGGCAACTCAGCGCAACTATCGACGGATATTGGAACGGTTCGCCGAGAAGTGCCGAGATTTACCCGTCGCAGGTCTCAAACGCTCTCACATCAAGACCTTGATCGGTCAGATGGAAGATCGACCTCAGGCCGCGAACAGCCTTTTGAAGCGTCTGAAAACTCTGCTGAACTTTGCTGCTGACATAGACATGATACAGCACAACCCGTTGCTAGGAATGCGCGGCTTGAAAGTCTCATCGGAGGGCTTCCACACTTGGACAGAGGAGGAGATCGCCCAATTTGAAGCGATCCACCCGATCGGCACCAAGGCGCGGCTTGCCATGGCGATCATGCTCTATACGGGGCAGCGCAAATCCGATGCCGTCAAGATGGGCTGGCAGCACGTGAAGGGTGACAGGATCGCCGTTCGTCAAGACAAGACCAATGCACTGGTGGATATTCCTATCCACCCGGAGCTGAAACGCGTCTTGGAGGGAACGCCGCGTCAGAACATGACGTTCCTCGTCACCGAATATGGCAAGCCGTTTACGGCTAACGGTTTCGGTAACTGGATGCGGGACAGGTGCGACGAAGCGAGCTTGCCGCAATGCTCATCACACGGGCTTCGGAAGGCGATGGCCAAACGCCTTGCTGAGGCGGGATGCTCGGTGAACGAAATCATGTCGATCACGGGCCACACGACAGAGGGCGAAGTGATCCGTTACACCAAGGAAGCCCAGAAGAAGGTGCTCGCCGATCACGCGATGAACGCTCTCCAGCACGGTAGGGCGCAGCGGAAATCTGCTAACCCTGTCCGCAAAGTTAGCAAATCGAAAGGATAAACCCTTGGGAAATTGCCATTCTCATCAAGGGGTGGAGGCCCGAGCCGGAATCGAACCGGCGTGCAAGGATTTGCAGTCCTCTGCGTAACCACTCCGCCATCGGGCCTCGGCGCAGTTTGCGTGGTCGCTGGGCCATAGCGATGGATTTTACGCAGGGCTAGCGCTTTTTCCTGCACCGCCCCTCTCGCGCGCCCAAGACCGGAAGCGCCGGCCGACCCGCGGCACGACGAGCGAGGAGCAGCCCGCCCCAGACCCAAACAACCGCCATACCGGGCAGCCGTGCCGATTAGCGGAGCGCTGCGTTATCCCGACACACGCCTACCGTGCCGCTATTGTTTCAGGATTGAAAAAGCTTTCACTGTGCGTTGCAAAACGACTAGAGAGATCGGCATCCGCCATTAGTGTATTGTCATAGCAATACAGTTGTGCCATCAGGGATCCCATGAGCGAACAGAATTTCAAGGCGATGCGCCGCGCGATGGTCGAGAGCCAGCTGCGCACCAACGACGTCAACGATCCGGCGACCATCGAGGCGATTCTGGCCGAGCCGCGCGAAGCCTATGTGGCCGAGGAGCGGCGCAGCGCCGCCTATATCGATCGGTCGGTGCCGCTCACCGAGGGGCGCGCGCTCAACCCGCCGCTCGCTACCGCCCGCCTGATCGTCGAGGCGGCGCCCCAGCCCGGCGAGCGCGTGCTGCTGATCGGCGCGGCGACGGGCTATGCCGCCGCCTTGCTTGCCCGGTTGGGCTGTGAGGTGATCGCGATTGAGGAGGATGCCACGCTCGCCGCACGGGCCCGCACCTTGCTGGCGGACCATGCCAAGGTTCGCGTCGAGATCGGCTCGCTCGCCAAGGGCCATGCCGAGGGCGCGCCTTATGACGTGCTGTTCATCGACGGCGCCATCGAGGTCCTGGACGACGCGCTGATCGACCAGCTCCGGATCGATGGGCGCGCGGTGTTCGCGCGGATCGACGCCGGCGTCACGCGGCTGTGCATCGGCACGCGCACGGCTGGCGGCTTCGGCGCGCGCCCCTTTGCGGATGTGGAGGCCGTGCCGCTGCCCGGCTTCGCACGACCCAAGGTTTTCACCTTCTGATTCTTAAGGCCGGAGACTCCATGCCCAGACGTCCGCTCCCGCGCCTTGCGATCCTCGCAGCCCTGCTGGGCTCCGTTGCCGTTCCCGCGCGCGCCGAGACGTTGCAGGAGGCACTCGCCGCCGCCTATCGGAACAACCCGACGCTGACCGCCACCCGCGCCGGCCAGCGCGCGACGGACGAGACCTATAATCTACAGAAGGCCAACGGCCTACCCAATCTCGGCCTGACGTCCACCTACACCGAGTTCGCTCATTCGCGCCCGCTCAATCCGCTGGTGCCGCCGCGCGATTTGAGCACCAATCTGACGCTCAACGTGCCAGTCTATTCCGGCGGGCGCGTGCGCAATGCCGTTGCCGGGGCGAAACGCCGGATCGAGGCCGGCCAGTTCGACGTGCAGGCGACCGAGCTGACGATCTTCAGCCAGGTCGTCGCGGCCTATATGGACGTGATCCGCGCGCAATCCGTGGTCGCGCTCAGCCGCAACAATGTCGAGGTGCTGGACGTCAACCTCAAGGCGACCAACAACCGCTTCCAGGTCGGCGACCTGACCCGCACCGACGTCGCCCAGTCCGAATCGCGCCTGTCGCTGGCGCGCGGCGACCTCAGGACGGCGGAAGCATCGCTGATCGATGCGCGCGAGCGTTACATCCAGCTCGTCGGCCATGCGCCGGTCGACCTCCAGCCGCCGCCCCCGCTGCCGGGCCTGCCCGCGTCGCCGGACGAGGCCGTGGAAATCGCTCTCGCCAACAACCCGGACCTCGCCGCGGCGCGCAAGACGCGCGAGGCGAGCCGCTATGACGTGCGGGTCGCCAAGGGCCAGCGCCTGCCGACGCTCTCCGGCTTCGTGAGTGGCGGCTATGACACCGATCTCGGCTCGACCCGCGGTGCCATCGGCGCGGTCGATAATGATGCCGTCCAGCTCGGCGCGCGACTCACCCTGCCCCTCTACCAGGGCGGTGGGCCAGCCGCGCAGGTGCGCCAGAGCCAGGCCCGCGAGCAGCAGGCGATGGAGCAGGAAACCGCCGTGGAACGCGACGTGATCGCGCAGACCCGCTCGCTGTTCGCCAGCTGGCAGGCGAGTAATCAGGTCATCGAATCGAGCCGGGTCGCGGTCGATGCCGCCGCGCTCTCCCTCCAGGGCGTCCGTGCGGAGAACACGGTCGGCACCCGCACCATCCTCGACATTCTCAATGCCGAGCAGGAGGCGTTTATCGCCCGCGTGCAGCTCGTCACCGCACAGCGTAACGCCTATGTCGCGGCGTTCTCGCTCCTCGCGGCGATGAACCGGATCGATTATGCGGCGTTCGGTATCCCGGTGAACGATCGCTACGACCCGGCGGCCAATTTCGACCGCGTGAAAGGCAAGTGGTTCGACTGGGACGACGATGCTGCGGCCGCTCCCATTTCGACGCGCACGGTTGACTCGCCCGCGCAAAACGCGACAGTAGAGAGCATCAGCGCTCCCTGACCCGCCGCGAGGAAACGGATGAAGGCCATGCCGAACGAGCCGTCCATGGAGGAGATCCTTTCCTCCATCAAGCGCATCATCGCCGAGGAAGACGTGCCCGTGCAGGGCGCTCGGGCGCCAAGACGCGCCACCACCGCGCCGGCGCGGGCGACGACGGACGAGGCGGATCACTTCGCCGACGACGACCAGATACTGGAGCTGACAGAGGCGCTGACCAATGAGGCCGACTCCGACACGGGGTTGGAAGAGGAGGCTGCCATGGCCATGTCCCCCCGCCCATCGGCCAAGGCCGAGGCCAAGCCCGTAAAGGCCGCCCGTGCCCGACCGGCGGTTGCCGCGCCCGCCGCTCAGCGCACCGCCGCTCCGGCAGTGATGTCCGACACCAGCGCCGATGCCGCCCGCGAGTCTCTGGTCAACCTCTCCAAGCTGCTGATCCGCTCGGATGACGGCCCGTCCAACACGCTGGAAGGCTTGGTTCGCGAGATGCTGCGCCCGATGCTCAAGGAATGGCTCGACGCGCATCTGCCCGAACTGGTCGAGTCCATGGTCAAGCGCGAGATCGACCGCATTACCGGCCGAGTATGATGGCCGGGCCGCACGCGGTCCGGCAGATCTGAGCCCGGCCCGGCGGGGCGTCCCGCCCCCTGAGCGCGCCGGCATTCTCCCATCGTTCCCGTAAGACGGGCCGTGCCTGCGCCGGGCTGGCGCGCGCGGCCAAGAGCCATTAAGGCGCTGCCATGACCGAGCTTGCCAAGACATTTGATCCCGCCGCCATTGAAGCAAAATGGTATCAGCATTGGGAGACGAGCGGCGCGTTCCGCCCGGCGCGCCCGGATGCGCAGCCGTTCACCATCGTCAACCCGCCGCCCAACGTCACCGGGTCGCTGCACATCGGCCATGCGCTGGACAATACGCTGCAGGATATCGTGATCCGCTACGAGCGGCTGCGCGGCAAGGATGCGCTGTGGGTGGTCGGCACTGACCATGCCGGCATCGCCACGCAGATGGTGGTCGAGCGGCAGATGAACGCGCGCGGCGAGAAGCGCACCGATTACACGCGCGACCAGTTCGTCGAGAAGGTATGGGAGTGGAAGGCCGAGAGCGGCGGCACCATCACCGGCCAGCTCCGTCGCCTGGGCTGCTCGATGGACTGGAGCCGCGAGCAGTTCACCATGGACCCGCATTTCACCCGCGCGGTCGTCAAGGTGTTCGTCGATCTCTATCATCAGGAGCTGCTTTACCGCGACAAGCGGCTGGTCAACTGGGATCCCGGCCTGCGCACCGCGATCAGCGACCTTGAGGTCGAGACGCGCGAGGTGAAGGGCGGCTTCTGGCACTTCAAATATCCGCTGGCGGACGGCGTGCGCCTCGACAATGGGCAGGACTATATCGAGGTCGCCACCACCCGCCCCGAGACGATGCTGGCCGACATGGCGGTGGCGGTGAATCCCGAAGACCCGCGCTACAAGAGCGTCATCGGCAAGGAGATCCTCCAGCCGATCACGGGGCGTCGCTTCAAGGTGGTCGCGGACGAACATGCCGACCCGGAGCTGGGATCGGGCGCGGTCAAGATCACGCCGGGGCATGATTTCAACGACTTCGAGGTCGGCAAGCGCGCGGGCATCAAGCCCGCCGACATGCTCAACATGCTCGATGCCGACGCCAGGGTCGTGCAGACGGCGGACGGCCTCGTGCCGGACGAGTATCTCGGCCTCGACCGCTTCGAGGCGCGCGCGCTGGTCGTCCAGCGGATGAAGGAGCAGGGCTTCCTCATTCCACACGTGACGACGGACAAGGACGGCACCGCGACCGAGCATGACGCCGAGCCGCGCACCATCCAGACTCCCTATGGCGACCGTTCCGGCGTTGTCATCGAGCCGTGGCTGACCGACCAATGGTATGTCGACGCCGCGACGCTGGCCAAGCCGGCGATGGAGGCGGTGCGTTCGGGCGCCATCGAGATCGTCCCCAAGACATGGGAAAAGACCTATTTCAACTGGATGGAGAACATCCAGCCGTGGTGCGTCTCCCGCCAGCTCTGGTGGGGCCACCGCATCCCGGCTTGGTATGATAAAGACGGCAACGTCTTCGTCGGTATTGACGAGGACGAGGTCCGAGAAATTGCGCTAAAACACTATGCAGCCACCGGACAGAGCATCAAAGACGTAGAATTTCTAGATTTTGAGAAGCTGAAAGCTGGCTGGCACTTCAATAACGAGCTTCCTTCACTAGACCCCGAAATCGCGACCCTTCAGCGTGATCCTGACGTCCTCGACACCTGGTTCTCCTCCGCGCTGTGGCCCTTCGCGACGCTGGGCTGGCCCGAGGCGGAGGCGCCACTGCTCGCCAAGCATTATCCGAACGACCTGCTGATTTCCGGCTTCGACATCCTGTTCTTCTGGGATGCGCGCATGGCGATGCAGGGCATCCAGTTCATGAAGGATGTGCCGTGGAAGCGGCTCTACCTGCATGGGCTGGTGCGTGCGGCGGACGGGCAGAAAATGTCCAAGTCGAAGGGCAATGTCGTCGATCCGCTCGGCCTCATCGACAAGTACGGCGCCGATGCGCTGCGCTTCTTCATGGCCGCCATGGAGAGCCAGGGCCGCGACGTGAAGATGGATGAGAAGCGCGTCGAGGGCTACCGCAACTTCGCCACCAAGCTGTGGAACGCGGTGCGCTTCGCGCAGGCGAACGGCATCGGCGCGAGCCAGAGTCTCGCCGCGCCGGCCGCCACCCATGCGGTCAACAAGTGGATCATCGGCGAGGTCATCGCGACACTGGCCGAGCTCGACAAGGCGATGGCCGAGCTGCGCTTCGACGCCGCCGCCAACGCCATCTACCATTTCGTCTGGGATCGCTTCTGCGACTGGTATCTGGAGCTGATCAAGGGCGCGGTGGACGAGGAGACGAGGGCCGTCGCCGGCTGGGTGATCGACCAGATCCTGGTCATGCTCCACCCGTTCATGCCGTTCATCACCGAAGAGCTGTGGCACGCGCTCGCCAGCGCCGACCAGCCGCGCCCCTACGACCTGATCCTCGCCCAATGGCCCGAGCCGAATGCGCCGATCGACGCGCAGGCAAGCGCCGAGATCGACTGGCTGATCCGGCTGGTGAGCGAAGTGCGCGCCGCCCGCGCCGAATTGGGCGTCCCGCCGGGCGCGAAGCTTGAAGCCATCGTCAACGAGGCCAGCGCCGACACCCGCGCCCGCATCGAGCGGCTCGGTCCCGCGCTGGGCCGCCTTGCCCGGATCGACGGTTTCGCTTTTGACTCCACCGTCAGCGGCGGCGCGGCGCAGGTCGTGGTCGACGAAGCCACCATCGTTCTGCCACTCGAAGGCGTGATCGACATCGCCGCCGAACGCGCGCGGTTGACAAAGTCCATGGAGGCTGCCCAGAAGGAGGCCAGGTCGCTCGAAGGACGCCTCGCCAACCCCGCTTTCGTCGAAAAGGCAAAGCCGGAAGCAGTCGAGAAGGCACGCGCCGACCATATGGAGAAGATGGCGGAAGCGCAGCGCCTCGCGGCGGCGCTCTCCCGATTGGGATGAGAGACTGACCGAGGATGAGCGACGAGCTGACCCCCGAGCGCGATGAAGGCATGCCAGGCGCGGGGGCACCGGACACACCGGCCGCGCGCCCACCGATGCGCGGCAGCCGCGACCTCACGGCCGGGCCGATCTTCAGCACGCTCGTCATCTTCACGCTGCCGACGCTGTTCGCCAACATCCTCCAGTCGCTGAACGGCTCGATCAACTCGATCTGGGTGGCGCATTTCCTCGGGGAATCGGCGCTGGCTGCAACCGCCAACGCGAACATCATCATGTTCCTGATGTTCTCGCTGATCTTCGGCTTCGGCTTGGCGGCGAGTGTCGTCGTCGGCCAGTCCTTCGGCCGGGGCGACATCACCACGGCGCGCCACGCCTTTGGCTCCGCGCTCGGCTTCTGCCTGGTGCTCAGCCTGTTGATCGCGGTAGCGGGCTATCTCTGGTCGGATCACATCCTGGCCGCGTTGTCCACGCCGCCGGACGTGTTCAAGCTCGCCAAGGCCTATCTGCACTATACCTTCTTCGGCCTGCCCGCGATCCTGATGTTCGTGATGATGATGATGGGCCTGCGCGGTGCGGGCGACGCGATGACGCCGCTCTGGTTCATGATTTTATCGGTCTCCCTGGACGTGCTGCTCAACCCCGTTTTCATCCTGGGGCTGGGCCCGGCGCCGCGCATGGGGATCGCCGGATCTGCCTTCGCAAGCGCTACCGCGGCCTATTTCAGCCTCGTCGCGATGACCGTCTATATCTATTGGCGCGACCTGCCGCTGCGCCTGCGCGGGCATGAACTGACCTATCTCAAGCCGCACTGGGGCCTGCTCAAGGTCGTCGCCGGGCGCGGTGTGCCGATGGGGCTGCAGATGATCATCATGTCGCTCTCCACGCTGGTCATCATCGGCTTCGTCAACCGCGAGGGCACGGCGACGGTCGCCGCCTTCGCCGCCGCGCAGCAACTCTGGAACTACATCCAGATGCCCGCCATGGCGGTGGGTGGCGCGGTGAGCGCGATGGCCGCGCAGAATATTGGTGCCGGGCGGTGGGACCGGGTGGAGAAGACCACCGGCATCGCCACGCTCATCAACATCGGCATCACGGGGTCGCTGATCCTGCTCATCGCGCTGTTCGACGAGCCGATCCTCTCGCTGTTCCTGAAAGGCGGGGGCGAGGCGATCGCGACCGGGCAGCACATGATGCACATGATCAACTGGAGTTTCGTGCTGTTCGGTATCGCCATGGTCATGTTCGGCACGATGCGCGCCAACGGCATCGTGCTGGCGCCGCTGATCATCCTCACCGTCTCGCTGTTTTTCGTGCGGATCGGTTTCTACTTTGCCTCCTATCCCGTGCTGGGCGTGGACGGCCTGTGGCTGGCCTTCCCGGTGAGCACGACTGTGACGATGCTGCTCGGCTGGGCCTATTATCGCTGGGGCCGCTGGCGCGAGGCAACGCTGGACGTGGGGATGAGTCCTGCGTCCAAGGCGGGCTGAGCGGGCGCCGCCCAGGAAGCGTCGCCCACCAGCTTCGTGTCGTCCCACGACCGTTTTTTCCGGATCGTTCTTGTCCCTGGACGGCTTCTCACCTGTTGGAAGAGCCCCTAGGGAAACATCGGCACAGCGGGACGAATGGAAGGAGAGCAGGCCATGACGCGCATATTGGTGACGGGTGGCGGCGGCGGCATCGGCCTGGCGATCGCCCGCCGGTTCGTGGCGGAGGGCGCGCAGGTGCTCGTCTGCGACGTGGATCAGGCCGCGCTGGATTCCGCCTGTCGGGAGATGCCGTCGCTGCTCGCCACGCCCTGCGACGTGGCCGATGTCGCACAGATTGACGCGCTGTTCGCCACGCTCGACGAGCGGCTGGGCGGGCTCGACGTGCTGATCAACAATGTCGGCATCGGCGGCCCTACCCTGCCCGCCGACCAACTGCCCAGCGAGGATTGGCAGCGCGTGCTCGATATCAACCTGACCGGCACGTTCGAGGTTACGCGCCGTGCCATCCCGCTGCTCAAGGCGAGCGCCGGCACGATCATCGTCATGTCCTCCGCCGCGGGCCGGTTCGGCTATCCCAATCGCCTGCCCTATGCCGTCTCCAAATGGGGGCTGGTCGGCCTGACGAAGACGCTCGCCATGGAGCTGGGCGGATATGACGTCACCGTCAACGCCATCCTGCCCGGCGCGGTGGGGGGTGAGCGCTTCGACCGGGTGATCGCCGGCCGTGCGCGGCTGAGCGGCCGTAGCATCGCGGAAGAGGAGCAGGCCGGGCTCGCCGCCCAGTCCGTCAAGCGCATCGTCCCGCCCGAGCATGTCGCGGACCTCGCCTTGTTCCTGACGACGCCGGCCGGCCGTTCCATCTCCGGCCAGATCCTGCCAATCGACGGCGACATGCAGCACGGCTAAGGCACAGGCGGGTGGTCCGGTGCGACCGTCCCGCCCCGGCTCCGGGCAACGCTTGTCTAGCGCCCTTGGTTGCGCCAGCGGTTGATGGTGCGCTCGAGGATCTCGTCCTCGCCGCCACTGCTGCGCCACAGGTCGGAGAAAACCGGGTCGGCCGAAGCCGGCCGCCGCTCCGGCTCCAGATTGTCGAAGGCGACGCGAACCGGCACCGTAACACCCTCCCCACAAACGATGCACTCGCGGTTGCGCAGCGCCGGGATCGCGTCGAGGAACCCGCGCGAGCCCTCCGGCATGGCGGCCTTCACGAAATTCTGGTCGCGGTCGTTGTTGAGGCGCATCGAGATGATCGTGCCGCACTGCGAGAGCACGCCTTCGGCGAGGTCGGACGGCCGCTGCGTGATGAGCCCCAGCGACACGCCATATTTGCGGCCTTCCTTGGCGATGCGCTCCAGGATCTTGCGGACCGACTGCCCTTCGCCACTGGTGCTGGACGGGATGTAGCGATGCGCTTCCTCGCAGACGAACAGCACCGGCTTCTGCTCCTCGTCGCGCGCCCAGATGGCGAAATCGAAGATCAGCCGCGCCAGCACCGAGACCACGACATGGGTGATCTCGGACGGCATGGCGGAGGTGTCGACGATGGAAATCGGCTTGCCGTGCGCCGGCAGGCGGAAGACCTTCGCGAGGAAGGCCTGCATCGAATCCGCCACCAGCATACCGGAAAACATGAAGCTGAAGCGCGGATCGGAACGGATCTCGTCCAACCGGGTGCGCAGGCGCAGATAAGGGAGGGTGCTGGTCCCCTTGTCGAGCTTGCCCATCTCGTTCTGGAGGATCGTCGCCAGGTCGGAGAGCAGATAGGGCACCGGCGAATCCACGGTGAGCTTGCCAATGCCTTCCGCCAGCCGGTTGCGGCTGCGCGCCGCGAGCAGACACTTAGCAAGAATGTCGCAATCCTGCGCGCGCTCGGGCCCCTTGGCCGTGACCAGCATCTCGCAATGCTCCTCGAAGTTGAGGAGCCAGTAGGGTAGTTCGAGATTGGTTGCGCTGTAGACCTGCCCGTTGCCGGAGAAGGCCGCGCCATATTCGCCGTGCGGGTCGATCATGACGATGTGCCCCTCCGGCGAGAGGTCGCAGATGCGGTGCAGGATCAGCGCCGCGGCGGTCGATTTGCCGGTGCCGGTCGAGCCGAGCAGCGCGAAATGCTTGCCGAGCAGGCTATCGACCAGCAGCGCCGCTCGCGTGGAGGCCGTGGGATAGACAGTGCCGATCTCGATGCAAGTCTCCTCGTGCGCGGCATAGATTTCGGCCATGTCGTCATTCGAGACGGCGTGCACCTCCGTACCCGGCACGGGGAACCGCGTGACGCCCCGGCGGAAGCGGTAAAGGCGCCCCGTGAGCTGCTCCTGATCGCCCTCACCGAGGAAATCGACCTCGGCCTGGATATGCCGGTCCGAGCGCGTGTCCAGTGCCAGCGTGCGCACCGTGGCGACCATCCAGCGCTGGCCGACCTGCATCTTGATCTGGCTGCCGACCTGGCCCGCCATGGCAATGCTGGCGTCGCTCTGGCCGCTCATCTTCGCCATGGCGGCGATGTCGAACAGGACCTGCGCAGAACCGCGCGAAATGGCAATGACATGCCCGATCATCAAATCGGACTGGCGACGCAGCGGCGTGGAGTCCGCCTGCGCCCCGGCCGCGAGCGCCGCAGCCGCGTTCTCCAACCCGATCCGTTCCGTGATGAAATTCATGCCGTCCTGCTCCCGCGCCCGTGATGCGCGGCAAACTAGCTGTCCGGAGTAAACAAAACCCTGCCCGCGATAAAGAATGAGGCGGGGATCCGGGGGGTACGGCAGAGCATGAAACCCGTGTTTTGGGCGCATCCCCGTGCGATGCAGGCAGGCCGCTCCGCGCTAGCCGAGCACCGCCGACACCCGCCCGGCGACGAGCCCCGCGAACAGGCCCATCGCAACCGCGATGACGATGGCGACGAGACCGTAGATCGCACCATGCTCCTCCGCGAACACGCCGATCAGCCGCTCGAAACCGGACTTGTGCACCTCGATCTCACGCACGGCCGCGGCCAGCACCCGGCCGTTCTGCACCAGGAAGGTTTCGGCGGTGTAGGTGCCGGTGACGACGCGCGCGGAGAGCGGCAGGCGGGCGCGGTAGAGCACGCCGTCGGTGATTTCCACCGAGCCGGGATGCTCCACATACAGCCCGGCGCGCTTGTTGAGATCGTTGAGGCCGGCCGCGAACCGGTCGATCTCCTCGCTATTGCTGAGCGAGGCGGGCGACAGCTGGAGCTTGTTGAGACCCAGTTCGTAGATCGCCGCCGTGCGTTCATCGACCAGCTTGTCGATGGGCTTGGACGAGGCGACCGCATAAAAGCTCGGCGCCGAGCGGAAATTGATGCTGTCGGCATTGACCCAGATGCCGGCGATCTTCTGCTTCTCGCGTAGCGTGATCGATTGGCTGGGACCCTTGAGCACGACGATGATGTCAGCCGGCTCGTCCGGCACGCGGCCGCCGGGGTAGAGGATCGCGCCGAAAAGCAGCAACTCGGCGCCGGTGAAGCTGAACTTGATCTCGACGTTGCGCTGCGAAACGTCCGGCACCAGTTGCGGGGCGGCGCGCTGGGCGAGCGCCCCCTGGCTACCGAGGAGCAGGAGCATAGTGGCGAGCCAGGCGAGCAGCGCCCTCATTGGAGCGCCACCGTGTAGATCTCGTCCGGCCGCCAGCCGAGGCCAAGCGCCATGCGGATTGCCACCACCAGCACGATCAGCGCGAGCAACACGCGCAGATATTCCGGCCGGATTGTCATCGACAGGCGTCCGCCGATCTGCGCGCCGGTCACGCTGCCGATCAGCAGCAGGAAGGCGAGCACGAGATCCACCGCATGAGTCGTCAACGAATGCGCCATGGTGGTGACCATCGTCACGAAGAGGATCTGGAACAGCGACGTCCCGATCACCGGCTGGGTCGCCATGCCAAGGATGTAGATCATCGCCGGCACCAGCACGAAGCCGCCACCCACACCCATCAGCATCGTGAGGATGCCGGAGAAGATACCGAGCAGCAACGGCGCCAGCGGCGAGATGTAGAGGCCGGACGGGTAGAAACGCCAGCGCAACGGCAGAGCGGCGACCAGCGGATGATGCCGCCGCTTGCGCGCCTGCGGGCGAATACCGCGTCGCGCCATGATGAGCGCGCGGATTGCCTCATGCGCCATCAGCAGGCCGATCGAGCCGAGCATCGCGACGTAGAGCAGCGCGATCGCCGTATCGATCTGCCCCAGCCGGGTGAGCAGGCGGAAGATGACCGTCCCGATGCCCGCTCCGATCATGCCGCCGACGACCATGACCGATCCCATGCGGATATCCACCGTCTTGCGGGCGAGATGGCTCACCACGCTGGAGACGCTGGCGCCCATCACCTGCGTCGCGGACGAAGCAGCCGCCACCGTGGGCGGAATGCCGTAGAAGATCAGCAATGGCGTGGTGAGGAAGCCGCCGCCGACACCGAACATGCCCGAGAGCAAGCCGACCACCCCGCCCAGCCCGATGATGACGAGCGCGTTCACCGAGAGATTGGCGATCGGCAGGTAAATATCCATGCGTCCTTCGGTAGCCGCAAAGCGCGCGCGCCAAAAGGGGCAAGCGTATGCCGGGGCTATCGAGCCGGCGCCATCACGCCGCGCAGGGACGGTCGAGCCAGACCCGGGCTGAGAAGCGTGATGTCAGGACCGGCGTTGGGCAGGCATCGCGCCTATGCTGAGCGTGTTGGCTCTTTCAGCGTTTGTCGGCAATGAACGACCGACTAGACGAACGGGTTTACCTCACTGTTTATCGGACCGCCATGCGTCGGCATACGACCAGCCCCGCCATCGGTTCGCGGCCATCATGTTGGAATTCCGACATGGACAATGTTGGACCGAATTACCCGCTGCCCCGCTCTATCACGGCAAACCAATGAGTTGCAGCTGTAGCTCAATGGTAGAGCACAAACCTTCCAAGCTTGTGCTCCCGCGACCTCATTGGGCGCCGTCGACTCACGCCCGAACTCTCATCCCCGGCCCGACTCGCGGCACCCCTTCAAAAGTCGCTCACCAATGTCACGGCCGGTCCACGCGCCGGCCGGGCGTCGCCGAGAACACGCTCGCGCCACTCGACCGAGAGGCGCAGCGCCGCCGGCCCTGCCGGCAGGCGCAGACTCAGCTCGGGGCCGACATCGAGCCGCCCCGCCCCCGGCTGGACGCCCCCCGAAAGGCTGGCCCCGAGCGTCAGCCGGGATCGTGCGCGGCCGGGCGTCAGGCGATAGCCGAGGCTCGCCTTGCCGTCGGCGAACCCGTCAAGACCCGGCAGGCCGACCATGCCGCCCTGCGCATAGCCTTCCGCCATCAGGCGCGGCGCAACCTCGCGCGGGTTGAGGCCGCCGGCCGCCAGCAGCGCGAAGCCGCTGCGCCCACCCCGCCCCAGCCGCTGGCGCCGTTCCGCCAACACGGAAACGGGCGCACGGCCCGGCCGGAAGGCCACGCCCAGAGCCGCCTCCTCGGCCGGCGCGCCGGTCAGCGCCCGGCTGATCCGCCCGTAAAGGCCGAATCGGCCCAGGCGACCCTCCGCGACGCGATAGTCGATGCGCGCGCCGGCTTGCGATCCGCCGAGCAGCGGCGCCTGTGCCAGACCGCCGGCAACGTCCGGCCGCCACAGCATCCACGCCGTGGCCGACCAGCGGCGCGAGAGCGCGTCCGCCGAAACCGGAGTCCATGCGGTCCGGGCCGGCGCGGGGTCCGAGATTCCATCCTGCATCCGTTGCGGGCTCCGCGACGGGCTCGCGCGGAGGTCCACGCCGGCACCCATCATGCCGGTGCCATGCGCGGGCCGTTCCACCGCCACCCAGGCGCTGGGAGTCGCCCCGCCGATGCGATTCGCGGCCGGCGGTATCGCCACCGACACGGTGGGACCGTATGCCGCCACGAAAGGCCGGGTAGCCGTGGGCTGCGCGGGCGCGTCCAGCGTCAGTGCCGCGCGGCCGCCATGCTTGGTAAGAACAGAGACGAACGGAAACGCCACAGTCAGCAAAATCGCAATACGGATCGCAATCCAGCCGCTGACCACCCAACCGAGGAAACGCAGTGGTTGGCCGGGTCGCCTCATTGCGGCGCCTGTGCGGAATCCATCGGGAAGCGATGGTGCGTCTTGTCCCACGCCAGCGCATCCCCGCGCAGATGCCGCCAATAGAGCGCCACAGCCCGACGGGCCGCCATCATCGCGATGATATTGGCAATGAGCGCGCGCGGGACGGAGCGGAGCGCCTCGGCCCGGCCATAGGCGCGCCAGACGAACAGCATCCGCACCGCCAGCCGCCACCCCAGCATGACGGTCGTCACTGCCAGCAGCCATGGCAGCGGCGCCGGCCACGGCGTGGATTCACGGCCGAGCAGCCGCGCGCCGCCATGGGCGACCATGCTGACCACCAGCCCCGCATAGGCCGCGAACAGCACCAGCGCCGCCAGCGCCGCTCGCCGGTCCCGCAGGCGCATCCAGCGCTCGTGCCAGCGGCCGGACCAGCCTATCCGGTCCCAGCCGGCAAGCGCGATCCCCACTGTCCAGCGCGCCTTCTGGCGAACCGCGGCGGTGAGCGTATCGGGGAAATATTCGCGCGTGGCGATCAACCCGCCCTCGGCATCGCGCATTCGCACCAGCGCACCACGCCCGCCATCCTGCCCGAGACGCAAGCCCAGCTCATAGTCCTCGGTGAGGCTGGTCGCATCGAACGGCCGCCCCCCGCGCGCCGCGGCCACCGCCCCCAGCGCCGCGCGATTGAAGCCGCAGCCGACCCCGGCGGACGGCAGCGCCGCGCCCAGCGCCTCGCGCACCAGCAGCGATTTGGCGTGGGCCTCCGCAAATTCGTCACAATAATGCCCCGCCACCCAACGCGACCGCGCCGAGACCAGCGGCAGCACCGGGAGCTGCACCAGCGCGAAACGCGGCGCGAGCATCCCGATCAGGCGCAGCGCATCGCGATGCACCACATCCTCGGCGTCGTGCAGCACCACCGCCAACGCGGTGCGTCCTTCGGTTTCCTCCCAACGCCGCAGTGCGCGCCAGAGCTGGTTGAGACAGTCCGCCTTGGTGGTCGGCCCTGCCTGCTCGTTGATGACCAGCGTCACCCGCCCCGCCCCACCCTTCGCGGCAACATCGGCGACCGCGTCGATGGTCGCTCGATCGTTGGGATAGGTGCCCACAAAGATGTGCAGATCCTCATCCCGCCAGGCGGCGAGGCAGCCGCACAGCATCCGCCCGATGACGGCGGCTTCGTCCCACGCCGGCACGAAGATCGCGATCGGCCCGGCCGCGCCCGGCGGCGGCAGATCAGGCGCCGTCATACGCGGAATGCGGCTGTAGATGGTGAGCGCCCGCCAGCCCCGGCGCACGCCGTACAGCAGATCGAGCAGCAGATCGTCCAGCCCGCCGAGCAGCAGCCCGACCCCCGCGAACAGCAACAGCTCATTGCGCAGCAGCTCGAGCGCCGCGACGGCCGCCCCCATGAAGTCCCCCCTCGCCGGCTTGTCCCGTGCCGGCAACGGCATCTTCGTCGCCGGAGTGCAAAAGGTGCAACCGAATAATTATGATGGTTGGCCAGCAAGTTTTTGAGATGATCGGGGCCGCCGTGCGGTTTGACGATCCGCCCCTGCTTCTCTAGCCAGCAAAAGATCATGGCCACGCCAGACAGTCCCGCCCCCCGCTCGGCATTGCGCACCTTTCTCGCCGGGGAAGCAGGTGGCGGCCTGCTGCTGATCCTTTCGGCCGCGCTCGCCATGGCGATCGTCAACATGTCGCCGGCCTTTGCCGATGCCTACCACCACCTGCTGAACCAGCCGGTCGGGCCGACGCTCTCCGCCAAGCTGGGGCCGATGACGCCGCATCTGTGGATCAACGATGGGCTGATGGCGGTCTTTTTCTTCGTCATCGGGCTGGAGATCAAACGCGAGTGGCTGGACGGGCGCCTCGCGAGCTGGGAGCAGCGCCGTCTGCCGATCATCGCCGCGACCGCGGGGATGATCGTCCCCGCGCTCGTCTATCTGGCGGTCGTGCGCGCCGATCCCGCCCTCTACGGCGGCTGGGCGATCCCGGCGGCAACGGACATCGCCTTTGCCATCGGCGTGCTCGCGCTGCTCGGCCGGCGCGCGCCACTCTCGCTCAAGCTGCTGCTCACCACCATCGCCATTGTCGACGACATGGGCGCGGTGGCGATCATCGCCATCGCTTACACCGCCAGCATCGGCGGCGCGGCGCTGTTCGCGGCGGCGCTGGTGCTGGCGGCCATGCTGATGCTCAACCGATGGGGCGTCAAAGCGCTGCCGCCTTATCTGCTGCTCGCCGCCTTGCTCTGGTATTGCGTGCTGCTCTCCGGCGTGCACGCGACCATCGCCGGGGTTCTGGCCGCCACCGCCATCCCGATCCGCCCCACGCCCGGCGCGCCGGATGCCGTGGATAGCCCGCTCCATCGGCTCGAACATCTGCTGCACCCGTGGAGCGCGTGGCTGATCGTACCGCTGTTCGGTTTCGCCAACGCCGGCGTGGTGGTGGAGAGCGACCTTGCGGCCCAACTCGCCGCGCCGCTGCCGCTCGCCGTGGCGCTCGGGCTCTTCCTCGGCAAGCAGATCGGCATTTTCGCCGCGATCCGGGCCTGCGTGTGGGGCGGAATCGCGCCGATGCCGCGTGGCGCGACATGGTTGCAGATCTACGGCCTCGCGCTGCTCTGCGGGATCGGCTTCACGATGAGCCTGTTCATCGGCACCCTCGCCTTCCCCGGCGCACCGCATCTGGCCGAGCAGGCCAAGGCGGGCATTCTCGCCGGCTCGTGCCTCTCCGCGCTGGCCGGGCTGGTGCTGCTGCGCCTCGCCCCGCTCCATCCCGATCATGAGGCGGCGCGGACCGCGCAGGAACGCGAGATAACGATCGATGGAGACGTTCGCGCATGAGGGGTGCGCGTCCCCGCACCGTCGGCCTGCTCGGCGGCTCGTTCAACCCGGCGCATGGCGGCCATCGGGCGATTTCGCTGTTCGCGCGCGAGGCGCTGGGGCTGGACGAGGTCTGGTGGCTGGTCTCGCCGGGCAATCCCTTGAAGCCACGCGCAGGCATGGCCCCGCTCGCCGCACGCATGGCCAGCGCCCGCCAGCTCGCCCGGCGCGCGCCGATCCGCGTGACCGCCATCGAGCGGGCCTTGCACACGCGCTACACGGTCGAGACGCTCCGCAAGCTGCAACGCCGTTATCCGCGCATCCGCTTCATCTGGCTGATGGGGGACGATAATCTCGCACAGTTTGATCGCTGGAAGGACTGGCGCGCCATAGCGCGTGGCACGGCCATTGCCGTTATCGCCAGGCCGGGTTATACTCGTATGGCCCATGGCGCACCCGCCATGGCTTGGTTGCGGCGCTTCGTCCGGTCCGCAAACCAATGTAAACGCTGGACGACATGGAGACTGCCGGCGCTCGTGCATCTGCGCTTTCGCCCCGATCCCCGATCGGCCACCCTGCTTCGGCAGAAGGCCCCCCTTTGGCACCGCAGCTTCGCCTCTGCCACGCCGCGCGACGGCGTGACCGGCCGCCTCATCGACAAGGAGTGACATTGCCCGACCCCTTACCTCCCAGGACTGCACGCGCCGCCAATGACGCGGGCCGTCCTGCCACCGCCGATCAGCTCGTCGAAGCGCTGCATGCGCTCGTGCTCAAATCGCTGGACGACGATCAGGCACAGGACGTCGTCAGCATTCCGCTCGCCGGAAAGAGCAGCATTGCCGATCATATCGTCATCGCCTCGGGCCGCTCCTCCAGGCAGGTCGCGTCCATGGCGCAGAAGCTGGCCGAGCGGATCAAGGAGACGCTCGGGCGCACCGTACGCATCGAAGGTCTGCCGGTCGCCGACTGGGTGCTGATCGACGCGGGCGACGTGATCGTCCACATCTTCCGCCCGGAAGTGCGTAGCTTCTACAATCTGGAGCGCATGTGGGGCTTTGCCGACGCGCCGTTGGCAGCGGGCGGCGAGGTCTGAGGACCGCGCCGCGCTGAGGGGTCACAGGGGGGAAAGGCCGTGCTGCTGCACATCGTCGCACGCGGACGCATCGGCCGCTCGCCCGAGGCTGAGCTGGTCGAGCGCTACATGAAGCGCGTGACCTGGCCGACGAAGATTACCGAATTGCCCGACAAGGGCAGCGCCAAACTGCCGCCGCTCCCCTCTCCTGCCGTCACCGTCATGCTCGACGAGACCGGCGCGCAGCTCGGCTCCATGAGCTTCGCCGAGAAGCTTGGCCGCTGGCGCGATGACGGAATGCGCGAGTGTCGCCTCCTCATCGGCGCGGCGGATGGTTTCTCGGACGAGGAGCGTGCCGCCGCGAGCCTGCGCATCGCCTTCGGCGCGATGACCTGGCCGCACATGCTGGCCCGCGCCATGCTCGCGGAGCAGCTCTGGCGGGCGACGAGCATCCTCGCCAATCACCCCTACCACCGCGAGGGTTGAGGCATGATGCCGCACGCCCGCGCCAGCCTCGCCGATGCGTTCGGGACACGGAGCGGATGGGCATGGCGGAAACGGTTCGTGGCCCCACCGGCGGACCGGAGGACGCCGCCTTCCACCACCATCGCCCATTGCCTCAGGCTGGCGCGTCGCCATCCGGCCCGTATCGCGGTGCTCATCCTCTCTTTCTCCGCGATCCCCGCCGCGCTGTTCGCCCAGCAGGCCCCCTCGCCCATCCCCGGCACCTCGCTCGACCGGCAACGCACCGCGCTCGCGCAGGCAAAGGCGCAGGCCGAGGAGGCGCGAAAGCGCAGCGAGGCGCTTGAGGCGCGCGCCCGCGAATCCAACGCAGCAGCGGACAAGACCCGCGACCAGATCGCCGCGCTCGCCGCCCGCATCCAGCAGAGCGAGGCGGACCTGCGTGCGGGGCAGGCACGCATCGCTATCATCGCGGACATGCAGCGCACCCAGGCCCACAAGCTGGCCGAGCGTCGCCAACCGATCGTGCGCCTCACCGCCGCGCTCCAGCAGATCGCCCGCCGCGCGCCGATCCTCGCTCTGGTCGAACCGGGCTCGGTGAGCGATGCCGTGCACCGGCGGATCGTACTGGCGCAGGTCATGCCGGTGGTCATGGCCAACACGCGTGGCCTCCAAAGCGAGATCGCCCGCAGCAATGCCCTGCGCGAGAGCGCCGAGGCCGCCGCCGGCGGGCTCGCCCGCACCCGCGACACCCTCGCCGCGCAGCAGAAGGCGCTCGCCGCGTTGGAGCAGCGACAGCGCAGCGCCTCCCGCGCGCTGCGCGACAGCGCCAGCCTGGAGGTGGAGCGCGCGCTCGCCATGGGCGAAGAGGCGCGCGACATCAGCGAGCTGATGGGGAAGATCGAGGATGCGGCGGCGGTGCGCGACGCGCTCCTCACCCTGCCCGGACCCACGCTCCGCCCCGCCCGGCCGGGCAACGCGCCGCCGCCGAGCGACCGCACCGCGCCCATCGCTCCTGACACCGCTGCCCCCGCCTATCGCCTGCCGGCGGTGGGTGAGGTCGTCACCGGCTTCGGCGAGGCGAGCGAGAGCGGGGTGCGCGCGCGCGGCCTCACCATCGCCACCGCGCCGGGCGCCACCGTGGTCGCGCCCGCCCGCGGTCGCATCGCCTTCGCCGGGCCCTTCCGGGGCTATGGCCGCATCGTCATCATCGACCATGGCGGCGGCTGGACCACGCTGGTCGCCGGGCTTGACCGGCTGAGCGCGCAGGTGGGCGAGACCGTGCGCCCGGGCGATCCGCTCGGCGCCACCGGTCCGCGCGATCCACGCCTCACCGTCGAATTGCGCCGGCAGGAGCGCCCGGTCGATATCGCCGCGCTGCTGCGCTGAAACGGGGGTTTCGGAAGGCGCCTTACTGCTCCTGATAGCACCGGCCTCTCTCCCACCCGGCCAACCGACGTCAGGTATGATATGGGTAGCCGGGTAAGGGAGAGGGCCGGTGCCGCTCTGAAATTGGCTCTTCGGCAAATGGCTCAACGCACCTCATGCCCTGTTCAGCCGCGCGCAACCTGTTGCGATGCAATCTCGCCGCGCTAGGCAGACCCCCCAATCGCGCTTATAGGTGAGCGCAGCAATGTCGTCCGAAGGCCCATCATGACCAGCGCCCGCAAGAGCTTCCTCGTTCGCTCCGCCCTCATTCTCGGCGCCATCGCGCTGGTTCCGGCCTCCACCTCGGCGGTCACCGAAAGCGAGAGCGAGACCTACAAGCAGCTCGACCTGTTCATGGACGTGTTCCAGCGGGTGCGCGCCAGCTATGTCGAGAAGGTCGACGACGCAGCGCTCATCAAGGGCGCCATCGACGGCATGCTCGCCAGCCTCGATCCGCACAGCTCCTATCTCGACGCGCGCGATTTCACCAATCTGCGCACCCAGACGGAGGGCAATTACGGCGGCCTCGGCCTCACCGTCACGCTCGACGAGGGTGTCGTGAAGGTTATTGCGCCGACCGACGATACGCCCGCCGCCAAGGCCGGCATCAAGGCCGGCGATTATATCACTCATATCGACGGCAAGCTGATCTACGGCTCCTCGCTCGACGAGGCGGTGGACAAGATGCGCGGCGCGCCGGGCACCAACATCAAGCTAACCATCGCCCGGCAGGGCCGCGACGAGCCGATCGAGTTGACTCTCACGCGGGCGATCATCGACATCAAGCCGGTCAAATGGCAGGTGAAGGGCGACGTCGGCGTCATCAAGATCGTCAGCTTCTCGGCCGACACCGGCAACGACGTGCGCAGCGCCATCCGCAGCGTCGAAAAGTCGCTGGGCCGCAAGCCGATCGGCTATGTGCTGGACCTCCGTTCCAACCCCGGCGGCCTGCTCGACGAGGCGGTCGCCGTCTCCGACGCCTTCCTCGACAAGGGCGAGATCGTCTCGCAGCGCGGCCGCTCGCGCAGCGACAACCGGCCTTATTATGCGCGGCCCGGCGACGATGCGCAGGGCTTGCCGGTGATCGTGCTGATCGACGCGGGCTCGGCCTCCGCCTCGGAGATCGTGGCCGGCGCCCTGCAGGACCAGCACCGCGCGCTGGTGATGGGCGAGCGCAGCTTCGGCAAGGGCAGCGTGCAGACGCTGCTGCCGCTCTCGCAGGACACCGCGCTGCGCCTTACCACGGCGCGCTATTACACGCCCTCGGGCAAGTCGGTGCAGGAGGGCGGCATCGAGCCGGACATCCTCGTGCCGCAGATTTCCGATCCCGATTACGCCAAGCGGCCGCGCTACCGGGAGAGCGACCTGCGCCGCCACCTTATCAACGAGGCGAAGCTCGACCGCACCGAGCTTGAAGCGGATATCAACACCGATCCTGCCTTCTCGGCCACGCCCGAAGAGCTGGAGAAGGCCGGCATCGACGATTTCCAGCTGCATTATGCGCTCAAGACGCTCGACCGGCTCGGCTCACCGAGCCAGGCCACCGTGGCGAAGAAGCAGACGGCATCGCGGAAATAGGCGTGGGGCAGGCCTTTCTTCTCTCCCGCGCCCGGCTGGTGGCGCTGCTGGTCCCCGTCGCCCTGCTCGGCGGCGCCCTCGCCTCGCAATATATCGGCGGGCTGTTCCCGTGTGAGATGTGCATGTGGCAGCGCTGGCCGCACCTCGCCGCCATCGGCGCGGCGCTGGCGGCCTTTCTGGTGCGTCGTAATTCCTTTGCCAGTGCGGTCTTCACGCTGCTCGCCGCGCTCGCCATCGCCACCAGCGGCGCGATCGGCGTGTTTCATGCCGGCGTCGAATATGGCTGGTGGGAGGGGCTGACCACCTGCGCCACCAGCGCGCCGCCGGTCGGAAAGTCGCTGCTCGATGCGATCATGGAGGCGTCACTGGTCCGCTGCGACGTCGCGCCGTGGGACCTGTTCGGCATCTCGCTCGCCGGCTTCAACGCCATCTTCTCGCTCGCCGGCGCCGCTTTGGTGTTCGTCCTCGTGATGAAGGGGAGCCGCGCATGAGCACACGAGCCGCTTTTCCCCCGCGCCCCGGCGCGCGCGCCGCTGATCGCGCCGCCATGGTACGCGTCGATCAGGCGGGCGAATATGGCGCGGTCCGCATCTATGCCGGGCAGCTCGCGGTGCTCGGCGATCGGAATCCGATGAGCCGCGAGATCAGCCGCATGGCCGCGCAAGAGGAACGCCACCGCGCCCATTTCGACGCGATGATCGCGCAGCGCGGCGTGCGACCGACCATCCTCCAGCCCTTCTGGCACGTCGCCGGTTTCGCGCTCGGGGCGGCCACGGCGCTGATCGGGCCGGAAGCCGCCATGGCCTGCACCGCCGCCATCGAGACGGAGATCGACGACCATTACGGCAAGCAACTCGCTGAGCTGGGTGACGATGACCCGGAACTTTCCGAAGCCATCGTTGATTTCCGTGCCGAGGAAGTCGAGCATCGCGAGGCGGCGCTCAGCGCCGGTGCCGAGGCCGCGCCCGCCTATCCGCTGCTGTTCGGCATGATCCGGCTGGGCTGCCGCGCCGCCATCGCGCTCTCGCGCCGTTATTGAGAGGATTTCCACCACCATGCGCCCCCTTTCCTTCGCCCAGATCCTCAACACGGCCCTCCTGAGCGCGGCTCTATGCAGCGGCGCGGCCTTCGCGCAGGGCGCGAACGAGCAGCCGCCGTCGGTCGTCGGCCCTACGGACACCGAGAAGGTGAAGCAGGTGTTCGTCTATGGCGAGGATCCCTGCCCGCCGAGCAGTGGTGACGAAATCGTCGTGTGCGCGCGCATGCCGGACAATGAGCGCTACCGCATTCCCAAGGATCTGCGGACCGATCCCAATTCGGCGGCCGTGCAGAGCTGGGTGAATCGCGCCCGCTCGATCGAGTATGTTGGCGCCGAGGGCACCAATAGCTGCTCGACCACGGGCGCGGGCGGCTTCACCGGTTGTTTCGCGCAGATCGCGCGCGAGGCCAAGGAAGAGCGCCAGAAGATGCTCGGCAGCGCCACTTGGGCGGACGCCGTCGCCAAGGCCCGCGAGGAGCGCCTCGGCAACCTCGATGCCGAATCGGCCCAGATCGAGGCGCAGGCCAAGGCCGAGGAGGAGGCCGAGGCCCGCCGCAAGGCGGCGCAGGAAGCGGCCGAGAAGGAAGCCGCCGCCAAGGCCGCGCAGCAAGGGCCGACCGAGCAGCCGTAAGGCGGGTCCATTGAGCGGCAAGAGAGGCCGCCACCCCCGCCACCATCACGCTCAGCGCGTTTCAGCATCCATGCCGCCCGATCGACCGGGCTGGCAGGCACGATGGCTGCTGAACGGATGCTGAGACAAGGGTTACATGGCACGCATCTCAAATCAGCCGCCGCCCCCTTTCTGACCGGAATGGCGCCCTGCCCGGCGCATGACCTTCTGTCGGGAGGCGCCAGTCGCCCGTCATCCGCGCGCCCGAGCCGCCAATCACGTCCACCCCGCGCCCCTGGATTGACGGCGGCGCTTCGCCAAGCGCATGGTCGCGCCATGGTCGGCGCCACAACCGCCGGCCACTGGAGCGCCATGGACGAAACACCGGGCCACATCGCCTTCACCCCGTCGGTCAAGGCCGTGCAGACCGCGCGCGGCTCGCGGGCCGCCTACGCGCGGATGGAAGCGCGCGGCATCTCCAGCACCGTCGTGGACGCGGCGCTGATGGAGCTGCTCGAGGAGATCGACACCGCCTATCTCGCCACCGCCTCGGCGGATGGCCGGCCCTATGTCCAGCATCGCGGCGGCCCGCGTGGGTTCATCAAGGCGCTGGACGCGCACACGCTGGCCTTCGCCAATTACAGTGGCAACCGGCAATATATCACCACCGGCAACCTCGCCGATAACGACCGGGCACTGCTGTTCCTGATGGATTACCAGCACGCCCGCCGCGTCAAGGTCTGGGGCCGCGCGCGCATGACCGACGACGCGGACCTGATCGCCCGGCTGATGCCGCGCGATTACCCGGCACGAGCCGAGCAGGCCCTGCTGTTTGCCGTGGAAGCATGGGACGCCAATTGCTCGCAGCACATCCCGCGAAAGTTCGATGGCGCCGACGTGGTGCGGGTCGTAGAGCAGTTCGAGGCCCGACTCGCCGCCCTCGAAGCCGAAAATGCGGCGCTCAAGGCCGAGCTGAAAACAAGAACAGGAGCCTGAGCATGAGCAGCCCCATCGTCCCGCCCTTCACCGCCGAGACCGCCGCGCAGAAGGTGCGCGCCGCCGAGGACGCCTGGAACGGCAGGGATCCCGCCAAGGTCGCGCTCGCCTACACGCCGGACAGCCGCTGGCGCAACCGCGCGGAATTCGTCAACGGCCGTGCCGAGATCGAGGCGTTCCTGACCCGCAAATGGACGCGTGAACTGGACTATCGGTTGGTCAAGGAGGTCTGGGCCCATGACAGCAACCGCATCGCGGTGCGCTTCGCCTACGAGTTCCACGATGACAGCGGCCAGTGGTTCCGCGCCTATGGCAACGAGAACTGGCAGTTCAACGCCGAGGGACTGATGGAGCTGCGCCTCGCCAGCATCAATGAGCACCCCATCGCGGAAGCCGACCGCAAGTTCCACTGGCCGCTCGGCCGCCGCCCGGACAACCATCCTGGCCTCAGCGATATGGGTTTTTGAAGAGCGGGCGAGGCGGCCAAAGCCTCCAAGCACCCTTCCTGCCATCGCCAGCCCGCGCCTCGTCAGGGCGGACATTATTTGGCCGGCGACTTGTCCGTGCCGCCACGGCCCCTGATTGCACAGCAGCACACGGCGCTCATCGGAGACGCCCAGCTCCTGCGCTCATCACGGCCGCTCGGGCCGCCGCCAACCCCGCCTCAGAAGGGTTGCTCGCCCCGATAGTTGCCGGCTTGGGCATAGCGGCAGACGAGGATGTCTTCCTGATGGCTTTCCGCCCGCGCGCAACCGACCTCGAGGGTGGCCCGCCAGACCAGCTGGGTATAATGGCCGACATCCTCGAACCGCCCGGTGGTGCTGTTATCGGGGAAGCGGCCGGGGCGGAAGTAGCGTTTCTCGCGCGCCCATGCGTCCACCATCTGCTCGGGGGAGTAATAGCCGCGGGTTCCCGCCCACAAATTCTCCCCCTGCGGCTCGAAATAATTCTCCGGCGCGTGCTCGAACCGGCCGGTCTGCGCGAGATAATCGGCCCAGCGCTGCGCCGACTGGACGAGCGCGGCGTTCCACTGGAGCGGTGGCAGGCCCAGCTCCGCGCGTTCCTGATTATGGACGAACAGCACTCGCTCGTCGAAATTGGCCAGCGGATCGGCGGCGCTGACGACGAGCGGAGCGACCAGGGCAAGAGCGCAGGCCGCGAGGCGCGCTTTCAACCGGGATGCCGACATGGAACTCAAACCTCCTGCAATCGTGCAGGAAGTGTCCCATCATCCGTTCACAATCTGGTGCACGAACGCGGTTAAGACCCGGTAAGAAAATCTGTTTATGGGCAGTTTGACGCTGTTTACGGGGTCAGGCCGCGCTATCTGCCGATGCAGAACCACCCGCCGTCCCGGCCGGCAGAATCACGACCTTGTCGCCCAACTGCGCCTGCTCGAACAGGCGGCGGGCGAAGGCCACCGGTACCCCGATGCACCCGTGCGTGGCTGAGCCGGTGCGCACATCGCTGCCGTGAATCGCCACGCCGTCATCGGTCAGGCGGAGCATGTAGGGCATCGGCGCATCATAGGTGCGCGAGTGATAGTCCGCCGCCTTCTGCAGAATGGGGAAGCTGCCGGTCGGTGTCGGCTTGCCATCGGTGCCGTAGAGGATCACGGCGGACCCGATCTCATGCCCGTCGCGGAAGACGGAGAGAAGCTGCCGGGCCAGATCCACGCGGATCAGCAGCGGGCCCGGCGGAATCCCCTTCTCGTCCCACACATAGCCGCCGTAGCGCATGGGCTTGGTAATATTGAGCACGCTGCGCACCGTCTCGGACTGGCCGCCCGGCAGGTCGAGCCGGGGATTCGCGCCGTCCGCATAGCGAATGCGCGTCTCCGGCGCGGCGGTCGCGCGCAGCACCGCCTCGATCTGCGCCTCCTGCGCCGCGGACCGCTCGGCGCGCCCGTGCAGGGCCAGCGCGACGATAGAGAAAATGAGGCCACTCGCGACGAACAGCAGCAGCGCGCGCAACCAGCTCCCCATTGACGCCGCCGCTTAGCGCGCGAGCGTGCGGCCAGCCAGCTTCAGAGCAGGCTGGCGGGCACGCCTGCGCAGAGCCGCGCCCGTGGCAAAGAAGCCGGCGAGCAGCATGGCCCAGGTCGCCGGTTCCGGCACCACCGGTACGACTGGCGGCACTTCCGGGTCGGGCCCAGGGCCGGGGCCGGGGCCGGGGTCAGGCTCAGGTCCGGGACCCGGGCCAGGATCTGGCTGGGGACCAGGGCCGGGTCCCGGGCCCGGACCCGGATTTGGTCCAGCACCAGGGATCAGCACGTTCGGGCCGAAAAAGGGCGGCGCAAGGAACGGAGCGGGGGGGGCTTCCGCCACCTGAATCGGGGCTTCGACCACTGGCAGGCCCGCTTCGGGCGCCGCGGCCGATGCGGGCGTCGGCACCTCCGGCGCGCGCTCGCGGATGGCGGGCAGCACGCGTTCCCGGGGCGTCACCGGGCCTGCCTTGATCGGTCCCGCCACGCGAGCGCGCGGTCCCTTGGTGCTGTGCATGGCGCCCGGAGCGCGCTCGCCCGGGGAGCGCTGGGTCAGCAGCGACAACGGATCCTTGACGGCAGCGGCGAATGCGGCACGGCCACCTTCACCGATCACCAGCGGCGTTGCCACCACCGCAACGAACAGCCCGGCGGCAACCGGCGAAACGAGCATCGCCTGCGTACGCATAGAAATCCGGCTACGGCCCAGCGTCCCCGCCCAGACGGACGGCCGCAACCACGCAGGCACACTCAGCCATAAGGCGCCGGCGGGTCGGGAAGTGTCCTCGCGCCGGGCGCGCGCCTCGTCCTTCGCCAGCCAAGCTGGCCTGGATCGACGCATGAGGTGACGGGGCTTGGTCATCGAAATCCAACGCTTCTTACAAGTGGTGGCTAATCGCCTGTTCAATCAAGCTGGTACCATGGAATGCTACATGAGCACAGGAAGTTTACCCTCTTTTTACTATTTGATTCTCGGGTGTGATCCGCCTGCCATCTCCATTTAAAATCAGTATATTATAGCTCCTGCCTCGCCGTTCGGGACGGCGGGAACCGCGAAAAGTGTGTCCCATTTTGCGCTCGGATGGACCGTGCGCCTCCGCCGACGGGACGAGTCCCGACCATGGATCGGTGGCGGCATCACGCCCTATCATCAGCTTCGGCCCCCGCAGAAAATGCGGCGAACAGACTGGACCTTTTCAACCATGGGTTTATTGGGCACTCACTATGACAGACCATATCCTTGAAAGCCTCGCCGCCACTAATCCCGACAGCGAAATCTGGTGGGACAGCTCGCCGCTGATCTACCCCAGCTGGAAGGAAGAGACGCTCGCCAAGGCGCCCGGCAATGCCGATTGGGCAGCCCAGCTCACCCGGCTGTTCGACCTCAAGACCATCGAGACGGAAGGCCGCATGGGCTTCCGCGGCGTGACCACCAATCCGCCGCTCTCGTTGCAGGCCGTCAAGGTCGCGCCGCAGATGTGGGCCGATCGCGTGCGGCAGATCGCGGCGGAGAAGCCCGGTGCCGACGTCCAGACCGTCTATTGGACCATGTATCTCGATCTCGTCCGCAAGGGCGCCGAGATGATCCTGCCCGTCTACAAGGCATCAGGTGGCAAATACGGCTTCCTGTCCGGCCAGGTCGATCCGCGCTACGTGCGCGATGGCGAGCGGATGCTGGCCGAGGGCCTGACCATCGCCGCGCAGGGCGAGAACGTCATGGTCAAGATCCCCGGCTCCAAGGAGGGCTATGAGGTGATCGAGGAGCTGACCGCGCGCGGCATCTCCACCAACAACACGACCAGCTTCACCGTCGCGCAGTACATGCGTTGCATGGCGGCGGTAACGGCGGGCCTCCAGCGCGCCCGCGCGGCCGGGGTGGACCTCTCCCGCTGGCGCTCGGTCGTCACCCACATGTCGGCGCGGCTCGGCGAGCTCAGCGACTGGCGCACCGAAGCCAAGGCGCGCGGCATCGAGCTTTCCCTCTCGGAAATCCGCGATGGCGAGGAAGCCGTGCTCAAGCGCGCCTACCATTGGGGCAAGCAGAACAACCATCCCTCCAAGATGCTGCAATGCTCGATGCGCGTGGAGAAGGACGACCGCACCGGCAAGACGGTGAGCCGCCATATCCAGGACTTTGCCGGCAGCGACATGGTGTACACCTGCCCGCCGGGCTACATTGCCGGGCTGATGACGGTGCAGGCAGAGATGGACCCGTTCGATCCCCATGCGATCGACCGCGAGCCGCGCAAGGAGAGCATCGAGAAGCTTCTCAAGCTGCCGAGCTTCCGGGCCGCCTACGAGTTCGAGGGCATGCGCCCGGACGAGTTCGCGCATTTCGGCTCGTTCAAGGCTACCGAAACCGAGTTCGCCACCGCCACGCGCCAGACCGTGGACTTCGTCCGCAAGACGCTGGAAGGCTGATCGCGCAGGCGGGCTGCGGGGCCATCATTGGCTTCCGCAGCCGCGCCCATCGGTCGGCCGACACGGCCGACTCGCTTGGTTTTACCCGCCGCCCTTTTTGCGGCCCGCATCAACGCCGTTCACGCTCCATGGCGCGTTGAAGGCAGCGGCAGCACACGGCACAGAATCGGCACCACAGCAAAACAGCCTCGCACCATCATCGGTACGAGGCTGTTTGTTCTACGCCGGCCCGCTGGAACGGGCCGAAGGATCAGGCGAAGCTGACGCTCGTGCGCGACACCCGGCGACGCATGGAAGCGCCCACCAGACCCAGACCCAGGATCATCATGCCCCAGGTGGCAGGCTCGGGCACCGGCGACCGCTGCACGAAGTAGAGCAGGTCCTGCTTCTTGGAGTTGGTGGCGACATAGAAGTCCCACTCACCCGTGTCCGTGAGGTCGCCCAGGCTGGCCAGCAGCGTGTTCGCCTGATTGCGCACTTCCGAGTTGGTTGTCTGGTTCCACCAGGGACCACTCGTGGTCGAATCGCTCCAGTTGGAGCTGGAGAACTGGTTCTTGGTTACGTCGAATGCGTTGCCAGCCTTCTCGTAAAGCACTTCCCACACAGCCAACTGGACCGCCGCATCCAGCAACACGCTGTTGGAGGTCGTCCCGTAGTTGCTGACCAGCGCGGTCAGCGCCTTGTACTGCGCGCTCGAGCTGCTCCCAAGAAACTCGGCCAGCGTCTTGACGGTGAACGTCCCGGTGCCGGCGGTCTGCGCCAGGTCGACACAGAATGCCTTGAGCGAACCGTTGATGAGCTGCGGCGACAGCAGGCCGCTGGTCTGGATGTCATTCGACGATCCAGGCTTGTCGACCTTGAGCGTGGCGGAATAAGCCGGGCTGGAGTGCAGCGTTTTGACCGACGTAATGTTCAGCGTTTCCGCTGCGTTCGCAGTGCCAGCAAGGCCCATGGCAGCGACGCCTATCGCAGCCACCTTCAGCAAGGACTTCATACCCTATCTCCCACAAGTGATAGCGCGTCCCTGTCAGAGGGACCTGCAATATTAAAGGGCATTAACCATCCGTATTGGAGGGTGTTTCATTGCGGGACGATCTGCACGCTTTATGTAAACTTCTCCCGGGCGGCTTCGGCTCGCATCGTCGGTGACGATCAGGAAAAGCGTATTTTCCTGAAATTGCATGGCGATGGTTCGCGGCGCCGCCATATCTGTGGCGCGCTCTATGGTGACGGTGATCCCAGCCGATTCTGCATGTGATCCGACGATCTTCCGTGTGTCGCGCCTTGACCCCGCCCCTCCCGGCGGCTTTATGTCGGATCGACGAGCAATCGCGGGCGCGCTCCGCATGCAGGCACGCCCATAGCCGTGCTGTAAACCAAACCGCATTCGCCTTGGAGCCGCACAGACATGAACAAGGCCGTCATCATCGGCGCGGGATTCGGAGGGCTGGCGCTCGGCCTGCGCCTGCAATCGGCGGGCATCGCCACCACCATCGTCGAAGCGCGCGACCAGCCCGGCGGCCATGCCTGGGCGTGGCGGCAGGATGGGTTCACCTTCGACGCCGGGCCCACCCTCATCGCCGATCCGGACAGCCTCGCCCAGCTCTGGCGCCTCTCCGGCCATAGCATGGCGGATGATGTTACGCTGCTCCCGGTCGATCCGCATTATCGATTCCATTGGCCGGATGGCACCACCTTCGATCACGCTGTCGACGAAACGCGGCTGCGCGCCGAGATCGCCCGGCTCAGCCCCGCCGACCTCGCCGGCTATCAGCGCTTTGTCGATTACAGCGCCGGTGTCTGCCGTGAGAGCTATGAAGCGCTCGGCCCGGTCGCCTGCCAGGAACTGGGCACGCTCGTGCGCGCCGCGCCCACCCTTGCGCAATATCAGGCATGGCGCTCGGTCTATGCCATGGTTGCCCGCTTCGTGAAGGATGAGCGGTTGCGCCAGGCGCTTTCCTTCCCGCCGCTGCTCGCCGGCGCGAATCCGGCGACGGCCAGCGCCCTGCACACCAGTCTCCACGCTCTCCAGCGTGAAGGTGGCCTCTGGTTCCCCCAGGGTGGCACCCACGCGCTCGTCGCCGCCATGGTCGCGCAGTTCGAGCGGCTCGGCGGCACGCTGCACCTTGGCGATCCGGTGGTGGCGATCGAGATGGTGGGGGACCGCGCCACCGGCGTCACCACGCGCGCCGGCCTGCGCGTCGAGGGCGATGCCGTCGCCAGCAATGCGGACATCATGCACAGCTATGGAGCGCTGCTGGCCGGGCACAAGCGCGGGCCCCGCCGGGCGCAGGCGCTCACCCGCAAGCGGTGGGGCCCCAGCGCCTTCGTCCTCCACTTCGGCATTGAGGGGACGTGGCCGGGCATCCCGCACAGCATGGTGCTGCTCGGCCCGCGCTATCAGGCATGGCTCACCGACATTTTCGACCATGGCGTGCTGCCGGCGGACAGCTGCATCATCCTCCATCATCCCAGCCTGACCGATCCCAGCCTTGCGCCGCCCGGCCATTCCACCTTTCAGGTGATCGTCCCGGTGCCGCATCTCGGCAAGCTGCCGATCGACTGGGGCGCGGTCGGGCCGATCCTCACGGCGCGCATTCTCGATGAGATCGAGCACCGGTTCATCCCGGAGATCCGCAGCCGCATCAAGGTGCAGGTCACCACGGCGCCGCCCGATTTCGCGCGCAATTTCAATGCTTATCATGGCAGCGCCTGGGGGCTGGAGCCACTGCTCAGCCAGAGCGGCTGGTTGCGCCCGCACAATCGCGACGACGTGATCGGCAATCTCTATTTCGTCGGTGCCGGCACCCATCCCGGCGCGGGCATTCCCGGCGTGGTCGCCTCGGCCCGCGCCACCGCCGCGCTGATGCTGGCGGATCGCGGATGAGGTCTCTCAAGCGCATCGCCGTCTATTGCGGCTCCGCGAGCCCGCGTGATCCGGTCTATCTGGAGACCGCGCGCGCGGTCGGCACGCAGCTTGCCCGGCAGGGCATCGGCGTCGTCTATGGCGGCGGCCGCGTAGGGCTGATGGGCGCACTGGCCGATGCCGCGCTGGCGGCCGACGGGGATGTGATCGGCGTCATCCCGGAAGCGCTGGTCGGCGCCGAACTGGCCCATCGCGGCCTCACCGAGCTGCACGTCGTGCCAGACATGCACGCCCGCAAGGCCCTGTTCACCACGCTGGCGGATGGCTTCATCGCCCTGCCCGGCGGCGTCGGCACCATGGATGAACTGTGGGAAGCGGTGAGCTGGGCGCAGCTCGGCTATCACGACAAGCCGGTCGGCCTGCTCAACGCCGCCGGCTTCTTCGACCAGCTTCTCGCCTTCAACACGCACATGATCGAGACCGGCTTCATCCGCCCCGCCCACGCCCGCATCCTCCTCGCCCGCGATACGCTGGCGGAGTTGCTCGACGCGATGGCCGGCTATGTCTCGCACGAAGCCATCTTCGCCATGCCGATCGACCGGCTGTAGGGGTGCGGGCGAAGCATCGGGCGGCACCGGACACGCGGACACGTGCTTTCACCCGATCGCAAGGCCCTCCCCCCCCTCAAGGGCAGAAGTTCAAAGCTCTCGGAGAGGTACTCGGCCCGAGAAACGCCTCGCTCCTGCGAAGGCAGGAACCCAGAGCCCCGCCGCGACTCCCCACCGCCCTGGGCTTCTGCTTCCGCGGTAGCCCATGAAGGAGGACATGAGGCAGCCGGCCTTTAAATCCGGTGCCCCGCAACGGCGCACGCCTTCCCCTTCAGGGCAAGGTCGGGGCACGACCAACGCTTAACCGGAACCTGACCAGCCCTCGCCAGCGCAAGGCCTCGTCCCCGCATGCAGCCCGCGCCGTCACTCCTTCGCGCCCGCCACGCAGTGCCACGACGCCGGATCGTTGGCGTCGCCCTTGCCGCTGTAATGGGCGACCTGCGGCCAGACGCACACCGGCCGCGTCTTGCTCTTGTCGTCGCGGGTAGCGATCAGCGTGCCCGGTGCCTGTCCCTTGTCGACCCACGCATCGAGTGCGCCCAGCCAGTCGACGAGATCGGCGCCCGAGCCGCCCCGGCAATGGCCTACGCCGGGCAGGAGGTAGGTGCGCAGATGCTCCGCCGCGCCCTTGGCATCCGCCTTGGCCACGGCCTTGGCGTAATCGAGCGTGCCGACCGGGCTCGGCCCCGGATCGGATTCGCCGTGCCACAGGATCAGCCGTCCGCCGCGCGCGAAGAAGGCGGAGAGGTCAGGATTGGTCGCCTCGTACATCCTGGCGAAGGCGCTGGCCCGCGCCTCCGGCACGTCCGTATTGGGGTCGAGCCGCGAAAAGTCGACCTGCCGATCGCCGAACAGCAGCTTGGTGAGGCCGGGCATCCCGCCGCCGGTGCTCTGCGTCGTGCCGCCGCCGGAGGTGTTGATGAACATGCTCCACAGCGTCTCGCCGCCCTTGCTCAGCGGCAGCTGCGCCCAGCTTCCGTCCGGCGCACGGATGCCGGCATACATGGTGTCGAGCGCGCTCACCTGCACCTTGCTGAGGCAGGTGTCCGCCGCCTGCCCCGGCTTGCAGGCGAGCACCGCCGGCTTCCAGCCGCAAGCGCGCGGCTGCGCGATCAGCCCGTCGGCGAGGCCATCCTTGGCGTCGCACGCCTTGAGCACGCTGTCGTTGACCAGCTTGAGCAGCGCCGGGGTGAAGCCCGCGCCCGGCTTGGCGAAGCCGTTGTTGCGCAGCACCGCGCTCGATTGCACCTGCAGGCTATAGACCGGCGCGCCGGCGATGATGCCGTCATAATCCTCGGCGAAGCGCTGCGCCTCCATCAGCGCCATGCGCCCACCGGTCGAGCAGCCGTTAAAATAGGCGCGGTCCTGCGCGCGGCCATAATAGGATTTGACCAGCGCCTTGCCGGCCACGGTCATCCGGTTGATCGCACGATAGGCGAAATCGGTCGCAGCGTCCGCATTGGCGGCCCAGCTATTGTCCCACACCTCGGTGCTGGGGTGGCCGCCATCGGTCTGCGCGGTCGCATAAAGCTGCTTGAGGCCCTCGCTCGCCGCCATCAGCGTGACGTTGCCCGCCCAGCCGCCGCCGCCGATGCCGAGCAGCTTGCCGTTCCAGCCGACCGGCAGGCGGTAGACCACGCCGATGCTGGAGCCGGCCGTCGGGTGGAGCGTCCCCTTCACCTCGCAATAGGCCGGCAGGCCGTTATGCGCGTCGGCATCCACATAGAGCGCGGTCACGTTGGAAGCATCGAACATCGCGCCGGTCACCGCCTCGCAGCGCGCGCCGTCGTCACCCTGCGCCGCTGCCGGCGTCGCGCCCAGAGCGCCGCCAAACGCCGCCGATGCCAATAGTCCGATGATCCGTGCCGTGCGCATAACTCTCTCCCTCGATCCATGCGGAGAAGTTGCTTAGCGCGCTATGTATCGAGCGACCAGATGGAAGCGGCTCCCCGCGCGCCATCGACCGAAATCGTGTCCGGGCGGCAACGCCCCGCCGTCGGGGCGACGGATCGGCGCGCGATGGCGCCGCGCCGGACTTGGCCCGGGTCGGCCAGGGAGTGGAACCGCGCCAGCCTGGCTGGCGCGGCCGCTCGCCTGTCAGAAGCGAATGCCCATTCCATAGGCGATGACATCGCGATGGGGGCGGATCCGCAGGCCGAACGTGCCGTCGCGATAGTCCAGATCGTCATAATTGGTGCGGACATAGTCCAGCTTGGCGTAGACAGTGCGCGTCACGGCGACCTCGATGCCGCCACCAACATGATAGCCGTCGGAATTACCGGCCCAGTGGAAGTCATAGGTCGGATCGGCCGGGTCGCGGTAGCTCAGGCGGATGCGCCCGCTGGAATAGCCGCCCTTGACGTAAAGGAGCACGCCCTCGCTCAGATGGACACCGACGCGCGCGCCGGCATTGATGCTGCGGCCCGCCTTCACGCAGGCTTCGTCGCCGCCAAACACCTCCACGCACTCGCGCGTCGTGGCGCCGCTCAGATTGGCGTAAGCGCCGAGGATTGCCGGGCCGAACGGCAGATCGTAGCCTATCTCCCCGCCATAGCTAAACCCGTCCTTGCCGGCCGAATCCTTGACCGAGCCGTCGGGGTCGCTCGCCAGCACGTCGGCGGAGGGATGATCCCAACCGATCTGGGCTTCGGCCCGCAGGCCGGTCTGTGCCTGCGCGGCGGATGCCGACGCGGCAATGAGCGCAACGAGCGCGATAGTCTTGAACATAGGTCCCCCCAAGTTGGATGATTGGCAACAGGTCGCGCCTAAAATCGGGTGGTTGCCTAACAATTAATCAGATGGCGCATGACCAGGAGTCTCCTCCATTCCGGAGAAATCCGCTGCCAGTGCACATCTCGAATCGTTGTTCACAATCGTGCAGGTCGGAGGTCACCCACGTCCCGATTCAGCGTCGCCCAGCAGCCGCAGCGCACGGTCGCGCAGGCGCCCCAGTCCCGCGTCGTGCAGGGCCGGTACGGCGCAAAGCAAGCCAGTTACGCTGGGGTCGGGCTTGTTGAAGCGGATGGGTTCGCCCAGCGCATCCGTCACCCGCGCGCCAGCTTCCTGCGCGATCAGCGATGCGGCGGCGATGTCCCACTCCCCGCCACGCCGCAGCCCCGCGACAAGGTCGGCCTCATTGGCGGCGACCATCGCCATGCGCAGCGCGATACTGTTGGGCTTGTCCACCACCCGATAGTCCATGTCGATACCGCGCAGATTGTCGATCGGCACGCGCGCGCCGGAGAGGGTGGCGTGGCTGCCCACCTCCAGCCGGCTCTCATTGCGCCATGCGCCGCCGTCCCGCACGGCCCACCAGCGCTCGCCCCGCGCCGGCGCCGCCAGGACAGCGGCGATGACCGCGCCGTCCTCGACCAGCGCAATGGAGATCGCCCAGCCCCGCCGCCCGCGCACGAAATCGCGGGTGCCGTCGATCGGGTCGACCACCCAGGCGAGCCGCGCCTCACTGCGTCCGCGCGTTTCCGCGCTCTCCTCGGAGAGCCAGGCCGCCTCGGGCAGCAGCGCCCCCAGTTGCTCGCGCAGCAGGGCGTCGACCAGCAGGTCGGCATCACTCACCGGGTCGCCCGGCTTTTTCTCCCATTGATTGCCATAGGTGTGTCCGGGCGCCCAATGCTCCATCGCACGCACGCCGGCCGTGTCGGCAATCGCCATGATATGCTGGAGCAGGCGATCATTCGCCCGCAACGGTCATCCCATCGATGCGCAGGGTGGGGACGTTGATGGCGTAGCGGAACGCCAGATCGTCGGCCGCGACCATGCGTGCAAACATGTCGCGCAGGTTGCCGGCGATGGTGATTTCCGCCACCGCCTCCGTCACCTTGCCGTTTTCGATGAGATAGCCGGACGCGCCACGGCTGTAGTCGCCCGTCACCGGATTGACGCCGTGGCCGATCAGTTCGGTCACGTAGAGTCCGCGCATCACGTCCATCATCAACTCGCGCGGGGTCGCGCTGCCACCTTCCAGATGCACGTTGCTCGCCCCCGCGCCGGGCGCCCCGCCACCGCCGCGCGTGGCATGGCCGGTCGGCGCAAGGCCGAGCTGGCGGGCCGAGGCGCTGTCGAGCAGCCAGTCGGTCAGCACGCCGTCATCGACCAGCCGCTTCTTCGCGGTCGGCAGCCCCTCGCCGTCGAACGGGCGCGAGCGCAGGCCACGCGGCCGGTGGGGATCATCGACAATGTGAAGCCCCTCGGGCAGGATGCGCTCACCCTTGCGGTCCAGCAGGAAGCTTGCCTTGCGGGTGATCGCCGGGCCGGTGATCGCGCCGAGCAGATGGCCGATCAGGCTGTTGCTCACGCGCGGATCGAAGATGACCGACATGGTGCCGCTGGCGATGCGGCTCGGGTTGAGCCGGGCCACGGCGCGGGTGCCGGCGCGCACGCCCACCGCGTCCGCCGTCTCCAGGTCGGCAAGGTGGCGCACATTATGGCTGGCATAGTCGCGCTGCATGTTTGCGCCCTCGCCCGCGATCACGCTCGCCCAGATGCTGTGATGGGTGCCGGCATAGGCCCCCGCGAAGCCATGGCTGGTCGCAAGCGCCATCTGCGCGCGACCGAAGCTGGCACCGCCGCCTTCGCTGTTAGTGACGCCGGGGACGCCGCGCGCCGCCTCCTCGACCGCCAGCGCACGCTCGCGCAGCTCGGCCGGATCGGGCTCCTCATCATCCTCTATGTCCAGCGCGGGCAGCTTCCTGCGCATCAGCCGTTCCTCGGGCGCGAGGCCGGCATAGGCGTCCTCGGGCGCTTCCTTGGCCATGGCGAGCGCGCGGTCCACCAGCGTCGCCAGCGTCGCCGGCGCGAGATCGGACGAGGAAACGCTGGCCGAGCGCTTTCCCACGAACACGCGCAGTCCGACATGCTCCGACTCGGAGCGCTCGACATCCTCCAGCTCGCCCAGCCGCACGCTCACCCCGGCGGAGGCATCGCAGCCATAGACGGCGTCGGCCGCATCCGCGCCAGCCCGCCGTGCGGCGGAGACGAGCGACTGGGCCCGGTCGAGAGCGTCATGAAGGCTGAGCATGGTCAGGGAATCCGGCAGTCCAAGGGTCAGACGGGGCGCTTTAGCCATTGCCCCGAGTCGACGCAATGCGCGCGCTCGATGGGAAGGGTTGCCGCTCCGGTCATTGGATAGGGCCGGGAGGGGACACCAGCCGCCCCGTCACTCAGGCGATAGCGCGGGCGCTGCCAGCGAGCAGCCCTCAAACAGGAGAGCCGCACCGGCCCTCCATGTTCCCGTGCCGAGACCTTTGAAAACCGAAAACCATCAGTTCTGAGATGGCGCGCCGGGCGAATAATGTTCGACGGACTCGGGGCGAACGGCGCTTCCGTTGCGCAAGCTTTGGCGCAAGCGCTCCACTTGCGAAGGAGCATGATCCAACCGCTCCCGCATCCTTCACGTCTCCAGCCAATGCCGCAGCATATGGTGCGCTACAGCGACCGGCGTCGGCCCGATGAACCGCGCGCCCTCCTCGCCGGCGAGTGCCGCGCGCACCTCGTCACGCGTCACCCACATCGCCTCGGGCACTTCCTCCACGTCCAGCGTCAGTTCGTCGCCCAGCGCCTGCGCCATGCAGGCGATCATGAGTTGCGAGGGAAAGGGCCAGGGCTGGCTCATCAGATAATCGACGCGGCCGACCCGGATGCCGGTCTCCTCCCACAGCTCGCGCCGCACCGCCTCCTCGAACGTCTCGCCCGGCTCGACGAAGCCGGCGAGCGCCGAGAAGCGCCCCGGTGGGAAGCGGATGCCCCGGCCGATCAGCACCTTGTCCTCATATTCGGCGAGCATGATGACGACCGGGTCGGTGCGCGGGAAATGCTCGGCATTGCAGGTGCCGCACTGGCGCGCCCAGCCGGCTTTGGCCGGGTAGGTCGCCGCACCGCAGCGCGCGCAGAACGGGTGTCGGTCGTGCCAGTCGACGAGACTGCGCGCGCCGCCGTAAAGTGCCGCCTCCTCATGGCTCAGCAGCGGCACGATCTCCCAGACCTTGGGCGGGTTGCTCGGCGGCTCGTCCTTCTTCTCCACTTTCAGCGAGATGAACAGCGGCGTCCCGTCCGCACGCAGCCCGAGCAGCGCATGGTCGGCCAGCACGGCATCCGCAGCGACCGGCCCGGTGGCGAGCAGCCCCTCGTCGGTCGGCAGCGGGTCGAGCCCGTCGAGCAGCACGATCCGGGCGCGCGGGTCCGCCCAGGCGATTGCCAGCCGGTCTGGGTGGACGCGGAGCTGGTCGGCGCGGTCGAGCGTCCCGCCAGTGAAGGTGATGGTCTCTCGCTTCAGGCTGCTCTCGTCGTTCATCCGGTCGCGCTCTCCTCCCGCACCGCCCGCGCCACGCGCGCGAACAAGGTCGGCAATCCGGCCTCGTCGAGCTGGTCCAGCGGCCACCATTGGCCATCGCCCAGCGCGCTGGCAAGGCGCGCACCGGCCGGCGGATCCGCCAACTGTAGCCGCTCGACACGGAGTTCAAGCGCAAAATGGGTGAATACATGCCGCACCGTGCCCACCACGCTCCGCCAGTCGCCGGGCAAGGGCGGAACAGGCGTGTCCGCCGGGCCGCGCTCCACCCAATCGCTGGTCGGCACCCCCAGCATGCCGCCGAGCAGGCCGCGCTCCGGCCGCGTGACGAGCCACACCGCGCCGTCCGCTTCCACCCACCAGGCGGTGCCGGCGCGCGTCGGTCGCGCCTTCTTCGGCGCCTTGACCGGGAAGCGCTCAGGGGCGCCCGCTGCCCGCGCCGCGCAAACGCCCCGCAGCGGGCAGGCGAGGCAACCCGGCCGCGCCGACGTGCAGATGGTGGCGCCGAGATCCATCATCGCCTGCGCGAAATCGCCGGCGTCCGAAGCCGGCGTGATGCTGTCGGTCAGCGCGCGCAGCATTGGCTTTGCGGCGGGCAGCGGTGTCTCCACCGCGAACAGGCGACTCACCACCCGCTCGACATTGCCATCGACGACCACCGCGCGCCGGCCAAAGGCGATGGCGGCGATGGCGGCGGCGGTATAGGCGCCAATTCCCGGCAGCGCGCGCAGCCGCCCCTCGTCGTCCGGGAAGCGCCCGCCCAGCTCGCCCGCGACGAACCGCGCACAAGCCAGCAGGTTGCGCGCCCGCGCATAATAGCCCAGCCCCGCCCAGGCGGCCATCAACGCCGCGTCATCCGCCGCCGCGAGCGCCTCCACCGTCGGCCAGCGTGCCAGGAAGCGCTCATAATAGGGGGCCACCGCCGCCACCGTGGTCTGTTGCAGCATGATCTCGGATAGCCACACGTGGTAAGGCTCAGGCGACGGCGTTCCGGGCGGACTGCGCCACGGCAGGCGGCGGGCGTGGCGGCGATAATGGGCGAGCAAGGCGGGCGCTATCGCGTCCACCGGGACTCCCGCATCCTGCGCCTGCATGATTAATCCATCGACGGGCATGGCCTGCCTATGGCATGGACCGGCGCATGACAGAACCCGTGGAAAGCAAGCCGCGCCGCACGAAGCGCACGTCCGCCACGGCCCCCGCCGTGGTCCGCGAGCGGCCGCGCGGCGGCCCGGCGCGCGTACTCGCGGACCTGATGCCGGACATCGGCCGCGCCGCCTTCCGCAAGTTCGGCTTCATCCAGTCGAGCATCGTCACGCGCTGGGCGGAGATTGTCGGCCAGCGCTACGCCACGCTGACCGCACCCGAGTCGATCCGCTTCCCCGCCGGGCGCCGCGCGGGCGGCACGCTGCACCTCACCGTCGCCAGCGGCCATGCGCCCATGGTGCAGCACATTGTCCCGGAAATCATCGAACGGGTGAACCGCTTCTTCGGCTATGAGGCGATTGCACGCGTCGCGCTCAAGCAGGGCGTGGTGACGCCGACCGAGCCCGAGCGCCGCCCGCCGCCCGCCATGCTGCGCCCCATCCCCCAGGAACTGGGCGAGGGTCTGCGCGAGGTGAGCGATCCGGAACTGCGCGCCGTGCTCGAATCCCTGGCACGCGGTCTCGCCAATCCGCCGCCACTGCCCAAAATCAGCTAGCGCCGATGGTTCCAACGCGCCCCTGACGAAAGACCGATAAAATGCTGCGTCGCCTCCTTTCCTGTCTTGCCGCCCTCATTCTCGTCGCTTTCGCCACGGCGGCCCCCGCCCAGTCCGGCCGCGACTGGAGCAAGACGGTCACGCTCGGCTCGAACGGCGCGTTCATTCTCGGCAACCCGGCAGCCAAGACCAAGCTGGTCGAATATCTGAGCTACACCTGCCCACACTGCGCACATTTCGCAGCGGAAGCGACCGGGCCGCTCAAGGCGAGCGGGATCAGGCAAGGCACGCTCAGCATTGAGTTCCGTAACTTCGTGCGAGATCCGTTCGATCTAAGTGCCGCCATCCTCGCCCGCTGCGGCGGAGCGGCGCACTTCCTCGCCAATCACGAGGCGCTGTTCGCCAATCACGATGCGTGGGTCAAACGGGCGGATGCCTATGCCCGCGCGCAGGAAGGCAAACCGCAGCGCGACCGCGCCGAGCAGATCGCCGATATCGCCGACAAGACCGGCCTGATCGCGCTGCTCGCCAAGCACGGCCTCACCCCCGCCGCGCAGCGTAAGTGCCTGGCGGACCAGCATGCGTTGTCGCAGGTGCTGAACCTTACCGCTGGCGCCTGGGACAATAAGGGCTTCAACGGCACGCCCTTCTTCATCCTCGATGGCAAGCCGCTGACGGAGGTGCATGACTGGGCCCGCCTCAAGCCGCTGCTGCCCCCCGCCAGGTAAGCCGCGCGGCGTCATCAGAGCCATTGCAGAGGCCGCGCGCGCAGCCTAAACCATCGGCCAGATCACCATTCCGCCGCATTGCCATGAGGGCCGCCACAAAATGAAACCAATCGCATATGCTTCGCTCGCTCTCGCGCTGCTGGCGCTCACCGCCTGTGGCAAGCAGGATGCCGCCAACGGCGCTGCCGGCTCCGGTGCCGTGGTCGAGGGCAAGGCCGCACCGGCCGGCAAGACCTGGGCGCAGGTGCTCGAAGCGACGCCTGAAGGCGGCTTCCGCATGGGCAACCCGGATGCGCCGATCAAGGTCATCGAATTCGGCTCCTACACTTGCCCGCACTGCCGTGACTTCACCGAGCAGGCGCACGAGCCGCTGGAACGCGACCATGTCAACAGCGGCAAGGTCAGCTTCGAGTATCGCAACTTCATCCGCGATCCGCTGGACATGGCGGTCGCGCTCGTCGTGCGCTGCGGTGGGCCGGAGTCCTTCTTCCCGCTCAGCCTGCAATTTTTCCTCAATCAGGAGGATATGATCAAGAAGGTCCAGGCCGGTGGCGAGGGCGCCTATCAGGCCGCGCTCAGCGCCGGGCCAAGCGAGCGCTTCGTCAAGCTGGCCGAGCTGGCCGGGCTGATCGACTATGCCAAGGAGCGCGGCCTGCCGGAAGACAAGGTCCGCGCCTGCCTTGCCGATCCCAAGGCGCCCGAGACGCTGGCGGCGGCCGTCGAGCGCGACAGCAAGCAATTTGAGATCACCGGCACGCCGACCATCATCATGAACGGCACGCGGCTGGACAATGTCGCGACCTGGGACGCGCTGGCCGCGCGCCTCAAGGATGCCGGGGCCTGATTGGCCGCGGGGGGGCCGATCGTCCGAGCACGGGGCAGGCGCCCTCGCCTGACCCCCGGGCACGGCTGAGCCATGGAGATCCGTCGCCTCAAGCTCACAGGCTTCAAGAGCTTCGTTGAGCCGACCGAACTCCGCATCGAGCCGGGGCTCACCGGCATCGTCGGTCCCAATGGCTGCGGTAAATCCAACCTGCTTGAAGCCATCCGCTGGGTGATGGGTGAATCCAGCCCCAAGTCGATGCGCGGCGGGGGCATGGATGACGTGATCTTCGCCGGCACCGCCTCCCGCCCGGCACGCGACTTCGCGGAAGTAAGCCTGCTCGCCGTGCAGCCGCCGGGCACGCCCATCCCTGCGATTGAGCTTGGCGCGGATGGTGAAATGGAGGTCGTCCGCCGCATCGAACGCGGTGCAGGCAGCGCCTACCGTGCCAACGGCCGCGACGTGCGCGCCAAGGACATCGCCCTCGTCTTTGCGGATGCCGCCACAGGGCCGCACAGCCCGGCGCTCGTCAGTCAGGGCAAGATTGCCGCCGTCATCGCCGCCAAGCCCACCGAGCGCCGCGCCATGCTAGAGGAAGCGGCGGGCATCGCCGGGCTCCACGTGCGTCGCAAGGATGCCGAGCAGAAACTGCGCGCCAGCGCCGCCAATCTCGCTCGGCTCGACGATATCCTCACGGAGATGGACACGCGCGCCGCGGCTCTGCGCCGGCAGGCCCGTGCCGCCGAGCGCTACACGGATCTCAGCGAGAAGATCGTGCTGGCCGAAGGGCGCGCGCTGTTCGCTCGCTATCGCGAGGCCGCTAGCGCCGCCGACCGAGCCGCACAGGAGGCCGAAGCCGCCGAAGCCAGCGTGCGCGCCGCGCAGGAGGCGCAGCTCGGCGCCGCCGCGATCAACCAACAGGCGATCGAACAGCTCGCCATCGCCCGCACCGCCGCGACCAGCGCCCGCGAGGCTGCTGCCGAAGCGCGCTTCAACCTCGAACGCCTCACCGCCGAGCGGGACAGCCACATCCGCCGTATCGCCGAGCTGGAGAGCCAACTCGACCGCATGGCCGAAGATCAGGCGCGCGAAGGGGCGCTAGCCGTCGACGCCGCGAATGCCATCGAGCGGTTGCAGGCGGAGGAAGCCGCCCTCACCGCCCGCATCAAGGAGGCGAAGACCAGTCTGCCCGGCTATGGCACCCGCCTTGCCGAAGCCGAGCGAGCCAGCCGTGACAGCGAGGTCGCGCTGGCGCAGGCCATGGCCCGCCTCGCCGGCGAGCAGGCCGAGCGCCGTGTCGCCGATGCCGCGCTCGCCAGCGCACGCCAGAAGCTGGCCCGCGCCACGTCCGAGGTAGAGCGGATCGCCGCCGCCCTCGCCGCGCTGCCCGATTCCGCGCCGCTCGCGGAGCGGCAGGCGGCCGCCGAGATCGCCCGCACCGAGGCGCTGGATGCTCGCGGCGCGGCCGAGACGCGCATCGCTGCCGCCCAGCAGGCGCGTGAGACGCAGACCGAGGCCGTTGCCGCACAGCAGCGCGCGCTCGCCACTGCCCGCGCTACCGCCGCCGCGCTGGAGAGCGAGGCCCGCGCGCTTGCCAAGGCGGTCGAGCGGCCGGACGGCGCCCAGCGCGCCATCGACGCGCTACGGGTCCAGCCGGGCTATGAGCGCGCGCTGGCTGCTGCATTGGGAGACGATCTCCAGGCCGGCATCGGCGAAAACGGCGGCGCGCGCTGGGGCGGTGCCGACACTCTCCCGACCGATCCACCGCTGCCGGACGGTTGCGCGTCCCTCGCCGCCAAGGTGCAGGCGCCGGCGGCGCTGGCGCGCCGCCTCGCCCAGATCGCCGTCGCGGCGGAGGATGCCGGCCAGCCGCTTGCTGTCGGCCAGCGCTTCGTCACCCTCGACGGCCGGATGCGTCGCTGGGACGGGTTCATTGTCATCGAGGGCGGCGCGGCGGCCGCCGAACGCCTCATCCGCCTCAACCGCCTGCAAGCCATCGCAGCTGAGCGCCCCACCGTCATCGCCGCTGTCGAGCGGGCGGAGGGTGCGCTGGCCACCGCCGAGGCTGCGCTCGCTGATGCCAATGCCGAGGACCGCTCTGCCCGAGCCGACGCCACCGCCGCCGACGAGGCGCTTCGCACCGCCGAGCGCACGCTGGCAGAGGTCGCCGCCAATCTCGAGCGCATCGCCGGCCGCCGCGCCGATCTCGACCGGAGCGCCGGCCTCGCCGCCGCCGATCGCGCGACCGCCGAACAGGAGATGGCGAGCGCGCAGGCCGCCCACGACGCCCTGCCGCAGGGCGCGGACACCGCCGCCGAGGTCGAGCGTTTCAAGACCGTGTCCGACGAATGCCGCGCCGCCATCGGCCGCATCCAGACCGAACAGGCCATGGCCGAGCGTGCGCTGGCGGTGGACGAGGACCGCGTCAAAGGCATCCGCGCCGAAGTCGCCGGCTGGCGCGCCCGCGCTGGCGATGCTGCCCGCCGTATCGCCGAGATGAAGGAGCGCGCCGAGGCGCTCTCCGCCGACCTCGCCATGCTGCGCGACAGGCCGGACGCCCTCGCCGCCAAGATCGACACCCTCGCCCAGGCGGCCCAGCAAGGGACCGCCCGCGCCGAGCAGGCCCAGGCCGAGGAGGCCACGGCGCAAGCCACGCTCACCGCCGCCGAACGAACCCTCGTCGCCGCCAACGAGGCGCTGTCATCCGCGCGCGAGGCCCGCGCCGGTGCGCTCGCCCGCGCCGACCATGCCGTCGCCCGTCGCAAGGAGATCGGCCAGCTTTGCGGCGAGCGCTTCTCCTGCCCGCCGCCGGTGCTGCCGGGCAAGCTCGGCTTCGCCAGCGAGGAGGTTGGCGCCGCGCAGGACGAGCAAGCGCATCACGACAAGCTGGTGCTGGACCGCGAGCGGCTCGGCCCGGTCAATCTCGTCGCCGCGACCGAGTTGGCCGAGCTGGAGGAAACGCAAGCCCGCAGCCGCGCCGAGAGCGAGGAACTCACGCAGGCGATCAACCAGCTGCGCGGCTCGATCGGCCATTTGAACCGCGAGGGCCGCGCGCGGCTGCTCGCCGCCTTCGAGGCAGTCAACGAGCATTTCCAGCGCCTCTTCACCACGCTGTTCGAGGGCGGCCACGCCCATCTCGAACTGATCGAGAACGACGATCCGCTGGAGGCGGGCCTTGAGATCATGGCCCAGCCGCCCGGCAAGCGCCTCACCACGCTCACCCTGCTTTCCGGTGGCGAGCAGGCGCTCACCGCCACCGCGCTGATCTTCGGCCTGTTCCTCACCAACCCGGCGCCGATCTGCGTGCTGGACGAGGTCGACGCCCCGCTCGACGACGCCAATGTCGAGCGCTTTTGCGACCTGCTGGAGCGCATGGTTAAGGACACCCGCACCCGCTACCTCATCGTCACCCACAACGCCGTGACGATGAGCCGCATGCATCGCCTGTTCGGCGTCACCATGGTCGAGCAGGGCGTCAGCCGCCTGGTCTCTGTCGATCTGCAAGGCGCGGAGGATTTGCTCGCGGCGGAGTAAGGGCGCTGTGCTGGGCTCAGCCGCTTGAGGGCGCCGGCTCAAGCCGGGCCAATATTCGGTCGGCCGCCACAATCGCGATCAGCGCCAGACCCAGCCCCGCGATGATATCGACGAGATAATGGCCGCCCACCGGCACGGCCGAGACAAAGATCGTCCCGCCGATCAGCACCGCCGGCCAGCGCAGCCAGCGCAGCGCCGCATAGCCATGGATCAGCATGATCGCGCCGGCAGCGTGGAAACTGGGCATGGTAACGACTCCTGTGAGCTGGGCAGCCCCCAGGGAGCGAGTGATCCCCGTCCGCAAATCCTCCATGATCTGCGGCAGATTCCAGGAGACTTGCGCAGTCGTCCCGGTCATCATTTCCGGGCCGAGACCATAATGGTGGAATGCCGCGATCGCCGGAAAGAAGGGATAGACGATGGCAGTCAGCAGCAAGCCGATCAGCCAGCCGGTCAGGAACCGCCAGGCCCGCAGGGGTAGGCGGCCAGCGATCAGCAGCACGATCAGCATTTGCGGCGCCCAGAGGAGGATTTCATAGGCGCGCGCCAGCAGATGCGCGGCGCGTGGGCTGGCGTGGAAGAGCTGAAACATCGCCGGCCAGTCGAAGCCCAGCGCCCTGTCCGCAGCCGCGAGGTGCGCATCGGCATAGGGCAGTGCCAACGCCGTCGAAACGGTGCAGGTCAATGCCGTGCCCGCCGCCGCCAAATAGAAGAGCCCGCTCATCTCAAGGATGTCCGAAGCCCGCTGACGCCCGCGCGATCGCAACCACCAGCCACTGCCCACCAGCAACGCGCAAATGCCATAGAAGGGCAGCAATTCATCCGCCCGGAGGGCGAACCAGCCGCCCGCTACCGCGATGCCCGGCGCCAGATGCAGCACCAGCGCAACAAGCCATGCCGGCCAGCCAATCGCGCCGGCGGTCGCCAACGGCACGCGCGCGGGCGCTCCCGCGCGCACGATACTCACGCCTGTCGTCACTGCCGCACTATGCCAAGGTCCCCATAGCCCGCGCTCTATCGCGGACAGATTGATGGGTGGTAAAGCCTGCCCGGAGGGGCCGGCAGCAGATGCGTCGCGCCGCCCTGGGCCGGAAGGCAAAGACCCCATCCTCCTCTGACCCGACCCGGCGGATCAGCTTCCTTCCGGCGCGTAAGCATCGGACGAGCGGGAAAACGCGTTGTTCGCTGCCCGCGAGACCGCCTAGTGCGGCGCCTTGTCGACATCCACCTTTTCCACCCATTCCGGGTAAAAGGTCGGCTCGCGGCTGGACCAGCCGGCGGCGGTGGCTGCGGCCTCGCTGATCGACTGGAGCAAGGCGCGGCGGCGTGCCGGGTGGATGTGCGGAAGGCTGGCGGCAGCGCAGAAGGCGCCCGGCAGCCACGGCCGCGCGCTGGCCCCGATCAGCCGTTCGTAGAGGAAGCGATAGGCTTGGAAGCCGTCCAGTCGGTTCTGGCTGAGGTCGAAAGCGGAGAGCGTGACCAGCGGCGCCATGAACGGCTCGACCTGATCCAGCCCGCTATCGTCGGGCACCAGCATCTTCAGTTCGTCGAGGCGGGCGTAGAGACGGGTCTGCGCGCGGATGCTTGCTTCCTCGACGACGTCGCGGCTCCATGTTTCCATTGGCGTGCCGCGATGGAAGGCGACATCCAGCGACCGGCGGATATAGCGCTGCGTCGAGGCCGGAAAAGACGCGAACTCCCGCAGTTCCGCAAGGGTGATGACGCCGTCGTTCGGGCTGGCTTGCTGACCCATAACTGCCTCCATCTCATGTGCCGATCGGATCGTGCGCCTCGCGAGGTTAGCGGGGGGTTAAGCGTCCGTTGCGTCACATTCATATGGAATCAGATTTCCTGGTGCGTCGCAACGGCAATCTAGCCGGCTCTGCCCCGATATGGGAAAGGCCGAATCAGAAAAGTCACAGTTTTCAGGTGATGTGCCAAATTTCAGAAGCAGGCCGCCTCATGCTGCAAAGCAGCATATTGGATGACACCCTCGCTCCGAGGCGCCGCGTCGGGTCGCCCGCAAGATAGCTTATGCCCGCACGCCCGCAAGCTGGAAACGCATAGGCGGCGCACCAATGCCCGGCCGTCCCACCGGCAAGCCACCGCCAGGTCCTCGACCGCCGTCAGTGCTTGGCGTGCGACCGCCCTTTACGCTCGGCGGCCGCCAGGTCCTCCGCTTCGCCGCCGGCGAGGGCGCGCTTGGCCACCTCGGCTTCCTTATGGACCGCCGCCTTGTCCTTGGCGTGCTTGGTGGCTTCTGCGTCATAGGCGCGCGCCGACTTGTAATCGCCTTCGCCTTGCACCTTCGGTTTGTCGCCCATCGCACCGGCTCCTCTCGTGATCATCGTGCCCGCACAACGTCGGAGGAGCCACGTCGGTTCCGGGAAAAGCCGGACCATGCCGCCGCCGGCCTTCTGCACGATGCTTACACGCAAACCGGCCACCACGGTCCGGCAAAGCCGCACCGAGATGGCCGGTGAGGGCGCGGACGCCCGGGCGCCGACGACGCGGCGCGCTCCGCGATCAGGCGGCTTCGACCGGCTTGATTGCAGGTGCTTGCTTGAACAGCTCGCCGAACGGATCATCGTCCACATCCGGCGCCGGTGCCTCGCGCACGGTGGCGCGGCGCATGTCGCGGCGTTCGTTCCAGTTAAACTCTCCGCCCTTGTGGAACACGGCGAGATTATCCCAGATCACCATGTCGCCGACCGCATAGTCGACAGAGATGGTATATTTATCCTGCGTGGCGAAGCTGTTGAGATAATCGATCAGCTCGCGGCTTTCCTCCCAGCTCCAACCGACCACGCGGTAGCAGTGCGCACCGGCGTAGATCATCTTGCGCCCCGAGCCCTTATGGACATGCACCAGCTTATGGACCGGCCGGTGCCGCTCCTCGATCTGCTCGCGGGTGATGTCCGCGCCGCCCTGCTTGCGCGACCACCACAGGCTGTGCTCGCACTCGAGATTTTCGATTTTGTCCTTCACCTCCTGCGGCAAGTCGTCATAGGCCGAGCGCGCATCCGCGAACCAGGTCGGCCCGCCAGAGGGAGGCACCTCCACCGCGCGCAGCATCGAATAGGAGGTCCGCAGATCCATGAAGCTGCTGTCGGTATGCCAGATCTGGTCACCCTTGCGATAAGTGGTCGCCTGCGGGCTCCAGTTGATCTCGCCATTGGCGTCGAGATTGCCGGCGTTGAACAGATAGAGGCGCGGCCGCCCGTCGCGCGGCGGCAGGCTTTCCAAATGGCCGAAATTGCGCGCGAAGGCGATCTGGCTCTCATCGTCCAGCCCGGTGTTGCGGTAAACGGTAACGCCCCATTTATCCTGCGCGGCAACCAGCGCCCGGATCGTCTCGGCATCCAGCGGCTTGCTGATGTCCACCCCGGAAATTTCAGCCCCAAAGCGCGGCGTAATGGGGGTTGCGGTAACGGTCATGGGCAGTCTCCTATCACGATAGGTATAATGCAGAGCTTCGCCGCAGGAGTCAAGGAAACACAGCGAAACGAGGGGACCTTTCTGGTGGAAGATTGGGACAAAGCTGGCGCCAGGAGCCATCCCTACGCAAACCGGTAGCCAGGCGACGCAGGTCCGGGATACTAATCAGATGACAGGAGAGACTGATCAACAGCACAATCGGGGGAGGATTTATGCTTGGGCCGAAGCAAATATCGAGCGCACTACTGGGACTTGGACTGTGTACCCTTGCATCGCCCGCAAGCGCGCAGGAAACAGCCCCGCCCAGCCTGGAATTTGTGTTCGAGGAGCTCGTGACACTGGGGCCCGCCGTGGCGCTGGGAAAAACGCCCTATGGCAGCAGGACAATCATTCCGATTACCGGCGGGACCTTCGCTGGATCGGGTCTCCGTGGCACAATCGTCCCGGGTGGCTGGGACTGGCAACTTGCCCGCGCTGATGGGTGCATCGACGTCCATGCCGATTATATGCTCAAAACGGATGACGGCGTCGTCATCAACGTCGTCAACGACGGCGCGTTATGCACACCCAAGCCCGGAGAGTCGCCCCGCCCCATCCGCACGTCGCCGCGCTTCGAAGCGCCGCTCGGCAAATATGAGTGGCTCGGTCAAACGGCGTTCATCGGCACGCTGGAAGGCGCGAAAGGACCTAACGGCGAGCCTGCCGTGAAAATCCGCTTCTACAAGGCTCTGTGAAGTGCGGGCACATAGCGGTGATAGATCGGCATAGGCCACCGCAGCTTTGCGCTGCCCCTCCTTCCGAACGGCTGGCTGCACTGATGGGCAGGGGATCAGGCTGCGTCCAGCGCCTCCCTCTTGCTCTTCATGCGCATCCTGCATGCGGGATCAGCCGGATTGAGCCGCCGCCAAACAGCCGCCTGGCGGACCTGGCCGCCAATGGCTCGTTCATTTCAGCGATGGTTCGCTGCAGCACATAACGCGCGACGGCTCCCGCCCCTCTCATGGCCCCGTTCTTAGCGCCGCCCCCCTCTCGCATCCCGCCCCGCGCGTTCTTATGTTGCACTCTGGATTCCCCCCAAGAACAGAGATAGAACGCGGCGCATGAGTCTCACCACCCTATCCGTGCGCGGCGCGCGCGAGCACAATCTCAAGGGCATCGACGTCGACCTGCCGCGCGACAGGCTCATCGTCATCACCGGCCTCTCCGGCTCGGGCAAGTCCAGCCTCGCCTTCGATACCATCTATGCCGAAGGCCAGCGGCGCTATGTCGAGTCCCTCTCCGCCTACGCCCGCCAGTTCCTGGAGATGATGCAGAAGCCGAATGTCGAGCATATCGACGGGCTCTCGCCGGCCATCTCGATCGAGCAGAAGACGACCAGCCGCAATCCGCGCTCCACCGTGGCGACCGTCACCGAGATCTACGATTATATGCGCCTGCTCTGGGCGCGCGTTGGCATCCCCTACTCGCCCGCCACGGGTCTTCCGATCAGCGCGCAGACGGTGAGCCAGATGGTCGACCGCGTGCTGGCGCTTCCGGAGGGCACGCGCGCCTATCTGCTCGCGCCGGTGGTGCGCGGCCGCAAGGGCGAATATCGCAAGGAACTGGCCGAGTGGCAGCGCCTCGGCTTCACCCGCGTCCGCATCGACGGCGAATTCTACCCGATCGAGGACGCCCCCGCGCTCGACAAGAAGTACAAGCACGACATCGAGGTGGTGGTGGACCGCGTCGTCGTCCGCCCGGACATGGCCCAGCGCCTCGCGGAGAGCTTCGAGACCGCGCTCAAGCTGGCCGACGGCCTCGCCTATGTCGATCTGGCGGACGGCACCGTGCCCGGCCGCGAGGATGAGGCGCAGGCGGCCGGCGCGATGAAGAATGCCGGCATCCCCGCCAACCGCATCATCTTCTCAGAGAAGTTTGCTTGCCCGGTCTCCGGCTTCACCATTCCCGAGATCGAGCCGCGACTTTTCTCGTTCAACGCCCCGCAAGGCGCCTGCCCGGCCTGCGATGGTCTCGGCGAGAAACTGCTGTTCGACGAACAGCTGGTCGTCCCCAATGAGGCGCTGAGCCTCAAGAAGGGCGCCATCGTTCCGTGGGCCAAATCCAACCCGCCCAGTCCCTATTACATGCAGGTGCTGGCCAGCCTCGGCCGGGAGTTCGGCTTCAGCCTGGAGACGCCCTGGCAGGATCTGCCCGGCGAGGTGCGCCTCATCATCCTGCACGGCACCGGCGGCAAGCCGGTCACCCTCACCTTCCAGGATGGCCGCAAGAGCTATGAGGTCAAGAAGGCCTTCGAGGGCGTCATCGGCAACCTCAACCGCCGCATGTTGCAGACGGACAGCGCGTGGATGCGCGAGGAGCTAGGCAAATATCAGACCGCCCAGCCCTGCGAGACCTGCGGCGGCGCGCGCCTCAAGCCGGAGGCGCTAGCGGTCAAGGTCGCCGGGGATGACATCGCCACGCCCACCCGCATGTCCGTCGTCGCGGCGCTGGAATGGTTCTCCGCGCTGCCCGCCCAGCTCACCGATCAGCAGAACCAGATCGCCAAGGCCATCCTCAAGGAGATTATCGAGCGGCTCGGCTTCCTCAACAATGTCGGGCTCGACTATCTCAATCTGGACCGCACCAGCGGCACCCTCTCAGGTGGCGAGAGCCAGCGCATCCGCCTCGCGTCCCAGATCGGCTCCGGCCTCTCCGGGGTGCTCTACGTGCTGGACGAGCCGAGCATCGGCCTGCACCAGCGCGATAACGACATGCTGCTCGTCACCCTCAAGCGCCTGCGCGATCTCGGCAACACCGTCATCGTCGTCGAGCATGATGAGGATGCGATCCGCGCCGCCGATCATATCGTCGACATGGGGCCGGGCGCCGGCGTGCATGGCGGCCGCATCGTCGCGCAGGGTACGCTGGCCGAGATCATCGCGACGCCCGGCTCGCTGACCGCCGATTATCTCAACGGCACGCGCGAGATCGCGGTGCCCGCGCGCCGCCGCAAGGGCAATGGCAAGGCGCTCACCCTGCGCAATGCCCGCGCCAACAATTTGAAGGGTGTCACCGCGTCGATCCCGCTCGGCACCTTCACCTGCATCACCGGCGTCTCCGGCTCGGGCAAGTCGAGCCTCACCATCGACACGCTCTATGCCGCTGCCGCCCGCGCGCTCAACGGGGCCCGCATCGTCGCCGGCGCGCACGACAAGATCGAGGGGCTGCAACATCTCGACAAGGTGATCGACATCGACCAGTCGCCGATCGGCCGCACCCCGCGCTCCAACCCGGCGACCTACACCGGCGCCTTCACCAACATCCGCGACTGGTTCGCCGGCCTGCCGGAATCGCAGGCGCGCGGTTACAAGCCCGGCCGCTTCTCGTTCAACGTCAAGGGCGGCCGCTGCGAGGCGTGCCAGGGCGACGGCGTCATCAAGATCGAGATGCACTTCCTGCCGGACGTCTACGTCACCTGCGAGGAATGCGGCGGCAAGCGCTACAATCGCGAGACGCTGGAGGTGAGGTTCAAGGGCCACAGCATCGCCGACGTGCTGGACATGACGGTGGAAGACGCCGTCGAGTTCTTCAAGGCCGTGCCGCCGATCCGCGATAAGATGGCGATGCTGGCGGAGGTCGGGCTCGGCTACGTCAAGGTCGGCCAGCAGGCGACCACCCTCTCGGGCGGCGAGGCGCAGCGCGTCAAGCTGGCCAAGGAGCTAAGCCGGAGAGCCACCGGCAACACGCTCTATATTCTCGACGAACCGACCACCGGCCTGCATTTCGAGGACGTCCGCAAGTTGCTGGAAGTGCTCCACGCGCTGGTCGAGCACGGCAACAGCGTCGTGGTGATCGAGCATAATCTCGACGTCATCAAGACCGCCGATCACATCATCGACCTGGGGCCGGAAGGCGGCATCAAGGGCGGCGAGATCGTCGCGGTCGGCACGCCAGAGCAAGTGGTGAAGGAACCGCGCAGCTATACGGGGCACTATCTCGCGCCGTTACTGGGGAAGAAGAGCAGCGCGAAGGCGGAGAGTGTGGCGGCGGAGTAGTTTTCCTACGTCGAAAACCGCCGCCCCCCCACCTTCCCCAACCATGCCCTCGACCCCCGTCGCCCCGCGCCATGACGGGTGGACGCCGCAGCGCCAGCGCGCCTTTCTTCAGGCGCTGGTCGATAGCGGCAGCGTGGAGGAGGCCGCGCGCACGGTCGGCATGAGCGCGCGCAGGGCCTGTCGGCGGCGCGGTCTGGGCGGCCCCCGGGCGTCCGTGCCTCCCGCATCATCGCAGCCGCGCCCCTTCTCCCGTCACCATCCCGCTCTATATGCGTTGTGGAGAAAATGTCGGCGGAGGCCTATCGTCCCGCCTAACAGGAGGATCACGATGGTAAAACGCAGCGCATCTGCCCGCTATGACGGGCTCGGCAAGGCCGGCAAAGGCCATGTCTCGACCCAGTCCGGCGTCCTGTCGGATAATGTCTACGGGTTCAACACGCGGTTCGAGAACGAGCGCGGCACCAATCCGGAGGAGCTGATCGCAGCCGCCCACGCGAGCTGCTTCACCATGGCGCTCTCCTTCGCGCTCGCCGGGGCCGGCTATACGGATGGCCGGCTGGAGACGGACGCGGTCGTCACGCTGGAGCAGGATGGCGAGGGGTTCACCGTCACGCGTTCGGATCTGACGTTGACCGCCAGTGTGCCCGGCATTGGTGCGGACGAGTTTGCCAAGATCGCGGCGGGGGCCAAGGCCAACTGCCCCATCTCCAAGCTGCTCAAGGCCGAGATCACGCTGGATTACACGCTGAGCTGATCCTGCCGCCGGGGCGGGAAGGCGTATACTCCCGGTTCGCGGCGGCAGGACCAGGCAAGGGACATGGGCCCGGCGCGCCCGCCGCACCCGTCGCCCTGCCTGCAGCGTCCCGGCGGAACCACACAGGGAGCCGGGCGTTGGAACGAGGGAAGGGTGGGTGCCCGTGCGCCCCCTCGCCCGCCCGCCAACGGAAAGGCACTGCCATGCGCAAGACCCTCGCCATCGCCCTCGCCGCCGCCACTGCCGGCGTCCCCCTCACCGCCTGCTCAGACCTTGGGCTCGGCGGCGACAGTCCCCGCTACGCCTCGGACCGTGGCTATTATCTGGGCGACAACGACCCGATCTACCGGGATGCTGATGGCCGCTATTACTGCAAGCGGCGGGACGGCACGCGCGGCGCCATCGTCGGCGGCCTTGCCGGCGGAGTGCTCGGCAACATCATCGCGCCCAATGGCAGCAAGACGCTCGGGACCGTCATCGGCGCAGCCGGCGGCGCGCTCGCCGGGCGACAGATCGATCGCGGCAACATCCGCTGCGAGTGAGGCGCACCTCTCCCACGCCACATCAATCAGGAGTATGCCATGCTCAGGACCCTCATTATCGGTGCCATTGCCGCCATCGCCGGCACCAAGCTCAAGAAAGCCTATGACGATGGCAGGCTCGATCCGTTGATCGACCGGACCAAGACCGCCTACAAGGATGCGAAACGCCGCGCAGCCGATGGCGGCCAAACCCCACGCTCGTCCGCCCCGGCACCTTCCACCGCGCGGAGTGCCCAGCCGGGCGGGCCGGACAGCCCCTCCCGGCCCGCCAAGGCCGCGCCGTGGCCGGTCGATCCACAGGCGATATCGCGGAGCTGAGCGGTGCGCCCCCGCCGCTAACGCCGCTCTATCAACCGGGTGAGCAGATCCGCGCCCTGAAGCCGGGCTTCCGCGGCGGTGCTCGCGACGCTCCCGTTGCCCTCCTTCTCCATGACGTCGCGGATGACGCCGATCTCCGCGTCGGTGAGGTGCTCGATCCCGATGAAATCGTTGCGGGCGGCCTCCACCGCGCGGATCAACTCGTCGAGCTTCACCTGCATCGCGCTGGCATCGCGGTTCTGGGCGTTCTGGATGAGGAACACCATCAGAAAAGTGACGATGGTCGTGCCGGTATTGATGACGAGTTGCCAGGTATCGGACCAGCCGAACAGCGGGCCGCTCAGGAGCCAGACGAGGACGATCGTCATCGCCAGGATGAAAGCGCTGGGTTGGCCGGCCCACGTCGCCATGCGGCTCGCGATGTGGGAAAAAAGATGATCCATGGCTGCACCTCTCCGCCGGGCGCGACCGCTCCCACGAGGTGCCACGCGGCACCCCATCGATGCGACGTCCCGTCCCTGCCGTCAATGGATGCCGGACGAGGCCTCAGTCGGTCAGCACGAAGGTAATCTTGAGCACAACCCGCCACTCCGTGATCGAGCCATCCCGCACCGTGGCCTTGATGTCCTTCACCCAGACGCCTTCGACATTATCCAGCGTCTTGCTGGCGCGCGAAACGCCCTGCTTGACCGCATCCTCGATGCTGACAGTGGACGAAGCGATGACTTCCGTGACACGAGCGACTGCACTCATGGCGAGGTTCCTCTCCAGATTTATCGGCCGGTACATGGCCGGTTCAGCCAGACTAGCGCGTTTCTGCGCTTGCACTAGGCACACCGCCTCGGCGTGGCTGGTCGTATACTCCATCCACCGCTTATAGGGCTCATATGACAGCATCCGTTCCTTCGCGGCGCCCCCTCCAAATCGCGGCGCTCGCCCTCCCCGTCCTGCTCTTCATGTCCGGTTGCGCTTCGCCAGAGTCGCGGCTGCGCACGGGCCTCATGAATGCGGGCCTCAGTGCGTCGATGGCACAATGCATGGCCGGGACCATGGTTGATCGCCTGAGCACCAACCAGCTCATGAAGCTGAACTCGCTGAGCAAGGCGGGGCGGATCGACCTGCGCAACACCACCTATGAGGGGTTGCTGTATCGCATCCGCGCGCTGGGCGATCCCGAAATTCTTTCGGTGACGACGCGGGCGGCAGTCGCCTGCGCCCTGACCGGCTGACTGAGGCACTTCGCAACTTTGCAAGCCGCGGCGCGGCGTGATCGGCTATGCGCGACGCAACACGTCGCACGCTACGAAAGGCTCGGGTCTCCCATGAACATTCACGAATATCAGGCCAAGGAACTGCTCGCCAAGTTCGGCGCCCCGGTCCCCGCCGGCCACGCCGCCCTCACCGTTGAAGAAGCGGTCGAGGCAGCGAAGAAGCTCCCCGGGCCACTCTACGTCGTCAAGGCGCAGATCCACGCCGGCGGACGCGGCAAGGGTAAGTTCAAGGAATTGGGGCCTGACGCCAAAGGCGGCGTGCGCCTCGCCAAGACGCTTGATGAAGTGCGCGCGCACGCCACAGACATGCTCGGCAACACGCTCGTCACCGTGCAGACCGGGCCGGCCGGCAAGCAGGTCAATCGCCTCTACGTGACCGACGGCGTCGATATCGAGAAGGAATTTTATCTCGCATTGCTGGTCGATCGCGCAAGCGGCCGCGTCGCCCTCGTTGCTTCGACCGAAGGCGGGATGGACATCGAGGAAGTGGCGCATTCCACACCCGAGAAGATCCACACCATCACCATCGACCCGGCCACCGGCTTCATGCCCCACCATGGCCGCCGCGTCGCCGCCGCCTTGGAGCTGTCAGGTGACCTTGCCAAGCAGGCCGCCAAGGTCGCGGCGGCGCTCTACAAGGCGTTCCTCGGCACCGATGCCAGCCAGATCGAGATCAACCCTCTCGCCATCGCCGGCGGCAAGATCCAGGTGCTGGACGCCAAGGTCGGCTTCGACGGCAACGCCATGTTCCGCCACCCGGATCTCGCCGAACTGCGCGACGAGACCGAGGAAGACCCGATGGAGCTGGAGGCGAGCAAGTACGACCTCGCCTACATCAAGCTGGATGGCGACATCGGCTGCATGGTGAATGGCGCCGGCCTCGCCATGGCGACGATGGACATCATCAAATTGAACGGCATGTTCCCGGCCAACTTCCTCGACGTGGGCGGCGGCGCCTCCAAGGAGAAGGTGACGGCAGCGTTCAAGATCATCCTCAGCGATCCGGCCGTGAAGGGCATTCTCGTCAACATCTTCGGCGGGATCATGCGGTGCGACATCATTGCCGAGGGCATTGTCGCGGCGGCGAAGGAAGTGAACCTCTCGGTGCCGCTGGTCGTGCGCCTTGAGGGCACCAACGTCCAGCAGGGCAAGGACATCCTCGCCTCTTCGGGCCTCGCCATCGTTCCCGCCGACGACCTTGGTGACGCCGCGCGGAAGATCGTGGCCGAGGTGAAGAAGGTCGCTTGATGCCCACACAACCAGCCGCATCGATCGCCGCCGAGGGCGGTTGCCGGTGCGGCCGGTTGCGTGTGCGGGTGGCAGGCGCGCCGCTCTTCACGGCCGCCTGTCACTGCCGGGGGTGTCAGCGCATGGCGTCCAGCGCCTTTTCGCTGACGAGCTGCTACCTCTCCGGCCAGTTTGAGATCGTCTCGGGCGAACCGGTTATTGGCGGACTCCATGGGGCAAATCGGCACTATTTTTGTCCGCATTGCATGAGCTGGGTATTCACCCGTCCCGAGGGCATGGATGAGATCGTCAACCTCCGCACCACGATGCTCGACGATCCACCGCGCGCACCACCGTTTATCGAAACGTTCACATCCGAAGCGCTGCCTTGGGTGAAGACCGGCGCCACGCACAGCTTTGCGACATTCCCGCCAATGGAGCGCTATGAGGGATTGCTGGCCGAGTTCGCACGAGCCCCCTCCCCAATTTGACGTTAACGTGAACGTAAATTATCAACCCATCCGGCAAGCAGGAGAGCGCCGATGAAAATTCTCGTCCCCGTGAAGCGGGTGCTCGATTATAATTTGAAGCCACGCGTAAAGGCGGACGGCAGCGGGGTTGACCTCGCCAACGTCAAGCAAAGCATGAACCCGTTCGACGAGATCGCGGTCGAGGAAGCCATCCGCCTGAAGGAAAAGGGTGTAGCGACCGAGATCGTCGCCATCTCCATCGGTGAAGCCAAGGCGCAGGACACGCTGCGCACGGCGCTCGCCATGGGCGCCGACCGCGCGATCCTGGTGGTGCATGATGGCGTGGCGGAGCCGCTCGCCGTCGCCAAGCTGCTCAAGGCGATTGCCGATGAGGAGCAGCCCGGCCTGATCGTCCTTGGCAAACAGGCCATCGATGACGACAGCAACCAGACCGGCCAGATGCTCGCCGCGCTGCTCGGCTGGGCACAGGGCACCTTCGCCAGCAAGGTCGAGGTGTCGGGCGAGACGGTCAACGTCACCCGCGAGGTCGACGGCGGGCTGGAGACGGTCGCGCTCAAACTCCCGGCCATCGTCACCACGGACCTTCGCCTGAACGAGCCGCGCTATGCCTCGCTGCCCAACATCATGAAGGCCAAATCCAAGCCGCTCGCCCAGAAGACGCCGGCCGATTATGGCGTGGACATGACCCCGCGCCACGAGACTCTCAATGTCTCCGAGCCGCCCAAGCGGCAGGCGGGCATCAAGGTCGCCAGCGTCGATGAGCTGGTCGCGAAACTCAAGGCACTGGGAGTGGCCGCATGAAGACGCTGGTTCTGGTCGAGCATGACAATCTAAGCGTCAAGGACACGACCCTCCACACCGTGACTGCCGCCGCCAAGCTGGGCGAGGTTCACCTCCTCGTCGCCGGGTCTGGCTGCGCGGCCGTGGCTGAGGAAGCCGCGAAGATTGCCGGCGTCGCCAAGGTGCATCTCGCCGATGACGCATCGCTGGCCAACCAGCTGCCTGAGAATGTCGCGCCGCTGGTCATCGCGCTGATGGCCGATCATGACGCCTTCCTCGCCAGCGCCACGACGACGGGCAAGAACATTGCGCCGCGCGTTGCCGCGCTGCTCGATGTCATGCAGGTGAGCGATATCATTGCGGTCGACGGGCCGGACAGCTTCACGCGGCCGATCTATGCCGGCAATGCCATCGCGAAGGTCAGGACGAGCGACAAGAAGCTGGTTATCACCGTGCGCGGCACCGCCTTCGAGAAGGCGGCGAAGGACGGCGGCTCGGCTCCGGTCGAAGCCGTGTCCGGTGCTAAGGACAGCGGCCTCGCCAGCTTCGTCTCCGCGGATATGGCCACCTCGGAGCGTCCCGAATTGACCAGCGCAAAGGTGATCGTTTCGGGCGGGCGCGGCTTGGGCAGCGGCGAGAATTACCACAAGCTCATCGATCCGCTGGCCGACAAGCTGGGCGCGGCGGTAGGCGCATCGCGCGCGGCGGTGGATGCCGGTTATGTGCCCAACGATTATCAGGTCGGCCAGACCGGCAAGATCGTTGCGCCGGACGTCTACATTGCCGTCGGCATCTCCGGCGCGATCCAGCATCTCGCCGGCATGAAGGACTCCAGGACCATTGTCGCCATCAACAAGGATGAAGATGCGCCAATTTTCCAGGTGGCCGATATCGGCCTCGTCGCCGATCTGTTCCAGGCCGTGCCCGAGTTGACCGAAAAGCTCTGAAGCTCCGCCGCGCTGTTCCGTCTTAGGCTCCCAACAGCATTGCCAAATTGTGTTGGGCAGGACACTCTTGGCCGCATTCGCAACGAGAATGCGGCCTTGAGCCCCGCGCCCAAGGCATGACCACAATGGGAGCTGCCACCGATGGACTATACGCGCCTTGGATCGTCTGGCCTGCAGGTCTCGCGGCTGTGCCTGGGGTGCATGACCTTCGGCGAGCCATCGCGCGGATCGCACGAATGGACTCTCGGCGAGGACAAAGCCAAGCCGGTTCTGCGGAAGGCCATCGAGTCCGGCTTCAACTTCTTCGATACGGCCAATGTCTACTCGGACGGCTCATCGGAGGAGATCGTCGGCAAGTTGCTTCTGGAGATGGCCCGGCGAGAGGATTTGGTCATCGCGACCAAGCTTTGCGGACGGATGCGTCCCGGCCCCAATGGCGCTGGCCTGAGCCGCAAGGCCGTGCTGCATGAAATCGACGCTAGCCTGAAGCGCCTCGGCACCGACTATGTGGACCTCTACCAGATCCATCGGCTCGATCACGAGACGCCGATGGAGGAAACGCTGGAGGCGCTGCATGACGTCGTCAAGGCCGGCAAGGCGCGCTATATCGGCGCTTCGTCCATGTATGCCTGGGAATTCGCGACGATGCTTCACATCGCGGAGGCGAATGGCTGGACGCGCTTCGTCTCGATGCAGAACTACCTCAACCTGCTCTACCGCGAGGAGGAGCGCGAGATGCTGCCGCTGTGCGCAGCGGAGGGGGTCGGGGTCATCCCGTGGAGCCCACTGGCGCGCGGCCGCCTGACCCGCGACTGGGATGTGCAGACCCACCGCTCCCAGACCGATGAATTCGGCAAGACGCTTTATGCGCGCACGGCAGAGGCGGATCGCAAGGTCGTGGAGGCGGTGGCCGCCGTCGCCGCCGCACGTGGCGTCTCTCGCGCCCAGATCGGACTCGCCTGGGTGCTTGCCAAGCCAATGGTGTCCGCGCCCATCGTCGGTGCCTCGCGGATCGAGCATTTCGATGACCTGCTGGCCGCCCTCTCAATCACCCTGACCGACGACGAGATCGCGCAACTCGAAGCCCCCTATGTGCCGCACGAAGTGACGGGCCTCGGTTAGCCCGGCCCATCGGCCGATCTTTGGCGTCGCGCCAGTCGCGCTAACAGCAGCGAAAACCGCCCCGGCCACCACCGCCGAACCGGGCGGCCTGCCTGTCGTTAAAGAATTCCCGATAGCTCATCACCGCTTCACCCGGATGATGGTCGCGCATATGCGCCAGATAGGCGTCGTAGGACGGCATACCGACCAGCATCTGGCCAGCATGGACAAGCTGCGCCCGCAGTCCCCGCTTCACGACGCAAGCACCACGGTTTCGCCCTGGTCCGGGCCGGCATGGACCTCCTGTGTCGTGACCCCATCACTCAGATAGGCCCGCCAACATGCCTTGATGCCAAAGAAGACCATCGCAATCACGACGGTCATGAACAGCATGCACAGCGCCGCGTCGATCCGGTCATTGAAGACGATCCGCGCCATTTCCTCGATCGACTTTGCCGGCGCCATCACCTCTCCGGCCGCAAGCTTCTCCGAATAAAGCTTGGCATGCGAAAGGAAGCCGACGCGCGGATCGGCCGAGGCCACCTTCTGCCAGCCGGCGGTCAGCGTGCACAGCACCAGCCAGCTCGCCGGCAGGATCGTTGTCCAGGCGAAGCGATGCTTCTTCATGCGGAACAACACGACGGTGCCGAGGATCAGCGCGACCGCCGCGAGCATCTGGTTAGAGATGCCGAACAGCGGCCAGAGCGTATTCACCCCGCCCAGCGGGTCCGTAACGCCCTGGTAAAGGAAGAAACCCCATGCGGCCACGCACAGCGCGGTCGCGATCAGGCCGGGTGCCAAGGTGGCAGTATCGCGAAAGGATGGCACCGCTAGCCCGATCAGGTCCTGCAACATGAACCGACCGGCCCGCGTGCCTGCATCGACCGCCGTCAGGATGAACAGGGCCTCAAACAGGATCGCGAAATGATACCAGAACGCCTTCATCGCAGCCCCGCCGATCATATGACTGAAGATCTCGGCCATGGCGACGGCAAGCGTCGGTGCGCCGCCGGTGCGGGATATGATCGTAAGCTCCCCCACCTCTTGGGCGGTGCGCGTAATCGTCGCGCTGTCGATCGGGAAACCAAGGTTGGTGACCGCGGCCGCCGCACTCTCAGCCGTGGTGCCGATGACTGCTGCCGGGCTGTTCATCGTGAAATAGACGCCGGGGTCGATGATTGAGGCACCGATCAACGCGATGATGGCGACAAAGCTCTCCATCAGCATAGCGCCATAGCCGATCAACGGCGCATCCATCTCATTGTCGATAAGCTTGGGCGTCGTCCCGGATGCGATGAGCGCATGGAAACCGGATACGGCGCCGCAGGCGATGGTGATGAACAGGAAGGGGAAGAGCGAGCCGGACCAGACCGGACCGCTCCCATCGACGAATCGCGACACGGCGGGCATCTGCAGCGTGGGCTGCATGATCAATATGCCGATAGCCAGGGCGAGAATCGCGCCGATCTTGAGAAACGTCGAGAGATAGTCGCGCGGCGCGAGCAGCAGCCAGACCGGCAGGATGGAGGCAATGCCGCCATAGGCGATCAGGATCCAGCAGAGTTGCACCGGAGTCAGCGTGAAGATCGGCCCCCAGACCGGAGAGGCTGCCACGCTTTGCCCATAGACGATCGCGAGAACGAGTCCGACCAGACCGATCGCGGACATCTCCCCGATCCGGCCGGGGCGGATGAAGCGGCCGTAGATGCCCATGACGACGGCAAGCGGCATGGTCGCCGCGACGGTGAAGAGACCCCAGGGGCTTTCCGCCAGCGCCCGGACGACAATGAGGGCGAGCACGGCCAGGATGATGACCATGATCATGAACGCGCCGAACAGCGCGATCACCCCGGCCGTCGCGCCCAGCTCCATGCGGATCAGTTCGCCCAGCGAGCGGCCATCGCGGCGCATCGAAATGAACAGGATGATGAAGTCCTGCACGGCGCCGGCAAGCACGACGCCGAACAGGATCCACAACATGCCGGGTAGATAGCCCATTTGCGCGGCGAGCACGGGCCCGACCAGCGGGCCGGCCCCGGCAATTGCCGCGAAGTGGTGCCCAAACAGCACGTAACGGTTGGTCGGCACATAATCGAGGCCGTCATTGCGGCGATGGGCGGGCGTCTCTCGGTTTCGGTTCAAGCCGAAAACACGACCGGCCAGATAGCGGCTGTAATAGCGGAATGCGATCAGGTGGATCGAGACGGCGGCGGCGACGATCCATAACGCGTTGACCGGCTCGCCATTCCCTGCGGCAAGAACCGCAAGGGACAAGGCCCCCAGCACCGCAAGAATGGCCCAAGGCCCATGCTGTTTCAAAATCCCGCCCATATATCACCCTGTCCATCCGCTCGGTCGCGTGCCTTCGGCTGACGTTATGACTTGCCAGTCCGAACGGCGAGCAAGTCTTCTTACGTGGCCGCCGTTGAGAACGCCATGCCTCCCGCGCGCCTGACCACTACCCGTCGTCGCGCTTCTGACGGAGGCCAAGAAAGGTCTGCAGCCCAAGCGCTAGCGAGAGGGCATTGCGCGCTTTGTCACGCGGCGCTGGTCAGTCCCGGCCCTCTCATGGCAAGCTCTGCCAGCACAGGCCGAGACGGGCTTCGGCGACAAGGAGAGACCCATGGATCAGGAGCAGAAAGAACAGGCACGCGAGCTCCATCAGACGCTGGAATTCATCGGCTTACGCGCCCATGCGACCACCGTCGGCTTGCTGCAACTCTCTACCGAGCTTGTGAGGGTAGGCATTCTGGATGCCGACGCCATCCAGAGGATCAAGGATGCGATCCACCGCGAAATCACCGTCGCACGCCCGCGCGGTTACAATCGCGCGGAGTTCGCTGAAACGCTGAGACAGCGCCTCGACGCGATTTTCCCTTCGTGCGGGGATGGAGAGCGCAAGACCGAGGTCGGCACGCTGGAGGACATGAAAAGCGCATTGGCCACCGATCACGATAGCGCGGACGAAATGTGAGGGATGCCTGCGACCGGGGTATCGCACGGCTCCCTGGCTCGAGCGACCGGCATGGGGCTCGCCTGTGGCGCTGCGGTGGGCGCACCGCTCAGGGCCGGATCAAAACCTCAGCCGGACGCCACCATAAGCGACGCGCGGATAAGTGCTAAAGCCCAGTGTCGTTTCATACCGCGTGTCGAACAGATTCTCGACGCGCCCATACACCTCCCATAGGGGACCGATCGGCAAAGACAGGCGGATATCCACGACCGCATAATCCCGAAGCACGGCGCTATTGGCCGCATCATCGAACGTATCGCCAGCGTAGCGCACGGCGACCGCTGTCAGCAGCTTGATCGGCCACGTGTAACTGAGCGTCGCATTGATCGTATCGCGCGGGCGACGGGCGAGCAGCCGCCCTCTGTTGACGTCATCCGGTGCGGCATTGATCGCATCGAGGAAGGTGTAGTTGGCCGAGGCGGTGAACGCCCCCACGTCGAGGCTGGCGCCCAGTTCGACGCCCTCCGCCTCAACCCTTCCGATATTCTCGTAAAAACCCATGCGCGGCGGCGCGCAGAGCGGGTGGCTGGCAAGCGAAGCGCTACAAAAATTGAAGCCGATGAGATTGCGGGTGTCGCGATTGAAGTAGGTCATGGACAGGGAAAGGCGGCCGAACAGGCGCTGTTCGACGCCGACATCCCAACTGCGCGCTGTCTCGGCCGCAAGGGCGACATTCCCATAGTCGCTATACAGCTGATAGAGGCTGGGTGCCTTGAAACCCTCCGCCCAACTCGCCCGCAACACGGTGTCGCCGTCATTCAGCGACCATGCCGCCGATGCGCTTCCCACGACTTTGCTCCCGAAGGTGCTGTGATCCTCATGGCGCAGACCGCCGGTAAGGGTGAGGCCACGGGCGACCTCCCCCTGGACCTGCATGTAGACGCCGTTGGTGCTGTCTGATGCGCGTGCCCGTGGGGGATTGGGGACGGCGACACTCGGCGCGGCGGTACGCATGCGGTTCTCGCTGCGCTCAAAGCCGAACACGGCCGACCAGCCGGACGCGAGAGCGAGGGTGCCCTGATATTCGAAGCGATCGGTCGTCCCCTTCGCATCGAACGTAATCGGCTGCGCAGGGGGTGTTAGCAAGCCATCATAGGCGATCCGCCGGATATGAGTGTTCGTGTAAGCGAGCCTGTTCTTCAACCGACCGAACAAGTCGAAGGTCAGCCCCGCATAACTGAGCCACTGCTCGGTCGTCCCATAGTCCGGGGCATCGCCGGCGAAGCCATCCAGCTCAGTGCGGCCGTCGCTGTAGAAACTGCGGAGGTCGATCGCGACCGTATCCGTGAAGCGATAGGCAATCCGACCACTGAAGGAGGTATTCTCATAGCCATCCGCCTCGGTGCCGCTGGAAAGAGCGGAGACGCCATCGGTCCTGAAATAGCTGCCGCCGAGCCGCCAGCTCAGCCTGTCCTGCCGCCCGCCGACCCCGGCTTTCGCCTGATAGCTCCCCAGCCCGCCGCCCTCGAGCTGGGCATTGGCCTCCAGGGGCCTCTGCGGCGTGCGCGTGATGATGTTGATCACACCCCCGATCGCCTGGCTTCCCCACAAAGTGGATTGGGCACCCCGCAGCACTTCGATCCGCGCGATATCGGCAGAAAGGATATCCGCCAGAGATGCCGCCGCATCAATCGTCGAGGGGTCATTGAGCCGCACGCCGTCGTAAAGGATGCTGGTTTGCCCCGCCTCCGCGCCACGAATGAAGAGCGAGGTCGCCGTGCCGGGGCCGCCGTTGCGGGCGAACTGCACACCGGGCGTCCGCGCGAGCAACTCGACCACATTGATCGCCTGACTTGCCTCGATCGCCGCCTGGTCGAGCACGGTCACACTCTGCCCGACCTGATCGAGGCGCATCGGCATGCGGTTTGCGGTCACAACGATGACATGGCCTTGATCGTCCACGGTCCCAGCTTGCGCCCCGGGCGCGGGCTGTTGGGCCTGCGCAACGGCGGGTACGACAAACGACAGGAAAAGAATGGCAGCCGCGCGGCATTTTTTTGCGACCATGACCCCCCAACTCCGCAACATCGCCTCCCATTGAGCCGCATTGACGCGATTTGCCACAGGGGACGTTCCTGCCGGTTCAGCCACGAGATGCAACAACGGCCCCTCGACCAGCACCCTTTTTCGTTCACGCCTTCACCAAGAAGGGCGGCCAGCGACCATCGCCCGCCACCGCCATCATCGCGACGACATGGCACGCTGGCGGGCGAGGTAACCTTCGATATCGCAGGTCGATATGTCGATCGCCATGAGAATAAATATGCCCCACGCGACGACAATCTGTCCGGGACGACCTGCCCCTGGGGCCGTGACCCCCGTCCGCGCGCCTATGGGGTCTTGCTGTTGAGCAAGGGCGCCCGGTTTAGCCCGGGCCATGCCCCGCCGGGTAGGTGAGATCGTTGAGATGAACGATCTTCGCGCCCACGAGGCGGTCCACAAGACCCGCATTGGTGCGACCAAACAGACAGCCGACGTTGCGCATCTGTTCGAAATCCATGAGCAGCGTGAGTTGAACCGGCCCCGGCACGCGCAGAACGAGCAGGAACATATCGTCGCGCACTTCCCACATCGTCACTGCCTCGATGCCGACTTCCGTTTTGAGGGGGGCGAAGCGTGGATTGTCCGGCAACAGCAACCATTGCCAGATGATGGCGCTGGAATTCACATAGATATGCTCCAGCGCGGCTTCCTCGCTGTAGATGCAATAGGCCCGCCGCCCGATCAGCTTTCGCGACCGGGCAATGGGGCGATAGGGCGTTTCATGACCGGAAACACGCGCAGGCCGCAGGAAGCGACGCAGGTCCCATCCGCCGTCCGTTTCGGTTGGCACATTCCACACGGTGATGGCGCGACCGGCGTCGCGATCGATGACCGTGGACAGACCGAGATTGGCTTCGGCGGCTGCGAAATGCAGGAAAAACAGGCCCGGGCGCACCTCAACGGCGTCATAATCATCCTCGCCGGTGAGGACGGTATCGCCCGTCGCCAGTTCCCAGTTGACGCGCGTTTCTGTCAAACGGAAGGTTGCGGTGCCGCCGTCATCATAAGCCAGGACGATCGTCTCGCCGCCGAGCACCGTCGTCGAAGGGAGGCGATACTTGGTCAGATCCATGTCCCGCGCCATGGGCGGCACGGGTTCAATCGGCTTGAGTTCCAGCATTTCGTCTCCTCCGGCAGAGTCCTTACAAGCATTCGGAGACGGCCCGGCTGGCGCGAAAGGCGGTGCGCCCGTCCCTCTCCCGGCTTGAACAGGTAGTCCCATATGGCACTATGTCAAGCGCGGGTGGGCGATCGTGGGAAGGCTCAGGCTGGCGGAAAATAGCGATGAGACCGGGCAAGGGTGGCCTTCAATCCGCTGCCGCGAGCGCAAATCTATCCTTGCTTGGCGAACCAGTTCGCAAGAATCTTGGAGAGAAGACCATCGAGAGTCTGCTTTTCCTTCGCGGTCAGGCAACCGAACACTTCGCGTTCTCGCTCGCGGAAGAGGGCAATCGTTTTCTCATACATCGTGCGTCCTTCGGGCGTGACGTTGAGGAAAACAGAGCGCCTGTCCCGGACATTGGTCCGCGTCTCGACAAGCTTTTGGCCCGTGAGTTTGATGACGGCCCGGCTGATGCTGTTTTTCGGGCGGCCGCTCAGTGCGCAGATCAGGTTCGCCGTCATTTCGCCAAAGTCCGAAAGATAGGCCAGGATGAGGAAATCGTCGCGCAACATGCCGTAATCGCGAGCGAGCGTGGCGAAGAGTTCGCCCGAATAATAATTGCCGATCAGGATCATGCGGAAGCTGTACCAGTCGCCATGCTCCGCCAGCACGCGGCGCTGAAGTTCTAGCGGGACACGCTCTGATCCTTCGTTCTGTGCCTTGCGCGTCATTGTTCACCCTCAGCCGGCCCGCCGGATCAACCCGGCACCTACCCCACGCTCCGGGGAAGGGTCAATTGACCGCCCGACTTGCCGGGCGTCGCCCGTCGCTCCGCCATTGCACATTGCGGACGCCTCCACGCCGCCCTTGACATGTCCCAAATGGGACGATCTATAAAGTCCCAAACGGAACAGATATCTCGTACATCCGGATCCTATCCCGCCTGTGTCAGGAGTCGAAATGCCCATCGATCGCGCCAGCCTCGAACAATTTGCCAACCTCTATCTCGATAGCCTGGCGGCGCGCGATCCGTCCCGCCTGCCGTTGCATCCCGCCTTTCAGCTCAGGGAAAATGGCCAGGCGCTCCAACTCGGCGATGGGCTTTGGGGCACGGCGTCGGCACGCGGCAATTATGAGCATATCGTGGTCGACCCGGAGAGTGCCGGCATCGCGATTGTGGCGGTCATGCGGGAAAATGGCCGGCCTGTGATCGTGGGCATCCGCCTCGCGCTGATCGACGGCTTGTTGGCGGAGGCGGAGATGATTGTCTCCCGCACGGACATCCTCTTCTATAAGAATGGCCCGCAGAATCTGGAAGCGCTTGGAGGGCCACTCCCGCTCTGGGTAGAGATCGTCCCCCAGTCCGAGCGAGCGTCACGCGAGGAATTGATCGCGCTCGCGGAGGCCTATTTCAACACGCTGGAGCGCAATGACGGACGCTATATCGCGCCCTTCCACGATGATTGCCGCAGGACGGACAATGGCGTCTACGCGACGCAGGCGCCGGAACTCGATCCCGAGGATGGCCCGCCCTATTATGCCTTGGGCCCGGCGCAGCAGTTCGCGCTCGGCTATTTCATCTTCGTGACGGAGATTCGCGAGCGACGGCACATCGTCATGGATGTCGAGCGCGGCGTCATCGCCAGCCAGGCTTTCCTCGATCATGCCGGCACCATCCATGAAGCGCATCTGACCGACGGACGCACGGTTCCTGTCAATGTCCGGCAGCCATTTTCCTGGCAGGTGCTGGAGTTGTTCAAGATCCGGGACGGCAAGATTGCCCAGATCGAAGTGGTGCTCAACATGGTCCCCTACCGCATGGCGTCGGGCTTCTGAGCAGCGCTTCGCTGTTCAACGGGCATCACCGAGTTGGACGCTCGGAAGCTCGGCCCGCCAGACCCCGCAGAGGACCGCGTCGTGCTACCGAGCGAGGCCCGGCCTCATCGTCCGCGCTGAGCTGAGCCCCATCCGGGGCGGAGGGAGGCCGCGACAGGGCGGCCTCCTTCGCACGACGGCGGGGCGAGGGAGCCAGCAACGACACCCTTGCTTGCAGCCGTCACAGAGGCGCGAGATCGCACTATTTGGCCACAGCGCGCGCCCATCACTTCCGCTGACACTGCCCTCTCGGGCACAAGCGGATTATGCCAATTCCCCCGGGGGTACCGGATCGGCAACAAGTTCCGTCGCCCGCGGTTGCGCAGGACCATGGCCACGAGTCCGGGATCGCGTGAGGGCCAGAGCGACGCCTTTTTGGCTCCCACAGGAAAACACTGCGAGCCAAATGCATCGATTGCCTGTATAGCGCGCCAGGCATTGACCGAACCTGGCTAGCCAGACCTCGTTCATTGCCTGCTTCCGTCACACGATATCAGCAGCAAACTCGCCGATATTCTGGTGGATCCGCCGTGGCGGTCAAAAAAACTGATTTGCGAGTCTCATGCCCTTTTCCAAACTTCCGCCGATTCTCGGCGACTCTCTGTCCGAACGCGGATACGCCGCTCCCACCCCCGTTCAGGCTTCCGTGCTCGAACCCCAGGCCCATGGTCGCGATCTCATCGTGTCGGCACAGACTGGCTCGGGCAAGACGGTCGCCTTCGGCCTCGCCATGGCGAGCGACCTGCTCGGCACCGACGGTGCGATGCCGCCCCCCGCATGGCCATTGGCCCTCATCATCGCTCCCACGCGTGAGCTTGCCCTTCAGGTCAGTCGTGAGTTCATATGGCTCTACGGCAAGACCGGCGCACGCATCGCGACATGCGTCGGCGGAATGGACGCCGCCAAGGAGCGCAGGGCGCTTGGCTATGGCGCGCAGATCGTTGTCGGCACGCCGGGCCGACTGCGCGATCATCTTGAACGCGGTGCGCTCGATCTGTCGGCGCTCAAGACGGTCGTGCTCGACGAAGCCGACGAGATGCTCGACATGGGCTTCCGCGAGGATCTTGAGGCAATTCTAGACGCGACGCCGTCCGAGCGGCGTACCCTGCTGTTCTCCGCCACGATGCCGGCCTCGATCGTCGCGCTTGCCCGGCGCTATCAACGCGACGCGCTGCGCATCTCGACGGTTGGCGAGGAGCGCAGCCACGGCGACATCAGCTATCAGGCCATGGCTGTCGCGCCGGCCGATATCAAGAATGCCGTGGTCAATCTGCTCCGTTTTCATGAGGCGGAGACGGCGATGCTGTTCTGCGCCACGCGCGACAATGTCCGGCATCTTCATGCCAATCTGGTCGAGCGTGGCTTTGATGCGGTCGCCCTGTCGGGCGAGCATAGCCAGAACGAACGAAACCAGGCGCTTCAGGCGCTGCGCGATCGGCGTGCGCGCGTTTGTGTGGCGACCGACGTAGCGGCACGCGGCATCGATTTGCCCAGCCTCAGCCTCGTCGTCCATGTCGAAATCCCGCGCGACGCCGAGACCTTGCAGCATCGCTCGGGCCGCACAGGCCGCGCCGGCAAGAAGGGAACGGCCGTCCTGATCGTGCCTTACCCCCGCCGCAAGCGGGTCGAATCCATGTTACGTGGCGCCCGCATCCCGGCGCAATGGATCGCGCCACCGTCCGCTGAAGACATTCGCCGGGCGGATAGTGAACGCTTGCTCGAAATCTTGCTGGCACCGGTCGAGGCGAACGAGCAGGACGAGGCTCTTGCAGAGCGGCTGCTCGCCGAGCGCAGCCCGCAGGAAATCGCCACGGCGCTGGTTCAGGCGCATCGCGCGCGTCTTCCCGAACCGGAAGACCTGCTCACCGGCGACGGATCGCAGGACACCCGCGGGCCTCGTCCCGGTTTCGAGGGAAGCGTCTGGTTTCGCCTCAATGTCGGGCGCAATCAGAATGCCGAGCCACGCTGGATCCTGCCTCTGCTCTGCCGGCGCGGTCAGGTCAGTCGCAACGAGATCGGCGCCATCCGCATGGCTGCCAACGAAACAGTGTTCGAGGTCTCCGGTGCACTGGCATCGCGCTTTCTCGATGCAGTCCGTCGCACTGCGAACGAGGATGACGAGGTCGACATCCAGCCGGTCGATGGCAAGCCCCGCGACGAGGCGCGCCGTCGTCGTCGTGATAACGCCCGTCCTGTTCATGCATCCAGGCCCCATCGCGCGCACGCTGCTCGGCCGGCAGGTGGCCAGCGGCATGATAAAAAGGGCGGAAAGTCAGGTGCCGGGAAGAAAGGCACGTGGCACCAGAAGCCAGGCAAAGGAAAATGATCCGCATCCTGGTGGATGCCGACGCCTGCCCGGTGAAGGAGGAAATCTACAAGGTTGCCTTCCGCCATGAGATCGGGGTCATGATCGTCAGCAACAGCCCAATCCGCATTCCCGCCCATCCACTGATCGAGCGCGTGGTCGTGTCCGACGGGTTCGACGCAGCGGACGATTGGATCGCGGAACGGGCGGACGATCAGGCGATCTGCATCACGGCGGACATCCTGCTGGCCGACCGTTGCCTCAAGGTCGGCGCAGCCGTCATCGCGCCCAACGGCAAGCCGTTCACCACGGCGTCGATCGGCGGCGCGATCGCCACACGCGCGATCATGGCCGACCTGCGTGCTGGCGGCGACATCATCGGCGGTCCGGCGCCGTTCGGAAAGGTCGATCGTTCCCGTTTTCTCTCGGCCGTGGACGAGGCTCTGGTGAAGCTCAAGCGCCGCGCAGCAAACAGGCGCGACGCATAAATCGGCCCGTGCCGTTCCAGGCGGCAGCCGAGGCCCATCAGTTCCTCGCGATCGCCAGAGAAACTCTGTGTCCTCCTGCCATTGTGCAAGCCGTTCCGCGAGGCGAAGCAAACGCAGATTGTCACAGCGCAACGGGGGATTGGGGCGATGCGCCTCCCCCTGCGGGTGAGCGTGCCGGTTGCCCATCTGCCCATGCAGGAACGCTCTACCTTTTCACGCAGGAAGGGGCTGCCGGCCGTCAGTCCGCGATATGGACAGCCTCCCAAGAAGCGCTTTCCGCCAATCCTGCTCTTTAAGGAGGGAACGAGGGTGAATGTGGAAGCGCCGCCTTCTGGCGAAAACGGATGGTCGGCCGATCTCACTGGACGAGAGGCTCTCGCTCTATTATATACCACTCGATATGGAACAGACGGCAATCCGGGGTCGCCCACGGGAATTCTGCGTTGATGAGGCGCTGGCCAAGGCGCTGCGCGTTTTCTGGAGTAAGGGGTATGAAGGCACCTCACTCTCGGACCTGACCGAGGCGATGGGCATCACCCGCCCCAGCCTCTATGCCGCCTTTGGCAATAAGGAGGCACTATTCCGCCAGGCGCTCGACCTCTATGAGCGCGACAAGCTGGCTTATATCGGCCAGGCGCTCGAGCAGCCGACCGCGCGGGCCGTGGCCCAACAGCTGCTCGAAGGTATGCTCGCCACGATCACCGGCGAGCGCGAACCACATGGCTGTCTGGGTGTTATCTCTTCGACCGCTTGCGGCGAGGAGGCCCAGTGCATCCGCGAGGAAGTCCTCAAGCGCGGCCAGCGAGTAACCGAAGCACTGGTCGCCCGCATGCAGCGGGCCATCGACGAGGGTGACTTTTCCGGCCCGACCGATGCTCTGGCGATCACCAAATATCTCATGGCCCTGTGCCAGGGCATGTCCGTGCAGGCTGGCGCAGGCTCGACGCGCGCGGAATTGCAGGCCGTGATCACCACGACACTGGCGGTGTGGCCCAGCCGGTAAACCGCCGATTTCCTGCGACTCAGGAAAAATATCGATCGGTATAAAATTCTGACTTGACGGGCCCACCCGGCATTTATATACCATTCAGTATATAAAGAATTGGGCACCGGTCCGAGTCATTCAGGCTCGTGGCTGCTCCAAGCCCGAACAGAACTGAATATCACTGGATTCATCTTCTCGGCGGGGCGCGCGCGTGCGGGTTCTTTCGAGGCCGATCGACCACGCCTGCGATGCAGCCCGGCGGCGTTCCCGCGTTTCCGGCAAGGACCCCCTGCACCCTCGCGCCGTGTCGACTGAGGGAGACACCACCATGGCCTATCTCGACCTCGCCACAGCTGAAAACGTGGCCCGTATTCCTTCGGCACCAGAGCTACACCCAAGGCGCGCCAGCGTGCCGGCGCGCGACTTCGACCAACGCGAATGGACAATCATTCGTCTGGCCCGCGAAGACCGCCCCTCCTCATTGCGCGAGGAGTCGAAGTTCACGCGATTTCTCCGGCTGATCTTCGGCTTCGAGCGCAAAGCGCCTCTCGCCGACCCGGTGCTGGAAGCCTTGCGCCACGTCGCAGTGCTGAGCTGGCGCCATGGCTATAATATCGACCCGGCCGAGGTCGCGGCCTTCCTCGCCGCCGGCTATTCCGTCGATCAATATGAAGCGTTGCTCGCCCATATCGGCCGCGAACGAGCCATGTCCGTCAGGAGGGCACGCCCATGAACATGCTCCAGCCCCTGCAGCGCGCCGAAAGCGAGCCGTTAGAAGAAATCCCGATCGAAGGGCGAAGCCACGGGACGTCTCTGCGTCGCCGCCTCGCCTGGGCCGCACTGCCCGTGCTCGTCATCGCCGGCGGTTATGTCTGGACCCACCGCGCCGCGCCCGAGCCGCAAGCCATCGCCGCACCGGTCGTGCAGGTGTCCGTGCCGCTCCAGCGCAAAGTGACGCTGTGGGACGATTATGTCGGCCGCTTCGAAGCGAGCCGGACAGTCGAGGTGCGCCCGCGCGTCTCCGGCCAGATCACCGCCATCCACTTCACCGATGGCCAGATCGTGCATGCCGGCCAGCCGCTCTTCACCATTGATCCGCGCCCCTTCACGGCGGCGCTGGCTGAGGCGCGCGCGGGCGTCGCCACGGCGCAGAGCGAGGTCGCTCTGGCCCGCACCGAGCTTGAGCGCGCGCAGCGACTGGTTGCGGCCGATGCCGTCTCGCAGAGCGAGGTCGATCGTCTCAAGGCCGGTCTGCAGTCCGCCAATGCGGCGCTGGCGGCGGCGCAGGCCCGCGTTCGCTCCCGCGCGCTCGATGTCGAGTTCAGCACGGTGCGCGCGCCGATCGGCGGGCGTATCTCGAACCGGCGCATCGACGCGGGCAATCTCGTTTCGGCCGGCGACGGGCCAGGCGCCACCTTGCTCACCACGATCAACGCGCTTGATCCGATCTATTTCAGCTTCGACGGCTCAGAAGCCTTGTTTCTCAAGGCCAAGCGCGCCGGGACCATTCAGGGTTCGGCGGTCGAGATCAAGCTGCAGGACGAGACGGACTATCGCTGGAAAGGCCAGCTCGACTTCACCGACAATGGCCTCGATCCGCGCTCGGGCACCATCCGTGCGCGCGCGGTGCTGGAGAATAAGGCCATGTTCCTGACGCCCGGCATGTTCGGCAATATGCGCCTGTCCAACGGCGGCACGGTGGAAGCCCTGCTCGTTCCGGATACCGCCGTGCAGACCGACCAGACGCGCAAGCTTCTGCTGATCGTCGGCAAGGACGGTACGGTCGCCGCCAAGCCGGTGGTGCTGGGCCCGGTGATCGAAGGTCTGCGGGTCATCCGCTCCGGCCTCGCTCCCAATGATCGGGTCATCATCGCCGGCACGCAGATTGCCGCGCCCGGCAGCAAGGTCGACGCCCAGCCCGGCAAGATCGCACCCGATACCACGGGAGCGCCGCGACCCGACAGTGCGATGGCGCCGGCCGGCCAAGCCAGCTTCGCGCGCTAGCGCCCCATTTTCAGAGGAGGAAGCCATGCGCCTCTCCCGCTTTTTCATCGACCGGCCGATCTTTGCCGCCGTCATTGCCGCGATCATCACCATCGTCGGCGCCATTGCCTATCTCTTCCTGCCGGTCTCGCAATATCCCGAGATCGTGCCGCCGACCGTCACCGTCAGCGCGGTCTATCCCGGCGCCTCGGCTGAGACGGTTGCCGAGACGGTGGCAACGCCGATCGAGCAGGAGATCAACGGCGTCGAGAACATGCTCTATCTCTCGTCGCAGTCGACCGGGGACGGGCGCGTCGTCGTGACTGTCACCTTCAAGACCGGCACGGACCTCGACGCCGCGCAGGTGCTGGTGCAAAACCGCGTTGCCATCGCCTTGCCGCGCTTGCCGCAGGAAGTGCAGCGCCTCGGCATTATCACCAAGAAAACCTCGCCAGACTTCCTGATGGTGGTGAACCTCATCTCGCCTGATGAGTCGCTGGATAGGGCCTATCTCTCCAACTATGCCCAGACGCGCATCAAGGACCGGCTGGCCCGGCTGGATGGCGTGGGCGACGTGCAACTCTTCGGCTCGCGTGATCTCGCCATGCGGGTGTGGATCGACCCCCGCCGCGCCGCCGCGCTGGACCTGACCGCTGGCGATATCGTCGCGGCGCTGCGATCCCAGAATGTCCAGGTTGCCGCCGGGTCGCTCGGCCAGCCGCCAGCCAATGGCTCTGCCTTCCAGCTCAATGTCGAAACGCAAGGCCGCTTCACCGACCCCGCACAGTTCGCGCGGGTCGTCATCCGCACCGATGCGCAGGGCCGCCAGATCAAGGTGGGCGATGTCGCGCGCGTGGAACTGGGTGCCGACGATTATGGCACCTCGGCCTATTTGAACGACAAGGATTCGGTCATCATCCCGATCTTCCAGCGACCGGGCAGCAACGCTCTGGCCTCGGCCGAAAATGTGAAGACGGAGATGGCGTCGCTGGCCAAGGATTTCCCGAAGGGCCTCGACTATCAGATCGTTTACAACCCCACCGAATTCATCCAGCAATCGGTGGAGGCCGTTATCCACACCCTGCTTGAAGCGGTGGTGCTGGTCGTACTGGTTATCCTCGTCTTCCTGCAGAAGTGGCGGGCAGCGCTCATCCCCGTGATGGCGATCCCGGTCTCGCTGATCGGCACCTTCGCGGTGCTGGCTCTGCTTGGCCTCTCGCTCAACAATCTCTCGCTCTTCGGCCTCGTCCTTGCGATCGGCATCGTTGTCGATGATGCGATTGTCGTCGTCGAGAATGTCGAGCGCAATCTCGAGCGGGGCCTCTCGCCGCTGCAAGCTGCACGCACATCCATGGACGAAGTGGCGACGGCATTGGTCGCCATCGTGCTGGTGCTCTGCGCGGTGTTCGTGCCGACTTTGTTCATCGGCGGCCTGTCGGGTGCCTTCTATCAGCAGTTCGCCATCACCATCTCGGCCGCGACGGTCATTTCGCTGGTCCTGTCGCTCACCCTGTCCCCGGCCATGGCCGCCCTCTTGCTGCGGCCGCACGAGCCCGCGCCGAGCGATCACCGTCTGCGCGCCCGTGCCCATCGCCTGTTCGAGGCAGCGGGTAATCGGTTCAACGCCGCCTTCGAGCGGATGAGCGAGGCTTATGGTCGCATCACCGCAGTCCTCGCCCGGCGCCCGAAGCGGATGCTTGCTGCCTATGCAGCCCTCATCGGCCTTACCGGCGCGGCTCTGTGGTGGACGCCGACCGGCTTCATCCCCGCGCAGGACCAGGCCTATTTCCTGACCGTCATCCAGCTACCGCCGGGTTCCTCCACGGCCCGCACGGACGCCGTCATGAAGAAGGTGGCCGATCGGGTTCTGCCCATTCCAGGGATCAAGGGGACGGTCATGCTGTCCGGCTTCGACGGCCCCTCCGAGACGCGCGCCGCCTCCTCCGCCGCGGCTTACTGGGTGCTCGATGACTTCAAGGACCGTGCCGCCCATGGCCAGACGATCGAGAGCTTGATGGCCGAGGCACAAAAAGCCACCGCCGATATCAACGAGGCGCGCCTCATGATCGTCAGGCCCCCGCTGATTCGCGGGATCGGCTCGGCGGGCGGCTACCGGCTGATGGTCGAGGATCGCGACGGCAAGGGCTACAAGGCTCTTGAACAGGCGGCTTATGGCCTCATCGGCGAGGCCAACCAGACTCCCGGCCTCTCGTCCGTCTATACCTTCTTCGAGACGGCCACGCCGCGCGTGTTCGCCGACATTGACCGCGAGAAGGCGCAAATGCTGGGCGTGCCGCCTGAACGCGTGTTCGAAACGCTGGAAGTCTATCTCGGCTCGGCCTTCGTCAACGACTTCAATCTATTGGGCCGCACTTATCACGTGACCGCCCAGGCCGACGAACCTTTCCGCCGAACCGCCGCCGACATTGCCAATCTCCAGACACGCTCGGATTTCGGCACGATGGTTCCGATCGGATCGGTCGCCACCTTCCAGGACAAGACTGGCCCCTATCGACTGGAGCGCTACAATCTGCACCCAGCCGTGGCCATCGATGGCGATACGGCGCCGGGTTTCTCCTCAGGCCATTCGCTGGCCGCGATGGAGGCAGCAGCGCAGAAAGTGCTGCCGCGCGGCTTCGAAACCGAGTGGACCGGCATTGCCTTCCAGCAGAAATATGCCGGCAATACCGCCGGTATCGTCTTCGGCCTGGCCGTGCTGCTCGTCTTCCTGGTGCTGGCCGCCCAGTATGAAAGTCTGGTGATGCCGCTCGCGATCATTCTGATCGTGCCCATGTCGGTTTTGGCGGCGATGGCCGGCGTAAACCTGCGCGGCATGGACAATAACGTCCTCACCCAAATCGGCATGATCGTGCTCGTGGCGCTGGCCGCCAAGAATGCGATCCTCATCGTCGAGTTTGCCCGGCAGGGCGAACAACACGGCCTCTCGACCATCGAGGCTGCCGTGCAGGCTGCGCGCACCCGCCTGCGGCCGATCCTGATGACAAGCTTCGCCTTCATCCTCGGCTCGGTGCCGCTGGTGATCGCCACTGGCGCGGGCGCGGAACTCCGTCAGGCGCTCGGCACTGCGGTCTTCTTCGGCATGCTCGGTGTCACCGGCTTCGGCCTGATCTTCACGCCGACCTTTTATGTCGTCAGCCGTGAACTGGGCGATCGCATCGCCCGGCTGCGCGGCCGGACCGGGGACAGCCCGAATGGCGCGCTGCAGCCGGCGGAATAGGAGTCAGTCCCATGAAACTTGCCCGCTTTCTCACCCTCTCGATTTCCGCGCTGGCTCTTTCGGCTTGCGCGGCGGGGCCGGACTATGTCGCCCCCTTGGCCTCCCCGGCATCTTCCGGCCCCTTCCTGTCCCACAGCGCCGCCGTCTCGGCAGCGCCTGTCGCCGCCAACTGGTGGACGCTCTACAACGACCCGGTGCTCGACGGGCTCATCCAGGATGCGCTCGCTGCGAATACCGATATTCGCGTCGCTGTCGCCCATCTGGAAAAAGCCCGTGCCGCCCTTTCCGGAGCCAAGGCCGAACGCCTGCCGCAGACCCAGATCGGTGCCGGCGCGACCTATGGCCGCCTGCCCGTCGGCCAGCGCACGGCGGATGCACCCCGCGAGGATTGGTCGGTCGATGCCGGCCTCGCCGTTTCCTATGAAGCCGACCTGTTTGGCCGGGTGCGTCGTGGTGTTGAAGCGGCGCGGGGCGATGCCGCCGCAGCCGAGGCCGATGCCGAGGCGGTACGGATCGCCGTTATCGCTGACACGACCCGCGCCTATGCCGATGCGACCTCCGGCGCGGCACGCCTCACAGTCGCGCATCATATCGTCGCCCTGCTCGACCAATTGGTGGACCTCACCCGGAAACGTCATGAGGCGGGTCTTGCTCCACAGATCGACGTGGCCCGCGTCCTCACCCTGCGCAACCAGCGCGCAGCCGACATCCCCGCGCTCGAGGCGCAACGGCAGGCGGCGCTCTTCCGCCTCGCCACGCTGACCGGCCGTGCACCCGCAGATCTGCCCGAAATCGCGACCCGGCGCAGCACGAGCCTCGAAATCAAGCAGGCGATCCCCGTTGGCGATGGCGCGGCACTCCTCGCCCGACGGCCCGACATCCGCGCTGCCGAGCGTCGCCTCGCTGCCGACACGGCCCGGATCGGCGTAGCGACGGCCGATCTCTACCCACGGATCGCGCTGGGTGCTTCGATCGGCTCGACCGGACCCAATATCGGCGACGTCTTCGGCGCAGGGCCGCTGCGCTGGTTGTTGGGGCCGCTGATCAGCTGGAGCTTTCCCAATCAGAGCGCTGCGCGTGCCCGGATCGCGGGCGCCGAGGCAGACAGCAAGGCCGCTCTCGCAACTTTCGATGGCACGGTGCTCGGGGCCCTGCGGGAAACGGAGACGGCGCTGTCCAGCTATGCTCGCGCGCTCGAGAGGCGACAGACGCTGCAGGAGGCGCAGGCGGCGGCGGAACAGGCGGCGACCATCGCACGCGCCCGCCAGCGCGAGGGGGCTATTGATGGCTTGCAACTGCTAGATACCGAGCGGACCTTCAGCGAAACGCAGGCCGCGCTCGCCGAACAGGATGCGGCGGTCAGCGCAGCACAGATCGACCTGTTCCGTGCGCTCGGCGGTAGCTGGTCTAGCTGAAGGCCGGAAGATGTCGCTGCGCGAGAATTCTTCCTAGAAGCCTGTGATCTAACGAAGAAACCTGGGGCGTGAACCGGTCCTTCGTTCATCCAGTTGTCGCGGCACAGCGAAGGACCTGGGACGAAGCGGTCATTCCCCGGCAACATGCCGACCGACAGGTTTTGGCGGGGGGGGGGGGCCGACATTCGGCATTTATCGGACCGGCTCGCCATCGCGACAGCAACGAGTCCGGTTGCGCCGCAGATGCGCTGGCGAGTGCGGCGCAAAATGGAACGCAAAGCGCTTTCTCGCGCTGGCCCACTCTCAGCGATTAGAGGCACTGTAGGGTGGACTGAAAACTGTCCATCCCCACGTAACCCCTGAAAACATTGGCTTTTGGGGTGCCAAATGGTGCGGTCGAGAAGACTCGAACTTCCACGGGCTTTCGCCCACAACGACCTCAACGTTGCGCGTCTACCAGTTCCGCCACGACCGCACATCAGGGAGGTTGGGAGCGGGTCGCCCCCAGGTAGGCGGCGGCCTTTAGCAAAGGGATTCGGCCCATGCAACTACCCTTCTCATCGAGATGCAATGAAGGTCGCCGCCAGAAGATGCTGGACCTCGAATGACCCCTCACCTATCCGCGCCAGACGATTTCGGGGGCGTGCCCGCCCACCATCGTTAAGGCCAGCGCGGCCCCTTGGGTGCCGCCGTGACCAGCAACACCCGGCGCGCGCCGCCGGCAGGGACGATCCGACCGAAGAGCATGCCGCACCTACGCGAGATCAGAAACCAGGGCCACATGGCGGAAGTCCGGCGCATCGCCCGGCTCGCCTGGCCGATCATCCTCACCAACCTCAACTGGACGATCATGCATCTGGTCGACGTCGCGGTGGTGGGGTTGGCCAGCACGCACGAACTGGGCGCGCTGGCAGCCGGGCGCGTGATCAACTTCGTGATTCTCATGCTGCTGCTCAGTGGCATGTCTGGCATCGTGGTGTTCACCAGCCGGGCGGACGGCGCCGGCGACCTGCCACGGACCGGCGGCCTCTGGCGTGAGGCGGTGCTGACCGGGCTGCTGCTCGGCCTGCCCAGCGCCCTGTTCATTGGCCTGGCGGCGCGGCCGCTGCTCGCGCTGACCGGCGTCGCGCCCGATCTCATCGAGCCGGGCGCGGCGGTGCTGGTGGCGATGATGGTTGGCCTGCCGGGGCAGATGCTGCTCATTGCCTGTGGCTACTTCCTGGAGGGCGTCAGCGCCCCACGCAGGGTGCTCGCGGTCAATCTCGCCACCCTCCCCCTCAACGCCGCGCTCGCTTATGCGATGACGCTCGGCCATCTCGGTTTCCCGCCGATGGGCGCGGTCGGCGCGGCGCTGGCGACGTCGATCACCAGCACGATCGGCGGCCTCGCCATGGCGCTCCTCGCCTGGACGTTGCCCAGCGCCCCGGCGCGCAACCTGCGCCGAATGGATGCCGCTGCGTGGCTGGACGCGCTGCGGGGCATTCCGGCAATCATCCGCTTCGGCATCATGCCCGGCATCGGCGCGGCCATGGAGGTGCTCGGCTTCTCCTTCCTCATCATCCTCTCGACGCGGATGGGCGATGTCGTCGCCGGTGCCTTCCAGGTGATGCTTTCGCTGCACAATATCGGCTTCGCGCTGGCGCTCGGCCTCGGCTCGGCGGCGGGCGTGCGGGTGGGCAACGCGGTCGGCGCGGGCGAACCGTGGACGGCACGCGGGCGCACGCTCATCGCTGGCGGCCTTTCCACGGTCATCATGGGCAGCGTCGTGATGGTCTATCTGCTGTTCGCCAGACCGATCGTGGCCGGTCTCACCGCCGACGCCGCGGTCGCGCGCGAAGCGACGCTGATGCTGCTGATCCTCGCCCCGTTCATCATTGCTGACGGTCTGCAAGCGATCTTCGTCGCCGCGCTCCGCTCATTGGGGGATCAGGTGGTCGCGGCGACCAACGGCGTCATCGCCTTCTTCGCGGTGATGTGCCTCGTCGGCTGGGTAGGCTGGCATTTCGGCTGGGGGTCGGCCGGCCTCGCCATTGCCTCGGCGGTGGGCATGGTCGCGGCGATGCTGCTGCAGGCCGCGCGCTTCTGGCAAGTCAGTTCGCGTTATCGACGAACCTGAGCTCCAGATTGCGGGCGTTCTTGGGAATATCCAGCCGGCTTTCGGAGACGCGCGCTTCCTCATTGGGCTTGAGGCGGTTCTTGTCCGCCTTGGTCATCCAGCTGAACACCAGCCGCCCCTGATCGTCGCGCAACTCGACGACGACGGGTGGCACCGTCAGCTCCTGGTCGCTGTCGTTGAGAATCCGCGCGTTGAACGCGAAATATTCCTCGCCGGTCGGCAGATTGCGCCGCTCGGGCGGCTTGGGCAGGTAGAAGTTGAGGCCCGCCTGCTGGTCGCGCGCGCCGAAGCCGAGGTCGACTGCCCAGGCCGGCGGTCCAAAATAGGCAAGCGCACCGCCCAGCACACTGACGAACAGGAAGAACGCCACCGCCGCCATCGTCCACAGCTTGGCCGGATTGCGCCGTGCACGCGCCGGCGGCTGGTAATCCTCATCCGGATAATGAATGAATTCCTCGGTCGGGGAAGCGGCGGTCGCGGCGACGGCCTCGTCGGCTGCGGCACCCGATGGCTCCGGCGCGGCCGGCTCGGCGGTCGCTTCAGCCGAGGGCTCATCCACCTGCCGCGGAAAAGGAAATTCGCCGGTCGCGGCCGATGGCGACGCGGTCGGTTCCTCGACGCGGCGCGCCGGCTCGGCGGCGTGCGCGGGCGCCTCGGCGCCCACCTGCGCCAACACGGGCGCGGAAACCGGCTCGGGACGCTGCATCGCCACCCCATCCTGATGCCAACTATGGCGGCAGGAGGCGCAGCGGACCTGTCGGCCGGCGGGGCCGATGGCGCTGTCGGGGACAACATAGCGCGTGGCGCATTGCGGGCAGACGAGGATCATCGGCTGCTCATAAACACTGGATTTCTCGCGAGAGCAAGCGGGGCTTTCACCGCTTGCACGCGCGGCGGCGGTGGGCGCGTGCACAGCGCCTTGCCCGCGCCGGGAGCCTGTGCCATGCACAGCGCAGCAAGCAGCGGGCGCGGTTGGATAGCGCCCATCAACGGGGAAATACGGCGCCGCGATGGCCACGATTGTCCAGTTCGAGAATGTCGGGCTGCGCTATGGGCCGGGCGCCGAAACGCTTTCCGACCTGAGCTTTTCGCTGCATGAGGGCGCCTTCTATTTCCTCACCGGGGCATCCGGCGCGGGCAAGACCTCGCTCCTCAAGCTGCTCTACCTTGCCCAACGGCCGAGCCGGGGCGCGATCCGCCTGTTCGATGCGGACATCGTCACCCTCCCCCGCGCCCGCCTGCCCGGCTTCCGCCGGCGCATCGGCGTGGTGTTTCAGGATTTCCGGTTGGTGCCGCACCTCTCCGCCTTCGACAACATCGCGCTACCGCTGCGCATTGCCGGCGTCTCGGATGCGCAGCTCCGCGCGCCGGTGGAGGAGATGCTGCACTGGGTCGGCCTCACTGGCCGCGCCCATGCCTATCCCGCCACGCTTTCCGGCGGCGAGCAGCAGCGCGTCGCCATCGCCCGTGCGGTGATTGGCCGGCCGGAACTGCTGGTGGCGGACGAGCCGACCGGCAACGTCGATCAGGAAATGGCGACGCGGCTCATCACCCTTTTCGAAGCGCTGAACAAGCTCGGCACCACCATCGTCGTGGCGACGCACGATTACAATCTGCTCGGCAAGGTGGCCGGGGCGCGGATGCTGCGGCTCGAACGTGGCCGCCTCGCCGAGCCGCCGCATCCGGCCGGAGCGCATTGACCATGGCCAGCCTCGTAAAGGAGACCTCCGCCAAGCCCTATGCGCCGGGCTCGCTACTGCCACAGGGGCGGCTGACCGGGCCGATGCCGTGGGTCATCGCCATCATGATGTTCCTCACCGTGCTGGCGACCGCCGCCGGCCTGGCGCTCAACCACGGCGCGCGGAGCCTCAGCGCCAATGTCTCGGATCGGATCACCATCCAGATCGCGGAGGCGGACAATGCGATCCGCAGCCGCGCGGTGAGCCGCGTCGTCGCGCTGCTCGGCGAGACGGAGGGCATCGCCAACATCGCCATCGTGCCGGAGGCCGAACTCTCCCGCCAGCTCGCGCCGTGGCTGGGTGCCGACCTCAAGATTGGGGACATCCCCGTACCCGCGCTGATCGACGCCGATCTCGTCACCCCGGCCGGCGAGCGGGAGACGCGGGTCGCCGCACTCGACAAGGCGATAAAAGGCGTCAGTGCGCAGGCGCGGGTGGAACCGCACGCCACTTATCTGGGGCCGCTCGCCCGGCTGGTCGGCGCGGTCGGCTGGCTCGCCTTCGGCGTCGTCGCGCTGATGGTCGCGGCGACCGGCGCGGTCGTGGTGCTGGCGGCGCGCGGTGCCCACGCCACCCATCGCGGCACGATCGACATCATCCACATGCTCGGCGCCACCGATGCGCAGATCGTCCGCCTTTTCCAGCAACGCATGATGCTCGACGTTTTGTTCGGCGCGGCGGTGGGATTCGCCTGGGCGGTCGCGGTCATCCTGCTCGTCGGGCGCTCGGTGGCGGCGGTGACCTCCGATCTCGTCCAGAGCGCCTCGCTGCCCGGCTTCGCCTGGGTGGTGCTGCCGCTGCTCCCGATCGCGATGGTGGGCGTCGCATGGCTTTCCGCCCGCGTCACACTGAGCCGGGCGCTGGAGCGGTCGCTATGATCCGGCGGCTGCTTGCGCTTATCCTGCTGCTCTGGGCGCTCGGCTTCGCCTGGTTCGCGCTGTTGCTGCCGCAGCCGCACGGCGACGAGCAGACCGACGCCATCGTCGTTCTCACCGGCTCGGCCGGACGGATCGACCGGGGCCTCGCCCTGCTGCGGCGCGATCAGGCGAAGAAGCTGCTCGTCTCCGGCGTGGACCGCGACGTCAAGCCCAGGGAGTTCGCGCATTATTACAAAGTGCCGGCCGCGCTGATGGATTGCTGCGTGACGCTCGGGCGCGAGGCGATCGACACGCGCTCCAACGCCATCGAGACGAGCCATTGGCTGGCGCGCAACACCTATCGTTCCGTGCGGTTCATCACCGCTGACTGGCACATGCGCCGGGCGCGCTACGAATTATCGCGGCAGTTGGAAGAGCCGATCACAATCGTCCCGGATGCTGTGCGCAGCAACCCCAGCCTCACCGTCCTGCTGCGCGAATATCACAAATATCTGCTGCGCCGCCTCGCCGGCCTCATTGGCATCTGATGGCGCCCCCCCTGCCCCCCCTCTCGCCGCTTGGCACGGCCTTTACCGCCGTGCGCTCCGCGCTGTTCGCGCTGCTTTTCTATGGGTTGACCCTGCCTTTCGTGCTCACCGCGCTGCTGGTAGCGCCGCTGGGCTGGCGCTGCATCGCGGCCGTGGCGACTGCCTGGGCATGGCTGCACCGCCTGCTCGCGCGTTGGATCCTGGGGCAACGGATCGTGATCGAGGGGACGCTGCCCGAGCAACCGCAGTTGCTCATCTGCAAGCATGAATCGATGTTCGAGACGATCGATTCGCTCTGCCTGCTTCGCCGGCCGGTCATCGCCGCCAAGCGCGAGCTGATCCAGATTCCGCTGTGGGGTCGGGTCGCGCGCACATACGGGCTGATCTCGGTCGAACGCGCGGGCGGCGCGGCGACGTTGCGCCATATCCGCACCGATGCGCGGGCCGCCTTTGCCGCCGGGCGGCCGGTCCTGCTCTATCCGGAAGGGACGCGCGTGGTCCATGGCGAGCGGCCACCCCTCAAGGCGGGGTTCGCGGGGCTTTACGCCCTGCTCGGTTGTCCGGTCGTGCCAATCGCTATCGACAGTGGACGCCTTTCGCCGCGCAACAGTTTCCTGAAACGCGCCGGCACCATCACCTATCGCATCGGCCCGCCGATCCCGCCCGGCCTGCCGCGCGCCGAGGCCGAGCGGCAGGTGCATGCGGCGATCAACGCCCTGAACCCTCCAGAACGGCCGGACTGAGCCGGATGCCCGGTGTCCAGCCTCCCGCCGCCGCCATGACTCGCCCCAACGCGAAATCGATTCGACTTGCCGTTCGTTCATTGTCGTTTCATCGTGGGGCAGGGATAGGATGAAAGAGGATGGGCCGCGCCGCGCGCGCAACGGGGCAGCGAGACGCTGCGGGAGATTTTGGATGAACCGGACACTATCATCGCTCCGCCAGTGGATGCGCCTGGGGCTCGCGGCCGTGGCTGCCACCGGCCTCGCGGCCGCACCCGCGCTCGCGCAGATCGGCACGATCGATCCCAACACCCAGATTGACGCCGATCTGGTGCCCGGTGCGCCCGCCAGCGCCGATGCCGTCACCGGCGCCCCGGCGATCGAAAGCCCGCTCGACGCACCCTCCGCCCCCGTCGAGGCCAGCACTGCCACGGCAGCCTCTTCCGCAGCGCCCGTCACCACGACCGCCGATGGCGGCACCACCTATAAGCAGGACGACCTCATCGGTGCGGCCGAAGGCGTATTCGGCAAGGGCGCCGAGGGACTTGCCGGCATCATCGAGAAGGTCCTCAAGGATCAGGGCGAGCCGATCGCCTATATCGCCGGGCGCGAGGCGTCGGGCGCCATCGGCGTCGGGCTGCGCTACGGCTCGGGCACGCTGTTTCACAAGATCGAAGGCCAGCGCAATGTCTACTGGACCGGTCCCTCGCTGGGCTTCGATCTGGGCGGCAACGCGGCCAACACCTTCGTCCTCGTCTATAATCTCTACGACACGCAGGACCTCTACAAGCGCTACCCGGCCGGCGAGGGCGCGGCCTATCTGGTCGGCGGCTTCAACGCCAGCTACCTGCGCTGGAAGAATGTGGTGCTCATCCCCATCCGGCTTGGCGTCGGCTACCGTCTGGGCGCCAATGTCGGCTACATGAAGTTCAGCGAGAAGCGCACCTGGCTGCCCTTCTAAGGGGGCCACCCTTCCGCTCGCGCAAAAAGCCGACCTTGCCGCAGGAACAGTTTTGGCCGCTGGCCAGCCCGCGTTGACGCGCTACTGTGCGCGGCGAACAGTCGAATCCGCAGGAGAAGCGTCATGGCCGACAATGACCCGACCAAGAATCAGCCCACCGGCTATGTGCCGCCCAAGGTATGGACCTGGGACAAGGCCAATGGCGGGGAATTCGCCAGTATCAATGCCCCCACGGCGGGTGCCCGCAAGCAGGTCGAGCTGCCGGTCGGCAAGCATCCCATCCAGCTTTATTCGCTGGGCACGCCCAATGGCGTAAAAGTCACGATCATGCTGGAGGAATTGCTCGCCGCCGGTCACACCGGCGCGGAGTATGACGCCTGGCTCATCAAGATTTATGAGGGCGATCAGTTCGGCAGCGATTTCGTCAAGATCAATCCCAACAGCAAGATCCCGGCGATGATGGACCATTCGCTCGATCCGCCGCTGCGGCTGTTCGAGAGCGGTTCGATGTTGATCTATCTGGCGGAGAAGTTCGGCGCGTTCTTGCCCGCCGATATCCGCAAGCGCACCGAGACGATCAACTGGCTCATGTGGCAGATGGGCTCAGCCCCGTTCGTCGGCGGCGGCTTCGGCCATTTCTACGCCTATGCGCCGTTCAAGATCGAATATGCGATCGACCGCTACGCGATGGAGACCAAGCGCCAGCTCGATGTGCTCGACAAGCATCTGGCCGACAAGGAGTTCATCATCGGGGACGAGATCACCATCGCCGATTTCGCGATCTTCCCCTGGTACGGCTCGATCATGCGCAACGGCTATAGCGCGCAGGAGTTCCTCTCCACCCACGAGTATCGCAACGTCGAGCGCTGGGTCGCACGGATGGAAGCACGCCCGGCCGTGCGGCGCGGCCAGATGGTCAACGCGGCCAGTCGCCCGGGCGGCGGCATCGCCGAGCGGCACAGCGCAGCCGATCTCGACGAGGCGATCCGCGCAGCGGAGGAAGCAGGCAAGGCTCCGGCCTGAGGATCGGCCGGTTCGACTAAGGCGAACCCCTCACCCATGCGCCTCCCTCCGCGTGCTCCTGCGAAAGCAGGTGTAGCGCGGTAGGGAGGCATCAGGGAGCCCTCGCCGCCCGCTTTCGCAGGAGCATGTGGCTGGCATCGGCCAGGGCACGTCGTTCGTCGGAGCGGTGAGCGGCGGCGGGCTCCACCCACCCGCCTCACCGCCTGTCACGACGACGGCCCGCGCCGCTCGCGCCCCTTGCCCGGACGCCGAGGACCACCGCAGCCAACGCGGCCGGCCCCTCGGCGATCGGATCGCCACTCCGTCGATCGCGCGCTGAACGCGTGAAAGATGGCGATGGCCAACCCCGGCTTGCGAGGAGGCAGCCCCCTCGCCGCAGTCTATGATGTCGACGGGGCGCGGGGACCGATACAAAAGGGCCCCGCTTCAGCACGCCATGCGCGGTCGCGACCAACATGCGGGAACAGCAGGTCAACGGCCCTGCCCAGTTCCCCGCTACAGCCATCGTTCAGCTTGTCGCCGCTAGGAGCCAACGCATGAGCGGCTTCTTCGATGCGGTCCGACCAGCCGGACAGGTCCAGGCATCCGCCCTCCCGCGCGGCTAGGCGATGGCGCACGATCTCGCGCGTTCCGCGCCGGCGGTCCCGTCCGCTCCCTCTCCCGCAAAGCGCCGCTTCTGGCTTCGCGCGGCCATCGCCACGCCCATCCTGATCTGGATCGCGCTCTATGCCGGCGCCGCGCAGCCTCTGCGCGGACTGGTGGCGAAGCGGGCCAGCGCCGCGCTGGATCGGGAGGTCACCATCGGCGGGCCGCTGCGCGTGCTGGTCACACCCTTCTCCATCACGCTGACCGCCGGCGATGTACGCGTCGCCAATCCGCGCTGGGCGATGGACGATGCGTTGCTCATCGCGCGGCAAGCCACGGTGCGCCTCGCGACCTTCGATCTGCTGATCGGCCGCTCGGGCATCCGCGGGCTGGACGTGCGCGGCGGCACGCTCGACCTCGAACGCTCGCGCCATGCCGGCCGGGTCAATTGGGCGCTCGGCAAGCCCGGCACCCTGTTCGATCCCGCCGCGCTCCGCCAGATCGACGCCGACGACCTCACCGTCCGCTATCGTGATTTCGGTACGGGGACTGACATGCGCCTCATCGCCTCCACCGCCGGGCGCGGCAGCGTCGCCTTTGCCGGTCAAGGCACAGCGGGCGAGCGCGCATTCACGCTGGAGGGCGAGGCGCGGTCCGGCGCCGAACAGCCCACCCGCATTGCCATCGCCGCGCGCACCGGCGGCGTTGTGCTGCGCTTGGCCGGCGAGGCGCCCGGGCCGCTCCAGCTCGCCAGGGCGCGGCTCACAGTCGGCGCCAGTGGTGCCGATTTCGCGGAACTGGCCGCGCTCGCCGGCATCGGCCTGCCCGCCATGCCCGGCTATGCGCTGAAGGCGCAGCTCAATCACATGCCCCGGGGCTGGCATTTCGCCCGGATCGAAGGGCGCATCGGCGGCACTGATCTCACCGGCAAGCTCACGCTCGACCGGCGCCGCGCTCGCCCGCGCGTCGTCGCCCATCTCAGCTCGCGCACCCTCGATGCGGCGGACGGGATGGCGTTGCTCGGCCTGCGTCACGACGCCATGCCGATCGACATGCCCGAAGCCGGTCTGGACCTCGATGCACGCCTGCTTCCGGATGCCACGATCACCCCCGCCGCGCTGCGCCGCTTCGATGCCGTCGTCACCTACACCGCCGAGCGGGTGACTGGCACGCGGCACGCCGCCGCTCATCTCTCGGCCACGCTGGCGCTGGTCAACGGGGTGCTCACGCTGTCTCCCGCCAGCGTGGATCTTGCTGGCGGTTTCGTCTCGTCCGACATCGTCGTCGACACGCGCCGCGCGCCGGCGCTCGTCCGCTCCGATATTCGCCTGTCACCCACGCCCATGGGCCAACTGCTGGCGGGTTGGGGTATTGCTCCCACCGGCACCGACGCGACGGCGCGCGGCCGTCTCCAGCTGACCGGGCGCGGCAACTCGCTGCGTGAGATGCTGGCCACCGCCCACGGCCGCATGGCCTTGGTCATCCCGGAAGGCACGGTGCGCACCCAGCGCGCCAGCCTCTCCGGGCTGGATGTCGCCAACCTCAACGCCGCCTTGTTCAACGCTCCGCCATTCGGCGCGGCGCAGGTCAATTGCGGCCTCATCGCTTTCACCGTTCGAGACGGCATCGCCACCGCCGATCCGATCCTCATCGACACGGACGGCAACACGCTCTCCGGCAAGGGCCACATCGACCTGCGCACCGGGACAGTGGACCTGCGCCTCGCCGCCGACGGCAAGCGCTTCGCCTTCCACGGCCAGCCGGCGCGTGTGCGCGTGACCGGTCCGCTCGCCGATCCGCTGGTGAGCCGCGAACCGGTCGCCTGGTTCTATCCCACCGATCTGTTCGGGTTGCGGCTGTCGCTGCCACGCCTGGGGGCGCTGTTCAGCTTCATCGACCCCGGCGACGCCCCGGACATGGCCTGCGGCCCGATCCTGCGCGGCGAGCCGGCGGCGGCGCAGCGGGAGTCGTCCAACGAGCTCGCGGACCTGCGCTGATCCGCGGACCAGTCGCTGCGCCACGGCACACGACCCGTCCGACACAGGCAACAGGAACACAGCACGTCGATGCCCGCGATCGAACGGGCCGAAGCCCATCAGCATCATCGCCCAGCGTGCCGGCTCGGGCACGGCCGCGATGCGCAGCACCTGCCCTATCCGGGCCGATACTCGGAACGGGGTACCGTCGGACGCCCCATCGGCCCCGATCTCCCGTCCTGTCGGTGCGATCGGTCCTTCATGGCGACCTGCCAGCTCGGCCGCGACGCGGTCACCGCGTCGCCATCATCGCGCTTCTCGGCGGACTTTTGCCTAGCTCCCGGCCACGCCGCCCACCTCGAAATCGCGGCGGGCAGAGATGATCGTGACCACCATGCCCGCCATCGCATCGAGCAGCACGATCATGGTGAGCAGGAAGAAGGTCGAGCTCGCGAAGCTTGGCAGCAACAGGAACTCCACCAGCGCCAGAACGAACACGCCCAGCGAAAGCATGTGGTTGATGATCGCGGGCGCGCTCGTCCGCGTCGCCTTGATGACCTCCACCAGCAGGCAGACGATGGCGAGCAACAGCAACAGGTCGCCCCAGCTCAACGACAGGCTGGCCCCCGAAAGCATCGGCACCGCCACCGCCTCACCACGCATGGTGGCGAGCAACGGCGGCTCCGTGGCGCCCGGTGGCGTGGCGGCGAGATAGGCGAGCAGATTGTAGATGAGCACTGGCACGAGCATGAATGGAAACGTCTCGAACCCGGCGACAGCGCGGTTGGCCTTTAGCTTCATGCCTTTCCTCCCTGTACTCGGCCGATGACGGAGGCAGGCACATGCCTCCACCCAAGCGCCCCGCAACGGACCGTGCCTCGACTATAGCGAGCCTAGCGACGGAAGGCACGCCGTCCGCGTGGCTGGCTGCCACCGATTCCCTCATCGCATCCGCACGGCCTGGGGCCTCCAAGGATGCTGGCTGGAAGATGCGGGCGCGTCGCTTGATCGGCACGCCCCCGCGCTCGCCAGATCGCACGGCTCAGCAACGGCAAAGCCGGGCCCGCCTCGCGTCCGCCAAGCGATGGCAGTCGCCCGGCCTGCAATGCGCGACCCATGCCGATATCGACCAGTTCAAGGAGGAAGCGATGTGCGCCGCCTCCGTCTCCCATCCGAATCCTAACTCGCCGCGATGCACAGGGTCGGCGCGCTGACGGGCCGAAGCCGATCCCCGTTGGCAGGCGGCCACACCGCCAGAAATGACCCGATGCCCCTCACCCCTCCAGCATCGTCACCAGTGCCGGGCTCAACCACTCACGCACCCGCCCGGCACGCTGGAAGAGGATGCGCGCGGCGAGGCCCTGCCGCACCGCCAACGCGGCGCCCTCATCCGGCCCGAGTACGGTCAGGGCCGTCGCCCAGGCATCGGCCGCCATGGCCGATGGGTGGAGCACGCTCACCGCGCCGATGCCGTTGCGCACCCGCTGGCCCGTGCGCGGATCGAGCGTATGGTCACCGCGCACATAATTGCCGGAGGTCGCTACCGCGAGTTGGTGGGCCGCCACGCGCAGCGGCTGGACGCGCCAGCCCGGCGGTGCTTCCAGATCCACCCACCACGGTTCGCCATCGGGCTTGATCCCGCGCCCGACGCATTCACCGCCAATCTCGACCAGCGCATGCGGCAGCCCTCGCGCGGCCAGCAGATCGGCCACCGCGTCGGCGGCATAGCCCTTGGCGATACCGGAGAGGTCGAGCCACAGCCCGCCGGGTTGGCGCAGGCGGCGCATCGCGCCGTCGAAAGCAAGCCTGCGCCAGCCGGACGCACGCACCGCCTCCTCCAGCGCGCCAGCCGCGGGCTCCCCGGCGCACGGCTTGGGGCCGAGCCCATAAAGGTCGGTCAGACGCCCGGCGGCGGGATCGAACGCGCCGTCGGATTGCTCGGCGATCGCAAGGCCGGCCGCCATCACCGTCGCGAAATCGCTCGGCAGCGCTGTCCATGCCCCGCCCGGCGCATCATTGAACGTGCAGAGCAGCGAGCCGGGCAGCCAGTGGCTCATCTGCGCCACCAGGCCGTCGAGCCGCGCCTGAATGGCGTCGGCCGTCTTGGCCCCTTCGAGCCCCGGCGGCGCGGCGACGCGTACGCGCCAATAGGTCCCCATCGTCTCGCCGGAGAGGTCGACTAGGCGCGCCGCCGGGTCGAGGCCGGCCAGCGCACTCGCGTCGATCGCCGCCGGCACGGCGATCCGCACCGTCGCCAAGGGCGCATCCGCCGTCATCGGCCCCGCCCCGCGCGCGCCTGCCGCACGTCGGTCAGGGTGCCATGACCTCCAGCGTGGTGGTATAGCTCAGCCGCCGCGCAGTGGCGCGCGCGACCGAGGGCTTATCGTCGCTATAGCTCGTGTTCAGCCAGAACATGCCCGCCTGCGGCCACGTCACCTGCGCCACGCCATCGGCGCCGGTCGTGATCTCCATCAGGCCATCATCGTCGCGATACCGCTTGCCGCCGGGCAGCACCGATAGCTTGAGGTTGGTGGCCGGCTTGCCGTCGACGAGAAACCGGAAGCGCGCCGCCTCGCCAGCCACCAGCTCGGACGGATGAGTCAGCGGAACCATTTCCAGGCCCTTGTTGGTGGGCTGGAAAACAGTGTCGGTCGGCGCGCCCGTCGTGACGTAGATCTCGTTGCGGCTCGCACTCTCGGTGAGCTTGAGGTCGGTCGCATTGGCCGGGATCTCGTCAACGCTGGCGACGAAGTTGGGCTGCGGGGCGTTGGCCCCAACCGGCGGCGGCCCGCGCCGCCCTCCCACGCGCCACTCGACGCCATCAACCTTGAAGGTGCCGGAAACGCCACTCTGCGCGGTGCCGATCTTCCAGGTCCCCTCCCGGTCGAGCTTGACGTCGAAGGTCGAGCGATGGCGGCCGGTCGCGCCGTTCTGGATCGTCGCCTCCGTTCCGTCGGGGGCCCAGGCCTTCACCGTGTCGAGCCGCATCGGCTGGTGATCGGGGAAGAACAGGTCGTTGGAGGCCGCGCCGTCCACCGTCACCCAGGCGTCGGTGCCCGAGAAGATGGTAGCGCTCGGCAGCAGCCACTGGCGGTGCGCGGTCGCGGGTGCGGTGGCGGTCATCAGCGCCGCGGCCGTCAGAAGGAGGGTCTTGATGCGCATGGGGAGGCCCTTTCAGCGAAGATCAGCGGGAGATGGTGATGGCGCCAAGCTCGCTCTTGCCGGCGGCGGAGGCGGCCTTGGCCGGAACGGTCAGCGGAACGGAGACGATCTCGCGGCCCCCGGTCTCGCGCGCGGCCTCGACATAGAGCGTATATTGCCCGGGCTTGAGGTCGGCCGGCAGCGCCACCTTGTGGGTGCCGGGCGCGCGGGTGGCGCCGCTCACCCCGTCCGCTGGCAGCTTGAGGCTGCGGCCACCCTTGCGCCACCAGCTGCGCAGATCGTGGAGCCACTTGGTGCCCGGCTCGTTGCCGCCCTTCTTGACGTCATACCACACCGCCACGGTGCGCGCGGTGCCACCAGTGGCCGGCTCAACCCAGATCGCCACATAGGGCCGGTGATATTCCGCGACGTTGAGGCGCGGGATCGTGACGCTGACCGATGCCGCGGACGCGGGCGTGGCAGCCAGGCCGGCGATCAGCAAAGACGTCTTTTTCATGAGCGGGATCGGCTCCTAGTGAATGAAGAACAGGGCGATGATGACGGGAATGGCCAGCCCCGCCCCGACGATGGGCCAGGTCGATGGCCGGTGCTTGGCGTGAAGCTGGAGCAGCAGCAGCCCGGTGATGGTGAACACCACGCAGGCGACCGCGAAAATGTCGATGAACCAGAACCAGGCATCGCCCGTGTTGCGGCCCTTGTGCAGGTCGTTGAGATAGGAAACCCAGCCGCGATCGGTCTGCTCGGCGGTGACGGCACCGCTCGCCCGGTCGATGCTTACCCAGGCGTCGCGCCCCGGCCCGGGCATGGCGACATAGACCTCCTCGTCGGACCATTCGGCCGGGCGGCCCCGCGTATCCAGCTGGAGCGCCGTCTTGAGGTGCGCCGCCACCGCGTCGGGCAATGGCGCCGCGCCAGCCTCTCCGCCCGCGCCCTCAAGCTGGTCGAGCAGCGGCGCCGGCAGCGTGGCCGCTCGCTCCGTCACGCGCGGCGTCGCGCTGATCGACTGCGCATGGTTGAGGGTGATGCCGGTGATCGCAAACAGCAGCATGCCGACCAGCGAGACGGCGGCGCTGATCCAGTGCCAGCTATGGAGCTGCTTGAGCCACCAGCCCCGGCGCTTGCGGGTGGCCCGGCGATCGGCCTCGCCACGCCCATCCTCGCCCGCGCGCAGGCCCGCCGGCGTCGCGGCGCCAGCGCTATCCTCCTGCAATCCGGCGTTGGAGAGTCTGGCGTCCATTCACTTGCTCGCACACTGGGAACACCCGCGCCCTGCGCGCGCCCCTTTCCTGCCACTGGTCGAATCAGTCGTTACGGGAATGCTCTTTGCATATATTGCGAAGCATTCGCAAGACGTCTAAATGCCATCCACACGGAATCGCCGGCGAGTCGCGCGGCATCATGACCGGAAGGGGCAAGGTTTCAGCGTGCTGGATATGCGTCACCGCATCGACGATGTGCCCGATAGGGCGCCCGCGCCTGCCGCGCCGTCGCCATCGGTGACCGCGCCGGCCCAGCCCTCCGAGCGGTCGAGCTACCGGCGCGGGCACGGCGGCGATTCCATCGCCACCATCGGCGCACTGGCCTTGACGCTCGGGACACTCAGCGCCTTCGCCTTCATGAACCCGCAGGTGAACAAGACGGTGACCCGCGAGCCGACGGTGGTGACCATGCTCTCGCTGCCGGACGATCCGCCTGCTCCGCCCGAGCAGGCGCCTCAGCCTGAGACGCCGCCCCCGACCGCGCAGCCGAGCACCCCGGCGCCGCTCGTCACCCTCGTCGACCCCCCGCTGATCCAGGCCCCGCCGCTCAGCCAGCCGGTTGCCGTGCCCGCGCCGCCAGCCCCGCCAGCCCCGCCGGCGCTCGCCACGCGCGGGCCGGAGAACCGGGGCGATCTCTCCGCCCAGGTGGTGTTCCGCAAAGCGATCAAGGTGCCGCTCGAATCGCGGCGGTTGCGTGAGGAGGGCGTTGTCGTCCTCTCGATCCTGCTCGGCACCGACGGGCGTGTGCAGGATATCGCGGTGTCGTCGAGCAGCGGTTTCCCGCGTCTCGACCGGGCCGCGCTGGAGGCGGTGCGCGACTGGCGTTGGTCGCCGACGGTGCGTGAGGGCGTTCCCGTCATGGTGCGCGGGCTGCTGCGCGTACCTTTCATCCGCGAGCCGGGTGGCCACCGCCGCGGTCATCACCACGGCGGACAGGGCGACAGCCGAGACGAGACCCCGCAGACCGACACGATCTGAACGCGGCCCGGCAGCGCGCATCGCGTTGATCGCACCCGATCGGGGTCCGCATGACCAAGCTGTTGGCCCGATCGATGGTCCTCCGTTCCGTCAAAAACGGGGATCACGCAGCCCAGCGTTAATTGCGACTTATTATCAATAACCATTGACGTCGATAATGACTCGCAATATCGGACCCCATCCATCGACAAACCACAATGGGGGACCCAATGACTCTGTTTTCCTCGCGCCAGTCCCAGGCGTTCCTTGCTCTCTCCTGCGTCGGCGCCGTTCTGGTTCCGGCCGCCGCCATGGCTCAGACCGGCCCGCAGGACGATCAGCAATCGCTCGGCAGCGAAACCGTGACCTATACGGATGTCGAGCAGAACCAGGGCAAGCGGCTGGAGAGCCCCAAGGCCACCCGCCCGGTGCGCGATACGCCGCAGACGATCACCGTGCTCACCGGCGAGGCGATGGAGCAGCAGAACCTGCTCACCTTGCGCGAGGCGCTGCAGACGGTGCCCGGCATCACCTTCGGCGCTGGCGAGGGCGGCGCCGGTTATGGCGACAGCATCAACCTGCGCGGTTACACCGCCAACAGCGACATCACCACGGACGGCGTGCGCGACAGCGCGCAATATAGCCGGACCGACCAGTTCAACACCGAGCAGATCGAGATCACCAACGGCGCCAACTCGGTCGTCGCGGGATCTGGCTCGGTCGGCGGCACGATCAACATCGTTACCAAGCGCCCGCTCGCCGAGGACCGCATCGTCGCAACCGCCGGTATCGGCACTGACGATTATTATCGCGGCACGATCGATGCCAATTTTCGGGTGAGCGACCTTGTCGCCGTCCGTCTCAACGCGATGGCCCACCGCAACGACGTGCCCGGCCGCGACGTGGAACATTACAAACGCTGGGGCGTCGCGCCGTCCATCACCATCGGCATCGACAGCCCGACCAGCCTGACGCTGCAATATATGCACCAGAAGGACGACAATATTCCGCAATATGGCGCACCTTATGTCGCCGCGCTGGGCGGGCTGCTGCCGGGCGCGAACATCAGCGACTATTTCGGCTATCGCAATGTCGATACGCAGGAATCGACCGTCGACCAGCTCACCGCCATCTTCGAGCACGCATTCAGCGACACGGTGCGCATCCGCAACCTGACGCGCTGGCAGGATATCAGCCAACTCACCCGCGTCAGCCCGCCGCAGGGCACCTATTGCCTCGCCTCGGGCACCCAGCCCAGTGGCGATGCCTGCCCGGCGACCACCCCGCCCGGCTATTATCTGCCCGGCGGCCCGCGCGGCACCACCCGCGACAGCCGCAACCAGCTTGCCTTCAACCAGCTCGACCTGATGGCGACCGCTTATACCGGCGGCATCGAGCACACCATCACGCTGGGCGGCGCGCTGAGCTGGGAGAAGTACGATCTCACCACCGGCAACTGGCGGCGCAATGCGGATGGCACCATCCCGACCGAACCGCTGATCAACATTGCCAACCCCAATGCGGTCGTCCCCGGTCCGGCGGGCTTCACCTACGGCAGCAACCAGTGGGCCGGTCCGGTCAATTTCATCCCTGCGGCGATGCAGAGCGGCGAGGTGGAGAACTACGCCGTCTACCTGTTCGATACGATGAAGTTTTCCGATCATCTCGAGCTGAACGCCGGTGTGCGCTACGAGAGGCACAAGGGCAGGTTCCGGCCCGACACCATCACCGGTGCGACGGCAACCAGCCCTGGCGTCGTGACGCCGGGCACCCAAGTGGGGAACGAGAACGATCTCTTCTCCTACCGGATCGGCCTCGTCTACAAACCCGTCGAGGCCGTCAGCGCCTATGTCGCCTATGGCAACAGCAAGACGCCGTCGCAGGCCTCCGTCAACGGCTCCTGCACCATCGCAGGGGTGAACGGCGCGACAGTGACCACCTGCAATGTCGATCCGGAAACGGCGGTCAACTACGAGGCGGGCATCAAGGCGGAGCTGGGCGCGGGCGTGCTGGTCAGCGCGGCGATCTTCCGCAACGAGCGCAGCAACTACAAAGTGCCCTCGATCGACCCGACCATTCCCGAGAACCAGCTTGACGGCAAGTCGCGTGTCAACGGCTTCGCGCTGGGCGCCAACGGCCAGATCACCCCGAACTGGAGCGTGACCGCCAACTATACCTATCTGAGCAGCAAGGTGCTCCAGAATGCGGCGGACGGCGCGCCGACCGACCCGCAGAAGGGCGCGCCGCTCACCAACACGCCGAAGCACGCGGGCAGCGTGTTTACCGCCTACACGCTGCCGTTCGGCCTCCAGATCGGCTACGGCTTCACCTATCAGGGCTCGTTCTACCTGAACAACACCGGCCCGGTGCACTACAAGGTAGACGATTACCTCATCCACAACGCCTATCTGGCCTACACCCTCACGGACAACGCCTCGCTGCAACTGAACGTGCGCAACCTCACCGATGAAAAATATTTCACCGGCGTGCGCAACGGCGCCACGACCAGCGCCCAGTGGGCGCGCGTGGGCGAGGGCATTTCGGCCATCGGCACGCTCACCCTGCGCTTCTGAAAGCCATGAAGCACGCTTGGGCGGCGGAGCCCCATCCGCCGCCCCGGTTCTTGGCGGTGCCGGCCTGCCGATGCGCCAGAAGGACTGATCCTCCCCCAGCTTGGTCGGGGAAGGGGCCAGGCGACGCCGGTGGAGGGGCATTCAACCACCAATGCCATGCCCCGTCCCGCCCTCGTCCTCCGTCATGCTGACCTCGTTTCAGCATCCATCCGGTGCGACCGCGATGGCCCCGATCGGACGGCCGCTCCTGGAACAGGCTCAGGACGACAAATGGGAAAGACCGCTTTGCCTCTCACGCCTTCAGATACCGAACAACCTGCAACGCCGTCACGCCCCTCACCATCGCCGTGGCGCTCCCGGCGCGCCGCAGCTAAGGATCGGGACGAGGCGCTTTCCCGCGGAGGGACAACAGATGCTCGTGCACATCCCCCAACTCTTCTCCGGCGATGAGGTGCGCGAGGCGCGCGCGCTGCTGGAAAGCGCCGACTGGCAGGACGGCCGCGCCACCGCCGGCCACCGCGCCGCCGGCGTCAAGCGCAACCGCCAGCTCCCGCTCGATCATCCCGTCGCGCGGACGCTGGGCGATCGCATCATCGAGCGGCTGGCGCGCACGCCGCTGTTCATCGCCGCCGCGCTGCCGCTACGCATCCTGCCACCGCGCTTCAACCGCTACGAGGGCGGCGGCACGTACGGCAATCATGTCGACAACGCGATCTTTCCCATCCCTGGCACCGCCGAGCGGGTGCGCACCGACATCTCGACCACGCTCTTCCTCAGCGATCCCGGCACCTATGATGGCGGCGAACTGGTAATCGAAGACGTGTTCGGCGCGCAGAGCGTCAAGCTCCCCGCCGGCGACGCGGTGATCTACCCCGGCAGCAGCCTCCATCGCGTCGAACCGGTGACGCGCGGCGTGCGCTACGCGTCCTTCTTCTGGACGCAGAGCCTCGTGCGCTCGGATGAGCAGCGCCGCATCCTGTTCGACCTCGATTGCGCGATCCAGCAGCTCAGCGGCGATCATCCCGAGCATGAGACGCTCGATGGCTTCACCGCCGTCTACCACAATTTGCTGCGGCAATGGTCCGACACATGAGCGACGATCCACCCCTTCCCCCGGAGACCGGCCCCACCGCGCCGGAAGCCGCTCGACACCCATCGAAGCCCGTGTCGACGAACGCCGCCCCCCCGCCGGCGGATGCCGTGCTGCTGCCGTCGGAGATCGAGCCTTCTCGCCCGGAGATTACCCAGCCGCGCGAGGAAGCCGTCCCCCCTCCCCCGCAACCCGCTTCGTCCCGGCCGCCGCTCACCGCCATCCCGTCGGACATCCGGTCGCTGGCGGATTATGAACGGCACGCGCAGGCGCATATGGCGCCCGCGGCCTGGGCTTATCTACAGGAAGGCACGGGGGACGATCTGACCGTGGCCACCAACCGCGCCGCCTTCGATCGCATCGACCTGCTCCCCCGCGTGCTGCGCGACCTGCGCCACGGCACCACGCAGGTCGAGCTGCTCGGCCGGCACCATGCCGCGCCCCTGCTGCTCGCCCCCGTCGCCTATCAACGCATCGCCCATCCGGAAGGCGAGCTGGCCACCGTCCGTGCCGCCACCGCCATGGGCATCGGCATGGCGGTGAGCACGCTCGCCAGCGTGACGCTGGAGGAGATCGCCGCCGCCCGCCACGCCGCCGCCGCCGAACTTGTCACGCCGCCCGCCCCGCTGTGGTTCCAGCTTTACCTGCAGCCCGAGCGCGAGGCCTCGCTGGCCCTCGTCCGCCGTGCCGAGGCCGCCGGCTATGAGGCGCTCCTGCTGACTGTCGATGCCTCCATCAAACACTCCGGCTTCGCGCTGCCCCCGGGCGTGGAGGCCGCCAATCTGCGCGCCCCCCGCCCCACCCAGACCGCGCAGCCGCTGGGTCGTATCCTGTTCGGCACGCCCCTGCTCGATGCCGCGCCGCGCTGGGAGGATCTCGCCTGGCTGCGCGCGCAGACCCGCCTGCCGCTGCTCATCAAGGGCATCATGGCGCCCGACGACGCCCTGCGCGCGCTCGATCATGGCGCGGATGCCCTCATCCTCTCCAACCATGGCGGCCGCGTGCTGGACGGCATGCCCGCCCCGCTCGCTATGCTCCCCGCCGTCGCGCAGGCCGTTGCCGGCCGCGCGCCGCTGCTGCTCGACAGCGGCATCCGGCGCGGCACGGACATCGCCAAGGCGCTCGCGCTCGGCGCGGCGGCGGTGCTGGTCGGCCGCCCGCAGGTCCACGCGCTCGCTGTCGCGGGCATGGCCGGTGTGGCCCACGCGCTGCTCATCCTGCGCACCGAGCTGGAGCTGGCCATGGCGCAGCTCGGCTGCGCCACCATCGCCGATCTCACCCCCGATCGCCTGCTGACCGCGCCGGCCCCGGTGGAGGGATAGCGCGCTCCGGCGCAGCGGCCCGAGCGCAACCGATCCCCGCCCGATTTCCCTCCAAAGTGGCAGGAAAAATCGGATCATGATCCCCCTTCCGTCACACACGGCGCGCACGCATACTTAAAATGCGACAAACGATACGCCCATTCGGAAGACCCGGGCGGATCCATCGCCCGGAACGCACGTGAGAAGGAGAGGTCATGAGCACCATCCTCCCATCCGCCTGGCCCCGATCGGTCTCGGCCGCCGAGCTGGTCCGCAATTTTGCCGAGTGCCGGGAGGTCTCTGCGCAGCACAGCCTCCCCGTCACCCATCATGGCCGCACCACCCACGTCCTCATCGGCATCGACGCCTTCAACCGGCTGAAGGGGGACGGCCGCGACGGCCCCATGCCGGACCCGGTCATGGTCTATGCGCTGGCTGATTGGCTCGAGGCCGGGCTCATCCTCTGCGACGAGCACCGCACCATCCAGTTCGTCAACCGGGTCGCACAGGGCATGGCCCGCGCGCCGGCGCACGGGCTGGTCGGCAGTGCCCTGCTGGACGCGCTACCGGCGCTGGCCGGCAGCCTGATCGACACGCATCTGCGCCGCACCGAGGCCGGCGGCGAGATCGGCACCGGCGACATTCCCTCGCCGTTCAGCGACGCCTGCTGGCTGCGCTTCCGCAGCTTCCCACTCGGCCCGTGGAACGCCCTCCTGTTCCATGACATCACCGGGGAAGTGCGCCAGAACCGCATGGCCGACGAGAAGCAGGCGCTGAGCACGGCGAGGGCCCTGCACGGTGGTGTCTGCTTCGCGCGGCTCTCCGTGCGGGGCACCATCGACAGCGTCAACGATCCCTGCTGCCGACTCGTCGGCCTTGCCGAGGAGCGGCTGCGCGGCGTCGCCTTTGCCGATCTCGTCCCCACGGCGGAGCGCCCGGCCTTCCGTGAAGGACTCGAAGCCGTGCTGCGCGGCGAGGGTGATCGGGCGATCGACACGCGCCTCCTCACCAATGATGGCGCGCTCCCCGCCGTCCGCGCATCGCTCACGCAACTGCGCGGCGCCTACGGTGTCGAGGGCGCCCTGCTGCTCGCGACCGCCACGGCCGAGGCCCGCCCCGCCTTCGGGCCAAACTAGCGCCCGTCCCCACGCAGACAGAGTATCAACGGCGTCCCTCTCCCGGGATGGTGTGGAGACCCCCAGTTGGGCGGTGCTTGCCGCCGGATCGACAGGCTTGCCCAACAGGTCCACCAGAGGCTGCTCGCTCAGCGCCCACCCCCTGTGTGAACTCCCCGCAACGCCCGACCAGTGCGCCGATACCCCACCCCCAACCTGGCGCTCAACAGGCGCAGGCATCCCGCACCAACCGCAGCCCCCCAAACCATCCCCTGAAACAGCGACTCCGCTCCCCCGCGCCCCACGCTCATGCGCAAACCGGTCACCCCCACGCGGCGCACGCCTTAACCCGCCGGCAAGACCGCCGTCGCACCCTCGTAAAACCGCGGATCCCAATTCCCCCGACCAACGCAAATTACGCAATCCTCCCCGGTCTGGTCGCTGGCACTTCCTTCGCCTTTTCCTGCCACGCTGCCACGCATGGAACGCAATGACGGCCCCTCGCCAGTCACTGGCCCGACACAGGCGGCTCCCCCGGCCGGCACCGGCCCCGCGCCACGTCTCATCGCGAACGAGGTCGGTGCCGCGCTGGTGGAACTCGCGCTGAGCCTGCCAATCCTGCTCGTCCTGCTGGTCGGCATCATCTCCTACGGCTCTTGGCTGATGGCCGCCCACACGGTGCAGCAGGCCGCCAACGAGGCCGCGCGCGCTGCCCTCGCCGGGCTCAGCGGCAGCGAGCGGCAAGCGCTGGCCGACGAGAGTGTGCACCATAGCCTGGGCGATGCGGCCTTCCTCGATCCGCAGCTCATCTCGGTCGCCATCAGCCAGTCCGGCGCCTTTTACTCGGTGGCGGTAAGCTATGACGCCGGGCACTCGCGGCTGTTCGCCATGTCGCCCATTCCCCTGCCCGCGGGGGTCATCCGCCGCATCGCCGTGGTGAAGCTGGAGGGAGTCTGAGCCATGACGCGACCCCGCATCCACAAGTATCGCGGTCTCCAAGGGCTGAAGCGCGACCGCAGCGGCGCCGCCACGGTGATGCTGGCGCTGTCATTCACCACCTTAATGGGGGCGGCAGCGGTCGGTGTCGACGTCGGGAGTGTCTTCCTCGCCAAGCGGCAGTTGCAAGGTATCGCCGATGCCGCTGCGCTCGCTGCCGCCGCGGGGGACATTGCCGGCGCTGGCACCGCCGCTGCCGAAGGGATCATCGCCGAGAGCGGCCAACCCGAAGTCACGATCAGCCGCCTGACGTCCGGCGTCTACAAGCGCGACGCGAGCCTCGCGCCGGCGGCCCGCTTCACCGCGACCACCAACCAACCCTCTGCCGCGCAACTGCTGCTGGAGCGGCCGGTGCCGATCTTCTTCGGCCGGGTCCTCACCGGACGGCCGACCATGACGGTGCGCGCGCAGGCGACCGCCGCGCGGATGGATTTGGCCGGCTTCTCCATCGGCACCCGCCTCGCCGCGCTGTCCGGTGGCCTGCCCAACCAGCTCCTCTCCGCTCTTGCCGGCACCCAGCTCAACCTCTCCGTGCTCGATGGCCAGTCGCTCGCCTCCGCGCAGATCGACGTGCTCGGCTTTGCCGACGCGCTCGGCGTCGAGTTGGGGCGGGAGGGGACCAGTTACGCCACGCTGTTCAACAGCACGATCCCGCTCGATACACTCGTGCGCGCAATGGCCCGGGCGGCACCCGATGCCGTCAGCCGCGCGGCGCTGGACAGTATCGCGCCCCGCCTCGGCACGGGGGCGGCGCGGCCCGCCGATCTCATCGATCTCGGCCCGCTGGGTCAATCCGACACGCACGACGGCGACAGCCAATTGCGCGTCGATGCCTTCTCCTTCCTGCGCGCGCTGCTCGAAAGCGCCCAGGGCGAGAGCTACCAGGCCACCCTCGACGTGTCCGTGCCCGGCCTCGCCGGCGCGCGCCTCACGATGGCGGGGGGCGGCGGCACCGCGCATTCGCCTTGGATGACGGTCACGCAGGCGCGCGACGTGGTGATCCGCACCTCGCGCGCACGGCTCTATCTGGAGACGACGCTGCTTTCCGCCATCGGCAGCATCGCCACGCTGCGCCTGCCCGTCTATGTCGATCTGGCGGAGGCGCAGGCGCGCCTGGCGGACATCAGCTGCGGCAGCGCGGGCGGGACGGGCGATGGCGTCACGCTGGCCGTCACCCCGGCCATCGGCACGGTCGCCATCGCCGACATCACGCCCACACAAATTGGTGATTTCTCAACAACTATGCCAACCCGCACGGCCGTGCTCGCCAGCATCCCCGGAACGAAACTCAGCGCCTCCGCCAACGTGCATCTCGGCGGCGTCACCGCCCAGTCCGTGCGCTTCACCCGCGAGGATATCGCCAAGCATACGCCCCACACCGTCTCCACGGGCGACCTCACCGCCGGAATCGCCAAATCGTTGACTAACAGTGTGCAGGTTAGCGCCACCGTGCTTGGCATCACCGTCACCGGCGGCCCGCTGGTCAGCGCCGTGGGCAGCCAACTCGGTGTCGCAGCGCCGTTGGTCGATGGGCTGCTCAATCAGGTGACGGCGCTGCTCGGCGTGCAACTCGGCTCCGCCACGACCTGGGTCGACCGCATGCGCTGCGGCGTACCGATGCTGGTGGCCTGATCCCGGCTCAATAGGTGACAGAGAGGAAACAAGCCCCATGTTCCAAGCGCTATCCCGCCGCGCCGACCCGCTCGACACCGGTCCCGGCGCGGCCGAGCGGGCCCGCAAGGTCGCGCGCTTCGCGGTGCAGCCCCGGCTGGCCGGCGGTTTCGCCCGCGCGGCATATCGGGGCGCGCTGGAGGTAGCCGCCCGCCTTGCCGCCGCCCCCACGCCCGACCCGCAGCGCATCCTGCTCGCCGACATGTTTATCCACTGGCAACACGCTGTGCCCTACCAAGTCGCCGACGCCAGCCTGGCGACAAAGCTGTCGGGCGCGCCGCTGCGCACGCTCATCACACGCTTGTGCCGGCAGGGCCTGCTCCAGCGCGCCGCCGGCGCAGGCACCGGCGGGACGCTGCATCCGGCAAGCTATCTCGAACTGACCCCCGCCTGCCGCGCCGAGCTGAACGGCCAATATGCCCATATCCATACCGGCGCGATCACGCTGGTCGATGCGCGCAGCCCGGCCTGAGAAAGGCCCCGTCCCCTTGTTCCGACGCCCGGCGCCCAGCCAGGCCAGACCCCGTGCTAGCTCCGTCCCGGTTCGATCCGCAGCACCGCGCCGTCCTTCTCGTCGGTCAGCAGATAGAGGAAGCCGTCCGGTCCCACGCGGATATCGCGGAAGCGCTGCTTGAGATCGGTCAGCATCAGTTCCTGCGCCACCGGCTTGCCCTGCTTGTCGAACGTCTCGCGCACGACCGAGCGGGTCATCGTCGGCATCAGCATGTTGCCGCGCCATGCCGGGAAGGTCTTGCCGGTATAGAACAGCAGATTGCCGGGATTGATCGACGGGGCCCAGGTCAGCACCGGGTCGTCCATTCCCGCCACGCCCTTCACGGCCTTGGCCGGCTCGCCATTATAGTGCGCGCCCTGCGTCACATCGATCCATCCGTAATTATGGCCGGCTTTGATCTCGTTCACCTCATCGCCACCGCGCGGGCCGAATTCGGAAGACCATAGCGCGCCCGTCACCGGATGGACCGTCAGGCCCAGCGGATTGCGGTGTCCGGTCGTATAGATTTCCGGCTTGTAGCCCGGCTTGCCGATGAAGGGGTTGTCCTGCGGCACGCTGCCGTCGTCCCGCAAACGCAGGATCTTGCCGAAATGGTTGGAGGGGTCCTGCACCTTCTCGCCATAATTGCGGTCGCCGCTGGTCACGTAGAGATAGCCCTTGCGGTCGAAGATGATCCGGCCGCCATAACTCCCGCTCGACGGCCCCTGCCCGCAGCATCGCTTCGGCAGCGGCGCTTCGCCATACCAGGCATCGGCGATGAAGATGTCCTTGACGTCGCTCAGCCCCGCCCCGCCATCCCAGCGGGCCCGTGCCACGGCGAGCGTCGAGCGGTCCCGCACCTGCGCGCCCGGCTTGGCATAAGCGAGATAGATCAGCCGGTTCTTGGCGAATTTGGGGTGCAACGCGATATCCATCAGCCCGCCGATGCCGGTCGCCAGCACATCGGGCACACCCGCGATCGATGTGGGGTCGAGCGCGCCTTTGCGGATGACCCGCAGCCGCCCCGCCCGCTCCGTGACCAGCATGTCACCATTGGGCAGGAACACCATGCCCCAGGGGTGGTCCAGCCCCTTGGCGACGAGCGTGACGTGGAGCGACCCGGCCTGCGTTTGCACGTCCCACGGCCCCTCGCCGAGCGGCGGGGAGATGGGTAGTCCCGCGGGAAGTGTTGGCCGTACCGAGGCGCTCGCCGGTGTGGCGGCAGCCGCCGGTGCGGGCGACGCACTCTGCGCCACCGCCAGGCTGCCGCACGCGAGCATCACCATACCCATCGCCAACAGGCGCGAAGTTCTCATCGAAATCCCCCTCTGCACCGGAAGCCCCCCGCCTCCGTCCCCCAATTCAAGCTGTCGCCGGCATCGTCCCCGGCCGGCGCAACGGGATCACGCTAGGAGGATGGCGCCGCGAGCACAATGCGCGTTGGCGTCCAGCCCCCAATAGAGTCGGGGGCAGGCCATCGCCTGCCCCCGCCAGCATGTTATGATTGCGCCAGCCTCGGGCGGGCGGCACCGCGTCGGCCGGGCTTCACGCCTCCGCCGACGCCTCCCGATACGCCTGCCCATAAGGCTTGACCGCGATCCACGTCAGCGCCAGCGCGATCGGTCCGGCGATCGTTGCGACGGTGACCATGGCGTAGCGCAGATCGGCTTCCGCCTGGAAGGCGAAGTCGGTCAGCAGGGCGACGGCCGTCGGCCCCAGCCCTTGCCCCAGGACGCTCAGCGTGAAGAGGTAAAGCGCGTTGACCTGACCCCGCAGCTCGTTGGGCGTGACCACCTGCATGGCCGCAAGCAGCGACGGTGCGCTGGCGATGACCAGGAAGGTGCTCATCAGGCTCACGGCGAGCGACAGCTCGAACGTCGGCATCAGCGGGCTGATGATGCCCAGCGGGATCGAGCCAATATTGGCCCAGAGCACGATGCGCATGTTGGCATCCGCATGGCCGAGGCGGGCGAGCCGCTCCGAGAGGAATGCGCCGGCCACCAGGGCAATCGGCGTGATGATCATGTTGGCGATGCCCATGATCGGTGCGAACTGCGCCGGGGTCCAGCCGTAGGTGCGCTCGTAGAAGACCGGTCGCCAGGAGCCGATGCCCACCATCTCGATATTGTTCACGGCAGCGGCGAGCAGGATGGGGATCAGCACCGCCCGCGCTTTGCTGCGGAACAGGAAGTTGAACACGTCACGCAGGGGGACCGACCCCTTGACCTTGCGGCCATGCCGCGCCGGCTCTTTGACGGTCGCCACAAAGATCACGGCCAGGAATACGCCCGGAAGGCCGAAGATGATGAAGACCAGATGCCAGTCCCGCAAATCGCCAAGAATTGGCACATGGACCGTACCGAGCGAGGCGAAATAGCCAATCAGCAGACCACCGAGGATGAGCGCCATCGCCTCGCCAAAGCGGATGCTGAAATTGTAGGCCGCGTAGGCGCGCGGGAGCTTGTCGCGCGGAAACAGGTCCGAAATCATCGAGACAGAGCACGGCCCCTTCACGGATTCGCCGCCACCCACGATGGATCGCGCGATGAAGAGCTGCCAGAAATTGCCGGCCAGAGCGCAGAAGGTCGTGCCAAGGCTCCAAGCGGCCAGAGCGCAGGGCAGGATATATTTGCGGGTGGCAACGTCCGTCAGGCGCGCGATCGGCAGGCCGAACAGGAAATAGGCGCCCGAATAAGCCACGCCCATCAGCAGGCTCATCTGCGTGTCGGTGAAGGCGAGGTCGCGTTTGATGGAACTGACGAGCAGGTAGAAGATCGCGCGATCCATCTGACCGAACACCGTCACCGCGCCGATCATCGACAGGGTGAACCATGCTGTCCGGGGCGATGCCCAGGCGGGTCCCTGCGCCTCAGCGGCAGGCGAAGGGGCTTCCGCCGCTGCGCTTGCCGCGCCGTCAGCAGGGGTGTCGACGGCGCGCATGCAAGCATCCTTCATTGGGGTGAAGCAAGGGCGCCCGCAACGCGCCCCGGGGGAGTGAGACCGGCCGCGCAGATTCAATCATGAATCATGGCCTCGAAGCGCGCGGGATCGAACCGGTCGGAAAAGCGCGGATCCATGACCACCGGCGGCGGCGGATAGGCCATCACGGTCGTACGGCGCATATCGCGGCGATGGTTCACATCATCATATTCGCCGCCCCGGTGCATGGTACAGAAATTGTCCCAGATCACCAGATCGCCCGCTTTCCACTTGTGCCCGAAGGTGAACTGCGGCTGGGTCGCAAACTCCAGGAGTTCCTTGATGAGGGCGCGGCCTTCCTCCTTCTCCATGCCCACGATACGAAGGGCATGGGAAGCGATGTAAAGGCTCTTGCGGCCGGAGCCCGGATGAATGTGGACCAGCGGGTGGCGTGCGGTGGGCATGCGCTCCACCTCCTCCTCGGTGATCGGGAAGCCGGCCAGCATCCGGGAATATTGGTAGCTGTGCTCGGCCTCCAGATGTTCGATCCGGTCCTTCATCGCCTGAGGCAGCGCATCATAGGCACCGCGCATGTCGGCGAAGAAGGTCTCGCCGCCTTCCTCCGGCACCTCATGAGCGAGCAGCAACGAATAGGTCGTCCGTTCCTTGGTGAACGACGAATCCGTGTGCCACAGGCGGTCGCCCTTGCGGCGGGCGCGCGCCGTCTCGTCCGTGCTGATCGACCCGTCCGGGTTGAGGTTGCCCGCCTCGAACAGGTGGGGGAAGGCGAAACGCGACTTGCGGGTGGCTATACCCGAGACCGTCCAGAGGTTGCCGAACATCCGGCTGAACCAGATGTGCGCCGCATCGTCGAGCCCGGTCTGCGGATAAACGCAGACCCCATAGTCGCCCATCGCCGAGACGATGTCCGCTTCCATCTCGGGGCTGAGCGGCTGACGGAGGTCGACGCCGGTGATCTCCGCGCCGAAATCCGGGGTGATCTTCCTGATCTGCAACGACATTGACAGCTCCCGTTCAATAGCGCGCCTGGACCGTCAGGCCGATCGTACGCGGCCGCATGGTCGTCCCATGGACGAGCGGATAATAGGTTCCGTAGATCGAGCAGTCGTTGGTGCGGCACGAGGTGCGCCCAACCAGATCGTTCGGCCTCAACGTCTTGTTGCCGAACAAATTGTCGACGAACAGCGAGATGTCAAACGTGCTGTTGGAGACACCAAGGCGGGCCGTCACATTGTCGATCGACGGCGTCTTGAACACATCGGGCGAGTAGCTGAGCACACCCGGCCCGAGCGTGTTGGTGTACGACCCGGTATACTGATAGGCGCCGAAGACGTAGCTCTTCCATGTGTCGTTCAAGTCGAAATCGTAGCGCGCGCCGACCGTGCCGGTCCATGCCGGCACTTCCAGCAGGCGCATGTCCTTGCCGACCAGCAGGCTGCGCTCGCCCTGGTCGTTCGGCAGGGTATAGACGTCCTGTGTGAAGCGGGCATCGGTGTAGCCAACCGAGAAGTCGAGCGTGAGCCCCCGCATGGCGCGCAGCGTGCCCTGCAGGTCGAACCCGCGCGAATAGGCACCGCCGATGTTGGTGACATATTCGAAGTTGCAGGTCGGCAGGCGATACGGCGTCTGCGGCTTGTTCCACTGGACGTAGAACACGCTGCCGGAGAGCTGCAGGGCGCGGTCGAACATGCGGACCTTCGCGCCGGCCTCATAGTTCCACACCGTGTCGGAGCCGTAGGAACTCGGCGTCTCGGTGATGTTCAGTGCCGCCATGTCGTTGGCGCAGATGGCGGGATTGGCCTGCCCCTGCACGCCGCCAGGCCGGTAGCCCTTGGAAACGGTGGCGTAGAACAGATTATCCGGCGTCGCCTGATAGGCGATGCTGATCTTGGGCGTGATCGGATGCTCGACCGCCGCGCCCTCGATGAAGGTGCCGACGCCGAACGGCGAATTGGTGAGCAGACCCCAGGTCCGCAGCGAGTAACGGATGTCCTCGCGCGAGAAACGGATGCCGGCGATCAGCTTCAGCTTCTCGGTAACGGCATAGGTCGCCTCGCCGTAGAGCGCCATGGACGTCTCGTCGAGAAGCTGCACCTGCTCCTGCTGGTTGTTCGACGCGATCTGAGCCGCCGAGTGAATGGGGAAGAAGGTCTGGCCGATATTGAACGCCGCCTCGCGGGGCGCCGAGCGGTCGGAAATGTTGATGTTGGTCGAGACCGTCGACGCGTCCGAATAGTAGACGCCTGCGACGAAGCTCAGGCCGTTGTCGTCCTGCGGATAGGTCAGGCGGATTTCCTGCGATTTCGCCTCGCGCTCCGCGTCAAAAAAGAAGGTGCTGGTGATCGGCCGAACCGTGTCGAACAGATAGGGCGTGTTGACCGAGGGGTGGTAGCCCGGGATTGCGGTGACACTGATCGAGGAGATCAGCGCCGACGCAAAGGCGCCACGGCCGCTATCCTTCAAATAGCTGGTCACCGACATGAGCTGCGCTGGGCCGAGATCCCAATCGAGCGTCAGGCTGCCCAGATGCATCTTGTTGATGCGACCCGAGGGCTCCCGCGTGATCGGCCCGGTATAGTTATCGCCGACATTGGTCACTTCGATGGAGTCATACGGCCCCAGGTTGAGCGCCGGGTAGGTGTGCGCGGGGTGGATGAACACCCTGCGGCCCTCGGCGCCCGGAATGTCGGTGACGATACCACCGCCCGGCGGAGGCGTATAGCCGGCGGGCAGCAGGCCGCCGCCTGGGCCCGTGCCGGTATAGCGCCCGAACAGGGGCGATCCGCGGCCTGGCGCGTTCGCCGGGCTGCCGGCGGGAGCGGCATCCTGATAGGTCCCATAGGCCGGGGTCGTATAGCTGGGGATGGACCGATAGACCTCGTTCAGCGAGTTCAGCTTGTCGCGTGCGAAATAATAAGCCGGCGTGATGCGCAGGGAATCGGATGGCTCCCAGGCCAGCGCGGCGCGGAACACCTGCTGCTCGCGCCAGTTGCCATTCTCTTCTACGATCTTGCTGGTATCGCGCCGATCCTTGTAGTCGATGTAGCCGCCATAGCGGCGGTGGAAACCGCTGACGCGCAGACCCAGCTCATCCGTGACCAGCGGCACATTGACTGCGAGGCCGCCTTCATAGCCGATATCGCCGTGGTCGACCGAGTTGATCTCGGTCCGCGCGGTGACCGAAAACCTGCTCAGATTGGGGGCCGGCGTGATGAACCGGACGGTGCCGCCCTGCGAGGAGCCGCCATAGAGCGTGCCCTGCGGCCCCTTCAGGACCTCGACGCGTTCGAGGTCGAAGATCGGCGGGAGGAAGACACCGCCACCCGACGTGGTGCCGCGCAGCGCGCGCGCCTGCAAGGCCGTGTCGTCGATATAGACACCGGTGGTCGCAGACCCCACTTCCGAGCGAACGCCGCGAATGGAAATGTTGGAGGATGAGGCGCTGACTTCCTCGATGCGCAGCGCGGGAACGATGCGTGAAATGTCCTGCGCCGTCTTGATCGCCTGCTGATCGAGCCGCTCCTGGCTCTCCGCGACGATGCTCATCGGCACCCGGCTGATCGCGATATCGCCCTGCCGGGTCGCGGTGACGATGATGTCACCTGCATCCGCCGCTTCCGGCGCATCCTGCGCGAGCGCCGGCGTCATGCACAGCACCACGGCTGTCGTGCCCAGCAACGATCGCGCCAATCGCGCCATTCCAGTACCCATCACGCAATCCTCCCTCTTACGTCCACAATGGATATCCACGCTGTCCCGGCGTGATTATCCGCGTTTATCAATGGGATGGCTTTTGACGGCTGCCCGCCATTCGCGCCATGCCCCGGGGCCGCGCAAAGGCGAAGACGACTGCCCGTTTGCGACACGTCGCAACCGGCAATACACTCCTAAAGCTGGACAGACTCCTCCCGCAACACGCCGCATGATGCGGTGTGGGGCCACGCTGTCCGGCAGCTTCCTTTACGTGGCAACTCTTTTCTGTCGACAGAAGATACGGCGGCCGGCAGGAAGTCCATTGCAAAATTGAACCCTAGGCATACGGAAAATACATGCCCTTCGATAACCGTTTGCGGGATGCATTTCTCGCCATCGCCACCCATGGGAGCATCGGCCGGGCGGCTGAAGCGCTCAACATGTCGCAGCCCACGCTCAGCCGGATGATCAAGCGGTTGGAGCAGAGGCTGGGCGTGCCGCTGTTCGATCGGTTCGCCAGCGGTGTGACGCTGAACATCTATGGGGAGGCGTTGCTGCCCTTCGCCAGCCGGATCGACATCGAATCCAACCACGCTGTGGATGAGATCGAGCGGTTGCGCACCGGCTCGCTCGGCGTGCTGCGCATCGGCTCCGCCGTGAGTGTCGGCATGCACCTTCTGCCGCCGATCCTCCACCAGATGACGTTGGAGAATCCCAGCTTGCGGGTCGAGATGCTCGAAGGGGTGCAGGATACGCTGGAACCTGCGCTCCTCAACCGGCAGGTCGATGTCATCATCGCCACGGACCTGCCACCGAGCGACGATGTGACGCGCCTCAGCCTGACCTTCACCGATTACGGCTCGGTCATCGCCAGCCCTGGCCATCCGGTGCGCGAACGCGGCCCGCTGACCATGGCGGATCTCAACGATGTACCCTGGACCATGCCGCCACAGGGCAGCCAGCCACGCCGTGGGTTCGAGCGGGTGATCGCGGAGCTGGGTGCCAAGCCGCCCCGTGTCGCGGTCGAAACCTGGTCACCGTCGATGATGAAGGCGCTTGTTGCGGGCTCGGGCTTTCTGAGCTGGCTGCCTCGCCCGCTCTACGAGGTCGAGAAAAAGGCCGGCCTCATTGATGATCTGGATGTCGCCGGCATGACGGTGCGTCGGCGTATGTTCATGTATCGCCGCAGCCGTGGCCTGGTGCCACCGGCTGTGCGCCGCTTTCTGGAAATCGCGCGCACGATGGAGAGCTGAAAAAGCCCCCTCCCCCATAGGGGGGAGGGGTAAAGGGAGAGGTGGTCGCGCGGCGGTTTATTCCGCCGCGGCTGCGCCGGCCGCGCGCCAGGCCGCGTCGATGTCGAGCCCATAGAGCTTGGCGGCATTGCCGGAGGTGAGCTTGCGGATGGTCTCTTGCGGCAGATGCCCCATCTGCCGCTCGATCGCCGCGTGGGAGTTGGGCCAGATGCTGTCCGGGTGGGGGTAGTCCGACGCCCAGAGGAGGTTGTCCGGCCCATAGAAGTCCAGCAGCGCCATGGCCGTGGGGCTTTCCTGGAACGTCGCGAAAATCTGTCGCTTGAACAGGTCCGAGGGCTTGCTCTTGAGCGGGATGCCGCCGCGCGTCTCCCAGAACTCCTTGCCTTCCCACACGCGCCAGTGCCGGTAATCGAGTTCCTCCACCAGCCACGGCAGCCAGCCGACCCCGGATTCGGCGATCACGATGCGCAGCTTGGGGTGACGCTCCAATATGCCCCAGGCGAACAGGTCCACGAACGGGTCGATGAACTGCGATACGAACGACTTGGCGTGGATCAGATGGCCAGCGACCTTGCCCGCTGCCGGGTTTGGCCCACGGCCGCCAAGGAAGACGACGACATGGAAAGACAGAACCATGCCGGTCTCCTCCAACGCGTCCCAGAACGGCTCCCAGCGCTCGTCATGCAGGCCCGGCTTGGCCACGGCGATCTGCAGATTGGCCTGCTTGAACACGCCCATCGCCGCCAGGCGCCGAACCTCCGCCGTGGCGGATTCGGGATATTCCGGTAGCATGGGCACGCCGATCAGCCGGTTCGGATTGACGCTGCAATAGTCCGCCAGCCAGTCGTTATAGGCGCGGTAGCAGGCGTCCCGCAGTTCCTGATCCTCCAGATTGATGGAGGTGACCGGCCCGAAGATCACGTGGGCGAACACGCCGTCCCGGTCCATGTCGGCGAGGCGCAGCGCGGGCACGGCCGGGCGGCGCTCGGAGACGTCGGTGATGCCGCCGCGATCGAAGGCGGTGAAGATCGGCTTGGGCCCGGTCGGCCCGGTCGGGCGCCCCGACCAGCTTCCCCACACCTCCCCCTCGCAGACCCACACCGGCCGGCCATCGCGCTCCTCGATATGGGGAGCCCGGTCGCGCAGATGCGCGGGCAGCCGGGTCGTCCACAGATCCTCGGGCAACATGTTGAGGTCGAGATGATCGTCACACGAAATAAGCGGATAGTTCATGGCAGCCTTCTCCTCCGTCTCTCTCCGCGCAAGGCGGGTCTTGCCCACCTCACACGGGGTCGGTTTCTCTGGTATTCGCGCGGTCACCCAGGGCGTCCGCCTGCTCCCGAAGCATGCGGCGAATCATCATCCGCGCGCGCGCGCCTCCCGAATCGATGTTGAAACTGAGCAACTTCAGGTCCGGGTTGAGCGCAATGGAGCGCTGCTGCGCCTCCAGGATCTCGATATCCTCCCCGAACACCATGCGCTGCACCTCGCGGGTGCGCCGCGTGCGTTCCTCATCGTCTATGTCGACATTCCGGGCCGCACCCCAATAATAATATGTCGTCGTTTCGGTTTCGGGGGTCATCGCATTGATGACGAAACTGCGCACCGGATGGTCCTCCAGTGTCGCCTTTTCCTCGACCGGCGCCACGCCAACGTCGATCACGACGCCAGACGGGGGCAAGAAATAGCAGATCTGCCAGCGGTCGACATTGCCGGTCAGATGCGGCTGTCGGTAGGCCGGGGGTGCCGGCACGTCGGCCATCCAACGCTCCACCACCACCGTGTTGCCATCCACCTTGGTGGTGATCGGCACATCCATCAACTCGCTCTGGCCGATGGTCGTGGAATGGACGTACGCCTCGTGGGTCAGGTCCATGAGGTTGTCGACGAGCAGTTCGTAGTGACAGTTGACGTGATAGGTGCCCCCGTCGAACACCCAATCGTCGCCCTCGCACATCCAGTAATTGGGCATCAGGGCAGGGTCGGCCTTGTCCGCATCGCCGATCCACACCCACACGAAGCTGTAGCGCTCGATGACGGGATATTTCTGCGCGCAGAGCGAGCGGTTTACCCGGTCGGACCGCAGCGGCATCTCCACCGCGCAGCCATCCGCATCCAGCAGCAGGCCGTGATAGCGGCAGCGGATATTGTCGCCTTCCTTGATGCCCATGGAGAGCGGCAGCAGGCGGTGCGGGCAGGCATCGCGCATCGCGGCCAGGGTGCCATCCTGCTTGCGATAGACCAGGATGGGCTCGCCGCAGACGGTCCGCGCATAGGGTTCGGGGCCGATGTCCCTCGCCCAACCGATGACATACCATTGGTTACGCAGGAAAGGACTTGGGTCGGTCTGCTTTGGCGTTACGTCCCGCGTGCTCATGCGGCTGCTCCATTGTCAACGTCACCCGCCCAGACGGCAAAGGCCGTCCCCACGCCCGTTCCCGCCGGCGTGCGGTGCGCTGGATAATATTCCACCCATTTGAGCGGCAGATGATCGACGGCACCCGCCGTGAGGACCCAGTTCAGGATCTCGGACGATCCGGACATCAGCGCCCCCTTGGGCAGGGAGCGCAGCAGGTCGGCCTTGTCGGCCGAAAAGCCCTCGATCACCCGCTGGTCCAGTTCCTCGTCGACGATGAAATGGCTGAGTCCGCCGGAGGCGACGATCGCAACGCGCAGGTCCTGCCCGCTTGCGTGGATCGCCTCGCGCAACGCCCGGCCGATATCGTGGCAACGTCGGGCCGTGGGTACATTGGGCGGGTAATACGTGTTCAGCAGCAGCGGGATGACGGGCACGGGGGTCTCTCCCATCAGCCGCCGGATCACGAATCCGAACGCATGGCCGAAGCCGGCGCGGTGGGGATCGTCCACCCGCGCAGCGGTCGAGACGTCGATGCCCCGCTCCATCAGACCTTCGATCAGTTCCAGCGCAAAGGCCGGCGCACCCGGAAAGCTGTAGACCGCGTCCATCGCATAGGCTTTGCCCATGCGCCGCGCCCAATCCGGATAGCTGTCATCCCCCCAGCGATCGTGGGTGACGACCTCCTCGCCATAATAGATGGACAGGACCGGCATATTCTCCGGCCCGAACAATTCCGACTGGTCGTCGCCGACAATCAGGATGAGGTCGGGCGCCGCCGCCGCAATTTCAGCTTTCAGCCGATCCAGCGCTCGCTGGCACTGGTCGCTGAGCGCGGCGAGCGCTTCGGGCGTCACGCGGTCGGCATAGGCAGGTCCGACCTTGGCCAACAGGGCATCATAGCTGATCCATGTACCATCGGACTGGTTGAGCTTCTGGTTCTTCAGGTCATCGGCGGCCCGATGTTCCCACTCGTCGCTGCCCAGCGTGAGCATGGGTGTGTGCGACGTTCCTACTCCCATAACGATATGCGCCATCAGGTACTGTCCTGACCTCCGATGGATGGATTTGGCTCAGGGATGGAACAGGCATCCGCTTGGCCCCGGTCCATGGCGTGACAGGCCACGGGTCGGTGTCGAGCGGGCAAGACCGGTCCCGAGCGGGGTCTTCCAGGCGAATTTGGTCAGGGAGAGGGAATGTGTCTATTACAAAATGGAAGCCACCCCATGCTGAAAATGCATGGCTGAAAGGGGATGCCGTGGATCGCTCCGCGCCATCGCCGGCCAGCGGGCGCGATGGAACGGCCGCGCTCTGTCACACGTGGAGAAAGCGGCTATCGTTGTTCAAAACCGTTTACATGCGCCCCGCCGCAAACCCATTAGAACCAGGCGCGAATGCCGATGAGCAGGCCCCACCCTCCGGCTGCCTCGCCCCGGGCGCGCCGGACATCGGCGGTGTCGCCAAAGGCGCGTTCATATTGCACGCCGACATAGGGCGCGACTTCGGGCACGAACGCGTAGCGAAGGCGCAGCCCGACTTCCGCTGTGGAGAGGCCCGCACCGATACCGAGCTCGGGGATCTCCTGGGCGGCCAGGTTCACTTCCATCGCCGGTTGCAGGATCAATTTCTGGGTCAGGCGCTGGTCATAGTCCACCTCAAAACGCGCGGTGACATCGCCCTTGTCGGAGAGAAACAGGGCGCCGCCGGCCTCGAACCAATAAGGTGCCAGGCCCTGCACGCCGAGGACGGCGTAGGTGCGGTCAGTCCCCGCGCGGATATCCTGTCGGATACCGGCCTGAAGGTTCCACCATGGATCGAGCGCATGGCTCCAGAGAGCCTGCACCTCCGCTTCCTCCACTGCGTCGCCGAACCGCCCTTCGCCCTGGCTCTTGATCCAGAGTCTGTCGATATCGCCGCCGTACCAACCCTGCGCATGCCACGCATAGCCGTCCTTGCCATCGCGGATGATCGCTTCCAGCCGGTCGATGAGGATCGCGCCAACCCGGATGTCGCCATGTTCCTTGCGAACGATCCGGCGCGCTTCGGCCATCTCCTTGGCGCCGAAAATCCCGTCGGCGGCATGGCTGGGGCCGCCGAGCGCCGCCGGGGATGGTGGCGAAACCGGCGGATCGGCCACGGTCGGCTCATGCCCGGCATGAGCGGCCGAGCCAGCACCATCTGGCGCGATCGACCGATCATGCCCCGCATGCGGATCGGCTGGCGGCGACGCAGGCGGCTCCGCTGGCAGCGCATGATCGGCGGGATGGCCCGACTCTTCGCTCCCCTCGTGCCGCGCATGGGAATCGGCCGGCGCCGGCGGCGCTGGGTGATGGTCGTGCTGCGCCAGAGCGGGGCTCATGCCCGTCAAAAGCAAGATGCCCAGCAGATGCTTCATGCGGCCTCTCCGTCCAGCGGGCGGACGGTGACGACGCGGAACATCCCGGCATGCATGTGCAGCAGCAAATGGCAATGGAAGGCCCAGTCCCCCGGTGCATCGGCCGTCAGGTCGAACGACGCCTTGCCGCCGGGAAGCACATTGACCGTGTGCTTGCGTGGATAGCTGCCCGTATGGCCGTTGACGAGCTCGAAGAAATGGCCGTGCAGATGGATCGGGTGCGTCATCATCGTATCGTTGATGAGGACGACACGGGCCCGCTCATTGCGTTCGAACCGGATGGGCTCGACCCCTTCGCTGAATTTTTCGCCGTCGAACGACCACATGAAGCGCTCCATGTTGCCGGTAAGATGGACCTCGACCGTGCGCAGAGGCGGCCGCTGGTCGGGATTGGGGGCCAGCGCCATCAGATCGCGATAGGTGAGCACCTTGTGGCCGACATCGTCCAGGCCGATGCCCGGATCGCCCGTTCGATCCACCGGCGCCATGGCGATGGCGTCCACGCCGACACCGGCCTTCATGCCGTCGGGAACCTTGGACGTGTCGCGCATGCTCCTGCCGCTCATCGAATGGGCGCTGCCATGGTCTGCCTCGGGCGCGCCGTCGCCCGCCATTGCGCCATGATCCATCCCGGCCATCGCACCGTGGGTCCCGCCTGCCATGGCCCCATGATCCATGCCGCCCATCCCCATGTCGCGCATGGTGAGCGTGGGGCGCGGGCGGAGCGGCGGCACCGGCGCCGTCATGCCCAGTCGCGGGGCCAGCGTCGCTCGCCCCATGCCCGATCGATCGATCGATTCCGCAACCAGCGTGAACGCCTTGTCCTCGGTCGGCTGGACGATCACGTCATAGGTTTCGGCATTGCCGATCTGGAATTCATCCACAGTGACCGGCCGGACATTCTGTCCGTCGGCGCTGACGACCGTCATCGGCAAGCCCGGGATGCGCAGGTTGAAGATCGTCATGGCAGCGGCGTTGATGATCCGGAGCCGAACGCGTTCGCCGGGGCGGAACAGGCCGGTCCAGTTTTCGGCCGGTCCATGCCCATTGACGAGATAGGTGTAGGTGGCCGCCGTCACATCGGCGATATCGGTGGGATCCATCCGCATTCGCCCCCACATGGCCCGGTCAGCTGCGGACATCGTCTCCTCCGCGCCGCTCTTCCTCGCCCCCAGCAGCGTCTGCTTCTGGCGGTTGAAATACCCTCCCTCGGTCTTGAGCTTCGCGATCAACCGGTGGGGATGCAGGAAGGTCCAGTCGCTGAGGACGATCACATGCTCGCGATCATAGGCGACCGGATCCGGCTCGGCGGGGTCGATCACCAGCGGGCCGTAATGGCCTTGCTGTTCCTGCAGGCCGGAATGGCTGTGATACCAGTAGGTGCCGCTCTGCCGAACCGGGAATTCATAGACGAAGGTCGTGCGCGGCTTGATCCCGGGGAAGCTAAGGCCCGGCACGCCGTCCATCTGGAACGGGACGATCAGGCCATGCCAATGGATCGAGCTATCCTCGTCGAGCCGATTGTCGACATGAAGGCGCACCGTCTGCCCTTCTCGCAGGCGGATCAGCGGCGCCGGCAGCACGCCGTTCACCGTCACCGCATGGCCCGTGCGGCCGCCGACGGTGAAGGCGGTGTGGGCGATTGTGAGGTGAATATCGTCGCCTGAGACCGTTGGCATCGCCGGCACAATTCCCGCCGATCCGGTCCGCGCCCAGGCAGGCATGAGGCTCGTCATGCCCAGCCCTGCCAGACCGAGGGCGCCCGCCTGCAAAAAGGATCTGCGTTCCATCGCTTGCGTCATGGTCGTCTATCCCGCAGGCTCCGTCTCATCTGGGAGCCGGAACGGATGGTTGAAACCCCGTCGGCCCTGCCGCGCGGCTCATGCCCATCCGAGTCGTCATTCGAATCGCATCTGACACAATGGTAGGGTCAAGGCCTCCTCGCGCCGACAGACGAACAAAACACAATCGCACTTGACCATGACATGATGTCAGCCCCTAGATGATGCCGCATCGGAAGGAAAAGGCGATGACCCCACCCAATCAAACGATGCATGGCGGCTGTGCAACTCACGACCCTGCGGCTGGCGCTGGTCCCTCGGCGAGCGTGATCGATCCCGTCTGCGGCATGACGGTCGATCCCCACGCGACACCCCATCACGCGCGGCATGGGGGGCAGGATCATCATTTCTGCAGCGCCGGCTGCCGGACGAAGTTCGTTGCCGATCCCGAACGCTATCGCCACGGCCCGCCCAAGAGCAGCGAGCCGGCTCCGCCCGGAGCCATCTGGATCTGCCCGATGGACCCGGAGGTCCGCCAAGACCATCCGGGCCCCTGCCCGATTTGCGGCATGGCGCTCGAACCGGAGATGGTGAGCGCGGATGCCCAACCGAGCGCCGAGCTGGTGGATATGACACGCCGTTTCTGGATCGGGCTGGTGCTGGCCCTGCCGATCTTCGTGCTGGAGATGGGTGGCCATCTCATCCCCGCGCTCCATCGCATCGTGCCGCCCCAGCTTTCAATCTGGTTCCAGTTCATCCTCGCGACCCCTGTCGTGCTGTGGGTCGGCTGGCCGTTCTTCGAGCGCGGCTGGGCATCGCTGCGCAGCCGTCATCTCAACATGTTCACCCTCATCGCCATGGGCACCGGCGTCGCCTGGGGCTACAGCGCCGTGGCGACATTGGCTCCCGGCGCCTTTCCAGCGGCATTCCGGGCGACGGACGGCACCGTCGCGGTCTATTTCGAGGCGGCGGCGGTCATCACCGTGCTGGTCCTGCTGGGCCAGGTTCTCGAACTCCGCGCGCGCGAGCAAACCTCAGGCGCCATCAAAGCGCTGCTCAACCTCGCGCCCAAGACCGCTCGCCGGATCGAAGCCGACGGCAGCGAGGCTGAAGTCGCCCTCGACCTGATCGCCGTGGGCGATCGGCTGCGCGTCCGGCCGGGTGAAAAAGTGCCGGTCGATGCCATCGTCCTGCAAGGCCGTTCGTCGCTCGATGAGGCTCTGGTCACAGGCGAATCCATGCCGGTCACCAAACAGGCCGGCGACCATGTTATCGGCGGCACGATCAACCAGAGCGGCGCGCTCATCATCGCGGCGGAGAAGATCGGCCGCGATACCATGCTCGCCCGCATCGTGCAGATGGTCGCCGATGCTCAGCGGTCGCGCGCGCCGATCCAGCGGCTCGCCGACACGGTGGCCGGGTGGTTCGTCCCGGCCGTCCTGCTCGTCGCCATCGCAGCCTTCGCCATCTGGGGCATCTGGGGGCCGGAACCTCGCTTCGCGCATGGCCTTGTGGCGGCGGTGGCGGTGCTCATCATCGCCTGCCCCTGCGCGCTCGGCCTCGCAACGCCGATGTCGATCATGGTCGGCATTGGTCGTGGTGCCGGTCTCGGTGTCCTCATCCGCAATGCCGAAGCGCTCGAACGGCTCGAAAAGGTCGATACGCTGGTGGTGGACAAGACCGGCACGCTGACCGAAGGGCGGCCGTCGGTCACCCGCATCATTGCGGACGAGGGGCGGGATCCGGACGAATTGCTGCGCCTCGCCGCCGGTGTCGAGCGCGCCTCCGAGCATCCGCTTGCCCTCGCCATCGTCGCTGCGGCGGAGGCAAAGGGCCTCGCCATTCCGCCTGTGGACGATTTCGATTCGCCGACCGGCAAGGGTGCGCTCGGCACGGTAGAGGGGCGCCACATCGTGCTCGGAAACACCCGGTTTCTTGAAGAAATGGGCATCGCGACCGATCCTCTGGCCGACCAGGCGGCCGCCCTGCGCCGCGAGGGCGCGACCAGCATCTTCATCGGCATTGACGATGCGGTCGCGGGGGCATTCGCCATCGCCGACCCCATAAAGGCCACCACGCCCGAGGCGCTGGACGCCCTGAAGGCGGAAGGGATTGCGGTGGTCATGCTAACCGGGGATAATCGCACGACGGCAGAGGCGGTCGCGCGCTCACTGGGCATCGATCAGGTGGAAGCCGAGGTCCTGCCCGATGAGAAGAGCGCGGTCATCGAACGGCTGAAGCGCGCGGGTAAAATTGTCGCGATGGCTGGCGACGGCGTGAATGATGCACCGGCCCTGGCTACTGCGGATGTCGGCATCGCCATGGGGTCCGGGACCGATGTGGCCATCGAGAGCGCTGGTGTCACACTCCTCAAGGGAGACCTCACCGGCATCGTGCGGGCGCGGCGATTGAGCGAGGGAACCATGGCTAATATCCGCCAGAATCTGTTTTTCGCCTTCGCCTATAATGCGGCCGGCGTCCCGATCGCCGCAGGACTGCTCTATCCTGTCTTCGGCATCCTCCTGTCGCCGATCATAGCGGCGGCGGCCATGGCCCTCAGCTCCGTGAGCGTCGTGGCCAACGCCCTGCGCCTCAACCGGGTGACGCTGTGAATATCGGCGGCGCCTCAAAGGCCAGCGGCGTCTCGCAGCGGATGATCCGACATTATGAGAAAATCGGGCTGATCCCGCCGCCGCCGCGACGCGATGGCGGTTATCGCGATTATTCGGAGGCGGACGTCCACCGCCTGCGCTTCATCGCCAAGGCCCGCGACCTGGGGTTCCCCATCGCGGAAATCGGCGAACTCCTGTCGCTCTGGTCGGATCGCAGCCGGGCCAGCGCCGACGTGAAGGCGCTCGCCCTCGCCCGCGCCGACGAGTTGGGGCGCAAGTCCGCAGCCCTTGAGGCGATGCGCCGCTCGCTGCTCGACCTTGCCATGCAATGCCCTGGCGACAGCCATCCGGAATGCCCCATCCTGACCTCGCTGGAAGAGGATGCGCCGTCCCACAGGGTCCCGTGAACCCGGCGTCGATCCCCGCAGGAGCGGCGTCTAACGCTTGGCGTTCAACGCTTCGAAGGCGCTTTTGAAACCTGCCATCGAAAAGGCCAGCTTCATGGTCTGGCGGTTCTGCAGGTCGTAGCTGACCGAGCTCGCCTCGGTCGACGCCAGCAGCGCATTGAGCTGGTCCTTGGTCAGCACGGCGCCGGCCTCGCAACCATGAGCGCGACAGGCGACGAACGGAAGGGTCACGATGGCCGTGTCGCGCGCGTCAGCGATCCGTGCGCCCGGCTGCAACATGACGCTCAGTGGAAGACTGAATGACAGCTGATAGGTGTCGGCGCCGGGAACCGGACGGAGCATGATCGAGGCCAGCACCGCCGATTGGCCCGCCTCATTCTGTGCCTTCACGACCGACATCAGCCCGCACATCGTCACAGGCGGCTTGGGATCCGGGCGTGTTTCGCAGCGCAATATCCAGGCCTGGAAAGGCGTTTCGCTCGCGTTCACCTCGGGCGCCGCTGTTGCCGGGGCCGGCGCGGCCGATGCGGCGAGTGCAAGAGCGGTCAGGGCCGTGATCATCGCAAAGTCCTCTTGATTTATCGATGGTTGAGGGCCACCGGCGCCCGCACCGAGCGCCGGTGGCTGTTCACTTTACCAGCGGATGCTGATGCCGCCCGTCACGGCATTGCCATCGAAGTTACCCGCATTGCTATGCCGGTAATTGACCTGCAACGCGACGCTGGGAGACAGCGCGGCATTGATGCCGGCATTGAGGCGCACCGCCGTGCGATCGAGCTCGGACGCGACGGCACGGAACCGCGCACCATGCAGGGTCGGCGTGATGATCGACGACCGGTCGTTCAGCTCATGGTCCACAAAGACCGACGCATAGGGCATGAACACCATGTCCTTGGTCGCGATCGCGGTGGTGAGGCGCGCACCGGCCCGGCCGACGACGGAGCGACGGACGTCCTGATCCAGCGTCAACGCCACCGAGGCATCGCCGGTTTCCGCCAGACCGTCGCGACGCAGGCTGCCGTACGAGAGACCGACGGCCGGCGTCAGGAGCGCGTTGCCGAAGCGCAGCTTGTAGCCAGCCTCCGCATCGGCGCCGAACGAAAGGCCATCGCCCTCGCCGCGAGCAGTCTGGGTCTTGGTGGCAAGCTCGACCGAGCGGCTGACATCATAGCGGTCCACACCGAGCGAAATCAGGCCGTTCGCATACCAGCTGCTGGCGTTGAGGCGGCCATAGACAATGCCATGATAGCTGTCCGCCGAAGCGCTGCCGATATAGCCGGTGCGGGTCTTGTTGCGGTTGTAGGCAAAGGCCGCACCCAGCAAGCCGTTTGCGCCGACCGCTCGGTCCGCACCGATCACCATGGTATGGTTGCTGCCCCGATAGCCCGGGCCATGCGCATCCGCATCGACATGGGTGATATCACGGCTGATGTCGCCCCAGATACGGCTGGCAAGCGGCGTATCCGCGTCGAGACCGTCGACCGCGCCATTGAGGCGGTTGGTAACCGCTCCATGTGCGAAACGGGTCGCCTGCACCACCGAGTCCATGGCGCTGGCATAGATCGCGCCCGAGGCCTGCTCGAGTGCCCGGCCCACGCGTGCCCGTCCCAACGGATAGAGACCGTCGAGAAGAGTGCCGGTCGCGCCGCTGTTGATCGTGCCGGAACCCGTGCGGAACGCATCGACGGCGGCACCCGTCGCCGCGGCGTTGAGCATCGTGCCGGGCGCGAACAGCGTGCCATAATCATTCGGCGTCACGTACAGAATGATCGATTTCGCGTTGTAGAGCACGTCGAAGCGGCTGTTGGCAGGCAAGCCCTCGGCCGGCTGGGCGATGGAGTCGAAAGTGCCGACCACACCACCTTCCGCCGTCACGACCTCGAAGCGTGCGCCCACCTCCGGGCTGAAGCTGTTCGTCGCATCGCCCGTGATACCCCGCAGGATCGGCTCGATGGTGCCGGCTGCGGTATAGACGCTGCCGGCGCCCACCAGAACCAGCGTGTCGAAATGCCCGGCGCCGTTCCCGGCCGTCATCCCGTCGATTTCGACCGAGAACGAACTACCGGGCATCTGGGTCACGCTACCGGCGACGACGAGCTGGCCCGGCGAGTTACCCGGCGCCAGGCGGCCGTACACTTCCATATTGCCGTTAATGGCCCCGATGCCGCTCGCCGTGCCGTTCGCCTGAACCCAGACATTGCCGGAAAAGACATTATTGAAGCTGAGCGTTCCGTGGTTGACGCAAGCACCGATGCTGTTCGATGCCTCCGCCGCCAGCGTGAGACGACCGGCGCCCTCCTTGATCAGGCAATTATTGCCGTCGGCCGCTCCGGTCAGGGTCACGTCGTTGGCGCCCGTGTCGAACACGGCATTGCTACCGCCGATATGGACCTTTTGGCTGATCGACATGGACGAGCCGGCCACAAAGCTGCTGTCAGCGCCGATGTAGAGGTCGCCATCCTCGGCACCAAGCGCCTGGGCGGTGGCGGCGATCACGCTGCCGCCGGCAATGACGGTGGCGCGCTGGCTGTTCGCGCCGGAGAGGGTCAGAGCGCCGCTGCCGGTCTTGTTCAATGCACCGTTTCCGGAGATCGCACCGGACAGGGTCACGGCGTGAGTTCCGGTGTCGATCGTCGAATCGGCGTCCGTCAGGACGAATGCGTTGCCCGCGGCAAAATCGTCCGTCGCGCGGAACGTGCCATCTGCGATGGTCACGGCACCGGAGCCAAGATTGCCCGCACTGGATGCACTGACAGTCGCATCATCGATCAGCAGGCCACCGGAGAAATCATTGTCACCCGTCAGCGCGAGCGCGCCGCCCGTCACCGCAAGTCCGCCCGTGCCGTTGATCGAGCCGTCGAACGCGCCGGCTGCATCGGTGATCGTGAGCGTCTTGGCGCCGAGCGCGACCGCGCCGCTGCCGGAAAGGTTGCGAATCGCCGCACCGCTGTTGGTCGCGGAAATATCCAATGTTCCGTTGGCGACCACGCCGGACGACGCCGCGATGGATCCGTTGCCGGCCAGCGCAAGCGTGCCGTCGCTGATGGTCGTGCTACCGGAATAGCTGTTGACGCCACTCAGCGTCAGCGCTCCTTCACCCGTTTTGGTCAGGCCGCCAACGTCACTGAGCACGCCGCTCAGCGTAAGGGCATGACCGTCTGTGTCGATCGTGCCGCCCGTCGCCTTGAGCGACATGTTAGCCGCCACCGTCGTGTCCGAGTCCGCCGTGAGCGTACCGCCGTCAAACACCGGGTTGACCTTGCTGTTGATCAGGTCGGCCACCGTCGAGGGGCCTTTGATGTCTGGCGGTGTGCCAACATTGACGTCCGACGATCCGGGCGGAACACTGTTCTGCTGAACGGTGGAGAAGATCAGATAGCCACCGGCGCCGAACGCCTCTCCCCGACCGTTCGGGACCAGGGTCACGTTCGAAAAGCTGTTGCTGTCATCGATCGCGGCGACGAAATGCTCCTCACCTGCAATAGGCTTACTAATGCCTCCAACCAACAACGGCGTCGATCCATTGAACAACATGTAGATCTGAGACGAATTTGCCGTGCTGTTATCTGGCGTTGTGTTGCCCGTGGCACAGCATGTACCCCAATCCGAGACGAAAAGACCCACAGCGTTCACGGCAAACGGCGAGGTATAAGCGGCGTCGGAATAGAAGGATATTTGATATCCCTGAGCTATCGCGTCAGCGAAATCGCCGCTGGAGTAGTTTACGCTCCAATTGGTAAAGCCTTGGGTGCCTTCGTCACCGGTAGCATCATTGTTAGCAGGCCCGCCCCCGAGCGTCGTGGTGATGTAGATGGTCTGGCCATTCTCGGTAACTGAAAAGCTGCTGCCGATGCTGTTGTTCAATGCGATCGCGAAAACCGTCGATTGCTGATTCGAGCCCGGATTGGCGGCATTATAGGCCGTGTCCGCCGCTGCGATCACATCGCGGAAACGCTGAACGCCGGCTGCCGTATCGTCGTTGAAGAAAACAGCTGGCTCAGCAAATGCCGATGTCGCGATGATGCCGCACGTCGCGGCGAACGCAACGCGAGAAATCGAGCCCTTCATTCCAACCTTATCGATCTTCCTATTACGGATGAATTTTGAAATGATACCCATGATCCTTGCCCCCGGATCTTTATAAGTTAGAAAAACACAGGCCAACAGCGCGATCTGCTACAAAAAAACAGTCCCGTTTTATCTTTTGATAACGTAGATTATATTTTGATATTACTTTGTAGGTAGATGCATTGGTGACCTGGAATCGGCGCCTAAATCCAAACCCTCAACAAAGCGTAAACCGGGTAAAGTTACGTAATATATGGATAAAATAGGATTTGAGCGGCGGCCGCACCAAAAATCGGATATTATCATCATTCATGATGTTGGGTGGTTAATATGATTGTCGCGGCGGCCGTCCGACAGATCAGGAATCCATCGGGCTTCGCCGGATCCAGACCATGTGAAAACGCGGACCGGAACGCCTCTGCGGACATCCACTGACCAAGTGGTCTGACAGGTGCATCATGGAGAGAACCCCGCCCCCAATAGCGGGGACCTTGTCCGATGGCATCAGACAAAAGCATCTAAGTTGCTGAATACGGGTCGTAACGTCGCAAACTCGCAAGCGCTGTCCGCCGGAGGGCGACTATGCAGAAGAAAGCGGTTTGATCGAAAATGGTGCCCGGGGACGGAGTCGAACCGCCGACACTGCGATTTTCAGTCGCATGCTCTACCAACTGAGCTACCCGGGCACGGGATCGGTCGCCGGCTCGAATGTCCGGCGAAGGCGAGCGCTATAAGCATGCCCTTACGCGCCTGTCCACCCCCATGATGAGATAAGGACGCGCGGACACAGCGCACGCTCCGTCCGGGGCGGGTCCGGATCAGGGATTGCGGCGGAGGACCGCGTCGCAGCGGCTGTTGGTGGCGGAGCCCTTGCCGATCAGGTGGCCGGCCACCGCGCCCGCGCCGCCGGCCAGCAGCGTCTCGCCGACATCGCCGCCGGCAACCACGGAGGCCCCGGCGCCGCCAGCCGCGCCAACGAGCAGGCCGGTCTTGCCGCCCTTCTTGCGCTGGAGCAGGCAGTAGCGCACGTCAGCGCGGTCCTGCGCGGGCGCGCGCGCCACGCGGGCGCGGTCCTTCTCGCTCAATGTGGTCTTGGCCACCACCGGGGGCGGCATCAGCAGCGCGCCCAGAACGGCGGCGGCGCAAAGCTTCGAGATCTTCATCAACCCGTCTCGCTTTCCATCTTATCCAGTCGTGCAGGTGCACGAACTCGGCCCCGCCAACATGGAGGGGGGAGTCTTGTAATACGGCAGACAGGTCAGATGGTTCCTGAACGAACCCGTGGAAATCGGGCGTGCCGCTGGATCAGCCTTCGCCCCGCTCGGTGCCGTCTTCATCCTCCTCCGGGCGCACGGGCATGCGATAGCCCTCGTCCAGCCAGTTGACGAGGTCGCGGTCCCGGCAGCCCCGCGAGCAGAAGGGACGGAACTCCGCCACGGTCGGCTTGCGGCAGACCGGGCATTTTCCTTTAATGGACATGATGCACTCCTGGCACGAGGGCCTCATCGGCGGTGATCGTCACGGTGCCACCGCGCCGCCGCTCTAGCAGCTTGATCCAGTCGCCATGGGCGCGGATGGCGCGCGCCACGGCCGGCGCCAGCGTCAGCGTGATCGCGCCCGCGCCAGGGTGGCGCTCGGCCGCGCGCAGCGCCGCCATGGCGGCCGCGCGCACCGGGTCGGCGCGCAGCAGTTCGATGAGCGAGGCCCGCTCGCGCTTGCGGATGATCTGCACGAAGCCGAAGCCGTTGACGGCGGTGCGCTCGAACGGCTGGGGCAGCGCCTTGTCGATCTGCGCCGCCGCGATCAGCCGTTCATCCTTGTTGTTCATCGTCGGCAGGTCGATGCCGATCGAGCCGGTGATCCCCATGCGGCGGATCGCCAGCGCGGCGAGCTTTGCGCCCTTGGGGCCGAGCTGGGCGGGCGGCGCCACGCCGTCCACGTCGATCAGCGTCATCGCCGGCGTCGGGAAGATGCGCAGCGCGGCATCCTCGCGCCCCACCTCGCCGCTCATTGCCTCGGCGAGCAGTTCGCTCCAGCCGGCCGCCTCCAGCCGGTCCTCCTCATGCGCCGGGCAGGGCACGATCGGCAGGCCAGTCTCGCCGATGCGCTGGAGCAGGCTCGGTCCCGGCTCCGCGGCCAGTGCCGGCGCGGCGATGCGTCCGCGCGCCAGCTTCTCGCGCGCCGTCTCCAGCCCCGGCTCGGCAATGGCTTCGCGCAGAACCTCCACGCGCACGGTCGCGCCTTCCGGTACCTTGGGCGGGATCGGCTCGATCAGCACCTCCTCGCCGCTGTTCAGCCGGGCGATGCCGCGTTTGCGCACGATCAGCGTGTGCGTCAGCCGGCCGGCATACACGCCGCCGGCCCGCGCGCGCTTGTCGTCACGCTCGATCTGCGCTTCGAGGATGCGGCCGCCCTGCACCAGTGCGGCGCGGGCCTCGCCAATGCCCTCCTCGTAGAGCCAGTGCGGCCCGGCGGGGATGTTAGTCACAGGCCACTCCGGCGGCGCGCAACAGCGCGCGCGTCTCATGGAGCGGCAGGCCAATCACGCCCGATGGGCTGCCCGACAGCGCACGGATGAGCCCGGCCGCGCGTCCCTGGATGGCATAGCCGCCCGCCTTGCCGTGCCACTCGCCGCTAGCGAGATAGGCGGCGATCTCATCGGGGTGCAACGGTTTGAACGTCACGATACTGGTCGACAGCCGATGCCGCGCCTTACCCTCCGGGTCGATCACGGCGACCGCGCTCAGCACGCGGTGGCGGCGGCCGGAGAGCAGGGTGAGGCAGGCGCGCGCGGTCGCCTCATCCTCTGCCTTGGGCAGGATACGACGGCCGCAGGCGACCACGGTGTCGCCGCTCAGCACGACGCTCCCCGCGTGGCGCGCGGCGACCACCGCGCCCTTTTCGGCGGCCATGCGCGCGGCGTAGAGCGGCGGCAGTTCGCCCTTGTGCGGGGTTTCGTCAATATGGGCCGGGTCGACGGCGGCCGGCGTCACGCCGATCTGCGCCAGCAGATCGAGCCGGCGCGGCGAAGCGGATGCAAGGATGAGGCGCATGGGGCCGCGCGGCAGGTCTGCCACCGCGCTATCGGTCAGGGTTGACCGGGGCCGGGGCCGCCACGGCCGGGCATATAACGATAGGTGATGCGGCCCTTGGTGAGATCATAGGGCGTCAGTTCGACGAGCACCTCGTCGCCCACCAGCACGCGGATGCGGTTCTTGCGCATCTTGCCCGCCGTATGACCGAGAATTTCGTGATCATTCTCCAGGCGGACGCGGAACATTGCGTTGGGAAGCAGTTCCACTACCTGCCCGCGCATTTCAAGAAGTTCTTCTTTGGCCATATCCATCCAATATTTCGCGAATGGCGCCCCATAGCCCCAAACGCGGCGATTGAAAAGGCGCGAGCCGTCAGCCGGCTCCGCGCGCGAGCGGCTCGATGAGCGCGCCGATCGTGTCGAAAGCCGCCGCGACCTCGTCGTCGCGCGTGCAATAGGGCGGCATCAGGTAAATGGTGTTGCCCAGCGGCCGCAGCAAGAGGCCCTGTTCCAGCGCGCCCGCCCGCAGGATTGGCGCCACGTCGGAGAGATAGCCGGCATCGCGAACCGCCAGGTCGATGGCGCCGATCGCACCGATCCGGCGGGGGTTGCGCAGTGCCGGGTTGGCCGCGAGCGCCGCCAGGCCGCGATCCAGCGCCGCACCCAGCGTCGCGATGCGGCCGAGCACATCCTCCTCGCGCCAGATGGCGAGATTGGCGTTGGCCGCCGCGCAGCAGATCGGGTTGGCGGTGAAGCTGGAGGAGTGGAAGAACATCCGCGCTCGGTCGGTGCTCCGGTGCGCCTCGAAAATCTCGGTGGTCGCCAGCGTGGCGGCGAGCGGCACCTGCCCGCCGGTCAACCCCTTGGCGAGGCACAGCAGATCGGGCGCGATGCCGGCCTGTTCGCAGGCGAACAAGGTGCCGGTGCGCCCCCAGCCGGTCATCACCTCGTCGGCGATGAACAGCACCCCGTGGCGCGCACAAATCTCGTGCATCGCGCGCAGAACATGGGGCGGATAAATCAGCATCCCGCCCGAACCGAGCACCAGCGGCTCGACGATGAAAGCGGCCGGCGTCTCCGGCACGGCGCACAGCGCCTCCAGCCGGTCGAGGCTCGCCTGCTCCGCCCCTGCCGCCGGGAAAGGCACCGTCGCCACGTCGAACAGTAACGGCGCATAAGGCGCGTTGAACACACCGCGCTCACCCACCGACATCGCGCCGATGGTGTCGCCATGGTAGCTGTGCTCCAGCACGAGGATGCGGTGCCGCGCCTCGCCGCGATTGTGCCAGTAGCCGAGCGCCATCTTGAGCGCGACTTCCACGGCGGTTGAACCGCTGTCCGAGAAGAAGACGTGGTTCAGCCCCGCCGGCGCGATATCGACCAGCCCCTCAGCCACCGCGTCGGCCTGCGGATGGGTGTAGCCGGCGAAGATGATCTGATCGAGCACGCCGGCCTGCGCGGCGACGGCGGCAGCGATACGCGGCTCGCAATGGCCGTGGGTGATGACCCACCAGCTCGCGATGCAATCGAGCAACCGCGTGCCGTCCGCGCAGGTCAGCCACGCGCCGGAGGCGGAGACGATATGCGGCACCGCTTCATTGAGGCCGTGCTGGGTAAAAGGGTGCCAGATTGGCGACGACTGGGTCATGCGGCAATGTCCATCGCCGCGCGCAAATGGGGCAGGTCGACGTGCGCGGCAATCGCGCCGGCCAACGTCCGGGCATCGAGCGGATCGAGCCGCGGCAGCCGCCCGACATGCGGCACGCCGGCCAGCGCCGGGATCACCGCCTCATTCTCGGCATGCGCCTCACCGACAAACAACAGGCCGGCGATGGGGATGGCGCGCGCGCGCAGCGCCTCGACGCTGAGCAGGCTGTGGTTGATCGTGCCGAGCGCCGTGCGCGTCACCAGCAGCACCGGCGCCTGCCAGCGTGCGAACTGGTCGATCATCATCCACGGCGGATCGCGGCGGATCGGCACCATCAGGCCGCCCGCGCCCTCGACGATCAACGGGCGCGGACCCGGCAGCGCCAGCCGCGCAAGGTCCGCCTCCAGCCCTTCCTCGCGGAAGGCAAGGTGCGGCGAGGCGGGCAGCGCCAGCCGATAGCCCTCGCGCAGCACATGCTCGGGCGGCACGCCCAGCGCTACCGCGCGCCCGCTGTCGGTCCCGTCCGCCGTGCCGGCCTGGATCGGCTTCCAGTAATGCGCGCCCAGCGCTGCGGCGAGCCCGGCGGCGACCACCGTCTTGCCGATATCGGTATCGGTACCGGAGACGATCAGCACCCCGCTCATGCCGCCGCCAGCGCCGTCCGCAGCGCCTCCCCGAGTTGGGCGATGATCGCCTCGTCGACATTGAGCGTCAGCGAGATGCGCAGCCGCGCGGTCCCGCGCGGGACCGTCGGCGGGCGAATCCCGCGCACGTCGAAACCGGCGGCCTGTACCGACTCGGCGACCCGCATCGTCCGCGCATCGTCCCCCAGGATCACCGGCAGGATCTGGCTTGTCGGCGCCGGCAGGTCGAGCGGCGCACAAATGTGGCGCGCGGCCGCATCGACCAGCGCCGCGAGCGCCGCGCGGCGGTCGTCGGCGGCAATCATCCGGTCCAGCGCCGCGCTCGCCGCCACCGCCATCAGCGGCGATGGGGCCGTCGAGAAAACAAAGCTGCGCCCGCGATTGACCAGCAGGTCGATGATCGGCCGCGCCGCCGTCACCAGCGCGCCTTCCACGCCCAGCCCCTTGCCGCAGGTGTGCAGCGCGATGACATGCGGCTGCCCTTCCAGCGCCGCGCCGAGTCCGCGTCCGCCGGGGCCATGCACCGCCGTCGCATGCGCCTCGTCGAGGATCAGCATCGCCTCGTGCCGCCGCGCGACCGCATCGAGCGCGGCGACCGGCGCGCAGTCGCCATCCATTGAGTAGAGCGTCTCCGCAACAATCCACGCCCGCCCACTGCCGCCGCCCTTGCGCCACGCCTCGATCGCATCCGCAACCGCCTGCGCATCGTTGTGCGCGGTAAGGACGCAGCGTGCGCGGCCGAGCTTCATCCCGTCATGCGCGCTGGCATGGATCAGCGCATCGGCCACGATCAGGTCGTCCGGCCCCGGCAGTCCCGCGAGCAGTGCCATGTTGGCGGCGAAGCCGTTGGCGAAGAACAAGGCCGCCTCGCTGCCGAACAACGCCGCCGCCCGAGCCTCCAGCGCTTCATGCTCGGGGGCGTTGCCACGCAGCAGGCGCGAGCCGCCCGAGCCGACCGGCACGCCCCGCGCGATCGCATCGGCCACCGCCGCCGCAATGGCGGGATCATGCGCCAGGCCGAGATAATCGTTGGAGGCGAAATCATGCCCGGCGCGCGGCATCAGCCGCCGCAAGCGCGCGCGTCTGGTCAGCATGTCGAGCTGGGTCTGGAACGGGGCGAGACTCGCCATGATCGGCGCCCGTATAGATCACTCCGGCCGGCTGGGCTACCGTTTCGCCGCCGCATCACGTCCCGAAACAGCAGCGCCGCACTTCTTTTCACTCATCCGGCAGGAGGCGGTGGTGCGGTCATGGAAAAGCCCGCACCGAACGGAGTCGGTGCGGGCTTCTCAATTTTGCTTCTGCGTCTTGCTTCGGTCAGCCCCGAAGCGACGTCATCAGGCGAAGCTCACCATGGTCTTGCGACGACGCATGGAGAAGCCCACCAAAGCCAGACCAGCAATCATCATGCCCCAGGTCGCCGGCTCCGGAACCGGTGCGGGAACGACAATCAGGTCGCTCTGGATACCAAAGTGGATCTCGGCCTGATTCTTGTTGCGGTCAGCATAGAACAGCTTGAACTCGTGATCGCCCTCGCCAAGCTCCTTGGTCGTGTAATTGCTCAGCGTATAGGCGTGGATACCACCAGCCTGACCGACCAGTTCGCCGTCAACGAACAGGAACATATCGTCGTCACCACCGAAGGTGAACGTCACGCTGCTCAGGCTTTCCAGCGTGAAAATGCCCGAGATAATGGCTGTCTGGAAATACTGGCTATTGCTGTTTCCTCCGCCCTGCGAAGGGAAGAACGACGTATCATGGAACATGCCGCTGGCGTCGGTCGTAATCAGTCCGGTGCCGTCGTTCAGAATGTGCGAGCCATCCGGCGTCCACCACTTCAGCTCACCGGCCGCAGTCACTTCCCGGACGGTCGGGCCGGTGTAAAGCGGGGCCGTGCCACCATAAGCCGCCGTGTTCAGGACAGGCAGACCGCTCGCGCTCAGCTGGCTCTGCACCATGTTCGTGAACGTATTATAGCGGTTAGCGGCATTGCCGGTCGCCTGATCATACACGGACTGGCTGCTGTAGAAATCACCGCCAGTGAGGTTGCCCTGCGTGGCGCTGGCCGTCGCTTTGAAATACTGCACCGAGAAGGTGTAAACGGTTGCCGACGCCGGCTGAGCCGCGACCACAGCCGCCCCCATCACTGCCGCTATCGGCAGGAGCTTGGTCAATTTCATAATCATCTCCCACATTGATCCTAACGAGAAACACCCTTTTGTCCCAGACGGGCATATCTCTGGTCTGGCGTCTTAACCGATTGGTAAGGATTTTGGGAGTCACAACTAAGATTTGTTAACCACTAATTTTTTGGCACCTCCTGTCCTAAAATCAGACACATCATGCAAAAAGAACCCGCCCGGACCATGTCCGGACGGGCTCCCCCCTCTCCCGTTTCCGGGATAGGCGCGGGTTTCTTACATCGCCCCGTGCGCCAGCGCGGCGAGCAGAAGCAGCGCCACGATGTTGGTGATCTTGATCATCGGGTTGACGGCCGGCCCGGCGGTATCCTTGTAGGGATCGCCCACCGTGTCGCCGGTCACCGCGGCCTTGTGGGCCTCCGAGCCCTTGCCGCCGTGATTGCCGTCCTCGATATATTTCTTGGCATTGTCCCACGCGCCGCCGCCCGAGGTCATCGAAATGGCGACGAACAGGCCGGAGACGATGACGCCGAGCAGCAGCGCGCCGAGTGCCGCGAAGCCCTCGGCCTGTCCCGCCACCGCCGTGATGACGAAATAGACGAGGATCGGCGTCAGCACCGGCAGCAGCGAGGGGATGATCATCTCCTTGATCGCCGCCTTGGTCACGATGTCCACCGTGCGGGCATAGTTGGGGCGCGAGGTGCCGGCCATGATGCCCGGATCATCGCGGAACTGGGCACGCACGTCCTCCACCACCGATCCGGCCGCGCGGCCGACGGCGGTCATGCCGAAGGCGCCGAACAGATAGGGCAGGAGCGCGCCGAGCAGCAGACCGACGATGACGTAGGGGTTGCTCAGCGAGAAATCGACCTCGACCCCCGGGAAATACTCCTTGAGATCGGTCGTGTACGCGCCGAACAGCACCAGCGCCGCCAGCGCGGCGGAGCCGATGGCGTAGCCCTTGGTCACCGCCTTGGTGGTGTTGCCCACAGCATCGAGCGCGTCGGTGCGGTGGCGCACATCGTCGGGCAGGCCGGCCATTTCGGCGATGCCGCCGGCATTGTCCGTCACCGGGCCATAAGCGTCGAGCGCGACAACCATGCCGGCCAGCGCCAGCAGCGCGGTGGCCGCGAAGGCGACGCCGATGATGCCGGCGATCTGGTAGGTCGCCACCACCGCGACGACGATCACCAGCGTCGGCAGTGCGGTCGCCTCCAGGCTGACCGCGAGGCCCTGGATCACGTTGGTGCCGTGGCCGGTCACGCTGGCCTTGGCGATAGACCTGACCGGACGATAGTTGGTGCCGGTGTAATATTCGGTGATCCACACCAGCAGGCCGGTCACGACAAGGCCGATCAGCATGCACCAGAACAGGTCCATGCCGGTATAGCCGCCGGTCCCGTCGAGATCCGCGCCGATCACGGCGTTCATGTCGCCCAGCACCTGGCTGGTCACATAATAGATGCCGATCACGGAGAGCCCGGCGGTCAGCCAGAAGCCTTTGTAGAGCGCGCCCATGATGCTGTTGGACTTGCCCAGCCGCACCGCATAGGTGCCGATGATCGAGGTGATGATGCACACCCCGCCAACCACGAGTGGCAGCGCCATCAGCGCCATCAGCTCCGCGGAACTGGCCTTCACCAGCAGCGCGATGGAGACCATGGTAAGGCCCAGCGTCACCACATAGGTTTCGAACAGGTCGGCCGCCATGCCGGCACAGTCGCCGACATTATCACCGACATTGTCCGCGATCACGGCCGGGTTGCGGGGGTCATCCTCGGGGATGCCCGCCTCGACCTTGCCGACGAGGTCCGCGCCCACGTCGGCGGCCTTGGTGAAGATGCCGCCGCCCAGACGCGCGAAGATGGAGATGAGCGAGGCGCCGAACGCCAGCGCCGTGAGCGCCGCGATGATCTGGCGATCATTGGGCGCCAGGCCGGCAATGTCGGTCAGGTACCAGAACAGCACGGCGATGGCGAGCAGGCCGAGACCCGCGACCAGCATGCCGGTGACAGCGCCGGAGCGGAAGGCCAGCGTCAGGCCGCCCTGCAAGGACGTGCGCGCCGCCTCGGCCGTACGGACGTTTGCCCGCACCGAGATATGCATGCCGACATAGCCCGCGACGCCCGAGAGGATCGCGCCGATCAGGAAGGACACGGTAGAGAGCCACCCCAGGGTCAGCGCAAGGATGATGGCGACGACCACGCCGACAACGGCGATGGTGCGATATTGCCGGCCAAGATAGGCTTTCGCGCCTTCCTGGATAGCGCCGGCGATTTCCTGCATCTTGGCGTCGCCCGGCGACGCACTCAGGACCTGACGACTCGTCACGAGGCCATAGATTACGGCGAGCACGCCGCAACCTATGGCAATCAACACTGCTGTCATGCCAAACAACTCCCCTGCCTAAGACCGTGGACGTTTTGGCCGCCCTTGTCGGTTCTCAGGGCCGGAACGTAAGGCAAGCAGCCGCGCCGTCAAGCGGATTAAAAACCGGGGGAACGCGCGCCCATCCGGTCGTCCGGGGCGCGCTGGCAGGCTCAGCCGTGCTCGAACCCAAGCCGCTCGGGCAGGGGCACGCTCCTGCCGTCGAGCCGCAGGGTCAACCCCTCGCCGCGTTTGAACCAGCCGACCGGGGTCAGGCCGTGGGGCGGCTCGCGCTCGGCGGGCAGCGCCACCAGCAGCACATAATCGTCGCCCGCCGTTGCCGCCGCCAGCCGCGCCTCCACCGACGATCCGCGAGAGCGTTCATAGGGCTCGGAAAGCGGCACCGCGTCGATTTCGACCGCGCAGCCGCTCGCCCGCGCCATCCGCCGCGCATCGATGAGCAGCCCGTCGGAGACGTCCATCATCGCATGGGCCATCAGCGCGATCGACTGGCCGAGCGTCAGATGCGGCACCGGCACGCGATAGGCGCGGATCAGTTCCGCCGGTTCGGCCACACCCTCGGCGAGCATCGCCAGTCCCGCGCCGGCGTCACCCACCGGACCGGAGACGTAGAGCCGGTCACCCGGCCGCGCGCCGCTGCGCCCCGGCACCGGCTGGCCCGCCGGCACCTCGCCGATCGCGGTCAGCCCCAGCACGCGCGGCGCTCCCGCTGGCAGCGCCACCGTGTCCCCGCCGAGCAAGTGCATACCGAAGCGGCCGAGCGCACGGCCCAGCCCGTCGAGAAAGGCGGCGTCCCACTTCTCGTCACCCACGAGCGTATAATTGAGCAGGCAGCCATTGGGCGTCGCGCCCTTGGCGGCAAGGTCGGAGAGGTTGACGGCGGCCAGCTTCCACCCGACCGTCTCGGGCGGATCGTCGGAGCGGAAATGCACGCCCTCCACCATCGTGTCGCTGGTGAGCACGAGCTGCTGCCCCATGGTGGGCAGCACTGCAACATCGTCCTTCAGGTCGCGCGCGGCCGGGTCGGAGACCATCGCGCGCAGGCGGCGCAGCAGGGCCGCCTCGCCGCTCATGAGGCGGGGCGGACGATCTTGGCGATGGCGTCGAGCAGGCCGTTCACGAAGCCCGCCTCGCGCTTGTCGTAGAAGGCGTGGGCAACATCGACATATTCGCTGATGACGCTGCCGGTCGGCACGTCGACGCGCGCCAGCAGCTCATAGGTGCCAGCCCGCAATATCTGGTGCATCGGCTTGTCCAGCCGCTCCAGCGACCAGCCCTTGGCGAGACGCCCGGCGATCAGCCCGTCAATCTCCTCGCGCCGCGCGGCGACACCCTTCACCACATCGTCGAAAAAGGCCTCCTCGGCGGGGTGATAGGTCACGTCCTCGATGGTCGCGCCGAGACGATGCTGGTGGAACTCGTGGAGCAGCAGCGGAAGCGGCGTCTGCTCCATGTCGAGTTGATAGAGCGCCTGCACGGCGGCCAGCCGGGCAGCGGAACGGGTCTTGGAACGGGAAGCAGCCATTGATCTTGTCCTTAGCCGTTCGAACCACGCTTGTCGAAACGGCGATGCTTTTTCAGCGGAGCCGCACCGCGACGCTCTCGGCATGGGCGGGCAGCCCTTCGGCCTCGGCCAGTGCGAGGGCCGCCGGGCCGATCGCACCGAGCGCGCCGGCATCGAGCTGGAGGAAGCTGGTGCGCTTCATGAAATCGAGCACGGAGAGGCCCGAGGAGAAGCGCGCCCGCCGCCCGGTCGGCAGCACGTGGTTCGGCCCGGCGACATAATCGCCGATGGCCTCGGGCGTCAGCCGCCCCATGAAAACGGACCCGGCATGGCGCACCGCATCAAACAGCGGCTGCGGCGCGTCCACCGCCAGTTCCAGATGCTCGGGCGCCAGCCGGTCGACCAGCGGCATCGCGGCCATCAGGTCGGGCACGGTGATGATCGCGCCATTGCTCTCCCAGCTCTGCCGCGCCCGCGCGCCCGTCGCCAGCTGGCCGAGCAGCGTCTCGACCGCCTGTGCAACCGCATCGGCGAAGCCCCCATCGTCGGTGAACAGGATGGACTGGCTGGTCGGGTCATGCTCGGCCTGGCTGAGCAGGTCGGCGGCGATCCACGCCGGGTCGTTCTGCCCGTCCGCCACCACGACGATCTCGGACGGCCCGGCCACCATGTCGATGCCGACCACGCCGTAAACCTGCCGCTTCGCTTCGGCGACCCAGGCATTGCCGGGGCCGACGACCACGTCCACCGGCGCGATGCGCTGTGTGCCATAGGCCAGCGCGGCGATGGCCTGCGCCCCGCCCACGCGCCAGATCTCGGTCACGCCGGCGATATGCGCGGCCGCCAGCACCACCGGGTTGAGCGCCCCGTCCGGCGTCGGCGACATCATCACGATGCGCTCGACCCCGGCGACCTTCGCCGGCAGCACGTTCATGAGCGTCGAGGAGGGATAAGCCGCCAGCCCACCCGGCACATAGACGCCCGCCGCTTCCACCGCGTTCCAGCGCGCGCCCAGCCGCGCCCCCGCCGCGTCGGTCCAGACGCTGTCGGCCGGCTTCTGCTTCTCATGATAGGCGGTGATACGCGCCGCCGCCGTCTCCAGCGCCGCGCGCAGCCCGGCGTCGATGCTTGCATAGGCCTGCGCGCATTGCTCGGCGCCGATCGTCCAGCCCTGCGTATCGAGGTCGAAGCGGTCGAACCGGCTGGTCAGCGCGCTCAGCGCCGCGTCGCCTTCGGCACGGACCTGCGCGATGATCGCGCGCACCGCCTCGGCCACGTCCTGGTCCGCCTCGCGCCGGGCATTGACCAGCGCGTCGAACCGCGCGGCGAAATCGCTCGCGCGCGCATCCAGCCTAAGCGGCACGGCTGGCCTCCACGGCGGCGCGGAACCGCTCGACCATCGGCACCAGCTCAGCCGCGCGCATCTTCATCGCCGCGCGATTGACGATGAGGCGTGCCGAAATTTCCATGATCGTCGCCGTCTCGACCAGCCCGTTGGCCTTGAGCGTGGCGCCGGACGAAACCAGATCGACGATCCGCCGCGAGAGGCCGAGCGAGGGCGCCAGTTCCATCGCGCCGTTCAGCTTGACGCATTCCGCCTGGATGCCCTGCCGCTCATAATAAGCGCGGGTGAGGTGCGGATATTTGGTGGCGACGCGCACGTGGCTCGCGGTGCGCAGATCGCGGCGCGGCCCCTCCGCCGGCTCCGCGACCGACAGGCGGCAATGGCCGATATTCAGGTCCACCGGCGCGTACAGTTCGGAATAATCGAACTCGGCGATCACATCCGAACCGACGATGCCGATCTGCGCCGCGCCATGCGCGACGAAGGTCGCCACGTCGAAGGCCCGCACGCGGATGATCGAGAGTCCCTCGACATTGGTCGCGAAGCGGAGCGCGCGGCTTTCCTTCTTGTGGAACTCCGCCTCCGGTTCGAGGCCGGCGCGCGCCAGCAGCGGCAGCGCCTCGTCGAGGATGCGTCCCTTGGGAATGGCGAAGATGATCGGCCGGGTCATGATCGCCGCGCCTTACGGCCTCGCGCGAAAAAGGGCAATGCGCCGTCGCGCACCGGCCCACGCCCGTTGACCGGGGAACGATCTTTCGCCCCCCGGCGTTTCATCCGCACAACAACCGGGAGATGATGGATGGGTAAAGGCATATTGCTCTGGCTGATCGGCGTTCCGATCCCCGTCATCATCGTTCTCTGGCTTTTGTTCCGCTAGGGGAAACCGGCCCCCAACAACCGTTCGCCCTGAGCTTGTCGAAGGGCTGTCCTGAGCGCCTTAAGCAGTCGAAGGGGGCTGTCCTAATTCGCCGGTTGGCGCCAGCCGCTTGATTGCAGCCCAATCACCGCGAATAAATGCCATCTTCTTGGCCCGCGACCATCCCTTGACGCGCCGCTCCATCTCGAGCGCCTCGATCCGCGTGCCGAACGTCTCCGACCAGACGAGTTTCACCGGCAAGCGCTCTTTGGTAAAACCCTCGATCGTTCCACATTCGTGCTCGGCTATCCGACGCTCAAGGTCATCGGTGTGCCCGACACAGAAGGCACCACCACGGCAATGCAGCATGTACGTCCAGAACGACATGCGCGGAACGTGACGGAAGAACCACCCTTCGACAAGCTCAGGGCGAACGGGGAAGGGATTACAGCCCTTCCCCTAATTCCAACAAACGCCTCACCGCCCTGGCCTCCTGCCTTCGCAGGAGCACTAATCCGGTCCTCATCCCTCGAACGGATCGCGCACCAGGATGGTGTCGTCGCGCTCGGGCGAGGTGGAGACGCTGGCCACCGGGCACTCGATCAGCTCCTCGATGCGGCGGATATATTTGATCGCCTGCGCCGGCAGATCGGCCCAACTGCGGGCGCCGACAGTGGTGCCTTCCCAGCCTTCCATCTCTTCATAGACGGGTTCGACCGCCGCCTGATCGGCCGCATGGGCGGGCAGATAGTCGATGATCTCGCCGTTGAGCTTGTAGCCCGTGCAGATCTTGATGGTCTCGAACCCGTCCAGCACGTCGATCTTGGTGAGCGCGATGCCGGTGACGCCGGAGAGCGCGCAGGTCTGGCGCACCAGCACCGCGTCGAACCAGCCGCAGCGCCGCTTGCGCGCCGTCACCGTGCCGAATTCATGGCCGCGCGTGCCCAGCCGCTCGCCAATCTCGTCGTCCAGCTCGGTCGGGAACGGGCCGGAGCCGACGCGCGTCGTGTACGCCTTGACGATACCGAGCACGAAGCCGGCCGAATTCGGCCCCAGCCCCGAGCCGGAGGCGACCGTGCCGCTCACTGTGTTGGAGGAGGTGACGAACGGATAGGTGCCGTGATCGACGTCGAGCAGCACGCCCTGCGCGCCCTCGAACAGGATGCGCTTGCCGGCCTTGCGCACATCGCGCAGCCGCTTCCACACCGGCTCGGCGAACTGGAGCACGAAGGGCGCGATCTCGCGCAGCTCGGCGATCAGGCGTGCGCGGTCAATCGGCGGCTCGCCAAAGCCGGCGCGCAGCGCATCATGATGCGCGCACAGGCGGTCGAGTTGCGGGTCGAGATCGTCGAGATGGGCGAGGTCGCACACGCGGATCGCGCGGCGGCCCACCTTGTCCTCATAGGCCGGGCCGATGCCGCGCCCGGTGGTGCCGATCTTGCCCTTGCCGGCCGCGGTCTCGCGCAGCGCGTCGAGATCGCGGTGGATGGGGAGGATCAGCGGGCAATTGTCCGCTACCGCGAAATTGGCGCGCGTCACCTTCACGCCCTGCCCTTCCAGCTTCTCGATCTCGGCCTTGAGCGCCCACGGGTCGAGCACCACCCCGTTACCGATGATGGAGAGCGTGCCGGTGACGATGCCGGAGGGAACGAGGCTGATTTTGTAGACCTGGCCGTCGACGACGAGTGTGTGGCCGGCATTGTGGCCGCCCTGGAAGCGCACCACGCAGTCGGCTCGGCTGGCCAGCCAGTCGACGATCTTGCCCTTGCCCTCATCGCCCCACTGGGCGCCGATCACGGTAACATTTGCCATGGATACAAGTCTCCGCCCTGCCAGAGCGGATCCGAACCACCCTTCGACAGGACTCGATGGTCGGATTGAACACGCAGAGCGCGACGCCCCGGTTCGCCGGCCGGTTAGCCGGGGGTGGCGAGTCAAGTCAAGGCATCAGGCGAAGGGGCGCGGGTGGCGTATCCGAAAGCTCCGCAAAACAATCCCGTCGTCCCGCGCGCCGGGCCTCCTCAGCCACTCGCAAAGCGGTGTCCTCCCGGCGCACACGCGGTTATGATGGCCGCTGGACCAGAGGAGAGAAGCATATGCGCCTGCTTTTGATCAGCACCACTTTGCTTGCCGTCGCCGGATGCAGCCCGGGCGCGCAGGCACCGGAGAACAATAGCGCGGCGGTCGACATGGCCGTGAACGCAGTCGCCAACGATGCGAACGCGGTCAACTATATCGCGGAAATCAGCAATATGTCGGAAACCCAGCGGCAGGGCGTGTTCTTCCGCGCCATCCGCGACGCCGACATTCCCTGCCGCGATGTTACCAAGGTCGAGCGGGTCGAGGGCGAGGGTGGCGTGCCCACGTGGCGGGCGCAGTGCGAGCAGGGCGACCAGCATCTGATCGAGGTGCTGCCGGATGGCTCGGCGAAGGTCATCAGCCGCGTCAGGCCCTGACCGGATCGGGCCGGTGGTCCTTCGGACCGGTGGGTGCCGGACGCAGGCGCCGGCCATTTTCCGCCGATACGCGCTAAGGAGCGATGCGCCCAAGCCGCCGCGCGCCGACCGGCGTCATGCTTGCGCCGTCTCCGCGCTTTCCGTCTCGGCGATCCAACCGCCGCCGAGCACGCGCTCGCCGGCATAGAGCACCGCCGCCTGCCCGGGCGCCACGCCCAGCTCGGGCGTGTCGAACAGCAGGCGCGCGCCGTCCAGCCGCGCCGGCACCGGCCGCGCCATCGAGCGGACCTTGGCGGTGAGCGGCCCATCGTGGCCGCCGCCGAGCCAGTTGATCTCCTCCAGCCGCGCTCCGCGCACCGCCAGCGCCGCGCGGGGCCCCACGATCACCCGCCGCGTCTCCGCTTCCAGCCGCACCACGTAGAGCGGATCGGCCTGCCCGCCGATCTCCAGCCCCCGGCGCTGGCCGACGGTATAATGGATCAGGCCCTTGTGCGTGCCGAGCACCCGCCCGTCGACATGGACGATCTCGCCGGCATCGTCGGCCTCCGGCCGCACCTTGCGGACCACGGCCGCATAGTCGCCGTCGGGGACGAAGCAAATGTCCTGGCTGTCCGGCTTCAGCGCTACGCGCAGCCCCAGCTCGGCGGCAATCGCACGGACCGCCGGCTTTTCCATGCCGCCGAGCGGGAAGCGCAGATAATCGAGCTGCGCCGTGGTGGTCGCGAACAGGAAATAGCTCTGGTCGCGGGCCGGATCGACGGCGCGATGCAGCTCCGGGCCACCAGCACCGATCACCCGGCGGACATAATGGCCGGTGGCGAGGCAATCCGCGCCGAGGTCACGCGCGAGCGCGAACAGGTCGGTGAACTTGACCCCCATGTTGCAGCGCACGCAGGGAATGGGGGTGCGCCCGGCCATATATTCGTCGGCAAAGCCCTCGATCACCGATTCGCGGAATCGGCTTTCATAATCAAAGACATAGTGCGCGATCCCCAGGCTATCGGCGACCGCGCGCGCGTCGCGAATGTCCTGCCCGGCGCAGCAACTGCCCTTGCGGCCGACTGCCGCGCCATGATCGTAAAGCTGGAGCGTCACACCGATCGTCTCGGCGCCCGAACGCGCGGCCAGGGCGGCGACCACGCTCGAATCCACGCCGCCCGACATGGCGACGACTATCCGCTTGCCGCGCGCCGATCCGAGCTGAAACAGGTCTTCCATGCGCCGCCCTATAAGCGCCTGCGCGCCAATGAGCCAGTGCGGCGACGGGGCCCGGCAAAGGCCCGGCCGCGGCGCCCGGCGGAGGCTTTAGGTTAGCACTTCCTTGCTAACGCCCTATCCCTTTAACGCCCGGATAACTCTGCCTAACAGCCTGTGACCGCGTCCTTTACTCCCGCTTATCCTTTGGCTGCTACCACCCTCGGCATGGATATGAATGCTGTCCCCGAGGAACTGAGCCTGCCGCTCAACATGGCGGGTGGACGCGGCACGCGGATTCCCGATCTGCCGCTGCTCCTCGCCATCCACGCGGCGCGGCAGGAAACCGGGCAAACGGCGCGAATCGTGCGGGAGAGCAGCCACACGGCGACGCTCGGCGATGAGCCCTCGCGGCTGATGCTGATCTTCGGAGGCCACCCCGCCGACCGGGTGATTCGCCGCCGGGCATCCGGCGCGTTCAATGCACGGGTCGCAGCGCTTTTAGCCACTGATTCAATGATAAAGGACGAGTTTACTCTGGCAGTTAGCCAACAGGAAAAGCTTTGATGTCACGGTCCGTCGAAGGCGCACGTGAAGCCGAGCCCCCTTCGGCAAATGAGGAAGAAATGATCGAGAACCAGAAAATCCGCCCTTCGCAGGTCGTCGGCCCCCTTGGCGAACCACTCACGCTCGATTCCCTGCCGCCTTCCGGCACGACGCGCTGGGTCGTGCGCCGCAAGGCGGAGGTGGTGGCAGCGGTTAACGGCGGCCTGCTGACCGTGGACGAAGCCTGCGAGCGTTACTCGCTCACGTTGGAGGAATTCGCGAGCTGGCAGCGCGCGGTCGATCGCTCCGGTATGCCGGGTCTGCGCGTCACGCGCATCCAGCACTACAAGTCGCTCTACGAGCGCCAGCAGCGCTACTGATCTCCTCACCGTTCCCACATCGTGGGCGAGCGCTCCCCGAGCGCTCGCCCTTTTTCGTTCGCCCACGCGCCTTCCACCGAAGCCGCTCGAAATCGGCCGCCGCCTGTGCGATGGCGGGGATCATCGACGACGAGTGAGACAGGAGGGGGTATGCCGCGCGTTGCCGTGACGTTTCCATATTTCGATTTCTTTCCAGAGCTGCGCGCGGAGCTGTCGGCCAAATATCCCGGCACCAAGTTCCCCGATCACCGCCGCGTGCTGGAAGGCGAGGAACTGGCCGAGTATCTGCAAGGCTATGACACCGCCGTCATCGGCGTGCAGCGCTACAGCGAGGACGTGCTGCGCGCCTGCCCGGATCTCAAGGTCATCTCGCTCTGCTCGGCCGGCGTCGACCATATCGACCCGGCACTGCTCAGGAAATATGGCATCAAGATGTGGTGGCAGGCGGGGATCAACCGCGTCTCCGTCTCGGAACTGACCGTCTCCTTCATGGTGATGGCGCTGCGCCGCCTGCACGAATTCTCCTCCATCCTGCGCGCCGGCCAATGGACCGGCCCCATCGGCTTCGGCACCGATCTGCGCGGCAAGACAGTGGGCGTGCATGGCGTCGGCCACATCGGCAAGGCCGTCATCGAACTGTTGCAGGGCTACAAGGTCAACATCCTCGCCTGTGACCGTGTGGACATCTCGGACTTCGCCAGCCGGTTCGACAATGTCGAGGTGGTGAGCGCGGAAGAGATGTGGGCGCGCTCGGACGTGGTGACGCTGCACCTGTCGAAGAACCGGACGACCATCGGCCTCTACGACGCCAGGGTGCTGGACCAGCTCAAGCCCGGTGCGGTCATCATCAACTGCGCGCGCGGCGGCATGTTCGACGAGGACGCGCTGGCGCAGCGGCTGGAGAGCGGTCACATCGCCGCCGCCGCCTTCGACGTGTTCGCGATGGAGCCGGCCAACGGCAACAAGCTGCTCGACTTGCCGACCTTCTTCGCCTCACCCCATATCGGCGCCACCACCCGCGAATCCTGGGGCGCGATGCTGCGCTCGGGCATGTATGGCATCGAGCACGCCTACGATCCCGAGCCGGGCGTTTATCCGTTCGATTAAGGCACTGCCCGCCGAGGGGACGCCTCCGCCATGCGCGAGAGACCGTCCCCCGGCTGGCGTTCAGCCTCGCTCAATAGCCGATGGTCAGCCCCGCGCCGACATAGTGCGGCCCGACATTGCCCTTGACGGCCACCTTGGGCAGCAGCGGCATCGCAACCGTTGCATAAGGGCGCGGGTCATCGCCGCTCAGCCTCAGCCCCAGCCCGATGCGCAGTGATGCGGGAAGCTGATAGGCCGCTTCGATCCGGCCATAGAGGGCGGTGTCGCCATCGCGGAAGAACAGGCCCACGCCCGGCGTCAGGCTGAACCCCGCCATGCCCAGCTCATAGCCAGCCCCCAGCTCGGCGCCCCAGTTGCCGCTGGCGCGCGCATAATTGCCTTCCGCGCCGAGGCCTTCCGCGTGCGCCGGCGACAAAGCGCCCACACCGAGCAGCAGGGCGGCCGCGCAGGCCGCTGCGATGCGCTGTTTCATCGTCTCGTCACTCCTGATCGATCCATGCCGGGCGGCTATGCGACCGCTGGACCGCCATCAACCCCGGAGCGGGTGAAGCGAGTCTGTCCCGCGACAGGGCGCCCTGCTCAGCGCCGCGCCGCGAACCACGGGATCATGCGCGCAATCGCTTCCTCGATCAGCGGCGTCGCTATGGCGAAGCTGAAGCGGATGAAGCGGTGGCCCTCGACCGGGTCGAAATCCAGCCCCGGCGCGGCCGCCACGCCGGTGTCTCGCAGCAGCCGTTCGCAAAACCCCAGGCTGTCGTTCGTCAGATGGCCGATATCGGCATAGATGTAGAAAGCACCATCCGGCGGGGCGATCCGCCGCAGGCCCATCGCGGGCAGCGCACCGAGCAGTAAGTCGCGGTTGCGGGCGTAGGTGCGGACATGGCCGTCCAGTTCCTCACCGCAGTCGAAGGCGGCGAGCGCGGCGTGCTGCGCCAGCGAGGGCGGCGTCAGGAACAGGTTGCCCATCCGCGCCCGTGCCGGCTCGATCAGCTCCGGCGGCACCACCACCCAGCCCAGCCGCCAACCGGCCATGCTGTAATATTTGGAGAAGCTGTTGACGATGACCGCGCCCGCCTCATGCTCCAGCATCGAGCTGGCCGGCGCCCCATAGCTGAGGCCATGGTAGATTTCGTCGGAGACGATGCGGATGCCGCGCGCCCGGCACGTATCGGCGATGGCGGCCATCTCCTCGCGCGCGATGATCGTGCCGGTGGGGTTGGCCGGGCTGGCGACGATCACCCCTTGCGGCGCCGGGTCCAGCGCGGCGATGGCGCGCGCGCCGATCTGGAAGCGCTCCGCCGGGCCGCAATCCAGCTCGACCGGTTCCAGATACAGCGTCTTGAGCGTGTTGCGGTAAGCGACATAGCCCGGCCGCGCGAGCGCGACCCGCGCGCCGGGCGCGAAAAGCGAGGAGAGCGCCAGCACCAGCGCCGGCGACGCGCCGCAGGTCAGCAGCACCTGCTCGGGATCGACCGTCACGCCATAAGCCTCGCGATAATGCCGCGCGATCCGGGCCTTGAGCGCGCTGCTTTCCCAATAGCCCATCGGGTCCGCGTCGAGGATGCGATGCGCCGCGGCGATAGCTGGCGCGGGCGCCCCGGTGGAGGGCTGCCCGAATTCCATATGGATGACCTCCCGCCCTTCGGAGGCAAGATCATGCGCCAGCCGGCTGATGGCGATGGCGTGGAAGGGCGCGACGTCGGCAATCATCCCGCCCTGCTAGGCCAGCCGGGCGCGCCCGACAATCCGCCCGATCCCGCAAAGCGGCCGACCTTACCCGAACATGACCAATGTTTAACACGCCCGGCCGTTCCGAACGGCCTATCCTGCCCTCAACCGACCCGTGGAGGTCATCATGATGATCAGGATCAGTCTTGCAACCATGGCCGCCGTGGCGCTGCTGCCACTCGGCGGTTGTAACAAGCAGGCCAGCGCACTGGCGGACCATGCCGGCATGATCGAGGTGATGGCCCCCATGACCCGGGCCATCGCGGGCATCATGGGCAGTGCGGACAGCGTCCGCAGCGGCGGCCTGTCTTTCCGCCACTTGGGCAAGGCCGGCTGGACAGCGCTCGACAGGGCCGGATCATCCCGCGCGGCGCAGGCCGACGGCAGCGCCCCGCCCGACTCCTGGGCGCCGGTCGTGGGCCGCTGGATCAATCCGCCGGGCAGCGTCGAGGTCGAGACCGCCCCTTGCGGCGAGCATCTGTGCGGCCGGATCAGCTGGGCCAGCCGGGAAGCGCTTCAGGACGCCAGAGACTCCGGCGTCCCGTCGTTGATCGGGACGGAACTGCTGCGCGATTATCGTGAGACCGCGGCGCGTGAATGGCGCGGCCGGGTCTATGTCCCGGACATGGGGCGCACCTTCTATTCCACCATCGACGCGAAGCAGCCGGACATCCTCAAGATTTCCGGCTGTGTCCTGAGCGGGCTGGTCTGCAGGAGCCAGATTTGGCGCCGTCATTCCTGAGCGGCCAGCCGCGCGCCGATCTCCCTGACCAGCGTTGCCGACAAGGTGGCGCTATCATGATCCAGCGGATGCCCGCCGGGCAGGGTGATACGCCTGACACCGGGTTGCGTCAGCTTGGGGCAGAGGCTGTCCCGCTCCTCGATCCCGTGAATGCAGAGCACCGGCACCCAGGTCAGCATCCGCGCGGTCGGCAGGGCGTGGGCATCGGGTCTGGCCCATTCCGTCAGCTCGCCCGGCCCGATCTGGAAATAGATGGTGTCGGTCGGCACCACCATGACCACGAAGATGATTCGGTCCCGCTGCGCCTCCGGCAGGGTCGACAAGCCGACATGCAGCATATCGGCCCCATAGGACTGGCCGACCAGGATAAGCCTGCGGGCGCCGGTCGTCCGGGTGGCATGATCCATCGCCGCCGCGATGTAGGCGCGCACCTCGGCGGGCGAGCGGCGCGTGCGAAAATACTCCAGCGAACTGACCGCCGTCACGGGAATGCCCATGCCCGAAATGGCAGCGCTGATTTTCGGCGTCATGCCGATCCGGAAGCCCATATCGCCAGAGAAGATGACGGCCGCGACGTCCGGTCTCGACGGGTGCGGCACGCCGCGCGCCGGCAGGTCGAGATAAAGTGGACCGCCGAGCGCACCGATATAAGCCAGCCAGCCCGCCGCAAGCGCGAGGATCAACGCCACGCTGCCAATGACAGGGGGGCGCCAGCGTCTCGCCTTGCGACGCCCAACAATCTCTCCGTCGTGCACAGCGACTCCTTGGGCATGGCAAGGTCAGTTCATTTAAGCGCCTTTCGTGCCGGAGCGCACGCGCCTATTTTAGGGCGGCCGGCTCGTGCCGGACTCCGCCGTTGAAGGAGACGGATGGAAGAATTGTTCGCAGGATCCCGCCGCAGGACGGTGCTGGCCGTTGCATTGGTCGTTTTGCTGGCCGTGCTCGGCTTTTCCGCGCTCGATCATCTGCTGCGCGAAGTGCATCTGCATGACGTGCGTCACGCCTATCGCCAGATCGGCAACGAGCGTTTCATCGCCGCCCTTCTCTTCACCCTGCTCAGTTATCTGGCGCTGACACTCTACGATGTGCTGGCGCTGCGGGCGATTGGCCGCCCGCTTGCTTATGGACCAACGGCGCTTGCCTCCTTCACCAGCTACACGCTCAGTCACAATCTCGGCTTTTCGCCGATCACCGGCGGCTCGGCGCGCTACCGTGTGTATAGCACCGAAGGGCTGACGCTGGGCGATGTCGCGCGCGTCACGGCAATCGCAGGCATGACCTTCTGGGGCGGCGTCGTCGTCCTCGCCGGTGGCATCTTGCTGCTCGGCCCCCACCCGATCGCGGTGGCATCCTACACGATCCAACCCTGGGTCGCGCAAACCATCGGGGTGTTCGTGCTTGCGTCAATCGGCGGTGCACTGGTCTGGTCCGGGCGAGATGGGCGCCAGCTGCAGCTCGGGGCGTGGACGCTGGCCGTGCCGGGCTACCGCTTCGCCCCAGCGCAGATTGCCGTGGCCATGATCGACCTCGCCGCCGCCAGTGCCGCGCTCTTCGTGCTCGTGCCCGGCGTGACGCTGGCCGATTGGCCGTCCTTCTTCATCGGCTACACCTTGGCCATCATCGCCGTTCTCGTCACGCACGTGCCCGGCGGGCTGGGCGTGTTCGAGGCGATGATGATCGTCTTCCTCCCCGGCGCGGCGCAGCCCGGTCTGGTGGCCGCGCTGCTCGCTTATCGGCTCATTTATTACGTTCTGCCGCTCCTGATGACGGGCACGATCGTCGCGTTGCAGGAGGGGCATCGCCTGCGGCGACCGCTCGGAGCAACGCTGAGGGGGGCGCAGGCGGTGGCGTCGGGCGTCGCGCCGACCATGGTTTCGGCGCTGGTTTTCCTTGGCGGCGTGGTGCTGCTCGTGTCCGGCTCGCTGCCAGCGGTCCACACGCGCACGGACTTGCTCTACGAGGTCTTGCCGCTGCCCTTCGTGGAAGCCTCGCACCTCGCCGCAAGCCTGGTCGGCGCCGCATTGCTCATCCTCGCGCCGGGGCTCTATCGCCGCCTCGACGGAGCCTTCTGGCTGACGCGGGCACTGCTGATCGCGGGTGCCATCTTTTCGCTGCTCAAGGGGCTGGACTATGAGGAAGCGACGATCATGCTCCTCGTCGCGGGGCTGCTGCAATGGACGCGCGCAGCCTTCTACCGTCATACGCGGCTCACGAGCGACGTCTTCTCCGCCGGCTGGCTTGCGACCGTCGCGGTCGTGCTCGGCCTGTCGATGTGGATCGGGCTCTTCGCCTTCAAGCGCGTCGATTATCAGAATGAGCTCTGGTGGCATTTCGCCGAGCGCGGCGATGCCGCCCGTGCCCTGCGCGCGAGCCTCGCGGTCGCCGTGCTGCTCCTCGGGTTGGCCATTGCGCAGCTTCTGCGCCCGGTGCCCCCGCGGCCCCTCGCGCATGACGACGCCGAGTTGCCCGACGGCGTCGCCATGGCAATGGCCCAGCGAGCCGATGCCTTCCTCGCCTACACGGGGGATAAGCGCTTTCTCCATTCGCTCTCGGGCCGCAGCTTCGTGATGTACCAGATCCGCGGGCATAGCTGGATTGCCATGGGCGATCCGGTGGGGGATGCCAGCGAATGGAGCGACCTGCTCTGGACCTTGCGGGAGGAAGCCGACAAGGCGCAATGCCGGTTGCTGCTCTACCAGATCACGCTCCAGACGCTGCCGATCGCGATCGACCTGGGGCTCCAGATCGTCAAATATGGCGAGGAAGCCCGCGTCGACCTCGCCGCGTTCACGCTCGATGGACCGGCAGCGAAACCGCTGCGCTATGCCATCCGCCGCGCAGAGCGCGAGGGCGCAACCTTCGAGATCGTCCCCGCCGCGCAGGTCGCTGCCATCATGGACCGCCTGCAGGCCATTTCCGATATCTGGCTCGCGGAAAAGGGCCATCGCGAGAAAAGCTTCAGCGTCGGCCGGTTCGATCCTGCCTATATCGGCCGCTTCGACTGCGCGGTCGTGCGGCATGAGGGCGCGATCGTCGCCTTCGCCAACATCTGGGCGACACAGGACAAGTCCGAGCTGTCCGTCGACCTCATGCGCCACGCTCTGCACACGCCCTACGGCACGATGGACTTCCTGTTCACCAGCCTCATGCAGTGGGGCAAGGCCGCGGGCTATCGCTGGTTCAACCTCGGCCTCGCGCCGCTGTCCGGGCTGGAGGCGCGTCGCCTGGCGCCGCTCTGGATGCGGCTGGGCTCGCTGCTCTACCAGCATGGCGAGGCGCTGTACGGCTTCGAGGGGCTGCGCAGCTACAAGGAGAAATTTTCTCCCGAGTGGGAGCCGCGCTTCATCGCGGGACCGCAGGGGCTTGGGCTCGGCCGCGCGCTGCTCGACCTGCAGGCGCTCATCTCGCGCGGCGAGAAGCGCAGGGAGGCCTGATCGTGTGGCGCGTCGCAACCCGTCTCCCGATCATGGCAGCCTGCCTGCTGGGTCTGGTGACGGGCGACGCCGGCCCGGCCCGGACGGGCGCTGAGGCGGCCGCCTCGGCCTATGCCTTCGCGCCGTTCGGAACCGTTCACGTGCTGACGCCCACGGGTGACGCCCGTGGGGTCGTGCTGGTCCTGTCGGATTCGGAAGGGGTCTCGGCCAATGAAACCGCCATCGCGCGCGCACTGACGCAGCGCGGGCTGCTGGTCGCGCTCATCTCGACGCCGACGCTCATGAAGACGCCGGAGACGTGGAGCAAGCACTGTCTCAACGCCAACTATCCGCTCGTCGATCTGGCCAACGACCTCCAGCATCGCATGCGCGTGCGGGCCTATATGAAGCCGGTGATCCTCGGCATCGGCGAAGGCGGCACGCTCGCTTATGCCAGCCTCGCCCAATGGCCCAACGGCTCTTATCAGGGTGTCGTCTCGGTCGGCTTCGCGCCGGCAATCACCAGCCGCATGCCCTGGTGCACGGCGCCCGGCTTTGCCGCCCGGCATGTGCGGGGCGGCACGGCGTGGGCGTTCGGCCCGAATCGCCGGATCACGCTGCCCTGGGTCGCGATGCATGCCCCGCCGGAGGACGCCGCGCTCCGGGCGCTGGCCGCGCGGGTCCCCCATGCCCGATCGGTCGCGTTGCCGCCGGCCGCCTCGGCGTGGCCCGCCCCCGTCGCCGATGCCGTCCTCGCCATGCTGCCCCGGCCGCCGGCGCGGCTCGAAGCGGGCCCGCTGCCCATGCCGGACATGCCGCTCACCCTCGTACCTGCCCGGTACGGCACCGCCCAGCGGAACCTCATGGCCATCGTCTATTCCGGCGACGGCGGCTGGGTGGGGATCGACCGGGATGTTGCGGGAGAGCTTGCGGCGGCGGGCATCCCGGTGGTCGGCGTGGACAGTCTCGCCTATTTCTGGACGGCACGGACGCCCGCCGGCGCGGGCCGCGACCTCGCCGAGCTCATCAATGCCTTCAGCCGGCATTGGCGCCGTCCGCGCGTCCTCCTCGTCGGCTACAGCTTCGGCGCCGACGCGCTGCCCTCCATGATCGGCCAGCTCGATGCCGCAACGCGCGCGAAGATCGCGCAGGTCTCGCTGCTCGGCCTCAGCACCACGGCGGATTTCCAGTTTCACCTCAGCAGCTGGCTGAACATCAGCGCGGACAACGGCTTGCCGACCGTCCCCGCGGCCAGCAGGCTACGGGGCATGGCACTGCAATGCGTGCGCGGCGAGGATGAGGACGACAGCGCCTGTCCCCTCCTCCCGCCGGGCCTCGCCCAGCAGTTCCTCGTGCCGGGTGGCCATCATTTCAACCGCAACGCCGCCTTGCTCGCCCAGATCATTCTGGATCGACGGGCGCCGGGCACGGTCTCCGACTAGCCGCCAAGCGGTGCTCCGCATAGGCGCTGCCGGAAAACTCCTTTCCGTGCGCAATCAAGACCCGATTCACTATGGCGCGCTTGAAGCGACCCGCTTAGCCGCCGACTAAATGCAGGGTGGTCCGTCGGAACCAGCATCCGCTCCAAAGTTAGCGATCTCCGCCGGACACAGTCTTTGGATTGTGCAATCCACAACATGGTTACATGCTCGGCCCGCATTCAGTCCGCCAGAGATTGTCAGCGCCCGGTCACGCGGCTCGAACCTGGCGATGGTCGTCGGGCAAGCCAAATCTGCCGGGTTCTCGACATTCTGGCCGCGCTCTACGGCCCATCGATAAATTCAACGCGCCCCTGCGGGCATGGACCGCCGTTGCCGGCGCGCCCCGCTCCACAATGGCATCAGTCAGCGCCCGCAAGTCCTGCCGGACGCGGGATCATTCCCACTCGATGGTGCCGGGCGGCTTGCTGGTGAAGTCGTAGACCACGCGGTTGATGCCCTTCACCTCGTTGATGATCCGCGTCGCCACGCGGCTCAGGAAGGCCGGCTCGAACGGGTAGATGTCCGCCGTCATGCCGTCGGTCGAGGTGACGGCGCGCAGGGCGAGCACATTGTCATAGGTGCGCCCGTCGCCCATCACGCCGACGCTGCGTACCGGCAGCAGCACCGCGAAAGCCTGCCAGATCGCGTCGTAGAGCCCCGCGTTGCGGATCTCTTCCAGATAAACCGCATCCGCCTTGCGCAGGATATCGCAGCGCTCCTGCGTCACCTCGCCGGGGATGCGGATGGCGAGGCCCGGCCCCGGGAAGGGATGGCGGCCGACGAACACGTCCGGCAGGCCCAGCTCGCGGCCCAACTCGCGCACCTCGTCCTTGAACAGTTCGCGCAGCGGCTCGACCAGCTTCATGTTCATCCGCTCGGGCAGGCCGCCGACATTGTGGTGGCTCTTGATCGTCACCGAGGGCCCGCCGGTGAAGCTGACGCTCTCGATCACGTCCGGGTAGAGCGTGCCCTGCGCGAGGAAATCCGCGCCGCCGATCTTGCGGGCTTCCTCCTCGAACAGGTCGATGAACGCCTTGCCGATGAACTTGCGCTTGGCCTCCGGGTCGGTGACGCCGGCGAGGCCGCCGAGGAAGGTCTCGCTGGCATCCACATGCACCAGCGGGATGTTGTAATGGCCCTTGAACAGACTGACGACCTGCTCCGCCTCGCCCAGCCGCATCAGGCCGTGGTCGACGAACACGCAGGTGAGCTGATCGCCGATCGCCTCGTGGATGAGCACGGCGGCCACCGCCGAATCGACGCCGCCGGAGAGGCCGCAGATCACCTTGCCAGACCCGACCTGCTCGCGAATCTCGCGGATCTTGGTCGCGCGGAACTCGGCCATGCTCCAGTCGCCCGGGCAGCCGCAGACATGGCGCACGAAATTGGCGATCAGTTTCGCGCCGTCCGGCGTATGCACCACCTCCGGGTGGAACTGCGTGCCGTAGAAGCGGCGCTCGTCGTTCGCGATCACCGCGAAGGGTGCGCCATCGGAGGTGGCGACGATGCGGAAGCCCTCGGCAAAGCGCGTGACCTTGTCGCCATGGCTCATCCATACTTGGTGCCGTTCGCCAACCTTCCACAGCCCGTCGAACAGCACGCACGGCTCGGTCACGGTCAGATAGGCGCGGCCGAACTCGCCGCCCTCGCCCGTTTCATGGCCGGGGCGGACCTCGCCACCGAGCTGCTGGGTCATCACCTGCTGGCCGTAGCAGATGCCGAGGATCGGCACGCCCGCCTCGAAAACGGCCTGCGGGGCGCGCGGGCTCCCCTCGTCGGGCACGCTCGCGGGCGAGCCGGAGAGGATGATGCCCTTGGGCTTCATGCGATCCAGCGCGGCCTGTGCCTGGGTGAAGGGAGCGATCTCGGAATAGACGCCGGCCTCGCGCACGCGGCGCGCGATGAGCTGCGTGACCTGGCTGCCGAAATCGACGATGAGGATGGAGTCGGGATGAGCGGCTGACATGGCGAGCGGATAGGGGAGCGCCGCGCGCCTGTCCATATCTCCGATGCGCCCCGATACGATGATTGGGGGCCGCGGCCGGCCAGCGCCCGTGGCCCGGAGCGGCCAGCTAGCGGATCAGCTCCTCAGACGCCGAAGGTCACGCCGCTCACCCGCCCGTCTTCCCAGATGCAGCGGAAGCTGCGCAGCCGGCTGTCGCTCGCGCGATAGCTGGAGCGCTGGTCGACGGTTCCGGTCACGTCCCAGCCATTGCCATAGGGCTGGGCGCCGGTGATATCGCGTATCTCGGCGAAATCGCCCGAGCGCCCCGCGTCATCGCGCGCGGCGGCGGCGCAGGCGTCGACGGCATTGTCCTCGTCCGCATAGTTGGCGCCGCCGCCATAGGCGCGGTCGTCGGCCGCCCGGCCGTCATAGCCGCGCGAATCGGAGCGGGGATCGTCATAGCGGCGATCATCGTAGCGCCGGTCATCGTAGCGCGGATCATAGCGGCGCTCGTCATACCGCCGGTCGCGTGGGTCCCTGTCCCGGGAGGCGGCGGAGGCCACCGCCGCGAGAACCCCCACGCCGAGCAGCACGCCGAACACCGCACCGGCATCCACCCGGTCATGGTGGCGATGCCAGCGGCCATAGCCGCGCGCATCGGCGGGGCTCGCCGACACCAGCACCAGCGCCACGGCGGCGAGGCCGCCCGCGAGTTTCGCTTTCGAGGTCATCAGGCTCGTCCTTCTCGCCCGGTCGGCCCCGTGGCCGACAGACATGCAGAGATAGCGCGTCGATGCTGAGCGGCGGCTGAATGACGGGGCCAGCCGCGCCTGCGGCCAATCACCATTCGGACGATGGCGGGGCACGTCCATCGTCCGCAGCGCAGCGTGGCCAGGGCCTGCCAGCACCGGAAGCGTCGCATGTCGATCAGGCCGAGGCGGATCGACGGTCAGGCGACGATGCGACGACCATGGCGGCTTGCCATGACCCGTTGCGACCATGGATGGCGCCCCGATGCAGGCTGCCGGTGCTGCGGGCCGGTCCGACCCGGAGCGGCGCCCCAGCCCGTTCCTTGACCGCCCTTCCCCAGCCGTCAGATGGATCCAGCGGGCAATGGGAACGCCCTGGCGCCCAGTGGGGAACAGCGCCGTCCCTCATCGCGAAGCGGGCATGGCCGCCCACGACATCGGTGACCGCCACCGTCGTCCCCGTGCCCTCCCCCCTCGCCACCGGCGTGAGCTGAACGCTCAGCGTCCCGGTCAGCGCCTCGCAATGGAGCGGGCCGAGTGCGCCGCGCGGGCGGAGGAGCTTGCCGTTGACCGCCTGGATCACCCGCGCACGCTCTATCGCCCAGCCCGGCCAGCGCTCGCAGCAGCCGCCGCCAGCCTTTGGATCGAGCCAGAGATTGGCGGCGTCGCCGGACCAGCTATGCGCCGGCGCCCACCAGCGCGCAGGGGCGACCAGCCCCGCCTACACCGCCTCCGGGTCTGCCGCCACGATCCGCGGATGAACGACGGTCAAGCCGCTGTCCGTCGCCTCCGTCACCTGCGCGCCTGCGGGGCGTGCCGCCGCGCGCGTCAGCAGCGCCGGCGCGGGGCCGCCCCGCCGGCTCATTTTGCGCCCAGCGTGAGGCCGGTCCAATAGGCCGCGAAGCTGTACATGTCGGCAAACTCGTCGATGATCTTGTCGACCGGCTTGCCCGAGCCATGGCCGGCGCGCGTCTCGATGCGGATCAGCCGCGGCCTGTCGCCAAGGTCGGCATGCTGGAGCGCGGCGGTATATTTGAAGCTGTGGCCCGGCACCACGCGGTCGTCCGTATCCGCCGTGGCAACGAGGATCGCGGGGTAGCGCACGCCGTCGCGCACATTGTGGTAGGGGGAATAGCCGATGAGGTTGCGAAAATCCTCCTCCCGGTCGGGATAGCCATAATCGTCCACCCAGTAGCGCCCGGCGGTGAAGCGGTCGAAGCGCAGCATGTCCATCACGCCCACCACCGGCATGGCGGCGGCAAACAGGTCCGGCCGCTGGTTGACCACCGCGCCCACCAGCAGCCCGCCGTTGGAGCGCCCCTCCACCGCGAGCTGGCCGGCGCCGGTATAGTTCTTCGCGATCAGATATTCGCCGGCGCTGATAAAGTCGTCGAACACATTCTGCTTGTTGGAGAGTCGGCCGGCGTCGTGCCACGCCTTGCCATATTCGCCGCCGCCGCGCAGGTTGGCGATGGCCAGCACCCCGCCCTGCTCCACCCAGGCGAGCCGCGTGGGCGAGAAGCCCGGCGTCTGCGAGATGTTGAACCCGCCATAGCCATAAAGCAGCGTCGGCGCGCCCTTGCCCGCCGCCGCCACATCCTTGCGACGGACGATGAACATCGGGATCTGCGTGCCGTCCTTCGAGGGGTAGAAGACCTGCTCGGTGACGAAATCCGCGGGGTCGAAGGCCAGCTTGGGCTGGGCGAAGATATTGGTCTCGCCCGTCTCCACGTTGAGCCGGTAGATGGTCGAGGGCGTGGTGAAGCCGGAGAAGGCGAAGAACGTCTCCGGGTCGCCCACCTTGCCCCGGAAACCGGCCGCCGATCCGATGCCGGGCAGCGGCACGTCGCCGCGCGGCTTGCCCTCCAGGTCGGTCAGCACCGCCACCGTGCGCGCGTCGGAAAGATAGGCGAGCACGATGCGGCTGCCGATCATCGAGGCGCCAACGAGGGTCTGCGCGCGCTCGGGCACCAGCACGCGCATCCGCCGGCCGGGATGCGCCGCGTCCAGCGTCACCAGTTGCCCGCGCGCGGCGCCGGCGGTGGTGCGGAAATAGAGCGTATCGCCGACATTGCCGATGAGCGCCCACTCATAGTCGAAGCCCTTGACCAGCTTGACCGGCTTGGCACCCTCTTTCTCCAGCGAGATCAGGGTCAGCTCATAGCGCTCGTCGGTGCCGGTGCTGGAGGTGATGAGCAGCCAGCGCCCGTCGTCCGTCACCTTGGCCTGGTGCATCAGGTCGGGCCGGGCCGGCGTCTCGTAGATCAGCCGGTCCTGCGCCTGCGGCGTGCCGACCGCGTGGAACCAGATGCGCTGATTCTCCACCGTCGCCTGGAACTTGTCGCCGTCCGCTGGCGGGTCGAAGCGCGAATAATAGAAGCCGGTGCCCGCATGGTTCCAGCTCAGCTCGGAGAATTTGACCCACTGCACCGCGTCGTCCAGCGTCTTGCCGCTCGCCACGTCCATGATGTGGAGCACGCGCCAGTCGGTGCCGCCGTCCTGCACCGCATAAAGCAGGTAGCGCCCGTCGTCCGAGGGGAGCCACTCGGCCAGCGCGGTCGCGCCGTCGGCGGCAAAGCCATTGGGGTCGAGCAGCAGGCGCTGCGGCCCGTCCAGCCCCTCGCGCACATAGAGCGGCGACTGGTTCTGCAGGCCGGAATTGTGCGTGTAGAAATAGCGATTGCCCGCTTTGCGCGGCGTGGCGAAGCGTTCGTAGCTGTACAGCGCCGCCATCCGCTCGCGCAGCGCCTCGCGGCCCGGCAGCGCCTTGAGATAGGCGAAGGTCGCCTCATTCTCCGCTTCCACCCACTGCCGCACGTCGGCATCGACCCGGACGTCATTCTCGAGCCAGCGATAAGGGTCCGCCACCGCCACGCCGAACTGCGTCTCGACCAGGTCCTGCCGCCGAGTCACCGGATAGGCCGGCGGCTTGATCGGCGACGCGGCCTTCGCTGCGGTTGAGGTTCCCACCGCCGCAGCCGCAACCGCCGAGACCGACCGTGCCGGCGAGGCCGGCGCCGTCGACGAAACCGCGGCTGGAGCCGTATCCGCCGTCGTTGCCTCGACCGGGGCCACGGGCGAGCCGGGGGTCGTCGGCCCGCCTGACCCCGCGTCGGCAGCCGTCGGCGAGCCTGAACCCGAGCCCGCTGCCGTCGCCCGGGCCGATACGCCCGCCGTACCCGACGCTGAAACCACCGCCGCACTCGAAGCCGGGGCCATCGCCGATACGAGCCCCATGCCCGAGACGGGACCCACCGCCGCCCTCGAAGCCGGGGCCGCCGCCGATACGGGTCCCATGCCCGAGGCAGGACCCACCGCCGCACTCGAAGCCGGGGCCGCCGCCGAGACAGGTGCCATGTCCGCCCGTCCGTCGCGCGCCTTGCTCATGATATTCACATCCTCTTTGATGTCCACCTGCGCCATCGTTCCCATGCCAAGCAGCGCGCAAGCGGCCAGAGGGGCGAGAAAGGCGGGGAACGGGGGCATAAGCGGTGACTTTCCTGTGCTTGCGGCCGGTCGGAGCTCAACGGCTCGGGGCTGTCAGGTCGCGATTCCCTCTGTCGCTGAGTGCCGCCGGTAAGTCCCGACAATAGCCCGTTACCGGCGGATTGCGAGCGGGCACAGGCCCACCCCCGGTGCGGAAAATGGCGAAACCGGAACAGGCTGATTCCTGTAACCCGTTGTAAACAAATCCTTTCCGAATCGCGCAGCCCCCTCGCGTCGGGTTCGGGGCGATCGAGCGGCAGCCAAATAAATCCTGCCTTCTCCGTGCCTTACAAACAAAAATCCCGCCGGAATGACCCGGCGGGATTCTCGAAATCATAGGCTAAAACCGTGCACTATCACGCGGTCTCCAGCTCTTCCTCATCCGCGGTCTGCACCGGCCCGCTGTCCTGCCCCTTGGCGGCAACGTCGCGGTCGACCAGCTCGATGATCGCCACCGGAGCGGCGTCGGAGGCGCGGATCCCGGCCTTGATAACCCGCGTGTAGCCGCCGTTGCGGTCCGCGTAGCGCGGCGCCAGCACGTCGAACAGCTTGGCAAGCTGGGTCTCGTCGAGCAGGCGGCTATGGGCCAGGCGCCGGTTGGAGAGGCCGCTGCGCTTGGCCAGCGTGATCAGCTTCTCGACATAGGGGCGCAGCTCCTTGGCCTTGGGCACGGTCGTCTTGATCTGCTCATGCTTGATGAGCGAGGCCGCCAGGTTGCGAAGCAACGAATTGCGGTGGCCGGTGGCACGCTGCAGTTTGCGGCCGGCAATCTTGTGACGCATGAAACCATCCTTCGTTCGTTAGGGGCCCGTATGAGGTAGCCCGGACCAGGCGGTGCTTAAGGGCCACCGCCGAAAACCCGCGCGCCATCCCGACCGGAAGCCAGGACAGCGCCTCACTCTCAGCCGAGCAGCTCCTGCTCGAGCTTCTTGGCGATCTCCTCGATATTCTCCGGCGGCCAGCCGGGGATATCCATGCCGAGGCGCAGGCCCATGGACGAGAGCACTTCCTTGATCTCGTTGAGGCTCTTGCGGCCGAAGTTCGGCGTGCGGAGCATCTCGGCCTCGGTCTTCTGCACGAGGTCGCCGATGTAGATGATGTTGTCGTTCTTGAGGCAGTTGGCGCTGCGCACGGACAGTTCCAGCTCGTCCACCTTCTTGAGCAGATAGCGGTTGATCTGGTTGTTGTCGCCCTCGCCTTCCTCGGCGGCAGCGGCGCCGGCGCCGCTGGGCACGGCACTCGGCAGCTGGTCCTCGAAGTGGACGAAGAGCTGCAACTGGTCCTGCAGAATGCGAGCAGCATAGGCCACCGCATCCTCCGGCGTCACCGTTCCATCGGTCTCGATGGTCAGGTTGAGACGGTCATAGTCCAGCTCCTGGCCGATACGCGCATTCTCGACCTTGTAGGCCACCTGGCGCACCGGTGAGTAGAGCGCATCGACGGGGATCAGGCCGATCGGCGCGTCGGCGGGGCGGTTGTTGACGGCAGGAACATAGCCCTTACCGGTGTCGCAGATCAGCTCCATGTTGAACGAGGCGCCCTCGTCGAGACGGCAGATGACCAAATCCGGGTTCATCACCTGGATGTCGCCGGTCACGGCAATGTCGCCGGCCTTCACGTCGGCTGGGCCGGTCGCGGAGAGCTGTAGACGACGGGGGCCATCGCCCTCCATGCGAAGCGCGATCTGCTTCACGTTGAGCACGATGTCGGTCACGTCCTCACGAACGCCAGCGAGGCTGGAAAACTCGTGCAACACATTCTCGATCTTGATCGAGGTGACCGCCGCTCCCTGCAGCGAGGAAAGCAGCACCCGACGAAGCGCGTTGCCCAGCGTCAGGCCGAAGCCGCGCTCGAGCGGCTCGGCGACAAAGGTCGCACGGCGCTTCGGGTCGCCCCCGGCCTTGATCTCAAGGCTGTTGGGCTTCTTCAATTCCTGCCAGTTCTTGATGTTGACAGTCATGTATTTCCCCTGGGAGTTGGGCGGAGGTCGGCGAGGTGAGCAGCTGGTCCCCGGCCCCGGCCATACAAAACGTTCCGAGCGATGAACGGCCCACCAATTTGCCGGTGAACCGTTCCAAAGCCGGCAGCTCCGTCAGACGCGGCGGCGCTTGGACGGCCGCACGCCATTGTGCGGGATCGGCGTCACATCGCGGATCGAGGTGATGGTGAAACCGACGGCCTGCAGCGCGCGCAGAGCCGACTCGCGGCCCGAACCCGGCCCCTTCACTTCCACCTCTAGGGTGCGAACACCATGCTCGGCCGCCTTGCGACCGGCATCCTCGGCACAGACCTGCGCGGCGTATGGCGTGGACTTGCGCGATCCCTTGAAGCCCATCATGCCGGCACTTGACCAGCTGATCGCATTGCCCTGCGCGTCGGTGATGGTGATCATGGTGTTGTTGAAGCTGGCGTTCACGTGCGCGACGCCGGCCGAGATGTTCTTGCGTTCGCGCCTGCGAATACGCTGCGGTTCCCGTGCCATCTGCTGATATCCCTATTCGAAACTGGTTGAGCGGGGGAGGCGCCTTGCGACAGACCGCCCCGGCGACGAAGAAGCGCGTGTTACTTCTTCTTGCCTGCGATCGGCTTGGCCTTGCCCTTGCGGGTGCGCGCATTGGTGTGCGTACGCTGGCCGCGAACCGGCAGGCCCTTGCGATGACGCAGACCGCGATAGCAGGCCAGGTCCATCAGGCGCTTGATGTTCATCGCGGTCTGGCGACGCAGGTCGCCCTCGACCGTCAGATCAGCATCGATGGCTTCACGGATTTGCAGCACTTCGGCATCGCTGAGGTCCTGCACGCGGCGGCTGTGGTCGATACCCAGCTTGTCGGCGATGGAAACGGCCGTCTTGGGGCCGATGCCGTGAATATAGGTGAGCGCGACGATCACGCGCTTGTTGGTCGGGATATTGACGCCCGCAATACGTGCCATATTGACTGTTTCTCCATGCTCCACAGGGCGTTGGCGGACGCCCCATCTCGACGCGTTTTACCCCAGGACGCAAAAAGGACGGCGGGCGCTCGCACGCGCTGCCGTTTGACCTAGTGTCTCGGGATCGGCGGGCGATACTGCGAGTCGGGCACCGAGTCAATGGCGGTCGGGTTCTGTCGCCGTGCCAACGATTAAAAGATAGGAAAAGTCGGGCGATCACTTTATTCAGCGGCGCACGTCACAAACGCTGACGTCCTCGCTGGTAGCAGGCAGAAACCCCCTTCCGAACATATGAATCTCGAGCCGAAAGACGCCCCTATCATGGCCGCCACACCACCGCTCCAATCCGTCAAAAGCCGGATGCTCCGGGGCTTTGTCTGGGTGATTGCGACGCGGCTCCTCGTCGGTATTTTGACCTTCGCCTCGTCGATCGTTCTGGCCCGCCTGCTGGCGCCGGAGGACTTCGGGCTGGTTGCGCTGGCCATTGGGGTGAGCGCGGTGGTCACCGCCTTCACCTCCATGCCCATAGCCGAAGCGCTGATCCGCACCAGCGAGCCCGACGAGGAGCATTTCGCGACGGCGTTCACACTCGGCTTTACGCGCTCAACTCTGCTCGCCATCACGCTGGCCCTGGCCGCCTGGCCCGCCGCCCAGGTTTATGAGGATTCGCGGCTCATCCCCATTCTGCTGCTGCTGGCCATGAATGCGTTCATCACCGGCTTTTACAGCCCTCGCTGGCCGATGATTCAGAAGCAACTCTCCTTCGGCCCGGCGTTCGTCATGGAAACCACCTGCAAGACGGCGGCCGTGCTGGCGTCCGTCGTGATCGCCTATGTCTATCGCAGTTTCTGGGCGATCGTCCTGCCTATCACGCTCAGCCAAGTACTGAGCGCGGTCATCACCTACCTCTACGCCCCTTATCGCCTTCGCTTCTCGCTGCGTTATGCGGGTGATATCTGGTCGTTCTCGGTCTGGATGACATTGAGCTCCATCCTCAACACGATCACGACACGCATCGACACGTTGCTGATCGGTGGCCTGCTTGGCCAGAAGGCGACGGGCTACTACAGCTATGGCGACGACAAGGCCAGTTTGCCGACGCGGGAAATATCGGCCTCGCTGGTTCCGTTGCTGTTCCCCGGCCTTGCCGCGGTCAGAGAAGACCCGGCCCGGCTGAGGTCGGCCTATAAGCGCATCCAGACTCTTATTTTTGCCGTCTGCGCCCCTGTCGGCGTCGGCCTGGCGCTGATCGCGCCGCAATTCGTACACTTGCTGCTCGGCGACAAATGGGCGCCGATCATCCCGATCATCCAGATCATCGCTGTCACGCTGGCGCTGGAGAATCTCTCCAATGTTGTTCGCCCGCTGGCCATGGCGCAGGGGCGGACGCGCGCCTTGTTCGTGCGCGACGCGCTGGTGTTCGCCTGCCGCACGCCCGGCATCGTCCTGGGCCTTCTGCTCTTCGGGATACCCGGCGTTCTGGCCGCGCGCGTCTTCGCCACGCTGGTGTCGATCGGCGTATTCCTCGACTTTGCCCGCCGTCTGACCAGCGTGACAATGAGGGAGCAACTTGGCGGCTGCGCCCGCTCGCTTGCCGCCCTTGTCGTTATGGCGATCGGCGTCGGCTTATTCCAAGGCTCGGCGACCGCCGCCGCGATATCGCCCTGGGGCGTTTTCATGAGCGCCGTCTCGCTGGGTGCGGTGCTCTACGCGGCCACCCATATGGTGCTGTGGTCCGTCTCCGGCCGCCCACAGGGCCCGGAAAGCGAAATCCTCAAGATTGTCCAGGACGCTACACGTCGATTCATGCCGTCATGATCCGGTTCCGGGGGCGGCGGATCCACGCCCGACTTCGCCGGTCCAGCGAGTCGTCATAGCGCACCGTGCGGCAGTGATGCCCCGCCCGCCGTCGCCATCGGGCACGCGCGGGCGGCGTCGATCGCTCAGCGGAGGAGTGCGTTAATCGCCACCGCGACCTCGTCAATGTCGGCCATGCCATCTACCCGGCTGACGATACCGCGTGCTTCGTAGATTGGCAGGATGGGCGCGGTCTTGGCACGATATTCGGCCATACGGGTGCGCACCGTCTCCTCATTATCGTCCGGCCGGCGTTTGAATTCGGTGCCGCCGCATGTATCGCAGACGCCCGCCACCTTCGGCTGCTTGTAACGATCGTGATAGCCCGTGCCGCATGCCGCACAGGTGTAGCGGCCGGTGATGCGGTCGACCAGCGCGTCCTCGTCCACCTCCAGTTCGATGACATGATCGAGCTGTCGCCCGCGCGTACCCAGCAGCGCGTCCAGGCTGTCGGCTTGCGGCGCGGTGCGCGGATAGCCGTCGAAAATCACACCCGTCTCGGCCGGAAGCTTGTCGAGCGCTTCGCCGATAATACCGGAGACGATCTCGTCCGAGACCAGCTCGCCGGCCTCCATCACTGCCTTGGCCCTGAGGCCGGTCGGCGTGCCCGCTTTCACCGCCGCGCGCAGCATGTCGCCGGTCGAGAGCTGGACCATGCCGCGCTCTGCAACGAGCCGCTGCGCCTGCGTGCCTTTGCCGGCGCCGGGCGGTCCCAGCAGAATGATATTCATGTCACTCCCCCAAACTGGCGGCGACGCGGCCCGTGCCGCACCGGCGCAACTCGATATGCCGTTTAGCGCGTGCGGCCCTTGAGCTTGGCCTTAGTGATAAGATCCCGATACTGGTGCGCGATCAGGTGGCTCTGAATTTGCGTCACCGTGTCCACGGTCACGTTCACCACGATCAGCAGGCTAGTGCCGCCCAGATAGAAGGGGATCCCCGCCTTCGAGATCAGATATTCCGGGATAAGGCAGACCAGCGTCAGGTAAATCGCGCCGACCACCGTGATCCGCGTGAGCACATAATCGAGATACATCTCGGTATTCTTGCCCGGCCGGATGCCGGGGATGAAGCCGCCGTTGCGCTTCAGATTGTCCGCTGTCTCCTCCGGGTTGAACACCACGGCGGTGTAGAAGAAGCAGAAGAAGATCACGAGCAGGCCGTAGAGCCCCATATAGAGCGGCGTGCCATGGGAGAGATACTGATTGATGGTCAGCACCATCTCGCCCCAGAACGACTCGCCATTGACGTTGTTGCCCGAGAACTGGGTGATGGTGAGCGGCAACAGCAGCAGCGACGACGCGAAGATCGGCGGAATGACGTTCGCCATGTTGATCTTGAGCGGCAGATGGCTGCGATCAGCCTGCATCACGCCCTGCCGCGTCTGCCGCTTGGGATACTGGATGAGCACGCGCCGTTGCGCCTGCTCCATGAAGCAGATCACATAAATCAGCCCCAGGCCGATCACGATCGTGCCCACGATCAGCATGCCGGAAATCGCACCAGTGCGGCCCGATTCGAACAGGTTACTGATCGTCACCGGAAGCTGTGCCACGATGCCCGCGGTGATGATGAGCGACGCGCCGTTACCGACGCCCCGGCTCGTCACCTGCTCGCCCAGCCACATCAGGAACATGGTGCCGCCGATCAGGGAGATCACCGCGGTCATGCGGAACAGCATGCCCGGCTCCACCACAGCCTGCAGCCCGGATTGAGCGCCATAGCCTTCCAGGCCCACTGCGATGAAATAGCCCTGAACAGCGGTGAGCCCCACCGTGCCGTAGCGCGTATACTGGTTGAGCTTCTTGCGGCCGGCCTCGCCTTCCTTCTTCAGCGCCGCCAGCTTGGGCGAGAGCGATGAGGCCATCTGCACGACGATTGACGCCGTGATGTAGGGCATGATGCCGAGCGCAATGAGACTCATGCGCTCCAGGCTTCCGCCCGAGAATGTATTGAAGATGTCGAGAATGCCGCCTTGGGTCTGCGCGTAGAGCTGCGCCAGCACGGTCGGGTCGACGCCCGGCAGCGGCACGAACGACAGGAACCGGAAAACGACGAGCACCCACAGGGTGAACCACAGACGTTTCTTGAGCTCCGTAGCCTGGCTGAAGTTGGCGAGGCTCAGACTGGCTGCCATTTGGTCGGCGCGTGATGCCATGATCGCTTGCAATCCCGAAACATGTCGTGCGCCCCGCGGGCGCGAGGCGCGTGATCCTTAGAGCATTTCCCGGCCGGATGGAAACACCCGCGAACCCGGAAAAATGCCGTAAAACAAAAGCCGGAGCGCGGCTGCGCCCCGATCGACCCGATTCGCTCTAGCCGCGTGCCTGGCCGATGTCGAACGCCGCTTGCATCTCGGCATCGCCACCAATGCAATCGACCCCGCCCGCCCATATCGGCGGGAGGGGTCGCTTATGCAAGCAGGCAATCATGCGGTGGCCTGCCCGGCAGCTTATTATTCGGCGTCCGCAGCCACGGCCTTGGGCGCGAGAATCTCGACCTTGCCGCCCACCTTCTCTACGGCAGCGACGGCTGAAGCGGATGCACCAGCGACAGAGAAGCTCAGCTTGGTGGTTAGCTCGCCCTTCGCCAGCAGGCGCACACCATGCTTGCCGCCGCGCGACAGACCGGCCGCGCGCAGCGCCGCCTGGTCAACCACCGCCGTGACATCCAGCTTGCCGGCGTCGATCGCCTTCTGGACCATGCCGAGGTTCACAACCGCATAATCCTTGCGGAAGATGTTGTTGAAGCCCCGCTTCGGCAGCCGCATGTGGAGCGGCATCTGGCCACCCTCGAAGCCATTGATGCTCACGCCCGAGCGCGCCTTCGCACCCTTCTGTCCGCGACCGGCTGTCTTGCCCTTGCCCGAGCCAATGCCCCGGCCGACACGCATCCGGCCCTTGCGGGCGCCTGCATTATCCTTGAGTTCGTTCAGTTTCATCGTCGTGCACTCGCTTTCGCTTTGATCGCGCTGAATTATTTGGCGAAAGACCGGCAATGCCGACCCTTCGTCGCTCATCCGGGCTACCCCGGCGCGGCGGAGCGGCTCGATAGCGCGCCCTGCCCAAAAACGAAAGAGGGGGAATCCCCCTCTTCCGGCTTTGATCCGTTATCGAAGGCCTTAGCCTTCGACTACCTCCACCAGATGCGGCAGCTTTGCGATGGCGCCCCGCACCTCGGGGCTGTCCTCGCGCTCCACCACGCGGTGCATCTTGCCGAGCCCAAGACCGATCAGAATTTTCTTCTGGTTCTCGGGCCGGCGGATCGGCGACCCGATCTGCTTGATCTTGATGGTTTTCTTGGCGTTGGCCATGACCGCTTACTCCGCAATCGCTTCGGCATCCGCCTGGGCCACCTCGGCAGAGGCGCCGCCACGGCGGAGCAGATCGGCCACCTTCTTGCCGCGACGCTGAGCAACCGACTTCGGGCTGGTCTGCTCGGTCAACGCGGCGAAGGTCGCCCGGATCATGTTGTAGGGGTTCGACGTGCCAACCGACTTGGTGACGACGTCGGCGACGCCCAGGCTCTCGAACACCGCGCGCATCGGACCGCCCGCGATGATGCCGGTGCCGGCCGGAGCCGAACGCAGCGTCACCTTGCCGGCGCCGAAATGGCCCTTGCCGTCATGGTGCAGCGTACGGCCTTCCTTGAGCGCCACGCGGACCATCGCCTTCTTCGCGGCAGCGGTCGCCTTGCTGATCGCCTCGGGCACTTCGCGTGCCTTGCCATGGCCGAAGCCGGCCCGGCCCTTGCCGTCGCCCACGACGACCAGCGCCGCAAAGCCAAAACGCTTGCCGCCCTTCACCGTCTTGGAAACGCGGTTGATGTGGACGAGCTTCTCGACGAACTCTTCGCCGCCATCCTCGTCATGGCCACGGCCGCGCCGGTCATCCCGACGGCCACGGCCGCCCCGCTCACCGCGCTCACCGCCGCGACCCCGGCCACGACCGCGCGGCGCTTCCGTCGCCACGGCCTCGGCACCGGCCTCAACGGGGGCCGCCCCGGTTTCGATCTCGGTTTCGTCTGCCATGTTCAGAACTCCAGTCCGCCCTCACGGGCGGCGTCGGCCAGCGCCTTCACGCGGCCATGAAAGAGGAAGCCACCGCGATCGAACACGACCTGAGTGACGCCAGCCTTGGTCGCCGCAGCAGCGACGCGCTTGCCAACCTCGGCCGCGGCTTCTGCGGTCGCGCCGGTCTTGCCACGCAAGTCCTTGTCCAGCGTCGAGGCTGCAGCCAGCGTGCGGCCGGCGGCGTCGTCGATGACCTGTGCATAGATATGCCGGCCGGAGCGATGCACGGACAGGCGTGGCTTGCCGCCGGCGCGAGCCTTGATCGCGGTGCGAACGCGGCGCGCGCGCCGATCGAAGAGAGAGAGTTTCGCCATGGCTTACTTCTTCTTGCCTTCTTTGCGGAAGATGAACTCACCGCGATACTTGATGCCCTTGCCCTTGTAGGGTTCCGGCTTGCGCCAGCGACGGATCTCGGCCGCAACCTGCCCGACCTGCTGCTTGTCGATGCCGCTGATCTCGACCGTGGTGTTATCCGGGGTCTTGATCTCGATACCGGCCGGGACGGAGTAATCAACGTCGTGGCTGTAGCCGAGCTGCAGCTTCAGGGTCTTGCCCTGAGCGTTGGCGCGGTAACCGACACCCGTGATCTCCAGGACCTTGGTGTACCCCTCAGTCACGCCCGTGACGAGGTTCTGCACCATCGTCCGCTGCATACCCCAGAACGCCCGGGCCGCCTTGGTGGCGTTGGCGGGCTTCACAAGGATCGCGCCGTCTTCCAGCGTGTAGCTGATCTCATCGCGGAGTTGCAACGCCAGGGTACCCTTGGGGCCCTTCACGGAAAGCTGTCCGTTCTCGATGGTCGCCGTCACCCCGCTCGGGATCGCGACCGGCTTCTTGCCGATACGGCTCATCAGAACACCTCCGCCAGCACTTCGCCGCCGACATTCTGCGCGCGAGCCTCGGCATCCGAGAGCACGCCGCGCGGCGTCGAGACGATGGTGATACCAAGGCCGTTGCGCACCACTGGCAGCTCCTTGGAGCCGGAGTAGACGCGGCGACCGGGCTTCGAAACGCGCGCAACGTGCTTGATCGCCGGCTCGCCTTCGAAATACTTCAGCTCGATGCGCAGGCCGGGATGCTCGCCCAGCGCTTCCTCGCTGTAGCCACGGATGTAGCCCTCACGCTGAAGCACGTCGAGTACGCGCGCCCGCAGCTTGGACGCGGGGGAAACCACGCTGTCCTTGCGCGCACGCTGGCCGTTGCGGATGCGGGTGAGCAGATCACCCAGGGGATCGGTCAGTGCCATCTCTCTATATCCTTACCAGCTCGACTTGACCACGCCGGGGATCAGGCCCTTGTTGGCCAGATCGCGCAGCTGAACGCGGCACAGCCGGAACTTGCGGTAATAAGCGCGCGGACGCCCGGTCAGTTCGCAACGGTTGCGAACACGGGTGGGGTTGGCGTTGCGGGGGATCTCCGCCATCTTCAGGCGGGCAATCAGCCGCTCGGTATCATCGAGGGCCTTGTCGTTCGCAATCGCCTTGAGCTTCGCATATTTGCCGGCATACTTCTTTACCAGCTTCTTGCGGCGCTCGTTCTTGTTGATCGAACTCAGTTTCGCCATGGACTTAAGCTCTCTTCCTTAAAATTGCTGTCCGGCCACGTCAGGCGGCCTGCTTTTCCGCCTCGGCGGGGAACGGGAAACCGAAAAGGCGCAGCAGCTCGCGCGCTTCTTCGTCCGTTTTGGCCGTGGTGGTCACGATGACGTCCATGCCGCGCACCTTATCGACGCGGTCATAGCTGATCTCAGGGAAAATGATCTGCTCCTTGATGCCGAAGGCATAGTTGCCACGGCCATCAAAGCTCTTCGGGTTGAGACCGCGAAAGTCGCGAATACGCGGCATCGCGACCGTCACCAGACGATCGAGAAACTCATACATGCGCTCGCGCCGCAGCGTCACCTTCGCGCCGATCGGCATGCCTTCGCGCAGCTTGAACTGGGCGATCGACTTCTTGGCCTTGGTGATGACCGCCTTCTGGCCGGCGATCAGCTCCATTTCCTCGGCAGCGGACGTGACCTTCTTCTTGTCCTGCGTCGCCTCGCCCACGCCCATGTTGAGCACGATCTTCTCGATCTTGGGCACCTCCATGCGGTTCTGGTAGCCGAACTTCTCGGTCATCGCCTTGACGATCTTCTCGTCATAGAGCGCCTTGGAACGCGGGATATACTTGTCAGCCATTGATGACCTCCCCGGTCTTCACCGCGACGCGGACCTTCTTGCCGTCGCGCTCCTCGAAGCGCACGCGCGTGGCCTTGCCGTCAACGGCAATCGCGACATTGGAGATGTGCAGCGGGGCGGGCTTGCGCTCGATACCGCCTTGCGGGTTCGCCTGGTCGGGCTTGCGATGACGCGCGTGGACGTTGATGCCGTCGACCAGCACCTTGTCCTCTTTCGGCATCACCTGCAGGACCGAGCCGGTGCGGCCCTTGTCCTTGCCGGCGAGCACGATAACCGTGTCACCCTTCTTGATGCGTGCGGCGCTCATTACAGCACCTCCGGCGCGAGGCTGATGATCTTCATGAAGTTCTTCGCGCGCAGTTCGCGGACGACCGGGCCAAAAATACGCGTGCCGATCGGCTCCGCATTCTTGTTGACCAGGACCGCGGCATTGCCGTCGAAGCGAATGACGCTGCCATCGGGACGGCGCACGTCCTTGGCGGTGCGTACGATCACGGCGCGGTGCACGTCGCCCTTCTTGACGCGGCCACGCGGTGCGGCGTCCTTGACGGAAACGACGATGATGTCGCCCACGCCAGCGAAGCGACGCTTCGATCCGCCGAGCACCTTGATGCACTGAACGCGCTTGGCGCCGCTGTTGTCAGCGACATCAAGATTGGATTGCATCTGGATCATTGATCCGGTTCCTTCTCAATTGGCTTGCCGGGTCCGGCTTTCGGCCCGGTAGTTCCGTTAGTTCCTGCTGTCCGCTCGCTCAGGCCGCCGCTTCCGGTGCCTTATGCGCATCGACGCGCTCGATCACCGTCCAGGTCTTGAGCTTGGAGATCGGCGCCGTCTCCTCGATCCGCACCGTCTCGCCGGCACGATAGGCATTCGCCTCGTCGTGGGCGTGGTACTTTTTCGAGCGGCGGATGATCTTGCCGTAGAGCGGGTGCTTCACCTTGCGCTCAACCAGCACGACAACCGTCTTGTCACCCTTGTCGGAAACCACCGTTCCCGTCAGCACGCGCTTGGGCATGGTCCGTTTCCTTCCTTACTTCGCGGCCGAGCGGGCACGCTCGGTCTGCAACGTCTTGATGCGAGCGATGTCGCGGCGAACTTCGCGCATGCGGCTCGGCTTCTCCAGCTGGTTCGTCGCAGCCTGGAAACGCAGATTGAACTGCTCGCGCTTCAGCTCACTCAGCTGGGTCGCCAGCTCATCATCCGTTCTCGCCTGAAAATCAGCGATCTTGGTCATGGCCATTATGCTCCCAGATGCGAGGTGTCGCCGAGACGCGCCACCACCTTGGTCTTGATCGGCAGCTTCATCGCGGCACGCTCGAACGCTTCCGCCGCGAGGGGACCGGGCACGCCGTCCAGCTCGAAGAGGATGCGGCCGGGCTTGACGCGCGCTGCCCAGAACTCAACGGAGCCCTTGCCCTTGCCCTGGCGAACTTCGGCGGGCTTCTTCGACACTGGCACGTCGGGGAATACGCGAATCCAAAGGCGGCCCTGACGGCGGATGTGGCGCGTGATCGCGCGGCGAGCCGCCTCGATCTGGCGCGCGGTCACCCGCTCGGGTTCCAGTGCCTTGAGACCGTACGACCCGAAGTTCAGGTCCGTTCCACCCTTCGCATCACCCTTGATGCGGCCCTTGAAGGCTTTGCGAAACTTGGTTTTTCTCGGTTGCAGCATGATGCTCTACCTTACTCTCAGCGTGCCGGCCGGACGCCGGAGGTTTGAGCCTCCAGCATCAGACGATCGGTCGCCATCGGATCGTGGCCGAGAATCTCGCCCTTGAAGATCCAGACCTTGATGCCGCAGACGCCATAGGCGGTATGCGCCTCGGCCTCGGCATAATCGACGTTGGCGCGCAGCGTGTGCAGCGGAACCCGACCCTCGCGATACCACTCGACACGAGCGATCTCGGCGCCGCCCAGGCGGCCGCCACAGGTGATCCGGATGCCCTCGGCACCGAGGCGCAGCGCGCTCTGCACCGCGCGCTTCATGGCGCGGCGGAACGCGATGCGGCGCTCGAGCTGATCGGCGACGCCTTGTGCGACAAGCTTGGAATCGATCTCCGGCTTGCGGATCTCAACGATGTTCAGGCTCACGTCGCTGGCCGTCATCTCACCCAGCTTCTTGCGAAGCTTCTCGATGTCCGCGCCCTTCTTACCGATGATGACACCGGGACGGGCCGCGTAGATCGACACGCGGCACAGCTTGGCCGGGCGCTCGATGACTACCTTGGAGATCGCCGCCTGCGGCAGCGTCTTCACGATATACTTGCGGATCTCGAGATCCTCGAGGAGCAGGCGACCATAGTCCTTGCCCTCGGCGAACCAGCGGCTGTCCCAAGTGCGGTTGATCTGCAGACGCAGGCCAATCGGATTGCTCTTATGACCCATGGATCAAGCCTCCTCGGCAACTTCGCGAACGACGATGCGCACGCGGCTGTATGGCTTCAGGATGCGGGTCGACTTGCCGCGACCGCGCGCGTGGAAGCGCTTCAGCGTGAACGCCTTGCCCACCGATGCCTCGGCGACGACCAGCGCATCGACATCCAGATTGTGGTTGTTCTCGGCGTTCGCGACAGCGCTGGCGAGAACCTGGCGAACGTCGACCGCCATGGCACGCTTCGAGAAAGCGAGCACATTAAGCGCGTCTTCCACCTTGCGGCCACGGATCAGCGCGGCGACCAGGTTCAGCTTCTGCGCCGAACCACGAATCTGCGTGCCGACGGCGAGCGCTTCATTGTCGGCGACGCGACGGGGAGCCTTTGCCTTACCCATTAGCGCTTGCCCTTCTTGTCCGCGGCGTGGCCGGGGAAGTAGCGCGTCGGCGCAAATTCACCCAGCTTGTGGCCGACCATATCCTCGTTCACCGAGACGGGAACGTGCTTGCGGCCATTATAGACGTTGAACGTCAGGCCAACGAACTGCGGAAGAATGGTGGAACGACGCGACCAGGTCTTGATCGGACCTCCGCGACCCGCATTCTCCTGCGCGGTTTCTGCCTTCTTGAGCAGATGCAGGTCCACGAAGGGACCTTTCCAGACGGAGCGAGCCATCGCTTACCTCTTCTTCTTCGCGTGACGCGACCGGATGATGAACTTGTCGGTCGCCTTGTTGTGACGGGTGCGGGCGCCCTTGGTCGGCTTGCCCCACGGCGTCACCGGATGGCGGCCACCGGAGGTCTTGCCTTCACCACCACCATGGGGGTGATCGACCGGGTTCTTCGCGACACCGCGGGTTAGCGGACGACGCCCAAGCCAACGGGTGCGGCCAGCCTTTGCCATGTTCTGGTTGGCGTTGTCCGGGTTGGACACCGCACCGACCGTCGCCATGCAATCCGCGCGAATGTAACGCTGCTCACCCGAACCGAGACGCACGATCACCATGCCGCGATCGCGACCGACCAGCTGTGCGTAGGTGCCGGCCGAGCGGGCGATCTGGCCACCCTTGCCCGGCTTCATCTCGATGTTGTGGATGATGGTGCCGACCGGCATCTGGCCCAGCTCCATCGCGTTGCCTGGCTTCACGTCAGTCTTCTTGCCGGCCACCACCTTGTCACCGGGCGCGAGACGCTGCGGCGCAAGAATATAAGCCTGCTCACCGTCACCATAGGTCACGAGCGCGAGGAAAGCCGTGCGGTTCGGGTCATATTCCAGACGCTCCACCGTCCCTTCGACGTCCCACTTGCGACGCTTGAAGTCGATGATGCGATAGCGCTGCTTGTGGCCGCCAGCGATACCGCGCGAGGTCACATGGCCCTTGTTGTTACGGCCGCCGGTCTTGCGCTTACCTTCGGTCAGCGCCTTCACCGGCTTGCCCTTGTGGAGCGCCGAGCGATCGACGAGGATCAGGCCGCGCTGGGCCGGGCTCGTCGGGTTGTAATGCTTGAGTGCCATTGTCTATCCCGCCCTCAAATGCCCGTGGTGACGTCGATCGACTGGCCTTCAGCCAGCGTCACGACCGCCTTCTTCACGTCCGAGCGCGTGTAGGGCTTGCCCTTCCAGCGCTTCGTCTTGCCCTTCTGGACGATCGTGTTGACTGCCTTGACCGAGACGCCGAACAGCGCCTCGACCGCAGCCTTGATCTCGGGCTTGGACGCATCCCGCGCGACCTTGAACACCACGGCGTTGTTCTCGGAGACCAACGTCGCCTTCTCGGTAATGTGCGGCGCGACGATCACGTCATAATGACGGTTCGAAGGCGCTGCCGTCTGTGCCTGCTTCTTAGCCATTGAAGCGCGCCTCCAGCTGCTCGACGGCCGCCCGGGTCAGCACCAGGCTGTCCGCGCGGAGGATGTCGTAAACGTTGGCGCCGATGGCCGGGAGCACATCCACACCAACAAGATTGGACGACGCCTTGGCAAACGAGACGTTGATGGCCTCGCCGTCGATGAACAGCGCCTTGTTGAGGTTGAGCTTGGCGAGCTGACCCGCCAGTTCCTTCGTCTTGCCGTCCTTGACGTCAAGATTGTCGAACACGATGATCGATCCGCTCTTGGCCTTGGCCGAGAGCGCCATCTTCAGGCCGAGTGCGCGGATCTTCTTGTTCAGCGCGTGGCCGAAGGTGCGGGCCCGCTGGCCATGCGCCTTACCGCCACCGATGAAGATCGGCGCGCGACGATCGCCGTGACGAGCCGTACCGCCGCCCTTCTGGCGACCGAACTTCTTGCCCGTGCGCGCAACATCTGAGCGCTCGCGGGTGGCTGCCGCGGGAGCACGGCGCTTCTCGAGCTGCCAGGTGACGACGCGGTGCAGAATGTCCGCGCGCGGCTCGAGGCCGAACACGGCGTCATTCAGCTCGACATCGCCGGACGCCTTGCCGCCGTCGAGGGTGAGAACCTTGACCTTCATCGTTTAGCCCTCCTGGCCTTCGGTCGCCTCGGGCGCCGCGACGTCCTCAGCAGGCGTCTCGGCCGGAGCATTGTCAGTGATGCTGTTGGCGGCGCTCTTGATGCTGGCGGGATAAGGCGCGTCGCTCGGGCGAGCGACCTTCACCGCATCCTTCACGAGCAGCCAAGTGCCCTTCGAACCTGGCACACTCCCCTTCACGAAGAGCAGGCCGCGCTCGACGTCCGTGCGGACGATCTCGAGATTCTGCTGGGTCCGTTGACGGTCGCCCATATGGCCGGCCATCTTCTTGTTCTTGAACACGCGACCCGGGTCCTGGCGGTTACCCGTCGAACCGTGCGAGCGGTGCGAGAGCGACACGCCGTGGCTGGCACGCAGACCACCGAAGCCCCAGCGCTTCATGGCACCGGCAAAGCCCTTGCCCTGCGTGTGACCGGTCACGTCGACCAACTGGCCGGTGATGAAATGATCGGCAGCGATTTCCGCGCCGACATCGAGCAGCGCATCCTCGGACACGCGGAACTCTGCGACGAGCGCCTTGGGCTCGACTTGAGCCTTGGCGAAATGCTCGCGCTGCGGCTTGGCGACATTCTTCGCCTTCGCAGCGCCGGCACCCAATTGCACGGCGACGTATCCGTCCCTGTCCTTTTCGCGACGAGCGACGACCTGATTGCCTTCAAGCGCCAGGACGGTGACGGGCACATGGCGGCCGTCTTCCTGGAACAGGCGGGTCATGCCCACTTTCTTCGCGATCACGCCGGTACGCATGATCTATCTCCCAATAGAGGCCCACCTCAAAGTGATGCGGGCTTATCCAACGAAAAATCCGCTCGCGGCATCATGCCCCAAGCGGCCAACCCAAATGTCGATACGTGCACCCCGTCCGGGTTGGATGTTCCCGGCACCGGCACGGTGCCCGAGAACGACGGAGGACGCAGCCCGGACAATGCCGGCGGTATCCGATATCAAGGCAAGGCGCCCCGCAGGAGCGCCTCCGCCATGGCCACTAGGCCAGCTTGATCTCAACGTTCACGCCAGCAGCCAGATCGAGCTTCATCAGCGCATCGACCGTCTGCGGCGTCGGCTGCACGATATCAAGCATACGCTTGTACGTGCGAACCTCAAACTGCTCCCGGCTCTTCTTATCGATGTGAGGCCCACGGTTGACCGTGAACTTCTCGATCCGGGTGGGAAGCGGAATGGGACCCCGAATGAGAGCGCCTGTGCGGCGCGCCGTGTCGGCGATGTCGCCGGTCGCCTGATCAAGCACGCGATGATCGAATGCCTTCAGGCGAATGCGAATATTCTGGGTTTCCATGTCCACTACCGATGTGAAAGAGCCAAAAACAAAACCGCTCCACTTATGAGGCCGAGGCGCTCAGCGCTCATCAGACCCATGCGAAGCGGCGAAAACGACAGGCCGTCCGAATCAGTTCATCCGGACGGCCCGCCGCCTATATTACTTCGTGATCGAGGCCACAACCCCCGAGCCGACCGTACGACCACCTTCGCGGATAGCGAAGCGCAGACCCTGGTCCATGGCGATCGGGGCGATCAGCTTGACGCCAAGCTTCACGTTGTCGCCCGGCATCACCATCTCGGTACCCTCGGGCAGCACGACCTCGCCGGTCACGTCCGTGGTACGGAAGTAGAACTGCGGACGGTAGTTGGCAAAGAACGGCGTGTGACGGCCGCCTTCGTCCTTCGAGAGGACATACACCTCGGCGTCGAAATCGGTGTGCGGCGTCACCGAACCCGGCTTCGCAAGCACCTGACCGCGCTCCACCTCTTCGCGACCAATGCCACGGATCAGCGCACCGATGTTATCGCCAGCTTCGCCCTGATCGAGCAGCTTGCGGAACATTTCAACGCCGGTGACGGTCGTCTTCTTGGTGTCCTTGAGGCCGACGATCTCGACTTCCTCGCCAACCTTGACAATGCCGGTCTCGACACGGCCGGTGACAACGGTGCCGCGGCCCGAGATCGAGAACACGTCCTCAATCGGCATCAGGAACGGACGATCGACCGGACGGGCCGGCTGCGGGATGAAATCGTCGACAGCCTTCATGAGCTCCAGGATGCGATCCTTGCCGATGGCGTCGTCGCGACCCTCAAGCGCGGCCAGCGCCGAACCCTTGATGATCGGAATATCATCGCCCGGGAAATCGTAGCTGGAAAGCAGCTCACGCACTTCCAGCTCGACCAGCTCGAGCAGCTCCTCGTCGTCGACCTGATCGACCTTGTTCATGAACACGACGAGCGCCGGCACGCCGACCTGACGGGCGAGCAGAATGTGCTCGCGGGTCTGCGGCATCGGGCCGTCAGCAGCGTTCACCACGAGGATGGCGCCGTCCATCTGCGCCGCGCCGGTGATCATGTTCTTCACATAGTCGGCGTGACCGGGGCAGTCGACGTGCGCATAGTGGCGGTTCTCGGTCTCGTACTCGACGTGGCTCGTCGAGATGGTGATGCCGCGCTCGCGCTCCTCGGGAGCCTTGTCGATGTTCTCATAGTCGGTGAACGTCGCGCCACCAACCTCGGCCAGCACCTTGGTGATGGCGGCGGTCAGCGTGGTCTTGCCATGGTCGACGTGGCCGATGGTGCCGATATTGCAGTGCGGCTTCGTCCGCTCAAATTTAGCCTTAGCCATTTCCTACCTCTTCTCGTCCAAATAGCTTGGTTCAACCGCGCGGGGAAGCCTCGCGAAGGCGCCCCCATAGCAGTAAATTTTCAGAAATCCACCCTGATCTACTGATCAGGCCAGCTTCGCCTTCACCTCGTCGGCCACGTTCTGCGGCACCTCGTCATAATGCGAGAACTGCATCGTGTACTGCGCGCGACCCTGTGTGAACGAACGCAGCTGATTGACGTAGCCGAACATGTTGGCGAGCGGCACCATGGCCTCGACCACCTGTGCATTACCACGGGTGTCCGTGCCTTGGATCTGGCCGCGCCGCGAGTTGAGGTCGCCGATCACGTCGCCGAGATATTCCTCCGGCGTCACGATCTCGACCTTCATGATCGGCTCGAGCAGCTTGATGCCGGCCTTCTGCGCCACTTCGCGCATCGCGCCGCGGCCAGTGATTTCGAAGGCCAACGCCGACGAGTCGACGTCGTGATAAGCGCCGTCTGTCAGGCGAATCTCGAAATCGATGATCGGGAAGCCAATCAGACTGCCGCTCTCGGCCGTCTCGCGCATACCCTTCTCAACCGAGGGGATATATTCGCGCGGGATGTTGCCGCCCTTCACCTCGTCGATGAACACGACACCGCTGCCGCGCTCGCCCGGTGCAACCGACACCTTGACGCGACCGAACTGACCGGAGCCGCCCGACTGCTTCTTGTGGGTATAATCAACCTCGACAGGCTTGGCGAGATACTCGCGATAGGCCACCTGCGGCGCGCCGACATTGGCTTCCACCTTGAACTCGCGCTTCATACGATCGACGAGAATGTCGAGGTGAAGCTCGCCCATGCCCTTGATGATCGTCTGGCCCGATTCGTGGTCGGTCGAGACACGGAAGGACGGATCCTCGGCAGCCAGGCGGTTGAGCGCGATGCCCATCTTCTCCTGGTCAGCCTTGGTCTTGGGCTCAACCGAAAGCTCGATCACGGGATCCGGGAACTCCATGCGCTCCAGGACGATCGGATGCTTCTCGGCGCAAAGCGTGTCACCGGTGGTGGTCTCCTTGAGACCGGCCAGCGCCACGATGTCACCCGCGAATGCTTCCTCTATGTCCTCACGGGCGTTCGCATGCATCAGCAGCATGCGGCCGACCTTCTCCTTCTTCTCCTTCACGGAGTTCAGGTAGCTGCCCTTGGTGAGTGTACCGGAATAGACGCGCAGGAAGGTGAGCGAGCCGACGAACGGATCGTTCATGATCTTGAACGCGAGGCCCGAGAAAGGTGCCGCATCGTTGGTCGGGCGCTCTTCCGGCTGATCGGTGTTGGGGTTGATCCCCTGCACATGGTCGATGTCGAGCGGGCTAGGCAGATAGTCGACGACCGCGTCGAGCAACGCCTGCACACCCTTGTTCTTGAATGACGAGCCGCACAGGACCGGTACAAAGCTCTGATTGAGCGTACCCTTGCGGATCAGCTTGCGAAGCGTCGCAGCGTCTGGCTCATTGCCCTCGAGATAGGCTTCCATCGCCTCGTCATCCTGCTCAACGGCAAGCTCAATCAGCTTCTGGCGATACTCGGCAGCCTTCTCGACCATGTCGGCGGGGATCGGCTCACGGCTGAACTCGGCACCCAGGCTCTCGTCGTTCCAGATCATCGCGCAATTGTCGACCAGATCGACCAAGCCCTTGAACTCGCTCTCCGCGCCAATGGGGAGGTAAAGCACGGCCGGGACCGCACCGAGACGGTCGATGATCGTCTGGACGCAATAATAGAAGTTGGCACCGGTGCGGTCGAGCTTGTTGATGTAGCACATCCGCGGCACTTTATACTTCTCCGCCTGACGCCACACCGTCTCGGACTGCGGCTCAACGCCGGCAACGCCGTCGAACGCCGCAACCGCGCCGTCGAGCACGCGCAGCGAACGCTCTACCTCAATGGTGAAGTCAACGTGGCCGGGCGTGTCGATGATGTTCAGGCGGTGATCGCGCCAGAAGCACGTGGTCGCAGCCGACGTGATGGTGATGCCGCGCTCCTGCTCCTGCGCCATCCAGTCCATGGTCGCGGTGCCCTCATGGGTCTCGCCGATCTTGTAGGACTTGCCGGTGTAAAACAGGATACGCTCGGTAGTCGTGGTCTTGCCGGCGTCAATATGCGCCATGATGCCGAAATTGCGATAGCGCTCGACCGGGTGGCTGCGGGCCATGGTGTTCACTCCGTTGCCGCACTGCGCGGCTGTTGGCGAGTTATGGAAAGGACAGCCGGGGCGCGATCGCGCCGGCCCCGGCCCCGTTTGCGGTTGTTACCAGCGATAGTGCGAGAAGGCGCGGTTGGCTTCCGCCATGCGATGCGTATCTTCGCGCTTCTTCACTGCGTTGCCGCGGTTGTTGGCGGCATCCATCAGCTCGCCCGAAAGGCGTGCAGCCATGGTGGTCTCGCTGCGCGCGCGCGCAGCATTGATCAGCCAACGAATGGCCAGCGCCTGGGCGCGCTCGGGACGCACCTCGACCGGCACCTGATAGGTGGCACCGCCGACACGGCGGCTGCGAACCTCGATGCCCGGCTTCACATTGTTCAGGGCATCGTGGAACAGCTGGATCGGATCCTTCTTGGCGCGAGCCTCAGCGGCTTCCAGGGCGCCATAGACGATCGCCTCGGCAACCGCCTTCTTGCCGTCCAGCATGATGTTGTTCATGAACTTCGAAAGCACCTGATCGCCATATTTGGGATCGGGCAGGATGACGCGCTTCTCGGGGCGACGACGACGTGACATGGTTCTGGTCTCCCCTTACTTCGGACGCTTGGCGCCGTACTTGGAACGGCTCTGCTTGCGGTCCTTGACACCCTGGGTATCGAGCACGCCGCGCAGCACGTGGTAGCGCACGCCGGGAAGGTCGCGCACACGGCCGCCGCGGATCAGCACAACGCTGTGCTCCTGCAGGTTGTGGCCCTCGCCGGGAATGTAGCTGATGACCTCACGCTGGTTGGTGAGGCGCACCTTGCAGACCTTGCGAAGCGCGGAGTTCGGCTTCTTCGGCGTGGTCGTATAAACACGGGTGCAGACGCCGCGCTTCTGCGGGTTCTGCTCCATCGCAGGGACCTTGCTCGCGGCCTTCTGCGGTTCGCGGCCCTTGCGGACCAGCTGGTTGATTGTTGGCATGAAGCCCTTCACCTTTTTCAGTTACTTTGCCGTCCGCGAATTTCCTGCGACGCCCCTCGCGGCGGCTCCAGCGAACCAACCCCAAACGACAATGGACCCGGCGGCCGTAAACGACCCCTGGCCCCGCAAGAGCATAGGCAATGTTCAGCTCTGCTCGCCCTTCGCCCGATGGCCGCCGAATCCCCGAAAAGGCGCGGCAGACAGGCCGAAAGGCAGGCGGCCCTATAGCGATGGACCCGGTCACGGTCAAGCAGCCGCTCAGGCTGCACCCGCCACCGCATGGAACGTCACGCCGAGGAGGGCGCTGATCCCCAATACCGGGAGCATGCCCAGCCGGAACCGGAAAAGCAGCAGCGCGGCAACGGCTGCGATCAGCGCCGCCCGCCAGTCCAGCGTCTCCAACGCCGGCACGAGGGCGCGCAACGGCCCGGCCCGTACGGCGACCAGCCGCGCGAACAACACATGCAGCGCGAACCACAGCGAGAGATTGGCGATCACGCCGACCACAGCGGCCGTGATCGCCGCTAGGGCACCCTGCAGCCAGGCGGACCGCTCGAGGCGGGCCATCCACGGCGCGAAAGCGAAGATCCACAGGAAGCATGGCGCGAAAGTGACCCATGTCGTCAGTGCCGCACCCAGCACGCCAGCGACCATGGGCGTGAACGGTGCCGGCATCCGATAGGCGCCGAGAAACCCCACGAACTGCGTCACCATGATGAGCGGACCCGGCGTCGTCTCGGCTAGGCCGAGCCCGTCGGCCATCTCCTTGGCGGAGACCCAGCCCATCGCCTCCACCGCCTGCTGCGCCATATAGGCCAGCACCACATAAGCACCGCCGAAGGAGACGATAGCGAGCTTGGAGAAGAACAGGCCGACCTGCCACAGGACATGCCCCGGGCCGAGCGCGAGCAGCACCAGCAGCATCGGCGCCGCCCAGACGGCGAGCCAACCGCATATCGTCCCGATCGTGCGCACGGGGGATATCGGCGCAGATGCAGCGGGCGCGGCTGACGGATGCAGGCGGAGCCAGCCCGGCCACAAACGCATTGCAAGCGCACCCGCGCCACCGGCCAGCAACACCACCAGGGGGAAAGGCGCGGCAAGGAAGGCAAGCGCGATGAACGAAGCCACGGCCAGCCCTCTCTGGAACGGCCCGATGAGCGCCCGCCCGGCCATGCGCAGCACCGCCTGCACCACGATGGCCAGTACCGCCGCCTTGATGCCGAGGAAGATCATGGCGACCATGCCGATATTGGCCGCGAGCGCATAAAGCACCGAAAGCGCCAGCATCACCGCCGCGCCGGGCAGCACGAACAGCAGGCCACCGATCAGGCCGCCGGCCGTGCCGTGCAGCCGCCAGCCAATCCAGACCGCAAGCTGTTGCGCCTCCGGCCCCGGCAGCAGCGTGCAGAGGTTGAGCGCGCGCAGGAAGCTGCCCTCATCCACCCAACGGCGTTCGTCGACCAACTCGCGATGCATCAGCGCAATCTGGCCCGCCGGCCCGCCGAAGCTGAGCAGGCCGATCCGAATGAACGCTCGCACCAACTCGGCCAGAGGAACATCGGCCGGAGAAGTATCGGGAAGGCTATGGTGCGGAGACGACACACCCGGTCGCACCCGCGGCGGAAATCTATCCATGGCACTCCCTTCCGCCGGCACAGGCGGGTTATGTCCGGCCGGACCGTTCGCCGCATCGCTTGGGCGGGAAGTGCCTGAACGGGAGGATGCCGGTCCCGTTTGCACAATTTACGCTGGTCCGGGAACTGGATCAACCGGCACCGCGCAGATGAGCGCACTGCCTCTTTCCGCCCCGCCCAGACTCCGCTAGAGCCCCGCACCATGAGCGAGACAGTATCCTTCGGCTATCGCGAGGTGGCGCCCGAGGAAAAGACGAAGCTGGTGGGCGGCGTTTTTTCCAACGTTGCTCGGAACTATGACATCATGAACGATGCCATGTCCGGCGGCATGCATCGGCTGTGGAAGGACCAGTTCGTCCGCCGGGTGAAGCCGCGCGCGGGCGAGGCGATCCTCGACATGGCCGGTGGCACCGGCGACATCGCCTTTCGCATGGCCGCACACGGTGCGCAGATCACCGTGTCGGATATCAACGAGGATATGCTCGCCGTAGGCATGCAGCGCGCGGCCAAACGCGGCATCACGGGGCTCGTCTGGCAGCCGCAGAATGCCGAGACGCTGAGCTTCGCAGACCGGCACTTCGACGCCTATACGATCGCTTTCGGCATCCGCAATGTGACGGACATTCCCGCCGCGCTACGCGAGGCGCACCGCGTGCTCAGGTTCGGCGGGCGCTTCTTCTGCCTCGAGTTTTCGACGAATGTCTGGCCCGGATTTTCGGACGTTTATGACGCTTATTCGCACAAGCTCGTCCCCAAGCTCGGCAAGATGATCGCCGGCGACGAGGAAAGCTATCGCTACCTCATCGAATCGATCCGCCGCTTTCCGGACATGCCAAGCTTCGCAGGGATGATCGAGGCAGCCGGCTTCACGCAGGTGAAGGTCGAGCCGATCATGGGCGGTCTCGTCGCGATCCACTCCGGCTGGAAAGCCTGAGCGTGGCGCTGCCGTCCGACCGGCGCGGAAGCGCAACATGACGTCGCATGTCACGCATCTCTGGCGGCTGCTCAAATGGGGCCGCACCCTGGCACGACACGGAGCGCTGCGGGGTATCGAGAAAGACCCCAATACGCCCGCGGCCGTGCGCCGGCTCGCCCGGCTCGCCCGCTTCGGCGCCTGGGTTCCGCGCGAGCCGCGCTATGCCGAGGCGTTCCAGGCGATTGGCCCGGCGGCGATCAAGCTCGGCCAGTCGCTTGCCACCCGGCCTGATCTGGTGGGAGAGGAAGCGGCGCGCGATCTGCTGAGTTTGCAGGACGCGTTACCACCGGTCCCTTTCGCCACGATTCGGGCGGAGATCGAGGCGTCGTTCGGACGCCCGCTGGAAGAAATCTACACCAGCTTCGAGGAGCAGCCGGTCGGTGCCGCCTCGATCGCGCAGGTCCACAAGGCCGTCACAAGCGAGGGCCACACTGTTGCTGTGAAGGTACTGCGCCCCGGCATTCGCGAGCGTTTCGGGCGGGACATCGACACCTATGAATGGGCAGCGGCTCATCTGGAGCAGCTCGGCGGCGAGGCCGCGCGGCTACGCCCTCGCCTGGTTATCGCGAACCTCAAACGCTGGACTGCACGCGAACTGGACCTGCGGCGCGAGGCCGCCTCCGCCTCCGAACTGGGCGAGGCCATGGCTGCCGTGCCGGGCTACACCATCCCCGCCATCGACTGGGACCGTACCAACGGTCGGGTGATGACGCTCGAATGGATCGACGGCATTAAGATCAGCGACCGTGAAGCGTTGATCGCCGCCGGCCACGATGTGAAGGCCATTGCCGAGCGGTTGGTCAACACCTTCCTGCGGCAGGCGATCGCCGAGGGCTTCTTCCACGCCGACATGCACCAGGGCAATCTCTTCGTCCTGCCGGACGGCGCGATCGCGGCCATCGACTTCGGCATCATGGGGCGGATTGACCGGCGCGCGCGGCTGTGGCTGGCGGAGATTCTCTACGGCCTCATCACTGGCAATTACCGCCGCGTGGCCGAGATTCATTTCGAGGCGCAATATGTGCCCTCTCATCATGACGTGCGCGAGTTCGCCACCGCCCTGCGTGCGGTCGGTGAGCCGATGCGCGGCAAGCCGGTCTCCGAGCTGTCGGTCGGCCAGATGTTGGACGGGCTGTTCGCCATCACCCGTGATTTCGACATGCAGACCCAGCCGCACTTGCTGCTGCTGCAAAAGACGATGGTGATGGTCGAGGGCGTGGCAACCATGCTCCACCCCGCCATCAACATGTGGGACGTCGCCGGCCCGTATGTGCAGAGCTGGCTGCGAGACGAATTGGGGCCGGAAGCCCGCCTCGCCGATTCGATCCACGACGCCGCGGACACGCTGAAGCGCCTGCCCGGGCTGGTGAAGCGGCTGGAGGAGCGTTTCCCCCCGGCTGGCGGCGCGCCGCCGCCGCCGCCGCTGCCGGAGATTCGCCTCGTCCCGATGCGCGGCGGATGGCTGCTGCGCTACGGCGCAGTCGCCCTCGCCGCTGCGCTGGCCGGCGCGGGGATCACCGCGCTGATGCTCGGCTGGAGCCCTTTAACGCTCATTTAATGACGTTTGTCGGAAATGGAGGCGCCATGAGCGCCGCCGTCCCGCCGTCCACACCGCCGCCAACCTCGCGCTTTGCCGCGTTGGGGACCAAGCCCGCGCGCCTGATCCTGGCGCTTTGGCTGGCGCTGTGCCTGCTCGGCCTCGTCCAGTCTATCGGGCCAACCGGGCCGAACAGTTCCCCCGGCGATTTCACGGCCGCGGTGCAGCGGCCGGAGGCAAGCGGCGACGACCTACTGCTCTACAACCGAGTCATAGACAGGCTTCGCGCCGGCGCCCCCTATTATCCAGCGACGTCCACGTTGCTCCGCGACAATGACTATCCGCTGCGTCCCTTCATCACGTTCCGCCTCCCGACGCTGGCAGTGCTTCTCGCGGCCATTCCGACTTGGCTCGGCACGGCGCTGCTTGCCGCCCTGTGCGCCGCAACCATTCTCGCGTGGACGGTGCGCCTCGGCCGGGAAGGTGCGCCGGAGCGTCCACTCATGGCGGCGTCCCTGCTGCTTCTCGGCGGCAGCCTCGCGCTCGCCGCGCCACGCCTCACCTGTTTCCATGAGAGTTGGGCCGCGCTGCTCGTCGCCCTCTCGCTCGCCCTTCATCGCCCGGAGCGCTGGGGGCCAAGCGTCGCCCTCGCGCTGCTCGCCCTGATGATCCGCGAACTGGCCTTGCCGTTCGTGCTCCTGATGGGCGCCGCCGCCCTTTGGCATCGGCGCTGGCGCGAAGCGGCTGCATGGGCTGCCGTTATCGCGCTGTTTGCGGTGATGTTGACTTTCCACGCGCAGGCCGTCGCCGCCGTGGTGCTGCCCGGCGACCCGGCCTCGCCCGGCTGGACGACGCCCGGCGGCTGGCCGCGCGTGCTCTCCGCCCTGCGCGAAGCCTCGATCCTCGGCTATCTGCCAGTGCCGACCACGGCGCTGCTGGCTCCCCTCGCACTGCTTGGCTGGTATGCCCGGCCCACCGCCAACGGTCTTCTGGTTGCCCTGTATCTGACCGGTTTCGCCTTCATGATGACGTTGCTCGGCCGGCCGCAAAATTACTATTGGATCGCGATGATCGCGCCGCTGTTCCTCGCCGGCCTCGCCTTCGCACCCGGTGCGCTGCGCGACCTGCTACGCGCGGCCGTCACGGGCCGACGCTCACCCCTAGTCAAGCTCGGCTGAAACGCTACATAAGCGCTCGTGGCCCAACGAGTCCTCCTCATCGTTTCGGGCGGCATTGCCGCCTACAAGGCATTGGAGCTTGTCCGCCTGCTGCGCGCCAAGGACATCGCCGTGCGCGCGGTGATGACCGAGGCGGCCAAGCAGTTCGTGACGCCGCTCAGTCTGGGCGTGCTGACCGAGGACCATGTCTACGGCGCCATGTTCGACCTCAAGGAAGAGCGCGAGATCGGCCATATTCAGCTCAGCCGCGAGGCCGATCTGATCGTCATCGCACCGGCAAGCGCCGATATTCTCGCCAAAATGGCAGCCGGCATCGCCGACGACCTCGCCACCACCCTGCTGCTCGCCACCGACAAGCCAGTGCTGGCCGTGCCGGCGATGAACGTGCGCATGTGGCACCACAAGGCGACCCAGCGGAACCTCGCCCAACTCCGCGAGGACGGCATCCATGTCATGGAGCCGGCGGTGGGCGCCATGGCCTGCAACGAGTGGGGCAAGGGCCGCCTGCCCGAGCCGACCGAGATTCTGGCCGAGATCGAGCGCCTTCTGGCCGAGGGGCCGGGCGCCGCCGAGCCGCACCCCTTGCTCACCGACACGACCCGCACCATCAACGCGCCGGACCTTTCCGAGCATAATCTTTTCGGCCGCCATGTGTTGGTAACCGCAGGACCGACGCACGAGCCGATCGATCCCGTCCGCTATATCGCCAACCGCTCCTCCGGGCGGCAGGGCTTCGCCATTGCTGCCGCCGCCGCGCGTGCTGGTGCGCGTGTAACGCTGGTCGCCGGACCCGTTACCTTGCCGACGCCGCCGGGCGTCACACGCGTCGACGTGGAAACGGCGCGTGAGATGGCGGCCGCCGTCGAGCAGGCGCTGCCCGCCGACGTGGCGATCATGGTTGCCGCCGTGGCCGATTGGCGCGTCACCGACGAGGCGGCACAGAAGCTCAAGAAGGACGGGTCCGGCAAGACGGCCCCGCTCGCGCTCACCGAGAACCCGGATATTCTCGCCGCGCTCGGCCAGCACCCGCAGCGCCCAGCCCTGCTGATCGGCTTCGCGGCCGAGACGGAAAAGGTTATCGACCACGCACGAGCCAAGCGGACACGAAAGGGCGCCGACTGGATCGTCGCCAACGATGTCTCCGGCGACGTGATGGGAGGGGATAGCAATACTGTTCACCTCGTCACGGCAGACGGCGCCGAGAGCTGGCCGGACATGCCGAAGACCGCCGTCGCCACGCGACTTATTGAAAGGATTGCCGATGCCCTGGCCGGCCGTTGAGATTGCCGTCAAGCGCCTGCCCCATGGCGAAGATTTGCCATTGCCCGCTTACGCGACTGCCGGTGCGGCGGGGATGGACGTCGTTTCCGCGGAGGATGTGACGCTGCCAAGCATGGGTCGCCACGCCGTCGCCACCGGCCTCGCGATGGCGATTCCCGTGGGCTACGAAGTGCAGGTGCGCCCGCGCTCCGGCCTCGCTCTCAAGCACGGCATCTCGCTCGCCAACACGCCCGGCACGATCGATAGCGACTATCGCGGCGAGCTGAAGGTCATCCTCATCAACCTCGGCGCCGAACCCTTCGAAATCAGGCGCGGCGATCGCATCGCGCAGCTCGTCGTCACGCCTGTGCAGATCGGCCGCATGATCGAGGTGGCGGACCTTGACGAGACCGCGCGTGGCATCGGCGGGTTCGGCTCGACCGGTGTACGGATGGTCTGAGATGTCCTTCACCGACGATCAGCTTGAGCGTTATGCCCGCCATATCGTGCTGCGCGAGATCGGCGGAGCGGGGCAGGCGCGGCTGCGCGCAGCGCATGTCGCCATCGTCGGCGCGGGGGGCATTGGTTGTCCGGCCATCGCCTATCTGGCCGCAGCGGGGATCGGTACGCTGCGGGTGATCGACCCGGATACCGTCTCGCTCAGCAACCTCCAGCGGCAGATCCTGTTCGGCGCGGTGGATATCGGCCGACCCAAAGCCGAGGCCGCACGCGACGCCGCGCACCGCCTTAACCCGGACTGCCACCTGATTCCGATCAACGAGCGGCTCGACCCAGCCAACGCCGCGACGCTGCTGCGCGATGCCGACATCATTCTCGACGGCTGCGACAATTTCGAGACGCGCCTCGCCGTGTCGGATGCCGCGACGCGGCTGCGCATCCCGCTCGTCACCGCCGCGGTCGGCGAGTTCGAGGGGCAGATCGGCGTGTGGCGCGGCTGGGAAGAAGGCCAGCCTTGCTATCGCTGCCTGGTGGGCGAGGCCACCACCGACCCTGCCCGCACCTGTGCCGAGCAGGGGCTGGTGGGCGCGCTCACCGGCGTAATCGGCAGCATGGCGGCACTGGAGGTGATCCGCGCCCTGGTGCCGTTCGGCACGCCTTCGACCGGCAAGCTGATGGTGCTCGACCTGCTCGGCAACCGCTTCCGCACCCTCGCCGTGCCGCGCGACATGGACTGCCCGGCGGCGCTAGCCCCGGCATGAGCGGGCCGCCCGGCCACCGACCGCCGCTGGCGTTGATCCTCGCCGGCACCGACCCTGCCCGCTTACACGCCGCGCTGGTCCTCGCCCGCTGCGAGATCGCGCTGGGCGGCAGCGCGCATCTGTTCCTCCAGGGCGAGGCGGTCGCGCTGCTGCGTCCGCCCATCGCCGCGCCCCAGGACACTGCCTGGCAAGCCGCCGGGGAGCCGCCCCTCGCCGCGCTGGTGAGGGAAGCTGTGGCGGACGGGGTTCTCCTCTCCGCCTGCCAGAGCGGCCTTGCCATGGCAGGGATGACAGCGGAGGAGCTACCGCCCGGCGTCGCTCTATCCGGGCCCATTGCCTTCCTCGCCGGCGCAGGGAGCGAGACCCGCCTGCTGATGGCCTAGACCGGCAAGTTCGGGGCCAGCTCGTCCCCTGAGGAGCGATTCTTGGAACTCGTCCGCCACCAACTCTGGCCGGTCGCGGGGGGTGTGACGTGTCTCGACGATGCTCGACACGAACAAACATTGGTCACTTCGCCACCCGCCCTTTCGCATCTGCCACATGACAGCACAGCGTGTTCCTGTTACCGACCCGCCATCCATTTCCCGGACAAACGCGCAACGGACGCTTCGATCATGTTGGAATTCACGACCAGCCCGCTCCCCAACCCCACCTCGGCCGAGGATCGCGCCGCCGCCATGGCATCGCTCGGCTTCGGTACGCTGTTCACCGATCATATGGTGACGATCCGCTATACCGAGGGGCAAGGCTGGCACGATGCGGTGCTCGGCCCGCGCCAACCGATTCCGCTCGATCCGGCAGCGGCGGTGCTGCATTATGCGCAGGAGATTTTCGAGGGGCTGAAAGCCTATCGCATGCCGGATGGCTCGGTCGCCAGCTTCCGCCCGCAGGCCAATGCCGCGCGCTTCAACGAGAGCGCAACGCGCCTCGCCATGCCGCATCTGCCCGAGGAGCTGTTCGTCGAGAGCATCCGCCAACTCGTCGCCGCCGATGCCGACTGGGTGCCCGATGCGGACAAGGGCAGCCTCTATCTGCGCCCCTTCATGTTCGCCAGCGAGGCGTTCCTCGGCGTCCGCCCGGCGCACGAATATATCTACTGCGTCATCGCCTCGCCGGTCGGGGGCTATTTCAAGGGCGGCAAGTCGACCGTCACCCTGTGGGTCAGCCACGATTATGTCCGCGCCGTGCCCGGCGGCACCGGCGCGGCCAAGTGCGGCGGCAACTATGCCGCCAGCCTGCAGCCGCAGGCGCAGGGCATCGCGCAGGGGTGTGACCAGGTGCTGTTCCTCGACGCGGTCGAGCGCAAGTGGGTCGAGGAACTGGGCGGCATGAACATCATGTTCGTGTTCAATGACGGCACGATTGTCACGCCACCGCTCAACGGCTCGATCCTGCCCGGCATCACGCGCGAATCGCTGCGTGCTGTCGCCGCAGAAGCGGGCTACACGGTCACCGAGCAACCATACAGCTTCGACCAGTGGCAGGAGGATGCGAAGAGCGGCCGCCTCAAGGAGGCCTTCGCGTGTGGCACAGCCGCGGTCATCACCTCGATTGGCGAGGTGCGCTCGACCCGTGGCAACTTCGTCATCGGCAATGGCAATGGAGGGGAAGTCGCCCGCACGCTGCGCGATGCGCTGGTCGGCATCCAGCTCGGCAAGCGGCCGGACGCACATGGCTGGATGACCAGGCTGGCCTAGCCCGCCGGAGCCTCCTGGCCCGGTTGTGCCGGGCCATGGAGGTGTCGTGCCTCGACGCTCTCATGGCGGGCTGATACACAAGAGCTCCCATCAGGAGAGCCAGCCATGACCCTTCGCGAAACCGCCATCCCTGACGTCGAGATGATTGTCCTGCCGCGAGTGCACGACCTCGGCGACGGGTTTGAAGTGCGCCGCGCACTCCCCTCGATGCACCGCCGGATGATCGGTCCCTTCATCTTCTGCGACCAGATGGGGCCCGTCACGCTGACGGCCGGGCAGGGGCTGGACGTCCGGCCCCACCCCCATATCGGCCTCGCCACCGTCACCTATCTGCTGCAGGGCGAGATACTACACCGCGATTCGCTCGGCTCGGTGCAGGCCATCCGTCCGGGCGCCGTCAACTGGATGACGGCGGGCAGCGGCATCGTCCACAGCGAGCGCACGCCCGCGCAGACCCGCGCCACCGGCGGCCCAGTGTTCGGCCTGCAGACCTGGGTCGCGCTCCCTCGGGAACATGAGGAAACCGCGCCGGCCTTCTTCCACCATGGCGCCGAGGACATCCCCCAGGCCGAGTCGGACGGCGTGACCATCCGCGTCGTCGCCGGCCGGTCGGACGGCATGACCTCGCCGGTGCAAACCTTTACCGACATGCTCTATGCCGACGTGCTGCTGGCGGACGGGGCCCGCTACCGGCTCAGCGCCGAACATATCGAGCGCGCCATCTATGTGATCGAGGGCGCGCTGGCGGTGGAAGGGCAGCAGGGCGGCTTCGCAGCCGGCGAGCTGGTCGTCTTCAAGCCTGGAGCCGAGATCGTGCTGCGCGCGCAGGGAACCGCGCGGATCATGCTGATCGGTGGCGAGCCGCTCCCCGAGGCGCGCCATATCTACTGGAACTTCGTTTCCAGCTCAAAGGACCGGATCGAGCAGGCCAAGACAGACTGGCGCGAAAATCGCTTCGCCCACGTTCCCGGCGAAACCGAGTTCATCCCCTTGCCGGCCTGATCGACAGGCGTCGCTCTCTATTCACGGTCCATTTCCTGGATCGCCTTCTCGCGCGCCACCTGCACCTCGGCATTGCGGCACAAGATGTCGAACGCCGTCATGAAGGTATCGAGCCGGTCCTCATCGATCCCCTGGAACAGGAATTCGCTCCGCGTAACAGCGGTCTCAGTGATGATATCGTGGATTCGCCGCCCTTCCTCGGTGGGCCCGAAGAAGCCGTGGCGGCGCCCCGGCTTGCCGCTCCGCTCGACCAGGCCGCGCTCGATCAGCTGGTTGACGGTGCGCCCCGCCTGGCTCTGGTCCCGGTACAGCGCCAGCACCAACTGCGGCCAGCTGATCGGCGGCTGTCGGCAAATCTCGTTCATCACCCAGCTCTCGAAGTTGGAAAGCCCGGTCTTGCGTTTGTGAGCGAGCGCGCCGCCGCGCAGAATATAGGAACAGAGCGTAATGAACGGGGGCAGTAGCCGCGAGCGGTCGACCGCGATCCCGGTCTCGCCCGGCAACCCGGCATTGACCAGATCCTGGAAGTCGACCTGCTCCGTCGATCGCTGATTCGTGCTCAGCTTGCGCTCCTGTTCGAACAACGCCACCGCACGCGCCAGCAGTGTGTCGAGCACGCCGAACAGGACGACAAGTTGCTCGTCCGTAACGCCGAATGTCAGCTCGCGATTGCGCAACTCGGCGTGGCGCAGCAATCTTTCGGCAAGGGCGCGACCGTTTGCGCTCAAGCGGATCGGACTGCGGATACCGCTGCGCGACACCAGCGACACATCGCTCATCCGCTTGATCGCGCGGCTGACCTGCGCCTTATCGACGCCGTTGGACATGGAAATAGCCGCAAGCGTCATATCGCCCTGCGCTTGCAGAAGCAGAAGAATGCGGCGATCCAACTCGTTGATGTGCACGGTGCGAGCGAAGGCGATGTTGGCGCTCTCGCGCGCATTGCGCAGGAATATCCACAACCGCGACTGGAACTTGCTCCGCCGTTCGTCACGCGGGGGCTGCGCTGCCAGCGAGGCGGCGATCCCCCGCAACGCGAGATCGAGTTGTCGTTCAAAAGCTTCCTGTTGATCGGCCAGAGCGGCGTCGCTCTGCTCAGCCAGCGCAACACCCAGACTGAGATGATCGATCATCTTCACCGCGATTTCCGCCTCGTCGGTCGAGGCGCCGGCCTCACGCAACGCGGCGATCGCGCTATCGTCAAACGGCCAGGGAGGCGTCAGGCGGGCGAACAATCTGCTCCCGTCGCGCCGCGAGAGCATTGCCCTGCGCGCGACCGTCGCACGCCGTTCCAAACGGTCTTGCCATCCCTCTCTGCCTCGTGGAACGGGGAAATCGCGAACGATTTGGAGAGCCATCGCCGTCGGGAGATCGTCGCGGGGAGTTGAAAAAAGGCCCTCCACCGCGGCCCGCTCCATCCCAAGATGGGTGGCGATGGCCGCCGGACTGCATTGATCCAGCCCAACCTCTTCAAGGAGCGCCAGAGCCGCGGAGATGACTCCGTCCCGCTCCGCTACCATGCCAGGGTCATCCAGCACGGCCCTGCCGTTTTCCATGATCGCCCTCCGCGGATCTTAGCGTCCGTCAAATGCCTATGATTGAACATATTTCACCCCTCGGTCAACGCCTCATGGCGATACTGGCGTCGGGCGTTGTGGCCGCATATGAGATGACGACCAGCTCGATATTGGACGAGTCGGGTGCGCTGGACAGAGCCGCGCAACAAGGGGGCCCGATGGGCGAGAGAGAGTAAGGAGTCTGGAATGCTGATCGGACGTATGACTTTAGCCATGGCGACAGGCGTCGCAGTGGCGGCTGTAGCGATACCGGCCGCCCCCGCATTCGCCCAAGGCAGCTTGCAGGATCAGTTGGCAGTCTGTGCGCGGATTTCCAAGGAATCGGCGCGCGTCGCATGTTATGATTCCGTCGCGAGTGCCATGCAGGGCAACGCTGCCCCCAGTTCGGCGGGCTTCGGCGCATCGTCCATCCGGAGCCCCGCCCCCGTGGCCCCGCCGCCGGCGCCGCCTGCCGCCGCCAGCGCTGGCTTTGGCGCGGAGCAGGTCGCTCGCCCGACCCCCCAGCGCAGCGCCAGCCCAGATGCCGACGAGGTGGAGGTGGCCGTCCAGTCCGCGCGCGACAATGGCCTTCGCATGTGGCAGATCACGCTCGCCGATGGCGCCGTGTGGCGGATGACGGAGCGGGCCAGCGCGGGGTTCCGCCCGCCCGCCCCCAACGAGACCGTCACCATCCGCAAGGCTGCACTCGGCAGCTATCTCATGGACGTCGGGCATCAGTCCTCGGTCCGCGTCGAGCGCGTTCGCTGACGCTTCTCAATCCACGAGAGGCTGGTTGACCCACCAGCCTCTCGCTGTCGACGCTTCCAGTCGAATCGGCTCGCGATATGGGGCCCGTTGGCGTGTGTGCCACGGCGCCCAGACGATTCCGACTGACGTCCTTGACGAGCATTCAGCACGACGCTTGCGAGCGCGCGTCTTCCCAATCGGCACCACACCAAGGGCCCATTGAGGCTGCTCCAATCAGCGCCGACTGCCACCTGATTGATTGCCGAATCATGGATAAGCGCGGCCAGATGCAATGTGTTCAGAGCGTTATTCGACCGTGCGGCGCGCCGCTCGAATTTGGCATAGTGGAACAGTGACGTCACTTTTGCAGGCCATATGTTGCTGATATGCAACACAAGATTTTTGAACTTTGTTTTGAAACAAAGTCAATATCAGGCTCGCTAGACAAGTTGATTTCTCACCATTAGATATAGGCTTCTCTAATTAGATTTCGCCACGCAGTGGAATCGCGTCAGAGGGGGAGGCGAGATATTTTCAACGCGTATTTTATATGGGGATGACTCTATCCATTCTGGGATCGGGGCATTCCGGCCGCATATGCGGTAAACCTCACACATTGTTCGGAAAAATCCTTCCGCCGCTTGATTGAGTTGGCGGCTGGCAACCGCGTGCCTCGATCACGCCCCCAATCTGCACCGGAACACCGGGCTCAGGCCAAGCCTGCAATTTTTCTGAGTGTTGACGCCGACAAGGGGCGCAACGCTTTTACTAAAGGGGAGAAATGTCTTGAAAAGCGAATTTGAAATGAGCGGTCGCACGTTACGGGTGGCCTTGCTCGCGAGTGCCTGCGTAGGCGCATTCGCGCTCACCATACCCGCCCAAGCACAGGAAGATATCGGCGCGGATTCAGCTGACGCCAGCCAGGCGATTATCGTCACAGGGTCGCGCATCGCGCGCAAGGATTATTCCTCGAACAGCCCGATCGTGACGGTCGCCGACGACCTGCTCCAGCGGTCTTCCACGGCCGCGATCGAGCAGAATCTTAACAAGCTTCCGCAGTTCACGCCGGCCAAGACGCCCGCGGGCGGCGGCGACATTCAACCGACCGCGACCAACACGCCAGGCGCGGCCACCATTTCGCTGCGCGGCCTCGGCGCCAACCGCAACCTCGTGCTGCTCGATGGCCGCCGCGCCACGCCGAGCAACGCCGCAGGCGTGGTCGACATCAACACAATCCCGTCCGCCGCGATCGAGCGCGTCGAGATCATTTCCGGCGGCGCTTCGGCGACTTACGGAGCAGACGCAGTCGCCGGCGTTACCAACTTCGTCCTGAAGAAAAATTTCCGGGGCGTCGAACTGGATGGCTCCTCGTCGATCAGCCAGGCAGGCGACGGCTTCGAATATTCGCTCTCTGGCATCATGGGCGCGGATTTTGACGACGGGCGCGGTAACATCAGCATCGCCATGTCGCTCAACACGCGCGAGGCGAGCTACCAGAGGAATCGCTCCTGGTATCAAAAGCTGTGGCGCGATCCGACCATCGGCACCAACCGCTTCTTCCCGCTCCATCCCGGCATAGCCCTTGGTTTCGGCAATGCCCCGAGCAACGACGTGTTCTATGGCCAGTTATTCCCAGGCACGACTCCGGACAGGGCGGCAAACGGCCAGCCGCTGCCCAACACGATCGACAGCGGGCTGCCAAGGTCGCCCGGGCCGCAGGGCTTCTCCGTCTATGTGAACCCCAACGGGTCGTTGTTCACCACCGGCTATCAGCAGCGGGGCGGCGTCGGCTTCTATACCGGCGAGACATCGCAGGGCGATCTGGCCGTAACACGCGCCAACGGCGCACTGAATTTCGTCGACCAGACCGCGTACGCCTTCCTGCCGATGACGCGCTACAACATGTTCATGCGCGGCAACTATGCGCTGAACGATTCGATCAGCATCTTCGCGCAGGGCCTGTACAGCCGCACCAAGACGCGGACGACCCAGCAGGGTGGCTCGATCACCGGCGGGTGGGACGTGTTCCTGCCTTATGGCACCGGCGTATACACGGGCAGCGCCATCACCTCCACCGCCTATGGCGGCTACGGCAACCCGAGTTCGGTTATCCTCAACGGGATGAACTTCAACGGCTCGTCCTACGTGGATAACACTCCGGGCGACCTGACGGACAATCCGACCAACCCGGCGTTCACGGCGGCTTATGGCAAACAGTTTGCCTGCGCAACGGCCACAGTCGGTGGCTGCACCAACAATGAGGTGATCGGGCAGTTTCTGCCGCAGTCGATCCAGGATCTGCTGGATAGCCGTCCGAATCCGAATGATCGTGTCGAGCTGAACTACGGCTTCCCCGAGAACCGCACGGTGACAAACGTGGTCAGCACGTTCAACATCCTGGCCGGCTTCGAGGGCAAGATTCCTGGGTCCGACTGGACGTGGGAAGTGTTCGGCAATCATGGCGAAACCACGACCTTCACCCGGCAGACCGGCGTTTTCTCGCTGACCCGTGAACGCTCGCTGATGACCGCGCCGAACTTCGGCAAGGGCTTGAACGCGAACAGCAACGTAGCGAGTGCCCGCCCGGCCTTCGGCGCGAACTTCGCGGGCTGCACCACCGGCATGAACATCTTCACCACTGCCTGGGAAGATATTTCGCAGGATTGCAAGCAGGCGATCACGGCGGATCTGAAGAACAACCAGACCATCACGCAGACCATCTTCGAAGGCAACGCACAGGGCACGCTGTTCCAGCTTCCCGCCGGGCCTTTGCAGGCGGCTGTCGGCGCCAGCTATCGCAAGCTGAAGTATGAGTTCATCAACGATACGCTCACCAACCAGGGTGAATCGTTCCTGGACCAGGCTGTCGGCATCTATCCGAGCAGCGACTCCTTCGGCTCGTATAGCGCCAAGGAGCTCTATGGCGAGTTGCTCGTCCCGCTGCTGAAGGACATCCCGGCGATCAAGTCGCTCAGCCTCGAACTTGGTGCCCGTTATTCCGATTATGACACGACGGGCGGTAGCTGGACGTACAAGATCCTGGGTGACTGGGCGATGACCGACTGGCTGCGCATCCGGGGCGGCTACAACCGGGCGGAGCGCGCTCCGAACATCGCGGAGCTGTTCCAGGCATCGTCGCAAATCTTCGGCCTCAACAGCCTTGGCGATCTGTGCTCGGAGCGGTCGACCTATCGGATCTCGGCCGGCTCGGCCAGCCCGATCGCGGCCGACGTCAAGGCCGTTTGCTCGGCTGTGATGGACAAGACGGGGGGCGCGAACACCGGCGCCGCTTATTACGGGCGCGCCGTGTCCGATCAGCCGGCTCCCGGCGGTGGCTTCGCCTGGACCAACGCCACGGGCAACCCGAACCTGAAGCCCGAAACGGCCGATACCTGGACCGCTGGCGTTGTCATCCAGTCGCCGTTCCAGGCATCGGCACTCCAGCGGCTCCGGTTCACGGTCGACTGGTATAGCATCAAGCTGAAGGATGCGATTGGCCTTCAGGGCGCCGGCACCGCTCTCCAGCAGTGCATCGACCCCTTCTGGAACACGGATGCCGCCGGTGCGGCAGGAGATCCCGCCAAAGCTCGGGCTGCCGCGGACAATTTCTATTGTAAGGGCATCCGCTACGATCCGGCCCCTGTTCTCGGCGCAGCGAACTTCGACGTGACCTTCAACAATTCCGGTGTGGTCAACATTAGCGGCATCGACGCTCAGATCGATTGGGCAGTCAATGTGGGGCCGGGCACCTTCAACCTGAACTTCCTGCTCAACTACTACCTGCACTACAAGTCGACCGAACTGGCCAACAACCCGCTCGCCGATTATGTCGGCACGCTCGGGACGGCGCAGAATGGCCTCAATCCCGGTGCCTATCGGTATCGCACGTTGACGACCTTCGGCTACTCCGTCGGGCCGGCCAACATCTCACTGCAATGGCAGCATCTGCCCTCGGTCGAGCAGGAAGGCGCGGCGCTCGCTCCGTCTCCCTTCAGCAAATATCGTGCCTATGACCTGTTCAACCTCAGTGCCTCGGTCAAGGTTACGGACGATGCCAGCATGCGGATTGGCGTGGACAATCTGTTCAACAAGGCCCCGCCGCTCGGTAACGTCAACACGGCGGCTAACCTCTCGCTCGGTCAGTTGGCCGGCGGTGGCTACAACAGCAGCTTCTATGACATCTTCGGACGACGCTTCTATCTGGGGATCAACGCCAAGTTCTGATCACCGCCCACGCGGCTATCTGAACCGGAAATCAGGGGCCTTCCTTCGGGAAGGCCCCTTTTTCTGTGCGCCTTTTCCCCCGCCCCCCAGCGCCTGTTCCAAAAGTGCCACAGCGCGTGTGCTTTATCGCTCCCCCACGGCACCGTTCATGAAATCCCTAGACAGGTGTTAAATACAACTATACTTCAAAATGAACGTTGAACATAACAACCATTAGTGGGGATGGGTTTTGCCGGTCAGGCAAGGTAAGCTGAACAGCGGGAACTGATTGGTTTTTCTGCGATCATCGGACACCGGCGCGCCCGCAGGCGTTGCCCGGAGCGGTGCCGCATACCCGCAATCCCCACGCATAAAATTCGCCGCGCGTCGTTTCGGCCGCGGCCCACGCTCACGGCCGACCATCGGCCACCAAGGCGTTGAAAAAAGGGGAGTGCCTTATGACTGACAGAAAGACTTTGCGGATCCTGTTGCTGAGTGGCGGTGCCTGCTTCGCCAGCGCCATGACGGTGGCAGCGCCTGCCCAGGCGCAGGACGCGGGGGCGAGCGAGCAAGACCAGGCGATCGTCATCACCGGTTCGCGCATCGCCCGGCGGGACTATCAGGCGAACAGCCCGATCGTGACCGTCGGGTCCGACATCCTCGAGACCTCTTCCTCGTCGGCGATCGAATCGAACCTCAACAAGCTGCCCCAGTTCACCCCGGCGCAGACCCCGCAGCTCGGCGGCGACATCCAGGCGACCGCGACCAACACGCCCGGCGCCGCCAGCATCTCGCTGCGCGGTCTCGGCGCCAACCGCAACCTGGTGCTGCTAGACGGTCGCCGAGCGACGCCCGGTAACGCCAACATGGTGGTGGACATCAACTCCATCCCATCGGCAGCGATCGAGCGGGTGGAGGTGATTACCGGCGGCGCCTCGGCCACTTACGGCGCGGACGCGGTGGCCGGCGTCACCAATTTCATCCTGAAGAAGAATTTCCAGGGCCTCGAGCTGGACGGCCGCATCGGCATCTCGCAGCGTGGCGACGGGCAGGAATATACGGTCAGCGGCATCATGGGCACCGACTTCGCCGATGGCCGAGGCAACATCAGCATGGCGTTCGAGACCAACGATCGCTCTGCTGCCAAGCGCATCAACCGCCCCTGGTTCCGCGATCTGTATCTCGACCCGGACGTGGGCGGCAACAAGAGCTTCTCGGACCATCCCAGCTATATTCCGGGCGTGAACCGGCCATCGCAGGCGGTGATGAACGGCATCTTTTCCGGCCGCAACACGACGGCCTTCCCCAACTATCCGACGACTGGCACGCTGTGGTTCAACACCGACGGCACCGTGTTCGGCGGCGTCAACAACTTCACCACGCGCGCAGGCGCCTATCGCTATAATGGCGCTCTCGGGCCCGGCTTCAAGGAGACCAGCCTGGGCTATTTCGGCGAGAATTTCCTCGACGATCAGCTCGTCCTGCCGCTCAACCGCTACAACATCTATACCCGCGGCAATTACGAGATCACCGATTGGGTGAACTTCGTCGCCCGGGGCTATTTCAACCGGTCCAGCACGCTCACGGTGCAGCAGAAGGCGGTCGCCGGCAATGGCTGGAGCGCCAATATCCCGATCGCGGATCATGATGTGCCGGCTGAACTGGCCGCGATCCTCGCCAGCCGCACGCCGGCGGCAGGCACGTCTGCCCGGGCACTGGCCGATCTCAACTGCCCCGGCGCCAGCTCCGCGGTTCCCGGCTCGGCAGCCAACTGCGATTGGCAGCTCAACATGTATCCGCTCGACCAGCCGCGCACCGTCGCGGCGGACGTCTTCACCTATCAGATGCTGATCGGGCTGGAAGGCAAGGTACCAGGCACGGACTGGACCTGGGACGTCTCCGGCTCGCAGGGTGAATCCGAGACGAGTTTTCTGTCGTCGGGCTTCGTTTCGCTGGAGCGCTACCGCACCATCATCCGCGCGCCCAATTGGGGGGCTGGTTTTTCGCAGCAGGGCAACCAGATCCAGGGTGGGTTCGGCGCATCGCGGGTCACCTGCACGAGCGGCCTCAATCCGTTCGACAATATCGCGACAAGTCAGGATTGCATCGACGCGATCAAGGCCGATGTGAAGGCTCGCTCGCTGATGCAACAGACCAACTGGGAAGCGAACGCGCAGGGCAGCCTGTTCGCGCTCCCGGCCGGCGATCTGCGCGCCGCGCTCGGTGCCTCCTACCGGCGCAATCGCTTCAGCTTCACCAACGATACGCTTTCGACCCAGGGCACCTCGTTCCTGGATCAGGTGGCCGGCCTCTATCCGAGCGGCAACTCCAAGGGCACCATCTCGGTGACCGAGCTGTACGGCGAACTGCTGGTGCCACTGCTCGCGGATCTGCCGCTCATCAAGAAGCTGGAACTGGAGCTGGGCGGCCGCACGTCGGATTACAGCACCACCGGCAACAGCTTCACCTGGAAGGCGCTGGCTGACTGGCAGGTGACCGACTGGCTGCGTATCCGTGGCGGCTACAACAAGGCCGAGCGCGCCCCCAACATCGCCGAACTGTTCCAGGCGCCGCAGCAATCGTTCGTGAACCTCAATCGGGGCGATGCCTGCTCGAGCACGAACACCACGCTCAGCTACAGCGCCGGGCCCGGCAACACGACCAACCGGGCGGCGGTGCGCGCGCTGTGCGAAACGCTGATGAACGCCATCGATCCGACAACCTCGGGCCAGTTCTATTCGGGCACGCAGGCGTCGGGCGCGACGACCGGCTTCGTCACCTCCATCGGCAATGCCGACATCCAGCCGGAGCGGGTGAAGACCTGGACCATCGGCACAGTGCTCTCCGCACCATCGCAGGCCCCTTGGCTGCGTAACCTGCGGCTCGCCGTCGATTATTATAACATCAAGATCGACGATGCGATCGGCGCCGAAACGGGTGACTTCATCCAGCAGAAGTGCTTCGATATCGCCTTCAACCCGACGCTGGATTCCAAGTCCACGGCGTGCCAGGCGGTCGTGCGCAATGTCGGCATCGGCTCGATCGGCAACCTGACCGGCCAGTATCAGAATTTCGGCCGGATCAGGACATCGGGCGTCGACGCGCAGCTCGACTGGTCGCTGGACCTTGAGGATGCCGGGATCGGCCTACCGGGGCGTTTCGGCCTCAGCAGCGTGTTCAGCTATCTCATCAACCTCAAGACGGCGGACTTCCCCACCAACGCGCTGGTCGATTACGCCGGCACGCTGGGCACGGTGCAGAACGGTCTCAACGCCGGTGGGGCCTATCGCTGGAAGCTGTTCAATAGCTTCAGCTACGGAACGGACACCATCCGCCTCGCCTTGCAGTGGCAACATCTGCCCGCGACCAAGTCCTCGGCCTATGCCTCGAACGTCAACACCCCGACCTTCGGCGCGCCAGCCTATGACCTGTTCAACCTCAACGGCAGCATCGTGGTAACGAAGAATGCGACGATCCGCTTCGGCATCGACAATCTGTTCGACAAGGCGCCGCCGCTGATCAACTACAACATGGCGCCCAATGCGGCGAATGGCGAACTGCGCGGCGGCGGCTATGGTGCCGGCAGCAGTGCGTCATCCGGTCAGTCCTACGACATCAACGGCCGTCGCTTCTTCATCGGCGCCAACTTCAAGCTCTAGGATCCTCCATCATGGGGTCTCCTGTGCGAGGCGACCCCATTCTGGCGTGGCCACCCACTCCCTTGGGTGGCCATTTTTTTGGCCGGCACGCCTTCACCGATCAGGCCCATGCGATTTCATTCCGCAGCCGATTCCTCGCAGGGCATGTTTGCGGCATCGGCCGGCTGCCCTACAAAGGCTCTCGAAACAGAGAAGGGGAGAGAGGCACATGGCCAAAGTCGTTCGCGTCCACGAACTGGGCGGTCCGGAAGTCCTGAAGGTGGAGGACATGGAAGTCGGTCTTCCCGGCGCAGGCGAGGTGCGCCTCCGGGTCGAGGCGGTCGGCCTCAACCGCTCCGAAGCGATGTTCCGCGCCGGCCGCTATCCGACCAAGCCGCAACTCCCCACGCTGATCGGCTATGAAGCCTGCGGCATCGTCGAAGCGCTGGGCGAGGGTGTCGAAGGCTTCGCAGTCGGCGACCGCGTCTGCGCCCTGCCCATGTATTCGCTCGGCCAATATGGCGTGTGGGCGGAGCAGGCGATCGTCCCTGCCCGCTGCCTCCTCCCCGCTCCGCCCGGGCTGACCCCGGCCGAGGCCGCGTCCGTCTGGATGCAATATATGACCGCCTATGCGATCATCGAGGTCGCGCAGGCCGGTATCGGCGATTATGCGATCATCCGCGCCGCCTCCAGCAGCGTCGGCCTCGCCGCGATCCAGCTCGCCAACTGGGCGGGTGCGATCCCCATCGCCGCCACCCGCACCAGTGCCAAGGCTGATGCGCTGCGCGCGCACGGTGCCGCCCATGTCGTCGCCACCGAGGAAGTCGACCTGCGCGAGGAGATCATGCGCATCACCGGTGGAAAGGGCGCACGCATCGTGTTCGATCCGGTCGGCGGTCCCTATGTGGAGACGCTCGCGAGCGCCATGGCGGAGCGCGGCATCCTGTTCGTCTATGGTGGCCTCAGCGAGCAGGCGACGCCCTATCCGCACTGGCACATGGCCTTCAAGGGCCTCTCGATGCGCGGCTGGGTGGCGTCCGAGATCTGGAACCACCCGCACCGCTACAAGGCCGCGCGCGAGCACATATTGCTCGGGCTGGAGCTGGGCCACCTCAAGCCGGTGATCGCCCGCAGCTTCCCGTTCAGCGAGATCGTGGAGGCCAACCGTTTCCTCGAATCCAACCAGCAGGTGGGCAAGATCGTCGTCACCATGTGACGGCGCTGCCGGAAGGAACAGCCATGGCCGATAACGACAATCCCACCTACATTCCGGTCCGTCTTGGCGTGCGCGACATTCCGCCGCCCGGCACGATCAGTCCGGCGGCACAGCAGGCGCTCTCGGACGGCGCCGCCATGCCCCGGCCGATCTGGCCCGCGCCCGACGACATCCTCGGCTGGCGCCAGGCCATCGCTGCCAGCGAGGCGATGTGGGCGGAGGCCGGCAAGACGATGCTCGCCGCGGCCGCCGCCTCGGTCGAGATGCGCACGGTCGCGGGCGTGCCGTGCCATGACTGCGTGCCCACCGCCGGGGTGGCGGCGGGCAGCCCGGTCTACCTGTTCATCCACGGCGGTGCCTTCGTGTTCGGCGGGGGCGCTTTTGCCAAGGTGCAGGGCGCGCGAGCGGCAGCCGCGCTGGGCGTCCACACGGTCGCGGTCGACTATCGCATGCCGCCGGACCACCCCTACCCGGCCGCGCCAGAGGACTGCCTGGCTGTCTACAAGGCGCTGCTGGAGACACATGATCCGCGCCGCATCGTGATCGGCGGTAGCTCGGCCGGTGGCAATCTCGCGGCCGTCATCACCCTGATGGCTCGCGATCAGGGCCTGCCCCCGCCGGCCGGCGTCATCCTGCTGACGCCGGAGGTCGATCTCACCGAAGCGGGCGATACGTTCCGCACCAATGCGGATATCGACGTGATCCTCAAGCGTGCGCTGCCCGAGTGCAACGCGCTCTACGCGGCTGGCCATGACCTGCGCGATCCCTATCTTTCGCCGCTGTTCGCTGATTTCACGCGCGGCTTCCCGCCCACATTGGTGCAGAGCGGCACGCGTGACCTGTTCCTCTCCAACTCGGTGCTGATCCACCGCAAGCTGCGGGAGGCGGGTATCGACGCCGAACTGCATGTCTGGGAAGCGATGCCGCACAGCAGTTTCGGGCGCGGCGACACGCCGGAGAGCGACGCCGTCAACGCCGAACTGCACCGCTTCATCGCGCGGGTGACCGGCGGCTGAAACGAACAGCAGAGAAGCAGCCAAAGAAAAAGGGAGCGCCCGGCGCCCCCTTCCTCGTCGCTCGCCCTGTCGACCGCGCGCCCTACTCGGCGGCGATGGCGTCCACCTGCGCCGGCAGGTCCAGCCCATAGAGCTTGGCGGCGTTCTCGAAGGCGATCTTGCGCACGAAGGCAGGGTCAGCGCCCTCCGTGAACTCGCCCAATATCTTGCGGCTGTTGGGCCAGATGCTGTCTGGGTGCGGATAGTCGGTCGCCCACAGCAGCTTGTCCTCGCCGTAGAAGTCCTTCAGCGCCACCGCTGTCGGGCTCTGCTGGAAGGTGCCGTAAATCTGCCGCTTGAACAGCTCGGACGGCTTGGTCTTGAGCGGGATGCCGCCGCGCTGAGACCAGAATTCCTCGGCCTCCCACAGGCGCCAGTGGCGATAGTCCAGCTCCTCGATCACCCAGGGCAGCCAGCCAATGCCGCTTTCCGCGATGACGATCTTGAGACCGGGGTGGCGCTCCAATATGCCCCAGGCAAACAGGTCCGCGAACGGATCGAGGAACTGCTCGATGAACATCTTCACGTGCAGGAAGGTCGCGCCCGGGCTGCCCTTATACTTGTCGAACGCCCGGGTGACGCTCGGGAACACGGTGACGTGGAACGAGAGGATGATGCCGCTCTTTTCCAGCAGGTCGAACAGCGGCTCCCAACGCGGGTCCTCCAGGCGCGGCTCGGCCACGGCGATCTGGAGGTTGGCCTGCTTGAACCCGCCCAGCGCGATGATGTGCTGCAACTCGCGTACCGCCGCCTCGGGATAAGGCGGCAGCATCGGCACGCCGATCAGTCGGTCCGGCGCCGCCGCGCAGAAATCCTTGAGCCACTCGTTATAGGCGGCATAGCAGGCGTCGCGCAGTTCCTCGTCATCGAGCACGATGGAGGTGACGGGGCCAAAGATGACATGGGCATAGACGCCGTCGCGGTCCATGTCGGCCAGCCGCAGTTCGGCGACAGCCGGGCGGCGCTCGGTCTGGTCGACGATGCCGCCACGGTCGAGGGCGGTGAAGATCGGCTTGGGGCCGCTCATGGCGCTCGCCTGACCGGACCAGCTACCCCAGTTCTTGCCGTCGCACATCCAGACGGCGCGGCCATCGACCATTTCCACCTTGGGCGCGCGCGCCTTGAGATGGTCGGGCAGGCGGCTGGTCCAGAGGTCGGGCGGGAGCTGGTTGAGATCGAGATGATCGTCGCAGCTGATCAGAGGGTAGTCCAAACTCTTGCTCCTCTCAAAAGGATCACGACGGGTGCTTGCCGTGTCCGGATCGTTCTTATTGTGCCGCCGCCATCACGGTCGACTCGGCAACGCGACCGGATGTCGTTAGCAATCTACTTATGTAGCCGCGAAATCATCCCAGATGCAAGTAGTCTCTCGGCTTCATTGTCCCGCAACTGGGCGATTCAAGCCGTTTTCCGTACCGGGGGCGCATCGGGCACCAGTGTGGCAGTGGGCACCGCGCTGCGTTCCTCGCCATATTCGTTGACGTTGGCCCGGCGCAGGTCGCGCTTGTAGCGGGCATAGTCAAACGCCGTGCCCCGATGCAGCGCGCAGCGATTATCCCAGATCAGCAGATCGCCCTGCCGCCACTTGTGCGCATAAATATATTTGGGCTGACTGGCGAAGGCGAGCAACTCATCGATCAGCGCCTTGCCTGCCGCGTCGTCCATGCCCTCCACGCGGAAGGCGTGCGAGCCGACGAACAGGGCCTTGCGGCCAGACGGGCTCACCCGCACCATCGGCTGGAAAGCACCTGGCATTACGCTGCGGACGCTGCTGGTATCCTCGCTCTTGACGCCGCCCTTCTCGCGGCTGGCGGCAAAGCTGTGTTCGGCGACCAGATTCGCGATCTGGTCTTTCTTCTTCTGCGGCAGTTCATCATAGACATGACGCAGGTCGACGAACTCGGTGTCACCCTTTTCCGGCGGAACGATGTGGCCGAGCAGCATCGACCATTTGCTCGGCATGTCGTTGAAAGAACTGTCGGCGTGGAACAGTTCGTTGCCCTTCGCGAACTTGGCGCGCAGCGACTCCGGATCGATGATCTCGCCGTTGGCGTCCAGATTGGAGGCATCGTAAAGTTCCGGCGCCATGCGGCCCGGCTGGTCCTTGCGCTGGTCGTAGCCCGGAGGCAGCTCCAGCGGCCCGAAGGCGCGCGCGAACCGCAGATGGTCGGCGTCGCTGATATGGCCCTGCCCGCGAATGCAGACGACGGCATAGTCCTTCATCGTCTCCTCGACGAGGTCGACCAGCGCCTGATCCGGTTCTTTCGAGAGGTCCGCGCCGATAATCTCGGCGCCGAAAATGGGATGCAGCTTCCTGACTTCCATGGCTCATCTCCAAAAAGCGCACGGCTGCGCGCCGACTCATCCATGTTGGTTCGGCCACAATTAATTCTAATTCTAATTGTTTGCAATGATGTCTTGCCGCAAAGATCCTAGCCAGTCCGCTGGTGCAGGGTCAGCAGTGCCTGCACGAAGGCCTCGGGTTGCTCGGCGGCAGGATCGTGCCCGGCACCATCCACCCGCCGCTCGTCCAGCAGGTGGAGGAAGCGCTCGCTCGCCGCGCGGCCGCCGAGCAGCCCATCGGCACCCGAGAGGACGACGGTCGGCACAGCGATCGGCGGCGGCGGCAACAAGGCGGCATCAAGCGCGGCATAGCGCGGATCACCCGGCGCCGCGCCGATCCGATGGGCATAGCTGTGACAGGCCACCGCCGCGAAATCCGGATTGTCGAACGAACCGGCACTTTGCGCAAACAGCGCCTCATCGACCAGCCCCGGCGACCATTGCCGGCGCAGGTGTAGGCAAATGTCGCTCGGCCGCTCCGCCAGCGCGCGCTGCCCCCGCTCCGAGCCAAGGAAATATTGATGCCAGACGAGATGCTCGATGGCCGCCGGCGCCGGCCGCGTTGGATCGGCGAGATCCTGGATAAGATAGCCACCCACCGCGAGCAGCCCCCGCACCCGTTCGGGCCACAGCGCCGCCAGGATGCAGGCAGCTCGCCCGCCCCAGTCGAAGCCCGCTACCAGCGCCCCTGCCACGCCCAGCCCGTCGAGCAGCGCCCGGGCATCGTCCGCGATGGCGGTCTGCTGGCCCGATCGCATCGTCTCGTCGCTCAGGAACCGCGTCGGCCCGAAGCCGCGCAGATAGGGCGCATAGACGCGCAGCCCCGCCGCAGCGAGCAGCGCCGCCGCCCGGTCGAACGAGCGCGGATCATAGGGGAATCCGTGGAGCAGCAGCACCGGCGCGCCCCCCGGCTCGCCCCAGCAATCAACGGCGATATCCAGCAACGCCGTCCGCACGGTGATCCGCTCGGGCGCGTGGAGGCCGCCCCCACCCATCGTCAGGGGTCGACCAGGATGATGCGCAGGTCGTTGACGTTCGTCTGCGTCGGCCCCGGCACGAACAGCGCGCCGATCTTGCCAAGCGCGCTGCCGGCATCATTGTTCGCCTGCACCGCATCAAGATCGAGCCCCGCCTGCCGCAAGGCCGCAAGCGTCCCCCCGTCGACATAGGCCCCCGCAACGTCGCGATTGCCATCGACTCCATCCGTATCCGCCGCCAGCGCGGCGATGCCGGCCGTGCCCGCAATCTCCCGCGCCAGCGCGAGGGCATATTCCTGATTGGGTCCGCCTTGCCCGTTGCCGGTGACGGTGACGGTCAGCTCGCCGCCGGAAATCAGGGCGCTGCGTTCGCCGGCCTCGAGCGCCCGCAGCGCTGCCTCGCCATGGCGCCGTGCCGCCTCCCGGGCATCGCCGGTTGCCTCGCGGTCGAGCATCACCGGCGCATAGCCCTGCGCGCGAAGATCCGCCGCTGCGGCGTCAAGGGCATCGTCGGGGCGGACGACCACCGCGAACCGGCTGCGTGCCAGCCGCGGATCGTCCGGCTTGATCGACTCGCTCCAGCCCTGCGGCTCGGCAATGCCGTACCGCACCAGCACCGCCCGCGCATCGGCGATGGTCCCCACGTCGCCCACGGTCGGACCGGATCCGATATCCTCTGGTACGTCGCCGACCACGTCGGAGACAGCCAGCGTCAGCACGTCCGCCGGCCAGGCGGCGACCGCAAGGCGCCCACCCTTGATCCGCGAGAGATGCCGCCGCACCAGGTTGATTTCGTCGATACTCGCGCCGGAGCGCACCAGCGCGCGCGTCACGGCTTGCTTGGCTGGCAGGTCCAGTGGCGGCGATGGTGCGGCTAGCAGCGCGGAGGCGCCCCCGGAGAGCAGCACCAGCACCAGGTCGCCCTCGTCCGCGCTCTGCGCCAGCTCAAGGCAGCGCTGCGCCGCCGCCAGACCAGCCGCGTCGGGCACGGGATGGCTGGCCTCGATCAGTTCGATCCGCGTGAGCGGCGACCCATAGCCGGTGCGCGTCACGGCGATGCCGGTCGCATCCGGCCAATGCGCCTCCACCGCTTGCGCCATCGGCACCGCACCTTTGCCAGCGGCGATGACGATCACCCGGCCTGACGGGCGCGGCGGCAGCGCGTCGATGATCGTCTCCGGCCGCTTGCATGCCGCGATCGCCGCCGCATAGGCGCCTTCGAGTATCTCCCGCCGGTGCATGACGCCCCTCACCGCCCCGCCAGGAAGGAAGCGATCGTCTCGCCAGTCACGCGCGCCAACTCAGTCACGGCCTGACTGCTGAGCCACGCGCTGTGCGGCGTCACCACCACATTCGGCCGGCGGGCGAGGCGCAGGATCGCGCTGCCCGGCGGCGGTGGCTCGACCGGCGCGACGTCGATGCCCGCGCCGCCGATATGCCCGCTCTCCAGCGCCGCCTCCAGCGCGTCGAGGTCGATGAGGGCACCGCGCGCCGTGTTGATGATGAGCGCGCCCCGCTTCATCGTCGCCAGTGTATCGGCGTCCAGCATATGCCGCGTTTCGTCGGTGAGCGGGCAGTGCAGGCTGATGATGTCGCTGGTCGCCAGCACTTCCTCGAACGGCAGCCGGCCCTCGCCCGGCGCCGCGCCACGCCGGCCGGCGAACACCACCTCCAGCCCCAGCGCGCGGGCACGCTCCGCCACGGACTGTGCGATGGCGCCACTGCCGAACAGACCGAGCCGCTGCCCCACCAGATCGCGCACCGGCGCCGCGAACACGCAGAACGCCTTGCCGTTCTCCCAGCGTCCATCGATCACCGAATCGCGGAACGGCACCAGCCCGCGTGCCAGCGCAAAGACCAGCATGATGACATGCTCGGCGACCGACGTGCCGGCATAACCGACGACGTTGCGCACCTGGATGCCCCGCGCCTGTGCCGCCGCGCTGTCAATCACATCGGTCCCGGTCGCGGTCACGGCGATCAGCTTGAGATCGGGCAACGCCGCGAGGGTCGCCGCGTCCATCTTCACCTTGTTGATGATGGCGACCTGCGCGCCGGCGAGCCGCGCCACCACGTCCTCGGCATCGGTGAACTCGTGACTGATCCACTCATGCGGCAGATCAGGGCGCGGGATATCGAAGCCGCCCAACGTCATCCGGTCGAGATGGACGATACGGGGGGCACCGCCCGTTGTCGCCGATGCATCCTGCCCCGCGCCTTGCGCCATAACCGCATTCCTCCCGTCGAAAATCATTCGGAGCGCAATTATCTGCGGCAGGGCGGCAAGTCCAGTAGCGGCCGCCGATCAGCGATGTGTGGCACGGCAAGCGTCTGCAGCTCAGGGGTGAGCGCCGTCGCAGAGTGTTTCCATCAGCTTGCCAGTGATGCTGTTGACCTGGTCAAGTTCCGCATCGCTGAGGTTGGTCAACACAGACGCGCGAAAGGCATGGGCAACGGCGCTGATTTCTTGCAGCGCCCGCCTGCCGTCCTCAGTCAGCTCGATGAGTTTGGTGCGACGGTCGTTGGGATCCTGCCGCCGAACCACGAGGCCATCGGCTTCCAGCGTGTCGAGCATGCGGGTCAGTGTCGGCCCTTCGATGCCGATCCGCTTGGCGATCGCGATCTGCGCGCTTGGTTCTGGCGAGCGAGCGATGGTGGAGAGCGCCTCCATCCGCGCCGTGCCGTATCCCATCGGCCGCAACTTCTCATCCAGCATGGCACGGTAGCGCCGCGCCACCAGGATGATCCGATACGTGAAGCCATACTCCCGGTCGAGGCGGGGGGAACTCGCGTCAATCGGCTTGATGCCCGCGTCCTCGGTAACGCCCTCGCGCGTTTCAGCCAACTCCACTCCCCAATCCTATTTGTTTGCTAACCGTTTTACCGTCATTCAACGCGTTGCCGCGCCCGTGTCAACCCGCAGCCTAATGCACCGTTCCACCGCAGGATCTCAACATTGCCGTTGACGATACTTGCTGCGCGCACCACAGGGGGCGGCCGTCGGCCTGTTTTCGGCAGAAACGGACGACAATGTTCATTGCGGGAGTCGCCCATGTTGACGCTTCATCGCGCGCATCGCCGCGCCAAAACTTTTTATGTCGTGTCCGGCTTAGGCCTCGTCGGGCTGCTCTCAGCCTGCGGTGGTCAGCCCGAAGCGAACAATGCGGCTGAGTTACCCATCGAAAATGCAGCCAATGTCGCCAGCGAGGTTGCGGTGAACGAGGCCGCGACCGTCGCCAATGAAGCGGTTGCTCCGGCCCCCGCCAACACGGCCGAGGCACCCGCCGCCAAGGTCGACAACAAGGTCGAGAAAAAGCCTGAAACGGCGGCCGCCGAGCCGGAAAAGAAGGCGGTTGCCGCTGCCACGCCAGCCGGAGATGCCGCCAACGGCGCCAAGCTGTTCGCGCAGTGCAAGATCTGCCACTCGGTTGAGCCGGGCAAGAACGGCCTTGGCCCCTCGCTGCATAACGTGGTGGGCCGCAAGGCTGCCGTGGAAGCCGGCTACGCTTATTCGCCGGCCATGAAGAACAGTGGCATCACCTGGACCGACGCGGAAATCTCCGAATATCTGCGCGCACCCATGAAGCTGGTGCCGGGCACCAAGATGGCCTTCGCGGGTATGGCCAATGAGAAAGACCGGGCGGACGTCATCGCCTATCTCGATACGCTGAAATAAGTCGGATGTGGGGGTCGGCCGATCGCAAGGCCGGCCCCGCTCCGGATCAGCGCTGCGTCCGGCGGCATCCCCCGGCCAGCTGACATCGACAGGCCATCATCCATCGACGAAGATCGCCCCGCGCACCTAAGCGCGCAGAAGCGGTTAGTGCGTCTGGCTCACAGCGACCCGGTTTGCATCCAGCCTCCCAGAACAGCGTGCGTTTTCCGCATAACCGGATAAGCGGGCGACGCCATCCTCAACAAGCCCGGGTCGAGCTCGACGTGGCACGCCTCCCGCAAAGCACCCTTCGTCGGCGCCGCCCTCATTTGGTGGCGGGAGGCGCCGGGATCAGGCTTCCTCGATCGGCGCTCCGGGCCCATTCTTGAGGATGGACTCGATCGCATTGCGCGCGCTCGCTTTGCTGGAATACCCCTCAGTCCAGAAGATGATCTCGCTGTTATACTTGAACTTTGCCACGAACTCGCCGGCTTTGTTCTTCTCGATCACGAACTTGTGCGCCATCGTCGGAATCCTCCATAGGTTGAGGCCGGCGGCGACTGTAGCGCTCTATGGAGCCAAGGCCAATTCCAATGTGGCTCAGTGGGCGATCAGCCGGTCTGGCGCGTAAACGGCGACGTCAATGCCGGCGACCTGCGCCGGCGGCATCTCCCTCAGCACGAGCGCAGCGCCGATCAGCGCCGCCGCAGGCGCGGTCTGGATACCGAACCCGCCCTGCCCTGCGAACCAGAAGAAGCCCTCCGTACGCGGATCGAACCCGTAGATCGGCAGCCGGTCGGGAGCAAAGCTGCGCAATCCGGCCCATTTGTGCTCCACCGCCTCGATGCGCCAGTCGACCACCGTGCGAAACCGCTCGATGGCGAGCGCCACGTCCAACTCCTCCGGCGCGACATCGCGCGGCACATCCGGCGTCTCGTCGTGCGGCGAAAGCCAGAGATGGCCCACCCCCTCCGGCTTGAAATAGAAGTCTCCACCCAGGCCTATGATGAGCGGGAACTCCGCCGGCGCCTCCGGGCAGCGCAACTGCACCACGGTGCGTCGATAGGGCGTGACACCGAGCGGTCCTACACCGCAGCGCCGCGCCACATCGTCCGCCCACGCCCCCGCAGCGTTGATGATAAGTGTGCAGGTGAGCGCTTCGCCACTGGTCTCGACTCGCCAGCTGCTCCCCTCGCGCCTCGCCCCGAGCAACGTCGTATCGAGTCGAACATCGAGGCCGTCTCGTCGCGCAGCGCGACGATAGGCGGCGAGCAAACCAGCTACGTCGATATCCATGCAGCTCGGTTCGGAAAGCCCCACCGTCCATGCTGGCCTTAGCCCCGGCAGGCGGGCCGCCAGCGCCGCGCTGTCGAGAGGCTCCAGCGTAATGCCGCTCGCTGCGAAATCGCGCTGCATCGCCTTGGCTTGCCCGGCATGCTCCGCCCGACCGACATGGACCGCGCGGCGCTCACCCAGGAAGGAGCGCTCGGAAAAGGCCGGGTCGGGCTTGGCGAGCAGCGGTCCGCTCGCGGTCGTCAGCGGCTGGATGGCCGGGCCGCCATAGCTCTCGCTCCAGAATGCGACCGAGCGGCCGGAAGCGTGGTAGCCGGGCTGTTCCTCCTGCTCGATCAGCATCACCCGCGCGCGTCCGGCAAGCCCCGCCGCTATGCTGAAGCCCGCCATGCCGCCACCCACGATCAGGATATCGCAGGTCGTCACGTGAGCGGCACCTGCTGGGCATTGGAAAAGCGAACGGGCGGGGCGTCACAACGGGAAAGGCGGCAAATCGGCATCGCGAGCGCTGGTTACGATTTCCTAAGGGCCAAGGTCTAGCCTTTTGCGCAAATGATCACAGCCTGGCTGCCCTCCCTGCTCGTCGCCATGCTCGCGCTGCTCCTGCTCTGGGGCGCGGTGACGGACCTGCGCAGCCGAACGATCTCCAACGGCCTCAACCTGACGATCGCGCTGCTGGCGCCCTTGTGGTGGTGGACCAACGGCCTCGCTTTCTACCCCGATATCCTGAGCCAGATCGGGTTGGCACTCGCCGTGTTCGGGCTGTTCGCCGGCCTGTTCGCACTTGGCATGATGGGTGGAGGTGACGTCAAGATGCTCGGCGCTCTGGCCTTGTGGTTGCCGTTGGAGGCGATGGCCCTGTTGCTCATCCTGATGGCGCTCGCGGGCGGAGCGGTAACCATCGCAACGCTTGTCCATCATTGGGCCTTGCGCCGCAGTGGTCGGCCAGAAATCCCGTATGGCGTCGCCATCGCGCTGGCCGGCCTGTGGGTATTCGGCGAACGGTATTTTAACCCTTTTGGCTGATAAGCGCCCGGTTCGGGGCTTCGGTCCCGCCGATGGGAGACGACATTCGTCATGGAACCTAAGAAGATCGCCCTTCTGGCCGGAGCGCTGATTATCGCCGTCACGACGGCATTTCTGGCCCGCTCCATGTTTGCTGACGGCGCCGCGCCCGGAGCGACCGCCGCTGCCATGCCGGCTTCGCAAAATATGCCCCACGTGCTGGTGGCAACCAAGGCGCTGCCGGTTGGTACCATCGTCAGCGCGGATGCCTATCGCTACCAGCCCTGGCCCGAAGAACTGGTTGAAGAGGCCTATTATATCGAGGGCAAGGCCGATGCGGAGAAGTTGGTAGGCTCGGTCGTCCGAACCGCCATCGCCGCGGGCCAACCGGTCACACAGGGCTCGCTGATCCAGCCGGGCGACCGCGGCTTCCTGGCTGCGGCATTGGCGCCGGGCATGCGCGCCGTGACCGTGCCGGTTTCCATCCAGAGCAGTGTCGCGGGCTTCGTCTTCCCTGGCGATCGCGTCGATCTGATGCTCACCCAGAGCGTCCCGGGCGGCGGAGACGGCGCTCCGCTCAAGGTTGCCGAGACGATCGTGCGCAACCTACGCGTGCTTGCCACCGACCAGCGCACCGATGCGATGGGAGAAGACGGCAAGCCGGTCGTCCAGACCTACTCCAACGTCACGCTCGAAGTGACGCCGCGTATCGCCGAGAAGATCAGCGTGGCGCAAACCATCGGCGCTATCTCGCTCTCGCTCCGTTCGATCGCAGACAGCAGCCAGCAACTTGAAGAGGCGCTCGCCTCAGGCGAGGTGGACGCGCCCAGTACCGGCGATGCCAATAGCGAAAAGACGATGCTGGCAGCCGTCGCCAGCCGTCCGACCGATAAGCGCTCGACCTATTCCACGGGGGCCGACGTATCGCGCTACCAACGTAGCAGCGTGCCAGGCAAGCCGGTCGATCCGAACCTTCATGCCAATGTCGCCGCCGGCGGCGGCGTGGCCGGCGAGTCTGGCCCGGTGGTGCGGATTGCGCGCGGTACGGCCGTTACCGCTGTGCCGGTGGGGAGCAAGTAAGATGAAGCAGAGTTCCATGCTGTCGCCGGCGCGCATCGCCACCGGCGCCCTCGCCGCCGCGCTTGCCATCACGGCCAGCGCAGCCGCCCTGCAATTCCCGGCGCTCGCCGCCACCGGGCCGGCGCAGCAGGAGAATGGCGCGCTGTTGCTCGCTGTTGGCGAGAGCCGGGTGGTCAACCTGCCCGAGAATCTCAGCGACGTGGTGATCGCCGACCCCAATGTGGTCGATGTCCACGTCCGGTCCCAGCGGCAGATCTACCTGATTGCCAAAACGCCGGGCGAAACCAATGTGTTTGTCACCTCGTCGGGCGGCAAGATGCTTTATGCCAACGCCGTGCGCGTCGGCAACAACATCACCAGCATCGACCAGATGCTGAAGCTCGCCATGCCCGACGCCGATGTACAGGTGAGCACCATGAACGGCATGGTCCTGCTCACCGGCACCATCGCCACGCCGGAAGATTCGGCGGAGGTTGAGCGGCTGGTCCAGGCCTTCTCCGGCAAGGACACAACCGTGGTCAGCCGTCTGCGCACCGCCACGCCACTCCAGGTCAACCTGCAGGTCCGCATTGCCGAGGTGAACAAGAGTTTCGCCAAGAACCTGGGCGTCAACCTGCTGAGCAGTCGCAACCTGGGCAGCGGCTTCCTGTTCGGCATCGGCCGGGGGAGTCCCGGCTCCATCACCTATCCCGGCGTGACGACTTTCATTCCCAATCCCAATGGCGGCGCGCCGATCGAGATTCCCGTCATTGATCCGTCCACCGGACGGCAAGCCTTCGACACGCTTTTCAAGTTCAACAACGCCGAAACAGGCACGACCCTGGGCGCTGCCGGGCGCCTGCTCGGCCTGGACCTGATGGGCACGCTCGATCTTGCCGAGACGCAGGGCCTCGCAGCCACCCTCGCCAATCCCAACCTCACGGCGCTGTCCGGGGAGACGGCAAGCTTCCTCGCCGGCGGCGAAATCCCGATCCCTCTCTCGACCTCGCTCGGTCAGGTCTCGGTCGAATACAAGCAATATGGCGTCAGTCTCGCCTTCACGCCGACCGTGCTGGCCGATGGCCGCATCTCGATGCGGGTCCGTCCTGAAGTCTCCCAGCTGGACACCAGCGCCGGCGTGCGGCTCAACAACTTCACCATTCCCGGCATTTCGACCCGACGCGCCGAGACGACCGTGGAACTCGGCTCCGGCCAGAGCTTCATGATCGGTGGGCTGCTCTCCACGACGAGCGGCAATACGGTCGACAAGACGCCGTTCCTCGGCGACTTGCCGATTCTCGGCAATCTGTTCAAATCGCAGAGCTATCGCCGGCAGGAAACCGAACTGGTCATCGTCGTGACGCCCTATCTGGTCAGGCCGGTCGATGCCCGGCAGATCGCGCTGCCAACCGATGGTTTCCGCAACGCCAATGACGCCCAGCGTATCCTGGGGAACCAGCAGCACGCCGGTCAGAGCGGTGCCGAGCGACCCACGCCGACACCAGCCGAGCCGACCACCGTCACGTCGGACCGCGTAGCGACCCGCACGAGCAAGGCCAGCGGCAAGACGGCCGCCCCCGGCTTCAGCTTCTGACCAGCGAGGGAAGAGATGGATATGACCCGATTTCTCCAACGCCCCGCCGCTCTGGCGCTGGGCCTGTGCCTCGCCTTTTCGCTGGGTACACCCCCGGGATCGGCCCGCACGGTCGAACGCGGCGTCGAACCGCGCCATCAGCCGGTGGTACAGCGGACCGATTTCGTGTTCGATGTGATCGCGGACGGCAATGGCGGCCTTACAGGCCCTGAGGAGAGCCGGCTAACCGCCTGGTTCAGCGCTCTTGGCTTGCGCTACGGAGACCGTGTCTCGCTTGCCGGCACCGGCTCGCTGGCGCTGCGCGATGCCATCGCCAATGCCGTCGGCCGCTATGGCCTGCTCGTCGAGGGTGAGGCCCCCATCACCGCCGGACAAGCCGCGGGCGGCGGGTTGCGCGTCGTCGTCAGCCGCTCGGTCGCCAGCGTGCCCGGCTGCCCAAGCTGGGCCGACCGCTCGGGCGCCAATTTCGCCGGCGGCCTCAGCGACAATTACGGCTGCGCCATGGCGAGCAACCTCGCCGCGATGGTGGCCGATCCGCGCGACCTGATCGAGGGCCGAGATGCCGGGGTGAACCCGACCAGCACCGTCAGCGGTCGCGCGATCAAGGCCTATCAGGAGAAGGCGCCAACCGGCAGCGGCGGCCTGCAATCCATGTCCACCGGAGGCAAGTAAGATGAACGCACCCTGGAAACCGGCCGGCTCCGATGGCCGCGATCCGTTTCACGCCTATGTGTGCGACGATCACAGCCTCGATCTGCTGCGCGCCGTCGTGCAGGACATGGGCTGGCCGATCGAGAAGGTTCACAAAGGCGGCCTGCGCAACGCCGTGCAGTCGCTCTCCATGGCGCCCAGCCCGAACGTGCTGTTCGTCGACCTGTCCGAATCGGGCGACCCGCTCAACGACATCAACAATCTCGCGGAGGTCTGCGAACCAGGCACAGTGGTGATTGCCAGCGGCCAGGTGAACGACGTGCGCCTCTATCGCGACCTCGTCGCCAGCGGCATCCAGGATTATCTGCTCAAGCCGATGGCGGCGGACACGCTGCGCGACGCACTGGCGGCGGCGCAGGCCGTGTTCCTCGCGCCGCGCGCCGAGTCCACGGACGATCGGCCGCACCTGATGGTAACGGTGATCGGTACGCGCGGCGGCGTCGGCGCCTCCACCGTCACCACCTCGCTCGCCTATCTGAGCAGCACCAAGGCCAAGCGCTCCACCGCCTTGCTGGATCTGGACGTGCATTTCGGCACCGGCGCCCTCGCCATGGATCTGGAGCCGGGTCGCGGTCTCACCGATGCGGTCGAGAATCCCAGCCGCATCGACGGTCTGTTCATCGAGCGCGCGATGGTGCGGGCGAGTGACACGCTGGCCCTGCTCTCCGCCGAGGCACCGATCAACCAGCCGCTCATCACCGACGGCTCGGCCTATTATCAGCTCGAAGAGGAGCTGCGTAGCGCCTTCGAATGCACGTTCGTGGACCTGCCGCGTGCCATGCTGGTGCAGCACCCTCATCTGGTTCACGAGTCGAACCTGGTCGTCATCGTCACCGAGTTCACTCTGGCATCGGCGCGCGATACCATCCGCATCCTCTCGTGGCTCAAGACCAACGCCCCCCAATCGCAGGTGATCGTGGTCGCCAACAAGGCCCAGGCGGGCATCGCCGAAATCACCCGCAAGGATTTCGAGCATTCAATCGAGCGGAAGATCGACAGCGTCCTGCCCTACGATGCCAAGGTGACCGCGCAGGCGGCCAAGCTCGGCAAAACAGTGGCTGACAGCGGTCGATCCAGCAAGCTTGGCCAGAGTCTGGTGGCGTTGCACGGCCATCTCGTTGCGGTGGCGGAAGGGGACAATGCCGCTGGACCGGCCGGTGGCGGGAAGGGCGGCTCGCTGATCGGCCGGCTGATGGATGTCAAGCTTGCGCTCCCGCGCAAGGGCAAGGCGAAATTCGTCCCCGAGGCAGTCGCCGAGTGACCGAACACTGGCTGGGGCCGACCCAGCCCGTCGAGCGGACGATGGATGTGAGTGGATGAGGTAATGACCGATCCAAAGCTGTTGATGCTGATCCTGATGCTAGGGGCAACTCTGGCGCTGCTCTTTCTGGCCTTCGCCGGCCCGTCGGCGGAGCGAGCCGGCAGCCGGCGCGTCGCCGCCATTCGTACGCGCCACGCCGCCAGCGACCTCAGCCAGATGGAAGCCCGGATGCGCAAGGCCATCTCGTCGCGGCGGGTCGATAAGAACCAGTTGCTCGTCTCGCTCATCCCCAACCCGGAGAACCTCGCCAAGCGGCTGGCCATGACGGGGCGCAAATGGACGCTCGGCCAGTATATGGCGGCCTCCGTCGCCCTCACCATCGTGGTGTTCGGCGTGATGTCGCTGCGCGGCTTTTCGTTCCTGCCCTCGCTGTTCGTCTCGCTGGCCGCCGGCTTCGGCATCCCCCACAAGATGGTGGGCAAGCTCATCGCCCGGCGGGTCGACAAGTTCAACGCCAGCTTCCCCGACGCGCTCGATCTTCTGGTGCGCGGCCTGCGCTCCGGCCTCCCGGTGAGCGAGACGATGACCGTCGTCGCCAACGAGCTGCCCGGCCCGGTCGGCGAGGAATTCAAGATGATCAATGAGCGGATCAAGATCGGCAAGTCGATGGACGCTGCGTTGCAGGAAACCGCGGACAGGCTCGGCACCACCGAGTTCCGCTTCTTCTGCATCACCCTCGCCATCCAGCGCGAGACCGGCGGCAACCTCGCCGAAACCCTGGCCAACCTCGGATCGGTGCTGCGCCAACGCGCGCAGATGAAACTCAAGATCCGCGCCATGTCGTCGGAATCGAAGGCCTCGGCTTATATCATCGGCGCGTTGCCGTTTATCGTGTTCGGGCTCATTTGCTGGGTCAACTACGCTTATATGGCGCCGTTCTTCACGGGCGATCCAACCGGGTTGTTCGGCCTCGGCCTTATGCAGATCATCGGCATTGGCGGCCTCTGCTGGATGGGCTGCGGCGTGTTCATCATGGCCAAGATGATCAACTTCGAAATCTGAGGGAAGGGGACCGCTCATGACATCCACCGGCGCCACCCTTTTCGGTATGACCGCCCGCGACGTGGGCACGCTGCTCGCCGCCATGGCGACCTTCGCCGTGCTCGTCGCCATCTATGCCGCCTCGACCGTACGCGATCCCATGGCGCGGCGGGTCAAGGCGCTCAACGAACGGCGCGAGCAGCTCAAGGCCGGCATCACCGCCTCGACCGGAAAGCGGCGCGCCAAAATCGTTCACCAGAACGATACGACCGATCGCATGCGCAGCCTGCTCAGCTCCCTCCGGGTTCTGCAGGACGACCAGCTCAAGGTCGCGCAGAAGAAGCTCGCGCAGGCCGGCATCCGCTCCAAGGAATGGGCCATCGCGATCATCTTCGGCCGGTTGGTGCTGCCGATCGTGATCGGCGGCACGGCGGCCTTGCTGATCTACGGTCTCGATCTGTGGCCGGATTGGAGCGCGCTCAAGAAGTTCGGCTTCTTCGCCGGAGCGCTGTTGCTCAGCTACAAGGCGCCCGACCTCTATGTCGACAATATGGTCAGCAAGCGAGCGGCGGAGATCCGCAAGGGCATCCCGGATGCGCTCGATCTGCTGGTCATCTGCGCCGAGGCCGGTCTGACCGTGGACGCCGCCTTCACTCGCGTGGCGCGCGAGTTGGGCGCCGCCTACCCGGAACTGGGCGAGGAATTCCAGCTCACCGCCATCGAACTGTCGTTCCTTACCGAGCGACGCATGGCATTTGAGAATCTCGCCGAACGCGTCAAGCTGGAGGCGCTCAAGGGGGTCGTCACGACGATGATCCAGACCGAGAAATACGGCACCCCCCTTGCCTCAGCCCTGCGCGTTCTCTCGGCCGAGTTCCGCCACGAGCGGATGATGCGCGCCGAGGAGAAGGCGGCGCGTCTGCCGGCCATCATGACCGTGCCGCTGATCCTGTTCATCCTGCCGACCCTGTTCGTCGTTATTCTGGGTCCGGCTGCCTGTTCCATCAGCAAGGCGTTCGGCTAGAGCCCGTCGCGCCCGCGCGAGGCCCTTGCCGCGCGCCGCCCGCCCCTTTAGGCGGGTAGGAGCATAGCGAGAAAGGACCGCCCGACCGTGGCAGACCTCCAGCCGATCACGCCCGTCATCCTCTCGGGCGGCGCGGGTACGCGGTTGTGGCCGCTCAGCCGCGGCGAACGGCCCAAGCAGTTCATCGCGCTCACCGCCGCCCGCACCATGTTCGAGCTGACGCTGGCGCGGATCGAAGGCCTCGCCGGGGCCACCGCACCGGTCGTTGTCGGCAATGCCGCCCATGCCGAGCTGATCCACGCGCAGAGCGACGCGGGCATGACGCTGATCCTCGAACCATGCGCCCGCAACACCGCCCCCGCCATCGCCCTCGCCGCGTTGGCGCTGGAAGCGCAGGACAGCGCGATGCTGGTCATGCCCAGCGATCATATCGTCACCGATGTCGCCGCCTTCCACGCCGCCATTGAGCGCGCCCGGCCACTGGTCACGCAGGGGTGGCTGGTCACCTTCGGCATTGAGCCCGACGCACCGGAAACGGGGTTCGGCTACATCGCGCTGGGATCCGAGCTGACCGAAGGCGTCCACAAGGTCGCGCGCTTTGTCGAGAAACCCGATCTCGACCGGGCCACCGCGATGCTCGCGCAGGGCGGCCACGTGTGGAACGCCGGCATCTTCCTGTTCAGCGCGCGTGCTTATCTCGCGGCGCTTGCCGAATATCAGCCGGCCATGCTGGACGCGGCGCGCGATGCCATGGCGCAAGCGCAGCGCGAGGGAGACACCATCCTCCCCGCCGCCGACGCGTTCGCCGCCTGCCCATCTGACTCGATCGACTACGCCGTGATGGAACGCGCTGCCAAGGTGGCCTGCGTGCCGGTCAGCATGGGCTGGTCCGACGTGGGGAGCTGGGATACGCTCCACGCCCTCGCATCCAAGGATGCGCGCGGCAATGCCCTGCAAGGTGCGGCACACGCCATCGACGCGCGCGATTGCCTGGTCCGCAGCGATGGCCCGCATGTGACGGTGGTGGGGGTTGAGAACCTGATCGTTATCGCCACGGCGGACGAGATCCTCGTGCTGCCCCGCGGCCGATCGCAAGAGGTCCGCAAGGCCGTGGCGGCGCTGGCCGACCGGAAGAACTGACTGTGCGGGACGTGGCATGGCGGCACTGGCTGACGGCGGCGGCGCTGCTGCTGGCAGCCATGACGATCGTGCCGCTCGTCGCGCGCTTTTACTGATGTCCCGATTCCGATCGAAGGAGCCCTCCCCATGACCAATGCCAAGCCGACCATCCTCGTCACGGGCGGCGCGGGCTATATCGGCAGCCACGCGGTGCTGGCGCTGGTCGATGCGGGCTGGCCGGTCGTGGTTATCGACAATCTCACCACCGGCTTCCGGTGGGCGGTGCACGAGAAAGCGGCGTTCGTCGAGGGCGATATCGGCGATATGGCGCTGGTCGGTCGCGTTATCGCGGAGCACCACGTCGGCGGCATCATGCATTTCGCCGGCTCGATCATTGTTCCTGAATCGGTCGCGCAGCCGCTCAAATATTATCGCAACAACACGGTCAACAGCCGCGCGCTCATCGAGGCAGCGGTGACCGGCGGCGTGCCGCACTTCATCTTCTCCTCCACCGCCGCGACCTATGGCGTGCCGGAGGAAAGTCCAGTGCGCGAGGACAGCCCCAAGCGCCCGATCAACCCCTATGGCACATCCAAGCTGATGACCGAGCTGATGCTCGCAGACGTTTCCGCCGCGCACCCGCTCAATTACTGCGCGCTGCGCTATTTCAACGTCGCGGGTGCCGATCCGCAGGGCCGCTCGGGCCAGTCGACAACGGGCGCGACGCACCTCATCAAGGTCGCGGTCGAGGCGGCCTTGGGCAAGCGCAGCCATGTCGCGGTGTTCGGCACGGATTACGAGACGCCGGACGGCACCGGGGTGCGCGACTACATCCACGTCAGCGACCTTGCCGCCGCGCATGTTCTGGCGCTGGAAGCGCTGATTGCGGAGCCCGCGCGCAATCTCACCATGAACTGCGGCTACGGCCGGGGCTTTTCGGTACTCGAAGTGCTCGATGCGGTCGACCGCGTCACCAATCTCACGGTCGAGCGCCATATCGAGGGCCGCCGCGCCGGCGATCCGCCCAGCCTCATCTCGGATAACAGCCGCATCCTCGCCACGCTGCCTTGGCGCCCGGCCTATGCCGATCTCGATACCATCGTGGCGCACGCGCTGGCCTGGGAGCGCAAGCTGAGCGAGCACGCGGAGGCCTGACGTTCTCCCGCGTCGCGCCATTCGCAAGGTTCGGCGCACATCGCCTACATCTGCCGGCTGTCATAGGCCCATTGCAACAGCGCCTGGCGCTGGCGAGGGCGGCAGAAGGGGTCACCCGCCTCGCAATGCGCGCGGATTTGCGCCGCATGGCGGGCAAAGGCGCGCCAGCGTTTGATCTGTCGCGCATCATCCTCCATCCGCCGCCCCATATGATATCGGCAATACCACTGGAACCATCCGCGCGGATCATCCGGGTGGAGCCAGCCCTTCCTGGCCCATTCGGACAGGGGTTGTCCGGCGAGAACCCCGAAATGGTTGCAAGCCTTGTCCGCCCCGCGCGGCGACAGACGCGCCCGCGCAAACCAATCGGACGGAAACTCCCCGCGGCAATCCGTCATATATTTTCCGCCGAAAACGCCGAGTTCCAGCATCACCCGGGGTGTCAGATCCGGCGTGAACTCGGGCGCGAAGGCCTCGCCCTCGGGCGCCGTGCGCACATAGCGGTAGCCGGTTTGAAAAGCGTCGGCGACGGTCACGACGATGGGTTTCATGCGGGGGCGCTCCTACCCCGCCCATTGGCGCCATCGGGCGCCCCATCGGGAGGCGAGCTTATGCGGCCTCCGGCCAAATAGCCGCCTGCCCAATGGGGCAGCCTTCGCATCCAGCAGATCGCTTCGCCTGCTCGAGAGCATCGTCAGCCGCGCAATCGTCTCCTCGTCGCCGTCGCTCGGCGGCAGGGCTGCCAGCGCCGCAGCCAGCAAATCGAGATCGTGCCGTTCGCCGAGCAGGCCGGAGAGCCTGAGCGCCCGCTTCGCACGCTTACGTCCCGGCTCGCGCGCCACACCGCGCAGCAGGCGCATATGTTGCCAGTGATATTTGGCGTGCTTGCGCCAGCGATGACCCGCCTCGACGTCCCCCGTCTCCTCGAATTCCCGCATGGAGCGGCGCGCGGCCTTCATCGTTTTGAGGAAGCCCGGCGCCAACGCATCCCAACCATCATCGGTCAGCGTCCATGTCGCCGCGCGCACCCGGGCCGCGATCAAGGGCGCGACGCAGCCATCGAGCGCCTCACGTAGGCCAGCGGGTGCGGAATGCGCCGCGCATAGGCGTTCGCGAACCCGCGCCATCGCCAATGGATCGAGCGCCGCATCCGGCTCGGCCGCCAGCGCCTTCAGCGTATCCGCGAGTACCTTGCCATCCCGCGCGCCGCCGAGGCTTCGGGCGACATCGCGAAATGCCGCGTTTTCGGTCGCGAACGCCGGCAAGACCGGCCGCACCAGGCGGATCAGCCCACGCAGCGCCTTGCACCGCTGTCGTACGTCGTGGATGACCCGCTCGATCGGCAGATCATCCGCGCGGATCCCCGCCAGCGTCGCATCCAGCTCCGCACACGCGATGCGCCTCACCGCAGCCTCAACCGTCGCGTCCGAGGGCTCGAACCGAAAGCTCATCGCAACGTCCCCGCGCCCGAGGCATGTTTCGAGGCGCGAGCGACGGCCATGGCGTCAGTGCGCCGCGCCCCAGCTCGGGCCGGTACCGATTTCGACGCCCAAGGGGATGGATAGTTTCACCATCGGCTCGGCAGCGCTGGCCATCACGTCGCGGATGATCGGCGTCGCGGCCTCCACTTCCTCCTCCGCCACCTCGAAGACCAGTTCGTCATGGACCTGCAGCAGCATGCGCGTCCGGGTCAGCCCGGCCTCGGCCAGAGCCGGGTTCATGCGGACCATGGCGCGCTTGATGATATCCGCGCTGGTGCCCTGGATCGGGGCGTTGATCGCCGCGCGCTCGGCGCCCTGGCGGATATGCTGGACGGAAGCACGGATCTGCGGGAACCAGGTCTTGCGGCCGAACAGCGTCTGCGTGTGACCGCTGTGCCGCGCCTTCTCGAGCGTCTCGTTAATGTAAGCGGAGATGCCCGGGAAGCGCTCGAAATAGCGGTTGATCATGGCCTGCGCCTCGTCCGGATCAATCTCCAGCCGCGCCGCGAGACCCCAGCGCGAGATGCCGTAGAGGATCGCGAAGTTGATCGTCTTCGCGCGCGCGCGCGTGTCGCGATCCACCGCGCCGAACAGCTCCTGCGCCGTTGCGGCATGAATATCGTCGCCACGCAAAAACGCCGCGCGCAGCGGCGGCACGTCGGCCATATGGGCCGCCAGCCGCAACTCGATCTGGCTATAGTCCGCCGCGAGAATGACATGGCCCGGCTCGGCGATGAAGGCATCGCGGATCTGCCGGCCGACCTCGCTGCGGATCGGGATATTCTGCAAATTGGGATCGGTGGAGGAAAGCCGCCCGGTCTGCGCGCCGGTCAGGCTGTAGCTGGTGTGCACGCGGCCGCTCACCGGATTGATCTGCGCCTGCAAGGCATCGGTGTAGGTCGATTTGAGCTTGGCGAGCTGCCGCCAGTCGAGCACCAGGCCGGCGATGGCCACGCCGTCGGCTTTCAGCTTCTCCAGCACGGTCACGTCGGTCGAGTAAGCGCCGGACTTGCCTTTCTTGCCGCCCTTGAGGCCCATCTTGTCGAACAGGATCGCGCCCAATTGCTGGGTTGAGCCGATAACGAAGGGTTGCCCCGCCTCGGCCTGAATCTCTGCCTCCAGCCGCGCCATATCCTGCGCGAACTGGCCGGAGAGGCGCGAAAGCTGCTCGCGGTCCACCTTGATGCCGCTGCGTTCCATGCCCGCAACGACAGGGATCAGCGGCCGGTCGACCAGCTCATAAACGCGCGTCGCCCCTTCCTGCGCAAGGCGCGGCTTGAAGCGTGTCCACAACCGCCAGGTCACGTCGGCATCCTCGCCGCCATAGCGGGTCGCGACATCGAGCGGCACCTGCGCGAAGCTGATCGCCTTCTTGCCGGTGCCCGCGACATCCTTGAACGTGATGCATGTGTGCTCAAGCACCGCATGCGCCACTTCGTCCATGCCATGCCCGGCGAGCGACTGGCCGGCGTCGAGATCGAAGCTCATCACCATCGTGTCGTCGATGGGGCTCACCGGCAGGCCGTGGCGGACCAATACGTTGAGATCATATTTGATGTTGTGGCCGATCTTGAGTACGCCGGGATCGCAAAACAGGGGCCGGAGCCGCGCGACCACTTCGCTCAGCGGGAGCTGAGCCGGGACCTCGCCGAACATATCGTCGCTGCTGCGATGGCCGAGCGGGATGTAGCAAGCGTGGCCGGGCGCGGTAGCGAGGCAGATGCCGACGAGATTGGCCACGACGCTGTCCAGCGAATCCGTCTCGGTATCGATGGCGAGGATGCCGCTGGCACGGGCCTGCGCGATCCAGTGCTCCAGCCGCTCGATCGTCGTCACCGTCTCATAGGCGTCGCAATCGATCGGCGGCAGCGGCACGAAGTCCGGCGTGCCGGGATCCGCCGTGGCGGCGGCCGCCGCGACAGGATCGGCCTTCTCACGCCCTGGCGCGTGCGCCGCCATGCGCGAGAGCAAGGTCTTGAAGCCCTGATCCTCCAGAAAAGCCCGCAGCGGCTCGGGCGGTATCCCGTCGAGGGCCAACTCCTCCAGCGAGTGGGGGAGCGGCACTTCGCTGTGCAGCGTCACCAGCTCGCGCGAGAGACGCGCCAGCGCTTCATGCTCGATCAGCCGTTCCTTGAGCTTGGAAGGCTTCATCGTCGGGGCGGCGGCAAGCACGCTGTCGAGATCACCATATTCGCCGATCAGCTTGGCCGCCGTTTTGGCGCCCACGCCGGGCACGCCGGGCACATTGTCCACGCTGTCGCCCATCAGCGCCAGCACGTCGCCCAACTGTTCGGGTCGGACCCCGAACTTGTCCATGACATAGGTCGGTCCACGCCGCTCGTTCTTCATCGTGTCGAGCATGTCGACGCCGGGCTGGATGAGCTGCGCCAGGTCCTTGTCGGACGAGACGATGGTCACAGACCACCCCGCCGCGACCGCCTGCTTGGTATAAGTAGCGATGATATCGTCCGCCTCGAAGCCGTCCTCCTCGATACAAGGCAGCGAGAAAGCGCGCGTTGCCTCGCGGATCAGCGGAAACTGGGGGACCAAGTCCTCGGGCGCGGGCGGCCGGTTGGCCTTATATTGGTCATAGAGTTCGTTGCGAAAGGTGTGCGAGCCTTTGTCCAGCACCACCGCGAGGTGCGTCGGTCCCTCCTCCTTGTCGAGCGCATCGGCCAGCTTCCAGAGCATGGTGGTATAGCCGTAAACGGCCCCCACGTTCAGCCCATGCCGGTTGGTCAGCGGTGGCAGCTGATGATAGGCACGGAAGATGTAGCTGCTTCCGTCGACGAGATAGAGATGATTCCGAGAGGCCATGGCGAGGGAGATAGCGCGGCTCGGCGGGGGACGCCAGCGGCGAGCCGGCGCCGCTGGTTCCAGTTCAGCCCCCAGCCCTGACGCGCGTCAAGTCCCCGCTGCCTCCGCCCGCATCTTCACCGGAATGCGCAGATAGTGCACGCCGTTCGCCTCCGCCTCGGGGAAGCGCCCGGCACGGATGTTTACCTGGATCGAGGGAAGCAGCAGCTTCGGCACCGCCAGCGCCGCATCGCGGGCCTCGCGCATCGCCACGAACGCATCCTCGGAGACGCCGTCATGCACATGCACGCTGGCGCGCTTCTGTTCGTCCACGGTTGTTTCCCAGCGATAGTCTTCGCGGCCGGGCGCCTTGTAGTCATGGCAAAGGAACAGGCGCGTCCCGCCCGGCAAGCTGAGCAGCCGACGGATCGAACGATAAAGCGTCCGCGCGTCGCCGCCGGGAAAGTCCGCCCGCGCCGTGCCGTAATCCGGCATGAACAAGGTATCGCCTACGAACACCACGTCGCCGATGCGATAGGCCATGTCCGCGGGCGTGTGCCCCGGCACGTGCATCGCTTCCACCATCAGCGATCCGAGCGCGAACCGCTCGCCATCGGCGATCAGCCGGTCGAAGTCCGAGCCGTCCGTCCGCAGGTCGGTCATGGCAAAGACCGGGCGGAAGATGCGCTGCACGTCGCGAATATGCTCGCCAATGCCGATCCAGCCGCCGGTGTGCGCCTTGATGAACGGCGCGGCGGAGAGGTGGTCGGCGTGGGCATGAGTCTCCAGGATCATGACGATGCGCCAGCCCCGCTCTCGTGCGGTCGCCACGATGCGCTCGGCCGAGCGGATATCGGCTTCGCCGGAGGCAAGGTCGAAATCCAGCACGGGGTCGATGACTGCGGCGTCGCCCGTCTCGGGGTCGGCGACCAGATAACTGATCGTGTTGGTGGGCTCGTCGAAGAACGCCTCGATGATCGGCCCGGGCGATGAATACGCTGCCATGAGATTCTCCTCTGTCATGCCTTGACAATATGTTAGCATAAACTAAATTAGCAATACCTAAAGGAAAGAACCCAATGCCAATTGTCCCGATGGACATCGCCACGTTCGAGATGAAGGCCGCGCAGGTTGCCGAGCGTTTGAAGGCGCTGGCCAATGGCCGCCGCCTGATGGTGCTGTGCAAGCTCACCGAACATGGCGAGATGACGGTCGGCGATCTTGCCGACGCGGTCGACCTCTCATCCTCCGCCCTCTCCCAGCATCTCGCGAAAATGCGGGAGGAAGGGCTCGTCACCTACCGGCGGGAGAGCCAGACGCTCTGGTACCGGATCGCCGATGCGCGAACCGAGACCCTGCTCGCCACCCTCTATGACCTCTACTGCAAGGAGTGACTGCCATGGCTATCGAAACCTTGTCCCCCGCCCAGGCGCAGGCCGCGATCAAGGCCGGTGCCACGCTGGTCGACATCCGCTCGCCGGACGAGCATGCGCGCGAGCATATCGCCGGCGCTGTCGACATGCCGCTCGATCGGCTGGATTGCGACACATTGCCGGATGGGGCGGTGATCTTCCACTGCCGCTCGGGTATGCGCACCCGCTCCAATGCCGATACGCTCGCCGCCGCCGCGCAGGGCCGCCCCTGCTACATACTCGATGGCGGGATCGACGCATGGCGCGCCTGCGGGCAGGCCACTGCGGTCGATCGCAAGCAGCCGCTGGAACTGATGCGGCAGGTGCAGCTCGCGGCCGGCGGACTGGTGCTCCTCGGCGTGATTCTCGGCTTCCTTGTCGGCCCGGCCTTCTTCGGCCTCTCCGCCTTCGTCGGCGCCGGGCTGATGATGGCAGGCGCGACCGGCTGGTGCGGCATGGCCACGCTGCTGCGCCACATGCCCTGGAACCGCGCGCTCGCCTGAGGTCGACATGACGCTCGCCACCCTCCTCGCCACTTTGCTCTCCGGTGGGCTGATCGGCCTCATCCTCGGGCTGGTGGGGGGCGGTGGTTCGATCCTTGCCGTGCCGTTGCTCATCTATGCCGTGCAGATCGGGTCGGCCCATGCCGCGATCGGCACGGCGGCGGTCGCCGTGGCGGTCAATGCGCTGATCGGGCTCGCCGGCCATGCCCGCGCGGGGACGGTCAAATGGCCCTGCGCCGGCGTATTCGCGTTCGCGGGCGTTATCGGCGCCGCCATCGGCGCGGAGGCCGGCAAGGCGGTGGACGGCGCGCGGCTGCTCACCCTGTTCGGCCTGCTGATGATCGGCGTCGGGTTCACGATGCTCCTGCGGCGCAACCGGCCCGAACACGCCGATGTTCGTCTCTCGGCGGAGACGGCGGCCCATCTGCTGCCGCGCCTGGTCCCCGCCGGTCTCGGCGTGGGGCTGGCGGCCGGCTTCTTCGGCATTGGCGGCGGCTTCCTGATCGTGCCGGCACTCATCGCCGCGACCGGTATGCCGGTGCGTTTTGCGGTCGGCACGTCGCTGGTCGTCGTCACCGCGCTCGGCCTCACCACGGCGGCATCCTATGCCTTGTCCGGCTACGTCGACTGGACGCTGGTGGCCTTGCTCACCGCCGGTGGCGTGGCCGGCGCGCTGCCCGGCATCCGGCTGGGCCGTCAGCTTGCCACGCGCCGGGGATTGCTCGAACAGCTCTTCGCCATCCTTGTCATTCTCGTCGGCGGATACATCGCGCTGAGGGGTATGTAACCACAGGCCAGCGCCCCGTCGCCCCCCTGACAAGTTGCCTCATCCGGCTCTCCCCGCTAGAGAGCGCAGCCACAGGAAATCCAGTCAATCGAAGGAACAGGCTGTGGCAGGCCATAGCAAATTCAAGAACATCATGCATCGCAAGGGTGCGCAGGACAAGAAGCGCGCCGCCGCCTTCTCCAAGCTGGCGCGCGAAATCACCGTTGCCGCCAAGATGGGGTCAGCCGATCCCGACATGAACCCGCGCCTGCGGCTTGCGATCAACGCCGCCAAGGCGCAGTCGGTGCCCAAGGACAATATCCAGCGCGCCATCGACAAGGCGAGCCGGAGCGACGCGGAAAATTACGAGGAAGTTCGCTACGAGGGCTACGGCCCGGGCGGCGTCGCCATCATTGTCGAAGCCCTCACCGACAATCGCAACCGCACGGCCACCAACGTACGCACCGCATTCTCCAAAAATGGCGGCAACCTCGGCGCGAGCGGCGCGGTGAGCCACGGCTTCGACCGGATGGGGCTCATCAGCTATCCGGCGACCGCGGGCGATGCCGACGCGATCTTCGAGGCGGCTCTGGAAGCCGGTGCAGAGGACGTGGAGTCGGGCGAGGACGAGCACGAGATCTGGACGGCGATGGACGCGCTGCACGAGGTCGCCCGCGCGCTGGAAGACAAGCTCGGTCCTGCGGAGAGCGCCAAGCTCGCCTGGAAGCCGCAGACCACTGTCGAACTGGACGAGACCAACGCCGGCACGCTTCTCAAGCTGGTCGACGCGCTCGACGACGATGACGACGTGCAGGCCGTCTGGGGCAATTACGAAGTGCCCGACGAGGTGATGGCCAAGCTGGGCTGAGCGCGACTACAATCCGTCTCGCACGGATAGGCGACGGGGGGATGGGATATGGCGCGCAGCGATGGCAAGACTGCGCGGCTAGATGTCGGCATCTGGTATAACGACCGGACCGGTCATATCCACGTCGCCGCCGCCGGCCGGTTCATCTCCACGGTCAGCAACGATCCGGCATCGAAGCGTTACCATCCCAACCTTTATCGCAAGCTGGCGACATGCCTGCGCGATATGGATAAGCCGCATCCGCCTCCACCCTCCGGGCATGGCCCATGCTGATCCTCGGCCTCGATCCCGGCCTGGGCACCACCGGTTGGGGGCTGGTGCGGGCGGAGGGCAACCGCCTCTCGCACATCGCCAACGGCCAGATCCGGACCGAAACGGGCGAGCCTCTTCCCCGCCGGCTGGTCGCGCTGGATGCGGCGCTGGCAGCGCTCATCGCCGCGCATACGCCCGATCAGGCAGCGGTCGAGGAAGTGTTCGTGAACACCAACCCGCAGTCGACGCTCAAGCTCGGCCAGGCGCGCGGCGTGGTGCTGCTCGGCGCGGCGCGCACCGGGATCCCGGTCGGTGAATATGCCGCGCGACTGGTCAAGAAAGCGGTGGTCGGCGTTGGTAATGCCAGCAAGGATCAGGTCCACGCCATGGTCGCACGGCTACTGCCGGGCGCGCGTATCGCCGGGCCGGACGCGGCGGATGCGCTCGCCATCGCCATCACCCACGCCCATCACGTCGCCAGCGCGCGGCGAATACCCGGCCTGCGCTGACGCCCGCTTCAGCCCCGGCCCCAGAACAGGAAGGCCACCGCGCCCATCAGGCAGGCGAAGGCGCCGGCATGACGCCAGCCGAGCGGCTCGCCGAGAACCGTCACCATGAACACGCCGAACACGAGCAGCGCGATCGCTTCCTGCGTGATCTTGAGTTGCCCTGCGCTCCAGCCGCTCGCATAGCCGATCCGGTTGGCCGGCACCGCGAAGCAATATTCGAAGAAGGCGATGCCCCAGCTGATCAGGATGACCAGCAGCAGCGGCCGGGCCATGCCGCCCTTGAGATGCCAGTACCAGGCGATGGTCATCAGGACATTGGAGGCGAAGAGCAGCGCAATGGTGGGCATGGCCCGCTGATGCCAGCACGCGCGGCCATGCGCTATCGGGAAAATTCAGAGAGGCGGCCGATCACACGCTGGCGACGCGGGCGAAAATGCGGTGCAGCAGTTCAGCGCACTGTTCCAGCTCCGCATCGTCGAGATCGGCGAGCACGGCGGCCCGCTCTTCGTCGAGAATCGGCTGGATCCGCTTTACCATCGCCACGCCCGCCGGGGTGAGCGAGATCAGCTTCGAGCGACCGTCGCGGGGATTGTCCACGCGAGAGATCAGTCCGTCCGCCACCAATCCCTCGACCACCCGCACCAGTGTCGGCCACTGCACGAACAGGCGTTGGCCAATATCGGTCAACGTCGCCGGCTGCGGTCCGAACGCGAGCGTGAACAGCGCCTGCCAGCGCGCCCGGGTCTGCCCGGTCTCCGCGCGCAACCGGTTGTCGATGTGGGTGATCCAGGAGCGGCCAGCCATGACCAGCAACCGCGAGAGGCGATATTCCCGGTCCAGGCGCGTCCCCGCTGGATAGAAGCTATCATAATGGTCGGCCCAGGATTCGAAATCGCCGATCCGTTCACCCCGAGCGTGATCCCCATCCCTGCCGTCTGCTCGCGCAGCCATCCCGCCTCCCCTGCCACCGATTATGGCTATGCTTGTAGCCTGTTGAAATGGAATTGGAACCATCATGGTGGGCTGGCTCAACCACCGGCTACCATTGGCAGGCGCCCCGGGGTCGCTTATGCTCATCGCGAACAGCGTCCGGCAGCGGCCCGGGCGCGCCGCAAAGGAGAGATGGCCATGCACAAGATTATGCTCGACCCCGATCTGGTAGCGCGGCTCACGGCCGCCCGTGGCGGCCAGCTGCACGTCATCGACCGGGTCGATCCGGCCCGCACCGCGCATCTCATCATCGACATGCAGAACGGCTTCGTCGAGGAAGGCGCCCCGGTCGAGGTACCGATCGCCAAGGAGGTCGTGCCCGCGATCAACCACATCAGCCGGGCCGTGCGCGAGGCCGGCGGGCAGAACTACTTCGTTCAGTTCACCACGCCGGTGGGTGATCTCTCATCCTGGTCGAGCTTCTATTCGCGCTTCTCGAGCGACATCGCCAAGGACCATCAGGACGCCTTCACACCCGGCGCGCATTACTGGAACCTCTGGCCCGCGCTGGACGTGGACGAGAGCCGGGACCGGACGATCGAGAAGCGGCGTTTCGGCGCCTTCATCCCCGGCACCTGCGATCTCGATGCGGAGCTGCGCGCGCGCGGTATCGACACCGTCATCATCAGCGGCACGCTGACTAACTGCTGCTGCGAATCTACCGCGCGCGATGCGATGCAGCTCAACTATCGCGTGCTCTTCGCCACGGACGCCAACGCCGCGCTCACCGACGCCGAGCACAACGCCACGCTCAACAACATGCTGTTCCTCTTCGCCGACGTGCGACCCTCCGATGAGATTGCCGCCCTGCTCGAAGGGGCCATGGCTCCCGCGGGCTGAGCACCGGCTGGAGCGCCTCGGGGTCCTGCACCGGCAGGAACCCGAGGAGCGAAAAGTGGCGACTGGGCCCGGGCCTATGCCTCGCACAGTGCCTTGAGTTGTGCGGCGCAGGCCCCCCAACCCTGCTCAAAACCCATCGACCTGTGCTGTTCAAAGGCCTCGTCGGTCCAGTGACGGGCGGAGGCCGTGTAGCGCGTGCCCGCCCCCTCCGGCTCGATCTCCCAGATGCCGACCATGAACGGCCCGGCCGGCACCCAGTCGGCGGTAAAGGCATCGGTCGAGACGAAGCGCTTGCCCGGCACGACGTCGAGAAACACCCCCTCGTTGGGCATTTCCTCTCCGTCCGGTCCCCGCATGATCATCGCGACGCGACCGCCGGGGCGCCAATCCTGTTCGACAAGTTCGACCCTCCAGGGGCGCGGACACCACCATTCCTCCTGCCGCTGGGTCATGGCGTGCCAGACCTTGTCCGGAGCAGCATCGATATAGGTGGTGACGCTGAGCGTCCTGTCGGTTCGGTCGGTCATGATGGCATCCTTTTCCAATGGGTAGAGTGGTCAGTCGCGCTCGGGGGCACCGGGTGGGAAGTAACCGCGATAAGGCCGCGCCTCCTCGATGCAGCGCGCGACGGAAGGGTGAGCATTGAGCCGGGTCCGATAGCCCCGTAGCGCCGCGTGCTTGTCCGGGATCGGCCGCACCCAGTCGGCGTAGAACAGTGCCGGGGCTGCGGCGCAATCGGCCATCGAGAAGCCGGAGCCACAGGCCCACGGCCCCTTGGCCAGGCGCGCGTCCAGCCAGGCGTAGATGGTATCCAGCGCCTGCTCCGCCTTTTCGATCCGTCCCCGGTCTGGCGCAGTGCGATCGACGAGATATTCCTGCACGATCGCGTTCATTGGCGTCATGACGTGATTGTCGAACATGCGGTCCATGAATCGCACGTCCAGCGCGTCGGTGGGATGGGCCGGGATCAGCGGCGAGCGCTCGTAATGCCGCAGGTCGAGATACTCGATGATCGTGGTCGATTCGATCACCGGCACCGGCGCGGGACCACCCTCGTCGACCAGCACCGGGAATTTGCCGAGCGGCCAGTAACTGCGCAACGCAGTTACCGCCTCGGGGTCTTCGACCATCTTATAATCGAAGGGCAGGTCCTTCTCGTAGAGCGCGATCAGCACTTTCCAACAGTAGGAGGAGAAGGGGTGAGCATAGAGGGCATAGCTCATGCCGCCGTTTCTCCCGCATAGGCTGCCTGCAATGCCGCGAGGTCCAGCTTGTGCATCGTCATCAGCGCCTCATTCATGCGCGCGACCTGCTCGGGCCGCCCCTCCGCCTGCATGGTGAGCAGCATGCGCGGGACAACCTGCCAGGAGACGCCGTAGCGGTCCTTGCACCAGCCACACATGCTCTCCGCGCCGCCATCGGCGATGAGCCCGTCCCACACCCGGTCCAGTTCCGCCTGATCGGCAACGGGCACGACGAAGGACACCGCCTCGCTCTGCGGAAATTGCGGCCCCCCGTTGAGCGTGGCGAACGGCCGCCCGGCGAGCGTGAAGGTGACAAGCATCGGCGTGCCGGCTTTGAAATAGGGCGGGAACGGGGAATCCGCCGTGTAGTGGCTGATGTGGTCGATCCGGGAATCCGGGAAAAGCGAGACGTAGAAGCGCGCGGCCTCCTCGGCCGTGCCATCCATCCAGATGCACGGCGTGATGGGATCGATTGGCATGGCGTGCCTCCTTATGGTTTGCCGGCGAGCGCGAACCGCGCGCCCTGGGGATCGGTGCCGACGACGATGTGGGTGCCGCCCGGCACCTCGTGCGGCCCCTGATCGATGCGGCCGCCATGGGCTTTCACTGCGTCGACCGCAGCGGCGATGGATGGCACGGCGAAATAGGGCTGCCAGCGCGGTTCACCCTCCCCCCGCATGGAAGCGCCGATGCGTATGTCGCCGGCGTTGAGGAAGCGATAGTCGCCCATCGGCCCCATCGGCATGGACTCCGGGTTGGTCCAGCCGAACATCGCCGCATAGAAGGCGTCGGCGCTATCCTGATCCGGCGTCGCCAGTTCGTTCCAGCAGCAGTGCCCCGGCGCGTCGGGCGAGAAGGCGGTGCTGGTCCCGTCCACCGCGCCGCGCATCACATAGAAGGGCGCGCCCTGCGGGTCGCTCACCATGGCGAAGCGGCCGACGTCGGGTATATCGGTGGGCGGCACGAAAATGTGCCCGCCCCGCGCCTTGATCGCCTCCGCGGTCGCATCAACGTCGTCGACGCCGATATAGCCGAACCAGAGTGGCTTGGCGCCCTGCGAGGCCATCTCCTCGTCGATCGCCAGCATCCCGCCTACGCTCGCGTCGGGCGCGTCGATGATGCGATAATCCATGCCCGGCATGCCGCTCTTCGCGCCGATCATCCAGCCAACGACCGGCCCGTAGAAGGCGCGGGCCGCGTCCAGATCCGTGGTCATCAGCTCGTACCAGATGAATTCGCCATGCTTGTTGGTCATCTCGTCTCTCCTTTGTTCGGCGGATCGGGCCGGTCAGGCGCTCCGGTCGAGAATGGCGGAAAAGCCCCCGTAGATCAGGCGCGCGCCCGCCATCGGATTGTCCTCCGGGCCCTTCATGCGCGGGTCGGCCATGCACTTTTCCCAGCCGGCGTCGCGCGCTGCCTTGTCCGGCCATTCGATCCACGAGAAGACCACATCCTCTCCCTCTTCCGCGAGCACGGCCGTGCGGAAATCGTTGGTTTTGCCGACCATCAGATCGTCGTTCCAAGTTTCGACCACGCGCAGCGCACCATGTTCCACAAAGATCGGCGCCGCGGCCTGGGCCATGGCGATGTAATCGGCCTTGCGGCCCGGCTTTACCGGGCAGAGAAATCCATCAACATAGGTCATCTCGGTACTCCTTCCTCATCGGGCACGAATCGCCCATCGGCGCCGCCAGCGCGGCCTGGAACGCGGAGCGAACTGGCCTCGTGCGACATAAGTGATCAGATGCAGCGGCACGGCAGTCCGGCGCACACGCACGGCGGACATCTGCCCACGCGCCAGCGGCGGCCTCCCGAGGAGGCCATCACTTTCGATTGCGGGGTCACCCTTGCATGGCATGGCATCCTCCACCCGCCGGGGCGGCACACGTGGCACGGCGATGGCATCGACGGTCGCGCGCAGCCTGACCGACTCAGCCGGCGGCGGCTTCCTGCGATGCCATCACAGCGGCCATGTCCATCCACGCGGTTTCCCAGATGTGTCCATCCGGGTCGGCATAGCTGCGGCCGTACATGAAGCCGTGGTCCTGCACCGGATTGGGATCGGCCGTGCCGCCGGCCGCCGCCGCGCGGGCGACGGTCGCATCCACCGCCGCGCGGCTTTCCTCGGAGAGCGCCAACAGCACCTGTGCGGTCTCGTGCGCGTCTGGAATCCGGCGCGGAGTAAACCCGCTGAACCGCTCATGGGTGAGCAGCATCACACAGATCGTGTCTGAAAGGCGCATCATCGCGGCCGTATCGTCGCTGAAATGCTTGTCCTGTACACCACCGACGGCGCTATAGAAGGCGATGGAGCGACTGAGGTCCTTCACCGGCAAATTCACGAAAATCATTTTGTCCATCGCACTTCCTCTCCTGCAGCCTTCGAACGGGACGATTCGCCCTGCGCTTGATAAGCCTGCCTAAATTGGTTACATATTACAACTATGAAGTTAGAAAAAACAACTAATCAATCTTCAGGCCGGATACACCGTCGCTATGATGACGCTTGCGGCACAGCGCATGGCCTTGAATTGCTTGGCGAACGTTGGGCGTTGTTTGTCGTACGCGAGCTCATGTTCGGTCCGCGCCGATTCAGCGACCTCAAAAGCGACCTGCCAGGTCTCAGCGCCAACGTGCTGACCCAGCGCCTCACCGAACTGGAGGCGCGCGGCGTCGTCGAAAAGACCAGCCTGCCGCCGCCGGCTAACGTACAGGTTTACGGCCTGACTGACTGGGGTTATGAGGCGGAAATCATCATCCGCGAGCTAGGCCGTTGGGCCGCGCGCTCACCGCTGCACGATCCCACCCTGCCGATCAGTCCGGTGTCGATCATGCTCTCGCTACGCACGCTCATCGTGCCCGAGCGAACGCAGGCGCTCGATTTCGTCGTCGGCTTCCGGTTCGGCGAGCTCGCCTTCCGGGGGCACCTCAAGGGCGATCAGATCGCCATCACCCGCGAGGAGCCGGCTGATGCCGCATTGGTGTTCACCGGCACGGCGCCGGGCCTCGGCGCCTATATTCATGGCAACGTGCCACTCGCGCAACTGGCGCAAGCGGGTGCGCTGACCGCAGAGGGCGACCCAGCGCTGATCGCGCTGTTCCCGACGCTTTTCATGATGCCGGAGAAGCTGCCACCAAAAGAATAGGCTCGACTCCGCCCGGCACCCGCGCCTATCGACGGTGCGGGGGGGAGAGAACGGATCGTGATCGCAACGGTGGCGACAGTGGCGTTCCTCGGGCTGGAGGCGCGACCGGTCGAGGTGCAGTGCCAGCTCGTGGCGGGCCTGCCCAATTTCATCGTCGTCGGGTTGGCGGACAAGGCGGTGGCGGAAAGCCGTGAGCGTGTACGCAATGCCATCGCCGCGATCGGCCTCTCGCTGCCGCCCAAGCGAATCACCATCAATCTTTCGCCGGCCGACCTGCCCAAGGAAGGCTCGCATTACGACCTGCCGATCGCGCTGGCGCTGCTCGCGGCCATGGGCGTGGTCGATGCCGAGCATCTTGGCGATCATCTCGTCGTCGGCGAGTTGGGGCTCGATGGCCGCCTCGCGCCGGTACCGGGCGTGCTACTCGCCGCGCTCCATGCCGCGGCGCGCGATCTTACTCTGATCTGCCCCGCCGCCCAGGGGGCCGAAGCCGCCTGGGCCGGGTCGGACGGGGTCCTCGCCACGCCGGATCTGCTCACCCTCATCAACCACCTGAAGGGCGCGACGGTCCTCCCCCGCCCGGCCCCGGGCGAGGCGGAACCGCCGCCGCCCCTCCCCGATCTGGCGCAGGTCAAAGGGCAGGAGGTCGCTCGCCGCGCGCTGGAGATTGCCGCAGCCGGTGGCCATAATCTGCTGATGGTCGGCCCGCCCGGCGCCGGCAAATCGCTGATGGCGAGTTGCCTGCCCGGCATCCTGCCGCCGCTCTCCCCCGCCGAAGCGCTGGAGGTCTCGATGGTCGCCAGCATTGCAGGCACGCTCTCGGGCGGGCGCATCAGCCAGAGCCGCCCCTATCGCGCGCCGCATCACAGCGCCTCCATGGCCGCCCTTGTCGGCGGCGGATTACGGGTGAAGCCGGGCGAAGTCAGCCTCGCCCATCTGGGCGTGCTGTTTCTCGACGAACTCCCCGAGTTTCAGCGCGCCGTGCTGGACAGCCTGCGCCAGCCGCTGGAAACGGGCACGGTCAGCGTTGCCCGCGCCAATGCGCATGTCACCTATCCGGCGCGCGTCCAACTGATCGCCGCGATGAACCCATGCCGCTGCGGCCATCTCGCGGATCCGGCGCTGGCTTGCTCGCGTGCGCCGCGCTGCGCCACCGACTATCAGGCGAAGGTCTCCGGTCCTTTGCTCGACCGGATCGACCTGCATGTCGAGGTCGCCGCGCTTTCGGCAGCCGATCTCGTCCGCCCCGCGCCGGCTGAAAGCTCCGCACAGGTCGCGACCCGCGTCGCCGCCGCGCGCGCCCTCCAGACCGCACGCGCAGGCCGCTGCAACGGTGCCCGCACCAACGCCGAACTGGGCAGCGATGCGCTGGACGCCATCGCCACGCCAGACAACGCCGGCCGCACCCTCCTCGCAGAAGCCGCCGCCACCATGAAACTCTCCGCGCGCGGCTACACTCGCGTCCTGCGCGTCGCCCGCACCATCGCCGATCTCGCCAAAGCGGAGACGGTCGGTCGCATCCACATCGCCGAGGCGCTCAGCTATCGCCGGCGGGCGCCGGTGAGTTGATGGCACCCCTGTCTCGACATGCCCCGTCAAGCGGGAGCGCCTCACGCAGCACGGCCGGGGCTCCTAATAATGGGCCGATAGCGCATCCTGCCCCCGCGATCGATTTCCTCTGGTTCGCTGGAGTTATGCTCTCTTGTTGCGTTGTCAGAGACAGGAAGCATGTGGAGGGCTTGTGCGCTTAATCTTTTCCGCAGCTCCCACATGGCAGCGCTTACGATCCAAGATCCATCTGACCATCCCGATCCCGGAGCTGGCGGACGAGCGGATACAGATATCGCCCGGCCTTGATGTGGAGGAAATGCCGGCTTTGGCTCTTCCGGACGAGTTTGATCGTATCAAAAAAACAAGAGACTATACGTCCCTCAACGAAGAAGCGGCCATCGTCCAAGGGGGCCTGCGTCGTCATCTGCCGACGATAGCTTATCGCTACCGCAATGCCCTTCTCGCCGATGGCACGGTTTATGTCCGGGGTGGCTTTGAAACGATCGCATCATGTGGTCGGCGCCCCTTGATCCTCGATCGAGCTGAAGAATATCCGAACGCAATGATCTGCGCTGATATCGGCTCGGACCTGTTCTTCGGTCGGTGGCTATGCGACGCGCTCGCGAAGGAGTTGCTGGCGTCGGAACTCGGCTTGGAGCCGATCAACCAGCGCCATCCCATGCGCATTCACGAGGAAGGTTACAGGAGCCTGTTAGGGCTGCACGCCCACGTGCCCACTATCGCACATATCGAAAACATGCTGCTTGTCGACGACAGAGGGTACAACCAACATCATGTACGCCGCTTTCTCGAATTGCGCGCCCGTATGAGGGCGCGAGCGGACGTGTCCGGACCAAAGATGGTCTATCTGGGTCGTGGCCTGCTCGCGGCCACGGGACGTGGGATCCAGAATGGTCCGGCAGTACAAGCGGCGCTGCGCTCGCTTGATGTCGCCATCATCAACCCCGAAGATATGTCGGCGGCGGAAATCCATGGGGCTCTTAGCCATGCCCGGATCGTCATTGCGGTAGAAGGCTCGGCTCTCGCGCACGCTCAACTGGCCATGCCGGCTGGGGGTGCAATGATCGCGATCCAACCCTCGAACAGATTTAGCACGGCACATAAATCAGCGGCGGAGGCTGCGGGTATACGCTTCGGTTACGTGATAGCTCAGGCGAGAGGTGGCGGTCTGACAGTTGATATTCATCGCCTTGTCAAAACGATTGAACTTGTCTCCGCCGAAGTCTGTTAGAATTGAACACAAAAAGAGCCAATACCTGGATTAATTAAACGAAATGGAGCGTTTTTTGAAACTTGGAGAGCGTCACCTCAAAGTTATTTCGAGAGAAATTTACGGTGTAGAGCAGCCTTGCCGGGCATATTTGCTTCGCCCATTCACCGATATTTCAGATAGTAACGCGATATATCTTATAGATGGCGAATATGTTCTTTACCTTTCTCCGCAGGTCTTCCCTCAAAGCGTGCAGATCGAGGCGTCCGCCATCAAATTGATGCAGCAGAGTCTCGAGGCGTGCGGGCACGTCCTTCCGACGCTGTCAGCCGAAGGAGTTCTCGATGGACGATCCTTCATGGTCGTCCCACGCATGCACCCGCTTAACAGTAAACGCGTTTGGAAACGGATCGACAGTTTTCGTATCCGCGGCGCCGTCCTCGCATGGTTGCGCGACCTTGCTTCTTTGGCCGCTCCGCGCTCGCAAGACACCGTCCCCAGCTTCTCCTCCCGACTGACGGCTCTTGCGGAGACGCCAGGGTTAAGCGTGGATATTGCGAGCGCCGCCCGGTCCGGCCTTGCAATGCTGGGGAGCGGCGCGCTCACCGTCCATCACATCCCCATGCATGGCGATCTATGGTTCGGCAACCTGCTCCGGAGGGACGATGGCAGTTTGTGCGTGATAGATTGGGGGGGGAGTCAGCTGCGCGGTTACGGCATCTATGATTTGATACGGCTCGGCGAGTCGCTCCAGATCCCTTCTCGGATCATGCGGCGCGAGCTTGCCATCCATGAGACGGCACTGGGCGGAGGCCAGGCAAGCCAAATTCATCTATTGGCGGCTTTGGGCCACTATGCGGCAAATCTAGGCCAATTCCCTCGTGAGCGCTTCGTCGCAATGGCAGGAGGGGTCTGGCGCTTGTTCTCGTCTCTGCATTAATCGCAACTGGGTCCAGGAATCGGGAGGAAACGCGACCCACAGCCGGAGGTCGAACAATTGCTTGCGATGGCGCCATCTTTGGCAAAGTCGCCGTATCATGGACTTTGAGCTACACGCCCCCTGCTACCAATCCATGACAAGCTGCGCCCCGCACCCCTGCTTTGTGACGGATCAGTCGTCTCCTCTCCTCAATCCCTGAGCCGCACCCACACCGGCGCATGGTCGCTGGCTTTCTCCCGCCCGCGATACACCTTGTCCACCTGCGCATCGACCAGCCGGTCAGCCGCGGCGGGGGATAGCAGCAGATGGTCGATGCGGAACCCCGCGTCGCGCGGCCAGGCGTTCATCTGATAATCCCAGTAGGTCCACACGCCGCCCTGCGGATGGCGGGTCGCCAGCGCGTCCGTCCAGCCATCGCCAAGCAGCGCCTTGTAAGCAGCGCGGCTCTCCGGCTGCATCAGCGCATCGGACGCCATCGCCTCGGGCTTCCAGACATCGCGGTCGAAGGGAATGACGTTGTAGTCGCCGGCCAGCACCGCCGGCACTTCTTCCGCCCAGATCTGCGCCGCGCGCCGCCGCAGCCGCGCCATCCACCGGATCTTGTAGTCGAATTTGGGGCCGGGCACCGGGTTGCCGTTGGGCAGGTAGATGGAGGCGATGCGGACGCCGTTGACATCGGCTTCGAGATAGCGGCTGTGCTCGTCCTCCGCCTCGCCCTCCAGCCCACGGGTCACCTCCACCGGCGTCGTTCCGCGCGCGAGAATGGCGACGCCGTTGAAGCCCTTCTGCCCATGCCAGATCGCGCCATAGCCTGCCGCCTCGATATCCTTGATGGGAAAGCCCTCGTCCTGCGTCTTGATTTCCTGAAGGCAGGCGACGTCGGGCTGGGTCTCGGTCAGCCATTCAACGAGGCGGGGCAACCGCGCCTTGATGCCGTTGATATTGAAGGTAGCGATGCGCATGGGAAGCAACCTCGATTGCCGGAGGGTTTGCCGTTCCTCTTAGCGGACCATATCCTCACGGCAAGCACGGGCACGCCTCAGCCTCTGCTTCAACCGGATCGACCCATCAGTCGCCAGCCGCACAGCGTCAGACGGAGAAGCTGGTCCCGCAACCGCAGCCGGCAGTGGCGTTGGGATTCTCGACCTTGAACGAGGCGCCGCCGAGATTGTCGACGAAGTCCACGGTCCCGCCGCGCACCAGATCGAGGCTCATTGAATCGACCACCAGCGTCACACCATCGGTTTCGACGGTGACATCATCCGCCTCGGCCGCATCGGCGAGGCCGAAGCGATACTGGAAACCCGAGCACCCGCCCCCTTCCACGGCGAGGCGGAGAATGGCGGGCTTCTGCTGCCGTGCGGCGATCTGGGCGACACGAGCTGCGGCGGCGGGAGAGAGGGCGATGTCCATGCTTGGCAAGATAGGCCCGCTGAACCGTCGGGACAAGGCGGGGCGTGCCCGTTCAACCAACGGGGGAAGGTCTGCTTATAATGGGAAACCGCGTTGCGCGGTCACGTCCTCAACGGTCGCGGTTGTCGGTGCTCTTGCGGGCTTCCGGACCACCCATCGCAACCTGACGATCATTGTGAGCCTTCGCCTCGGCGAGAGCCAGCTCATAATTCGTGCCATGGATATAGGGCATCGGGTTCACGGCGCTACCGGCGATGCGCACTTCATAATGCAGGTGGCTGCCGGTGGAGCGGCCGGTCGAGCCCATCAGGCCGATAAGCTGGCCACGGCGGACCCGCTCGTTGGGCTGGGCAATGATCTTTGACAGGTGGCCATAGCGGGTCTCGAGACCATTGCCGTGGCTAATCTCGACGAGGTTGCCATAGCCATTGGCCCACTGCGCGCGGCGCACCACGCCGTCAGCCGTTGCGTAGATCGGCGTGCCGAGCGGCCCCGGAATGTCGATGCCCTGATGCATGCGGCGGTGGCCGTTGAAAGGGTCCGAGCGGCTGCCGAAGCTGGAGCTGAGCGCCACATTATCAACCGGCTGGCGCGAGGGGATGGAAGCCTTGGTGCGGGCGTCCTGCTGCGTGGGGGCTTCCATCTGCTGCCAGGCGGCGAACAGCGAGGCGAACTGCGCGTCGTTGCTGCGGTCAGCGGCGACCGCGGGTGCTGCGACGAGCAGCGCGGCAGCGGCGATCAGGCGACCTGCAAATTTCACGACGCCGTCCGTGATCGTTGTGACGGCAAAAAACTGGCTCATGCGGACCCCAATTTCGGACCCGCCGGATGGGCCCAGGAAATATTTTTGTTGCGGCACGAAGGTGCTGTTGGGAACTTTCGAGCGAAGAAACGGTTAAGTCGCAAGAGGCGCGTAGAATTCCCGCGTCAAACCGGCCTGACTCCGCGCCGAGTCGTTGAACGGAGGCTTCAGGCCGCCGCGAAAATGCTCCCGAACCAGCATTTGGTACGTTTTTTCGGGGTTTAGGCCCGCTCTGTTCGTCGCCCAGCGGAACCATCTCGTCCCCGCCGCCACGTGCCGTACCTCGTCATCGACGATTCGGCTCAGCATCCGCGCGGTACCATGGTCAGCAAACGCTTGAAAACGCTCGATTGTCTGCGGAGTGATATCCAGCGCGCGCGCCTCCAGAACCATCGGCACGATTGCCATGCGGGCGAGCGGATCATGGGCGGTCTTCTCCGCCGATTCCCACAGCCCGTCATGCGCTGGCAGCGCGCCATAATGGCTGCCCAGTTCGGCCAGTCGGCGGGCGAGCAGCGCGAAATGCATCGCTTCGTCGGCGCCGACTCGCAGCCAGTCGTCGACGAACGCCGGCGGGAAGCCCGCGCCAAACCGCGCGACCAGGTCGAACGCCAGGTCGATCGCGACGAACTCGATATGTGCCAGCGCATGGATCATCGCGATGCGCGCCCGCTCTGATCCCCCCTTGCCGCGGCGGGGCATGCGGGCCGGCGGCAACAGCTCAGGGCGGTCCGGCCGCGCTGGGCGATCGGGCGGCGGGGTATCGAAGCGATGGGCCAATCGCCCCAGCCGCCAGTCGCGCGCCACCTTGCGCGCCGCCATCAGCTTGGCGCGCGGATCGCTGCATTGCAGCACGGACACGCATGCCGTCCCGACGTCCGTGTTCTGCCCTGGTTCGCTCACTGCCACGTCTGCCCTGCATTGACGAGATAGAGTGCGCCCATGACCGTCACGATCCACGCTGTCCAGCGTTTGAAGCTGCGGTCACTGATCCGGTTGGGTACCCATCCGCCTGCCGTTGTGCCCAGCATGGAAAGCGGTATGGCGGCGGCGAACACCCACCCGGGCGGCAGGCCCGCCTCGTCGCTGGCCAGCAGCGGTATGCCATAGACCGCAATTTTCGCCAAATGGCTGAAAACCTGCGTCGCAGCCTTGGTCGCCACGATCTGGTGGCGGGTCAACGCGGTGCGCACGCAGAAGATGTCGAGCAGCGGGCCCGCCACACCCGCGCTGAGGTTCAGCCCCGTGACGAGCAGCCCCGCGAGCAGCGCCTGCGGCGGCCGCGAGGCATCGAGCCGGATCCAGCCGCGCGGCAGCCAGACCAGTAGCGGCACCAGCCCGAGCAGCAGGAACAGAAGCGGTCGCGAAGGAACGAATCCGATCGCCACGACCATCAAGGCGGCCAGCGCCGATGCCAGCGCAAACATGCCAATGAGGGGCATTCCACATGACGATGATGCGGCGCAGCACGCCAACCATTGGCGACAAGCTGCAGGATCCCATGCGTTACGAAGGCCGCAGAGACGGGCAGGAGCAGGGCGAGCGCGCCCATCAGCACCAGCCCGCCCGCCATGCCGATTATGCCCGAAAGAAACGCCGTAACCAGCGCGGTGAGGACGATGGCCGCGCCGACCGCTCCGGCCATCACAGCGCCTTGACGGCCTCCAGCACCTCTGCGGCGTGGCCCTTCACCTTGACCTTCGGCCACACCCGCACGATCCGCCCGCCGGCATCGGCGAGAAAGGTGGCGCGCGCGATCCCCATATACCGCCGGCCGTAGAGACTCTTTTCCACCCATGTGCCGAACGCCTCGCACACGCTGCCGTCGCCATCCGACGCAAGCGTGACGGCGAGCCCGTGCTTGTCGGCAAAGCGGGCAAGCTTCGCGGGTGTATCCCTGGAGATGGCGACCACCGGCACCCCGAGCGCGCCGAACGCGTCGATCAGCCCGGTAAAGTCGATCGCCTCGGTCGTGCAGCCGGGCGTGTCTGCCTTGGGGTAGAAATAGACGACCACCGGCTTGCCGCGATAATCGGCGAGGCGGATCGGCGCGCCATCGGCACCGATCAGGGTCACGTCGGGGAGTGTATCGCCTTCGCTCAGCATGCCATCATCCTTCCGCCTGATCGGCCGGCGCGGCCTGCTCGGCCAACGCATTCCAGTTGGTGCCGATGATCTGCCGCCCCGCCTCGATTCGGGCAAGCACATCGGCCCAGTCGCGCGCGAAGCAGGCCTTGGCGACCAGCCAGCGGCTTTCCTCCGCCGGCTCGGTCGATTGCGGTGTGACGAGGCGCGACACGATGAGGTAGCGCGCCAGCAGCGCATGCGCCTCGGGCAACGCCGGGTCGAGCAGCCCCTCGTGGACCAGCGCGTCCAGCGCATGGTTGAGGTTGGGCGAGAAACCCGTGCGGTGGGTGAGCTGCGTGACGTGGATCAGGAATTCGAGGTCGATCAGCCCGCCCGGCACCAGCTTGACGTCGAGCGGCCCGGCCGGCGGCTTGTGGGCGGCGATGTCGCGCCGCATCTTCACCGCCTCGGCGAGCAGCGCCTGCGGGTCGCGCGGCGCGGTGAGCGTGGTCATGATGATCGCGTCCAGCGCCGCCCGTGCCTCGGGCGATCCGAATACTGGTCGCGCGCGGGTTAGCGCCAGATGCTCCCACGTCCATGCCGCCTCGGCCTGATAGCGCGCGAAGCTCTCGAAGCTGACCGCCAGAGGCCCCTGATTGCCGGAGGGGCGCAGCCGCGTATCCACCTCGTAGAGCGCGCCCGCCGCGGTGGGCACCGAGAGCGCGTTGACCACGCGCTGCGCCAGCCGGTTGAAGTAGAGCGTGCCGCCCAGCGGCCGCCGTCCATCCGATTCCGCCTCGAAATCGCCGGTGAACAGGAAGATGAGATCGAGGTCGGAGGCATGGGTCAGCAGTTCGCCGCCGAACCGCCCAAGCGCGAGGATCACCAGCTCGCTGCCCGGCACACGGCCATGCGCCGCCTCGAACTCGGCGACCGCCGCGCTCGCCAGCACCTCCACCGCCGCCTCGGCCACGCGCGCATAGCCCTTGCCGACCTCGACCGGGTCGACCTCGCCGCTCAATATCTGCACGCCCAGCGCAAAGCGCCGCTCACCAACGATATGGCGGACATGGTCGAGCCGCCCCTGGAAGTCCTCGCTGGTGTCGCGGCGCCTCATGTCCGCCACCAGATCGGGCACGGAGGGCGGCAGGTCGAGCGCGCTCTGGTCGATCAACCCGTCGAACAGCGCCGGGCGGCGACCCAGCGCCTCGGCGAGCACCGGCGTATGGGCGAGGATCAGCACCAGCGTCTCGGCCAGCGCCGGCCGCGCGACCAGCAGCCGCAGCAGATTGACCGCGCTCGGCAACCCGGCGATCACCTGGTCGAGACGGTTGAGTGCGTTGATCGGTGCCGGGGCGCGGGCAATCTCGCGCATCAGCCCGGGCAGAAGTTCCTCCAGCGCGTCGCGTGCCGGGGCGCTGCGCAGCGCCCGCAGGCTGCCATCCCGCCAATGGGCAATGCGGGCGACGAACGGGTCGATGTCCACAATGCCGATGTCGGCAAGACGCGCCGCCAGCCCGCCAGCATCATCGGGCAACCGCTGCGCGGCCTCCTCCTCGCCCACCAGCGTATCGAAGATCTGCCCGGTCGCCTCGACATGGGGCGCCAGTGCCGCGATCAGCGCCGCCCCGTCCGCATAGCCGCCGAGCCGCGCGACGGTATCGAGCGCGGCCGTGTCGGCGGGCAGGCTGTGCGTCTGGCGGTCGTCCACCATCTGCAACCGGTGCTCGATGGTGCGCAGCATCACATAGGCTGCATCGAGCCCCGCGACGGTTTCGGGTGGGATTAGCCCTGCCTCGCGGAGCACGCGCAGCGCATCGCGGGTCGCCGGCGCGCGCAGATCCGGGTTCCGCCCGCCATGGATGAGTTGCTGGGCCTGCGCGAAAAACTCCACCTCGCGGATGCCGCCCCGCCCGCGCTTCAGGTCGAAGCACGGGCCGAAGCGCTGCCCGCTGGCATAATGCGAGCGGATCCGCCGGCTCACGTCGCGGATCGCGTCGATCGCGCCGAAATCGAGGCTGCGCCGCCACACGAACGGCCGGATCGCCGCAAGGAAGCTTTGCCCGAGCGCGATATCCCCTGCTGCCGCGCGCGCCCGCACGAACGCCGCCTGCTCCCAGCCGACTGCCGCGCTCTCATAATAGGTAATCGCCGCGCCGACCGGCAGGATGATCGGCGAGACTTCCGGCGATGGCCGCAGCCGCAGATCGACCCGGAAGACATAGCCATCCCCCGTCCGCTCGGAGAGCAGCGCCACCATCCGCCGGGCGAGGCGCAGCGCCGCCTCCTGCGGCTCCTCCTTCCCGCGCGTGGGGATGGTCGCTGGGTCGAAGATCAGGATCGGGTCGATGTCCGATGAGTAGTTCAGCTCGCGGCTGCCATGCTTGCCAAGCGCGATCACGGCGATCCCGCGCGGTTCCTCATCGGGGTAGCGCTCGGCAAAGGCCGCCGCCAGCGCTGCGTCCACCGCCTCATCGGCAAAGTCCGAGAGCCGCCGCGAGACGAGATCGAAATCCCACTGCCCCGCCAGATCGGCGATGGCCGCGACCAACGCCACGCCGCCCCGCCGGATACGCAGCCGCCGCTCGGCCGGCTCACGGGCCGCCAGCCCGCGCGCCGTCTCCCAAGCCGCCTCCGCCTCCCCGGCCTCCAGCAGCGCGACAAGCTCGGGATAGACCTCGATCTGCCGCGCAAGGAAGGGCGAATATTGGCGGGCGCGGGCGACGGCATCGGCGATCGGGTTGTCCATCGCCGCCTCTTAGCGTGGCTGAGGGGACAGCGCAAAAGGAGCCAAATACACAAGCTCAATAACTTGCTATGTGATATTTATGTGGTCGCCTAAAGCCAAGATCTGGCCTCATCGTGTGGGATATCTCACCACGCTGATTGTGGCATTGGAAGCGGCGGCGATCGGTTATTATGGATATAAGGATTGGCGCTTCCGGCGTGATATGATCGCCGCTGCGCAAGATAGGACACGCACAAAGGCAGGGCCAATAAAAGCGGATGGCAGCGACTTAGGCTCAGGACCCATTAATTGGTTGCGTAGCGTGTGATGAGTTGATTCGATGGCAGCGTGAGGAGACGTTGCCATGAGTGATCTGATCTGGTTGTCGGAGGCGCAGATGCGGCAGATTGAGCCGTATTTCCCGTTGTCGCACGGTGTGCCGCGGGTTGATGATCGTCGGATCATCAGCGGCATCATCTTCGTGATCCGCAACGGGCTGCGCTGGCGTGACGCGCCTGCGGCATACGGGCCGCCAAAGACGATCTACAACCGGTTCATCCGGTGGAGCCGGATGGGCGTGTTCAACAGGATATTCGCGGCGCTGGCAGCCAAAGGCGGCGAGCCAGATCAGCTTATGATCGACGCCACCCATCTCAAGGCGCATCGCACGGCAGCCAGCCTATTAAGAAAGGGGCTGTTCCCCGACGTATCGGACGCACCAAAGGCGGCCTGAACTCCAAGCTCCATGCCGTCTGCGATGGTAAGGGTCGACCACTGATCATGCTCCTCAGCGAAGGGCAGATGAGCGACTACAAGGGCGCGGCGCTGGTGATCGACGCGTTGCCCAGGGCCAAGACGCTGCTGGCCGACCGGGGCTACGACGCCGACTGGTTCCGTGCCACTCTGGCCGAGCGTGGCATTGCGCCCTGCATCCCGTCAAAGGCCAACCGCAAGGTCCCCATCCCTCACGACACCGCGCTCTACCGCCAGCGCCACCGGATCGAGAACATTCCACACCCGCTATGATCGATGCGCCCACACCTTCATGTCCGCAATCTGCATCGCTGCAACCGTCATCTTCTGGCTCAATCAATGAGTCCTGAACCTAGCCCGCGACCTGATTGCCGCCCTCGATATTCTCAACGCCCCCACCAACAGCCGCGCCTTCCTCTCTACCCCTGCCATGAAAGCGGCGGCGACCAAGTTGAAGGACGGCCAAGGCAATTACATGGGCTTGCCCACCGTGTTCGCTGGGGAGCGCGCGGAGTTCTCCAACTCCGTGCCGAGCGATCTGACCAAGGGCAGCGGCACCGGCCTTTCCGCCGTGCTCTATGGCGACTGGTCCGAATTGCTGATCGGCATCTGGTCCGAGATCGACATTCTCGTGAACCCGTTCGAATCGACCGCCTACAGCAAGGCCAATGTTTCCATCCGCGCGATGGCGACCGTCGATACTGCCGTTCGTCACGTCGCCAGCTTCGCGGCGATCAAGGACGCCAAATGAGCGGCGGGGGCGATATGGAGCGGCGGGCCTTCACCGAGGTTCGCACCGCCGGGCGGCGTATCGAGGGATATGCCGCCATCTTCGGCAGCGAGGCGGCCATGGGCGGCTTCCGCGAGCGTATCGCCCCCGGTGCCTTCCGGGGCGCGCTGGCGGGCGACGTGCTGGCGCTGCTCGACCATGATCCCGGCAAGGTGCTGGGCCGCACCCGCTCGGGCACGCTGCGGCTCACCGAGGACAGCCGGGGCCTCGCCTTCTCGCTCGACCTGCCCGATACGGCAGCCGGGCGCGACGTGCTGGCGCTGGCACAGCGCGATGACCTGGGCGGCATGTCGTTCGGCTTCAAGGTGCCCAAGGGGGGCGAAAGCTGGAGCGGCGAAACCCGCACGCTCAACACGATCGACCTGAAAGAAATCAGCGTCGTTTCGTCCTGGCCTGCCTATCCTGATACCGAAATCGCGCTGCGCAGCCGTCGCCATGATGACAATATCCTGCGCCGCCGCCGGTCACTCATTCTCGCGGAGGTGGCCCGTGCGATTGGCTGACCGCTTCCTTTCCCGCCTGGGCTATGAGCGCCGCGCGGCAGATGATCCAAGCTGGGCGGCGCTCGCCCCCGGCATCGGCTATTATGCGGGCGTCTCGGCCCGCTATGCCGAGAATATGAGCGCGGTGCTGGGCTGCGTGAACGTGATCGCGGACAGCCTCGCCAGCATCCCGGCGCTGGTCTATCGCCGTGAGGGCGACAATCGCATCGAGGCGCTGGGCCATCCGCTGCGCCGGCTGACCGTTCATGGCGTCAATACAGGCATGACCTGGCCTGAGTTCATCGGCCATCTGGTCACCTCCACGCTACTGACCGGCAATGGCCTTGCCGAGATCGTCCGCGCGGGCAATGGGCAGCTCGCCGGCCTCGCCTATATCCCCTGGGGGATGGTGACGGTCGCCGAGCTGTCGAGTGGGCGACTGGCCTATGACGTGGCGGACGGGCGCGGCCATGTGCGCCGCCTGCTCGCCGGGGAAGTGATCCACCTGCGCGACCGCACCGATGATGGCAGAATTGGCGTGTCGCGCCGCTCCAGGGCGTCCAGCGCGGTCGAGGCGGTGGACCTCGCCAATCGGCACGCACGGGCCTTTCTCGCCAATGGGGCGGCCCCGAGCGGCGTGATCGAGGTTCCCGGTGCCATGAAGCCGGATCAGCGCACGTCGCTGCGCGAAAGCTTCCAGAATCGCCACGGCGGGGCGGGCAATGCCGGCTCAACGCTGGTGCTCGACGGCGGCATGACGTGGAAAGGGGCGCATTCTTTCCCATGTGAGTGGCGCGTCTCGGGCAACATAGCTCCGAGACCGCCGCAACGGCGTGGGCCGACAATGGCGTGACCTTCTCGTTGAGCCGGTCCGGCAATGTCCGGGAAAATGCGGCCATGGAAAGCTTCATCTCATCGCTCAAGACCGAACATGCCGGAAAGAAAATTTATCGCACGAGGACGCAGGCCAAGGCCAACCTGTTCGACTACATCGAATGCTTCTATAACCCGACCCGCCGTCACTCGACACTGGGTTGGCTCAGTTCTATCGACTTGGAACGAGACGCTGAGGCAGCCTCCATGAGCTTATGTCGGTGCCCGCCAAACCGGCACCACCTCAGTGCACAGCGGCCGGCGCGCCGGCCTGCCAAGCGTCGTGGCCGAAAAGCTCAAGTCGCTGGAGCGTAAGCACCGAGACCCGCGGCAGCCTTAACTCGTGGGCGGGATCATGCTCTCTTGCCGTATCCAACGGCTGGCGACATGCTTTACGCCCGAGATTACTGGCAGCCCGGCATGTTCCGATAGCGGTTCGGCCGTGCCATCCGCCGCAAGATTGCGGAATATCAGCACGTCTCCCCGCTCGCCTTTTACCTTTAATCCAAGGTGCGGGAACTCGGTTTCTCCCCCCTGATAGAGGTCATCAAGATAAACGAGTGCAGTGACGATCCGCTGGTTAGCGACACCGGGCAATGCATCGAGGTGAGGCCGGTATTGCTGGCCCGGGGCATAGCGCAGAACGAGCATCGGCTCGGCCTGCTCGTACATGGTGCCAGTAATTGCAGCGAGCCGACGGTTAAGCGCATGCAGAGCAGGATCCTCGATTAGCCAATGCAAAGGCGCACCGGTCGACGATCGCAACGGATGCGGGACTTCTCGCCCATTAGCTTCGTGAATCGTGGAAGGTTGGTAACGCTGTTCTGCGGCCGCGAGGACGAGATCGCACTCGCTCGCAGAAAACAGGGCCGGGAAGATGGCGACGTCCAACTTGTCCGAAAGAGGCTTGCCCGTCGGCAGGCTAGCGGGATTGCCTTCGCTGTCGACCCCCATCGCCTGCAGCACCTGCAGGGCCAACCGGCGGTATGGATCGACGTTCGCCTCGACCTTGAGGCGCTCAAGCGCCTGCCGCCAGTCGCGCTCGCCTAACACACCATTGCCAAGCAGGTTGGTCACGAAAGCATGTGCGTCGGCGTGACCCGCCGCCGAAGCTCGTACGAACAGACTATGTGCCTTGACGATGTCCCGATCAACGGGGCCACCTTGCCAGAAGAAATTAGCAAGGGTGAACAGTGCGAGTGGTTCGTCTCGCTCGGCCAAGGCGACCATCAGCCCGAAGGCCTCTTGTAGGCGCCCTGCCCGTGCCAGCCGCTCGACATCAGCGAAGGTCTGCTCCGGCTTGAACTGCATTGGCGTTCTTATTGCTTGCGATAAACTTCGGTGTAGCTTTCCCGGCGAGCAGGCGTGGTGCGCGTGGTGACCACCACCAGCGTCGCGCCATCCGGTGACAACTGAAAGGTTTGATGGGTCGCCAGCGCAACATTGCCAGGCAAACCACCGTAGGGCTGAACCCAGTCGACGATGACTGCCTCGCCCCGTGTGGCCGCGGTGACGCTCGCGCGCTGCAGCCCGGTGTCGGTCGCCATCTCATGTGGTCGCCCATCGACCGTCAACACACGCAGAGGCACGTTGGTCTCGGCAATCTGCAGCTTGTCACCATCGTGCTTGATGACAAGCTCGATGGTCGAGTTCGCACCACGGCCCCCGGCATCGACACCGCGCGTCGTCCAATACATCGGGTTGGGAACCTGATCGCTCTGGGCGCCATCGCGCACCCATTTACCGGTGAGGTCTGCGGCAATGGCACTGCCCGCCAACGAAAAGGAGGCAATCAGCAAGGCAGCGAGATCGCCCATCGAGGAAAGGAACTTTGACATTATTCGCTCCTTACGGTTGGGTGCCGTGAATTTTTACGCCGACCTTGGCGGCAATCGCCCGGATATTGCGTTGAGCCTGGACGTAGTCCTCATTGTCATCGAGAAATTCGACCAGCATGTAAGGGTCGGATTTAAGGCGGCTCAAACGAACCAGGAACGTCTCGTAGTCCATGTTGCCGGTGCCATTCATCGCCCAGTTCATGCCGGGCAGCATCGAGTTCCAAACGAAGTCCTTGGCATGCACGTAGGCAATCTGGTCCTCAAGCAGATCGAAGGTGGTGTTAAGGAACTCGGTCATCCGGAAGGCAACGCCCGGGTAGACCATGTTGGTGATGTCCAGGCCCACGGTGATGCGCGGATCACCTACATCCTCGCGTAGGCGAGCATGTGCCCAGGGGTTGTTGACACTCTCGGTGTTCACCGCCTCAATCGCGATTTTGATCTTGCTGCCGGCCGTGTCCTTGCAGATGCGCTTCAAGGCTGCGACCGACCGCATCCACGCTTCCCGGCTCCAGTTCTTCGGATGAGCCCAGTTGCGGTTTGAATACATGCTTCCCGCATGGGTAAGGATGAGTTCGCAACCGAGTTCCTCGGCCATGCGCACGGAATCTACAATATGTCGTTGCCAGCGATCAGCGTCGGGATCGGGCGCAATGATGTTTCCGGCACAATGCAGACCGTAAAATACGATGTCGTGCTTTGCCGCAGCTTCCTTGAGTTCTCTGATCTTGCTGTCGGAAATCCGGTTTGCCGTCCAACTCGTGGAAGCGCTTTCTACAGCGCTCCAGCCGAGGGCACGCACATTGGCAAAATAGGCATCATAGTCGGTCGCCTCGTTGGGCACCAGGCGCGGCTGAATTTGCGACGACATGCGGATCGTGGACGTCCCCGGTGTCAGGTCGCGCTCGAGGTTTTCGGGCGGGCTCCATTGATATAGAAATTCTTCACCCCAGACGGGGGGCAATCCAGCAGGCTTCCCCGATGCTCCGGCCGAACCGGCAAAGGCCTCAGGGCTGCCTTGTGCGAATGCCTGCCTCGGGCCGAAAGCCATGGCCCCGGCAACCCCTGCGGCAGCACCTCCTGCGAAGAAATTTCTTCTCGAAAGGTCTTTCATTACTTCGTCTCCACGGAACGTGTTTTTGTTATCATTTGGCGGGCTCGGCGGGCCCCAGGGGGCCGCCGGATTCCTGCTCGGTGGCCGGATCGACAATGGGAGCCTTGACGATGAAAATGTACGCAAGCGCACCAGCAAGAGCCACAGCCGCGCTGATCAGAAGGGCGTTCACGAAGGACCCTGTCTTATCGACGACCAGGCCCGTGACGAGAGGCGCTGCCGCTCCGGCCAGATACCCTCCGAAATTCATGATGCTGCCAAGCGAGGCTACCAACCGGCGCGGCGCCGCCACGCTAACGAGTGCCCATGAGCCGCCGCTGGCAAGGTTTACGAAGAACATCGCCAATGTGAGGCACAGGACTGCCAGAGAGAGGTTTGGTGTAAAAGCAGCGGGAACTGTAAAGAGTGCAGCGAAGACAAGCCCGATGCAGATCGGCCATTTGCGGCTCGCAATGGGCGACAATCCACGTGCCAGTAGCTTGTCGGAGGCAAGTCCGCTGCTGATCTGCCCAAGGGTGCCGCCGATAAAGGGAATCATGAGCACCCAACCCGACTCCGCGATGCTCAAGCCGCGCTCTTGCTGCAGATAGGCCGGCAGCCAGGTGACGTATAGGAACACCATATAGATGACGCCCATGAAACCGAGCGCAATGCCCCAGGTGGTCTGCTTGAAAAACAGGCTCTTCCACTCCGAAACGGTCATTTGATTGTCGTCGCTGGCAACGCGATCGACCCCCGAGAGATAGTCGACCTCATCGGGCTCGAGCGCGACATCGCGTCGATCACGATACATTGCGTACCATCCGATGGCAGCGAGGATGCCCACAACGCCCAGGATGATGAACATCCCCCGCCAACCGAATGCGAGCATCATTATTGTGAGCACTGGCGGGGCCAAGGCCGGCGCTATGGTGGTTGACGCAACAAAGATGCCGGTCGGCTTACCGCGCTCGGAAAGAGCATACCATTCGCTGAAAACCTTGGCGCCGGCGGGGAACTGAGGAGCTTCACCGACGCCAAGGAGCACACGAGCAACAAAGAAGTGCTGCAACGAATGAACGAGACCGCTTGCCAGCTGCGCCACAGACCAGAGCATGAGTCCTGCGCCCAGCATGACCCGGGCACCGAGCCGGTCTAGCAGTATCCCCATTGGTAGCTGTGCAATTGCATAGGGAAGCGAGAAGGCGGACAGGAGCAGACCCATCTCAGCTGCGGTCAAATCAAGTTCTGCCGTAACGGCTGGGTTTGCTATCGATAGCGCAATCCGGTCGAAGTAATTGATTACGCCCGCGATTACCAACAGCGACAGCGCCATTGTTTGGATTTTCTTGACCTTGTCCGACTTCACGCCAGCCATCCCGCATCCTCTCGTGTAGACGCACCCCCGTTTTGTTCCGGTGCGGTTTGCGTCACAGCCCTATTCGAAGGGCAAGCCATTCCGGGCCGGTAAATACCGGCGTTTCATATGCGGCCGAATTCCTTCAGCAGATCCTCCACCGTCTTCCCTTGGGCCACCCATTCGCGTGTACGCTGCTCCCGTTCGGCCTGCTCCTCAGCCAGGTTCAGCGTTTCTTCCGCAATGCCAGCGGGGACCACCACCACGGCATTTGTGTCGGCGACAATGAAGTCACCGGCGTTGACGATGATGCCGCCGCAGGTGATCGGAACGTTGATGGATAGCTCTTCCTTACGCCCGGAAAACATCGTGTGCGTACCGCGGCCGGCAATGGCGCGAACCCAGATCGGCCAACCGAGATCCTCGAGCTCGTCCACGTCGCGCCCCGCCCCGTCGATGATCATCGCACGGATACCGCGGTTTTGTGCGAGCCCGCCCATCAGCCCGCCGCATACAGACGTTTCGCAATCGCCACCGGTGTTCACCACGATGACATCGCCCGGCTGCCCCATTTCGAGCGCCTTCAGCGGATCAACCAGATCGCCGCCGGATAGCTGAACCGTGATTGCCTGCCCCGTCGCCTTCGCCTTGAAGATGGGCTTGATTGCAGAAGTCATGACGTTCTGCCGATACATAACGTCGGCAAAAACGCAGGAGATCGAATATCGCGACAGCAGGGCGTCGAACCGCGCCAACAGATCGGGACGACGTTCGAATTCGTTGAAAACCTTGAGCAACTTTCTACCTCTCCACTTAGCAGCAAGCCATCGAGACGTTCGGACTTCAGCAGCTTTTGGCGCCCCAGAACTCTTGCCACTCTTCCCAAATCCTTGGCGCGCCTTGACATGTCAGCCAAGCCAGCCATCCGCGCGATCCGTTGGATCATTGCGAGAATCAAGGGATGCCAGATATCGACAGGGTATGCAATCGATTGTAGAAAAACGGAGATTCGGTAAATTTTTTATCATATCGCTTTGTTTTTATTATATTTTATCTCCATAAGATGAAACAATCTACACGATAAAAATTTGAAGGAGAGGTTTGATGCCTACAGATGGATACGCCTTGACGTGCAATCGATTCGTATCGGTCATGCTTGGTGCAATGGCGGCCGTCACTCATCCAGCCCTGGCGAAGGCCGGCGAAGTTCGGGTCGAGCCCTTCGGGCAAACCACTGACGGCGAGCAAGTCACTGCTTACACGCTGATCAACGCTTCCGGAGCCTCCGCCACCATCCTCGACTATGGCGGGACGATCGCTGCGATCCGGGTGCCAGATCGCCATGGGAAGCTGGACAATGTGGTATTGGCATTTCCAAATCTCGAAGACTGGGAGACCGTAGGCCACGCCAACGCCAATATCGGTCGCTACGCAAATCGTATTCGCGGCGGCTTTACGCTGGACGGAGTTCACTATCCGCTCAACCCCGGAACGAACGGTATCACCCTTCATGGCGGCCCCCCGCCCTATTCCAAGCGCATCTGGAAACTGCTTTCGACTGCAAAGGAGGGAACTCCGTCGGTCACCCTGCGCCTGGTAAGTCCAGATGCCGATCAAGGTTTTCCTGGAGAACTGGTGATCGATGCCAAGTACACCCTGACCAACACGAATGAGTTGTACCTGGAATTCGTCGCAACAACTGGCGCGACCACCATCGTCAACCTCACCAACCATATCTACTTCAACCTCAATGGCAACGGCACCACTTCGGTTTATGGTCAGCACTTGCGACTTGCGGCGGACCGAATCGCAGTAAAGGATGAGGTCGGCATGCCGAGCGGCGAACTGCGACTAGTTGCAGGTACCGAACTCGATCTGCGAGACGAAGCCCCGGTGATCCAACTCGTGTCCGGTGCGCGGAATCAGGTCTTCGCAGCCCCGCGGGTATCGGCCAATCCACCCAACCCGGGCCAATTGGCGAATTTCGATCATTCCTACGTCTTTCCTGAAGGATTTGGCGGCTTGACCGAGGTTGCCGCGCGTCTCGAAGACGATACCAGCGGCCGCACGCTTGAACTGCGTACCACCGAGCCGTCGATCCAAGTCTATGTCCCCGGCCGTCGCGCCGGCGTACTCGCCGAGGGCGGCGGCCCTTTGCGGCTCGGCCCGGCAATCGCACTAGAAACGCAACACCTGCCCGATAGCCCCAATCACCGCGAGTGGCCCTCCACCGAATTGCGGCCCGGTGAAACGTATCGCACCACCACCATTTGGTCGTTCGGAGTCCAAACCGGGGACTGACTTCAGGCTCAATGCCAAAATGGACAGGCTCACCGATCGGCTGGGATCGGTGAGCCTGCTCCCGACAAAAGCCGGGATAACCTGTCGGACGCGTGGGCGGAAATTAGTCGCATCAATCCTTCGGCAAGGCGAATGCGATCAACCTGTTGCGGGGAGGGCTAGAGCCAGACGAGGGAGCCGCCCGTCCGGCGCTGTGCCCCGCACCTTCGGCGGCGAGCCCCCCACCGTTAGCGGCTGGAGCCGGCGCACCCGCATCGCGGTCGGAGGCGGCGATGATGACATATTGGCGACCGCCCACCATGTAGGTTGCCGGTGTGGCTTCGCCCGGAGCTGATAATTCAGCCTCCCAAAGCAGCCGACCGGTGCGGGTGTCGAAGGCGTGGAACATCCGGTCGGATGTTGCGCCGATGAACAAGAGGCCGCTTGCGGTAACCACTGCGCCTCCCGTGTTACGACCGCCAAACCGAGTGCCATATCCATCGGTCGCACCGAATGGGATGCGCCACAGATACTCGCCGGTGTTCATGTCGATTGCGTTCAGCGTGCCCCACGGCGGCTTCACGCCAGGATAACCATCGGGGTCGACGAAGTTGCGGTTCCCGTTCGAGGTATACCGCGTTTGCGAGGGCGCGAACCGGCCCTGCAACGAGATCGACGGCGCGCGCGCGCCCGCGGTGTCGCGCCCAGTCAGCAGAAACGAGACGAGTTGGCGGCGCGTCTCGGCCGGCATACTGCCGAAGCCTGGCATCCGCCCCTTTCCACCCTCGATAACCTGCGCGATCTCCTCCTCGCTCAGTCGCGAACCGATGTCGACCAGCGAAGGGAAATCCGGCGGCACGCCAAGGCGCTGGGCACCATGGCAGGCGGCACACTGCAGGCTGTACGTGCGCTCGCCAAGACCGGCTTCCAAAAGGCTCGAGGATTCGACGATCCGGCTGATGCCGGGAAGCTCGGAAGCATTGGCATAAAGAACGCCATTGCGGTCGGCGGCCATACCACCCCAGTTCACGGCCCCGACAAACCCGGTAAGGACCAGAGTGTCCTTCTCGAGCATCATGGGAACGAACTGACGCCCTTCGCCATTAAGCGTCGTATAGACGCCTCGCGCCCATTCCGCAGCCTCGGGGGTACGATCGGTCAGGTCGTCGAGCGTGATTCGGGTGCGCGCCAGAGGTGCAGGCAGTCGAGGGATCGGTTGCGTGCGTGCGGCGACTTCGCCGGGCACAGTGCTCGCCGGTACTTCTACCTCATCAATCGGAAACAGCGGCTCCCCGGTCACCCGGTCGAAAATGTATATCCAGCCAGTCTTCGGGGTAACAGCAACAGCGTCAACCTTCCGACCATTACGATTTACCGTGAGCAGCACCGGTGGCGAGTTGAAGTCCATGTCCCACAGGTCGTGGCGCACGGCCTGGAAGTGCCACAGCCGTTTGCCGGTGCGAGCATCGAGTGCAATTAGTGAGTTGGCGAAGAGATTGTCGCCCAGGCGGTTACCGCCGTAAAAATCGTCGGCCGCCGAACCGGTGACCACGAAGACGATGCCACGCTGTGCATCGAGCGCCGAGCCAGCCCAACTGTTTGCGCCACCCTGCGTAAGGTGCGCGTCCTTAGGCCAGGTATCGACACCAAATTCTCCTGGATGGGGAATAGTGTGAAAAGTCCAGCGGAACTCGCCAGTCATCACATCGATTGCGCGAATGTCGCCGGGAGAAGACGGGGTGCTCTCAGAGACCCGGCCACTGAAAATGTAGAGATTCTCAAACACAACGCCGGGCGTCGTGATGTACATGCCATTGTCTTCGGCCGGTCCCCGCAGGTTTTCGCGGATATCCACGCGGCCATTGTCGCCGAACGAACGGATGGCGGTGCCGGTGGCAGGATCGATAGCAAAGATAAAATTGCGCGAAGCGAAGAGAAGCCGGCGCGCGCTGCCGCTGCCATGGCTTTCCAGACCGCGAATAGGCTGGCCTTCAGGCAAGCCGGTCTTGAACTCCCACAAGGTCGCGCCCGTGGCGCCATCGATGGCAAGCAGATTGCCCTTGGGCGTAGGCAGGTAAACGACCCCGTCGAGCACCAGCGGCTGTGCCTGGAGACGCCCCTCGTCCAAGTCTACCTGCCATGCAACCTCTAGCTTACCAACATTGCTGGCGTTGATCTGGGTAAGCGGAGAAAAATGGTCTCCCAGTGGGCCGCCGTTGCGTAGCCAGTCGCTGCTATCAACCAAGGCCGAGGGTGCGGTTGGTCCATCGGATATCGCACATCCAGCGATCAGCGAGGTCGCGGCACCTAGAAGTAAGATAGTCCTGCCAAGTCTCATCCATCTCTCCGTCCGGCCGAGCATGGGGGGCCAGATTGGTTGAATAAAATTGGGGGGCATCAGCCGATGCCCCCCCAATTCGGGGTCACATGCGATAGCGGAACCCGAGGGAGAAATAGCGGCCGATGGTATCTTCGCCATTGCGGAAGCCACCAAAAAGGCCCGGAACGCCGGCAGGACCGCCGAGACGCCCGATCGGCGTCGGCTGCTTATCCATCAGGTTGGTTACGCCAAAATACACATTGGCTCTGTCGGAAACGTCGTAGCCGATGTTCAGGTTGACTGTCGCATAGGCCGGGACGCGATCCTTGCCGTCCAGGTTGACGACAATGAAATCGTTAGCCGTGTTCCCGGGAATTTGATTGGGGTTATAATACTCACTTGACCACCAGCGATGAGTAAGACCAACCGAAAGACGGTCCAACTTGTAGTTGAGGAAGCTGGTGATCTTCAGCTTCGGGTTTTCGTCGGCACCCATCGCCTCCTGCGGCGTTCCGCCGAGCAGAACCTGCGTGGTGCGCAGTTCGGGCTGGTAGGACGCCAGCGAGCGGAACGAGAGCTTACCCGGGCCAACGTCGGCGGCGTAAGACACCTCAATGTCGACGCCCTTCGTGCTGACTGAGTTCGCGTTGAGCGGACGCGAATAGAAGGCTGTCGCGAAGTTTGCGACCGGGTCTCTGTTCGCGAACGGCAGCGGACGCTCGATCAGTTTGCAAAGCTCAGAGGTTCCGTTCGAATCTTCGCACAGTTGCTGCACGAGGATGCTCTGACCCTGAATGTTGCTGATCGCCCCGGAGATCTTGATGTTGTAGTAATCAACTGATAGGCTGAAGTTCGGCAAGAACGCCGGCTGTAGCACAAGGCCAATAGCAAGCGTGTTGGCCACTTCCGGTTTCAGATTAGGGTTCGCGTCCGTAATGTTCGGAATCTGGCCGACGACCGGCGGACTGAAGTGAAGGTCGGTGTTACCTGCCGGATTGACGTTACGCGGCGCGTAAAGCTCAACCAGCGTGGGCGCCCGGATGTCGCGCGAACGCGTCAGGCGCAGACGAACCCCATCGACCGGAGCGACTTCGAGGCCAGCCTTCCAAGTGTAGACGGTGCCGCTGTTGCTATAATCGGTCCAGCGCGCCGCACCATTGATGCTGAGGCTGTCGACGAAGGAGTCCCGCAGGATCGGCACGTCGATTTCAACCGCCGCTTCCTTCACGCTCTGCGACACCTCGTCAAGGCTTCCGCGCACGTTGGACTGGTAAATCAGCGTATTGGACGCACAGTTGTAACGCAGACCCGTGCAATTCGCCTGCACCGGCTCGGCATTACTATCGACCGAGTAGGTCATCTTGCGATATTCACCGCTCAACGCCACCATCACGTCGCCCGCCGGAAGTTCGAACACCGGACCCGAGATCTGGGCGTTGAAAGTGTCGAGCGCGGTCCGTGCAGTGAATTGCGTGGTGGTGAGGATATAGTCCAGTGCCGCCTTGCTCTCCGAGGTAGGCCCGAAGATATTGATCGGCACACAGCCCGGGTAAAGTCCGGGGTTGGTGATGGTAACAGCGCACACGATGTTGCCGTTGCGCACGCCGGTGGTGAAGTAACCTTGGTCCACAGCGTCGAGAGCGGCGGCCGCGCGCTGGTTGTCAGTGTTGTTGATTAGGCGGGTGTTCTGCTTGTTTTGCGCGCGCTGGTAGGAAACATCCCAGTTGAACGCGCCGAAGGCCCCTTTCAGTCCGCCCACCGCCATCCAGGTCTCGACACGGGAGTTCGGGCTCTTGGCATCGACCTGCGTGATGATCTTCGAAGCGCGAACCGTTGAAACGCCCTGGGCCTTCAACTGGTCCTGCAGCGCGATCGGCAGAAAGCCGTTATTCGCATCGATGGTCTGCAGCCGGAATTCTACAGACTCGTGGAAGTTGCGGTTGAAGGTCTTGTTGTAAGTGCCCAGCGCATAGAATGTGACATTGTCCGAGACGTCGAAGTCGAGACGCCCATAGGCAAGGTGCGAACGCTGCTGGTCCTGTAGCGAGGCGTTGAAGAAATAGCCACCGTCGCCACCGCTCTCCACGGTGGAAGAATTGGTCGGGAGACCGTGCCGGAAAGGCTGCACGATCGAAATATCAGCCCCGGCACTCGAATTCTCCAGGAATACCTGATTGGTGTTGCCATACATGATGTTGCCGAGAAAACTCGTCTGGTTAAGGCGGGTATCAAAGACGATCTGCGCCGGAAGGGCTTCGGTACCGCGACCTTGAAGCGACCAGTTATTGCGGCCGAATTTGCGAGTCAGTTTATCGAAAATACCGGGCGAGTTGAAATATTCATAACTGCCCATGATGTGCAGGCGATTGTCCATCAGATAGGTGCCGCCCGCGATGCCGAACTTGTAGTGCTCGCCGTCACCCAGCTGGGAGATGCCGGTGCGGGCATCGACCTTGATGCCGTCGAAGCGGCTGTCCGTCACGAAGTTGACGACGCCGCTCACGGCGTCCGAACCGTAAACCGCCGAAACACCGCTGGTCACCACGTCGACGCGCTGCAGCAGCATCGAGGGAACGAAGTCGGCGTTGACCTGCCCGGTCACCGAAGTCGGCGGAACACGACGACCGTCGAACAGCACCAGTGTACGCGTGTTGCCGAGATTGCGCAGGTTAAGGACGCGCGCCGAGCCGTTATTGCCGCCATTGCCGGGGCGGGAGGTTGGACCAGTCGCCGCGAACGTCGGCAGTTCAGTCAGGCCCTGGACAACTGTCGAGGACGGCGCATTGCTTTCGAGCTGTTCGGTCGACACGACGGTGACTGGAACCGGCAATTGGCTACCATCGCGGACAATGCGCGAACCCGTTACGATGATCTGTTCCTGCGACTGGTCATCCTCAGCGCCTTGCGCATAGACCGGCATCGCCAGTGACAGGACGCTGACGCCTGAAAGAAGCATCACACTGCTACGAAATTTTGTCATTTTACCCTCCACGTCTTCCTCTCCCGGACCGGGCGTTGACATGCCCGGCGCTCAACACCCTCGACAATCGATATCATTGTAGTATGCGTGCCTTAATTACCGGCAATTTATTGCGAATTCTGCCGAGACACCTTCAATCTGTATCGCCTGCAAGAGCTCACATGCCCCTCGTAATGCAATCGATTTCATTTTGTCGAGTCCCTTTTTTGGCGATTGCAAAAATTAATTTACTTCTGAATTAATCACCCTGCTCGCCATAAAGCGGCGCAAGGCCGGACACCTTAAGCGCGAGCTGATAAACCTTGTCCGACGACATAATATAGGCAGTCCTCAACCCAGGCCCGCCCCAGACCAAATTGGCCTGCGCAGGCTCCGGCGTCTTAATCTGCCCAAGGACGGCACCTTCCGGCGTGATGATGCGAATACCGCCTGGCCCCGAACTCCAGATGTTGCCAAGAGAATCCACCTTGAGGCCATCAGGTACGTCGTTGGGACGCGGGATGTCATATTCGATCAGGCGCCGCGGGTTTGTAGGCTTGCCGTCCTTGCCAAGGTCGTAGACCATGACGAACATCTCGGGACCGGAGTTGGAAACGTATAGGCGCGCGCCATCGGGCGATAGGCCAATACCATTCGGATTAGGCAAATCGGTGATGGCTGCCGTGAGTTTGCCATCCTTCCACCTATAGACGCCGTTGTACGGAATTTCCTTGGCAGGATCTTCATTGAACAATGGAAGCCCGAAGGCGGGATCCGTAAACCAGAGCGCCCCGTCAGGCCCGAACACCAAATCGTTGGGACTGTTGAGCCGGCGCCCCTCCGCATCCCGCTCGATAAAGGGCGTGACAGTCATATCCTGGTTAATGCGGACGATCCTACGCGCACCATGTTGGGCCATAAGGACACTGCCATTCAAGTAGGGAACAGCGCCATTCGAGCCGGGATAGTCGCCAGCCGCTTCGGAAGCGCCGCCACCAGAGTTGTCGAGCAGCAGGCGAACCTCTCCGCCCGGCTCAAATCCGTAGAGCTTGTCGCGCATGAGGTCTGAAAACCATAGGGCACCATTGACCCATACAGGCCCCTCCAGGAAGCCATAGCCCGACGTGACCACTTCCGGCCTAGCGTCACTCTCGATAAGCGAATCGAGCCTCGGATCCAGCCGAGAGATGCCGACTCCATCCGACGGAGCTTCCGAAGCAGCCACGTCAGAACCTTCCTGTTCGGCCGAACAGCCTGCAATGGCGAACATGGCAGACGCCAGCAGGAGGCCTCCCCTGAAACGAAAAACGCGTTGCAAGCTAGTAGCCGGCATCATGCCCCCAATTCCTCTCATTCACACCTTCTTCTGCAATCGATTGCTCCAGATCGCGTGAGTGTCAAGTGCCCTTATTTTGATTTCGCACTGTCTTGAGTTCCGCCGACGGCCTGAACCAGTGGAGTCGTTAATGATCGGCGCTAGGACCGGCGCACCGGCCCGGTGGTCGATCGGACAGCTAGGCTTGTCGGTAAAACAACATCTTGCACATCAGGATCACCCTGAAGCCGCCGTGCCAGCATAAGGGCAGATTGGTAACCCAACTCCTCGGTCGGAACTTTCACCGTGGTCAAGGCGGGCTCATAGAGGCTGGCAATCCGCTGGTCGTCAAATCCGATCACCGACACATCCTTACCTACCTGAAGCCCGACCCGTTTCAATGTTCGAATTGCACCCACGGCGATCTCATCATTCCCGGCGAAAACCGCAGTCGGTGCCGGGTGACAAGTGAGCAGCGCCTCCATCGCGGCCTCCCCCAAGCCCGTGGAATAATCGCCCGATATCATGGGAAAAGTATCAGGATCGAGGCCCGCTTCCTCCATCGCAGCCCTGAAGCCAGCTTTGCGGTGCTGAGCGATCGACTGGCTGTCCGGCCCGGCTATGTGCGCGACAAGCTTATGCCCAAGCGCAAGGAGATGATTCGTCGCGCTAACCGCGCCCTTGAAGTGGTCGACGCTGGCAGAAGGAACGCCAATCCCACTGACCTCCTCAAGGGCCGCAACCAATGGCGGAATGCGCTTTTGCCTGGTTCGCAGATATTCCTGGTTTGAGCTGGTAACCAGAATAATGCCATCGGCACGCTGGCTCGAAACCTGATCGAGGAAAAGTAGCTCGCGGTTGATGTTGCGTTCGGTATGTCCCATCAGGACGTTATATCCGGTTTCCCGTGCCGCGCGCTCAACACCTCGAAAGACATCGAGAAAGAACGGACTTAAAGTCGGGACAATCACGAACAGTAGCCCAGTCTTCTTTAGCCGCAATCCACGCGCAATGAGGTTGGGCTGGTAATCAAGTTCTGCCACAGCTTCCAGCACACGATTGCGGGTTTCTTCGCTGAGCAGTTCGGGCCGACTCAAGGCACGGGATACCGTCGACGGCGACAAATCAAGGGCTTTCGCCACTTTCTTGATTGTCACGACCCCATCATTTTGTCCATCTGAGCCTTTTTTTGAATTTGCCATCCCGCACCTTTCGCTTCCGGCCCGATACCACGGATCGAGTAAATTTTGTCAATCGCAGCACCTGCCTTGTCAGTAACCATCTGCAATTGTGCAGCGGCACGTCGCCGACGGATTTCAATCCCTTTGAAGCCCCGCGGAGGCGCCGTAGGGGCACGCCCCTCCTTAATGATGCTCGACCCGAGTGTTTACCGTAGATCTCTCACCCCTTTGCAAACTTTTTTATGAAAACGATTGCGTAATAGCTTTTCTTTCGGCAGATCGGCCGCGGAGAGAGTTGATATCCAGACCGGATAATAGATCACGCCAGCGCGGCTGGAGGTGAGGACAGGGACTTTAATGACTAGGCCTTCTAGCTCAAAAAACTTGCAGAATATGTCTGATCAACACCATAATTTAGCGCATGGGAAGACCATCTCCGCCCCATCCGATCCAACACCGCAGGCAGCGAATCACGTGACCCTCGATCCAACAATGCAATCGATTGATGAGGTTGAGTTGCTCGGCGTTGATTGGGGAACAACCAATCTGCGCGTCATGCGGATAGGCAACGATGGCAGGATGCTCGAATCACGGCATGATCCGCGTGGGGCGTCCAAGGTCAAACCGGGTGAATTCGGAACTGTCCTGCGCGACGTAATGGGCGATTGGGCAGATCCGGACCTGCCGGTGTTGGTGTGCGGGATGGCCGGTGGACGGAATGGTTGGCTTGAGACGGAATATCGAGAGTGCCCGGTCTCACTGGAGACGTTGGCACCGGTGAAGATTGCTGGCGAAGAGCTTGATATTTCGATCGTCCCGGGTGTCTCGCTCCATATCGACGGTGTGCTGGTTGACGTGATGCGGGGAGAAGAGACCCAGGTCATGGGCCTGCAGGACTCCGAGGATGGCGCCTTGATTGTAACGCCAGGCACCCACAGCAAGTGGATCAGCTTCGAAAACGAGTCGATCGTGTCGTTCCGGACTTTCCTAACGGGCGACCTGTTCGCTGCAATTCGCGCAGAAACCCTGCTCGGTCATGAGATGGGTGATGCGGGAAGCGATTTAGAAGCATTCGAAACGGGTGTACGGCGCGCGCTTGACGACAATGCACTCACCGCCAATCTTTTCTCTGTGCGGACCTATCGCCTTTCCGGCCAAATTTCCGAAAGTTCGACGGCGGACTATCTTTCGGGTCTGTTGGTCGGCGCAGAAGTCGCTGCGCAGCGCATCCACCAGCAGAGCCCCATCGTGGTGCTCGGCACCAATTTGCTTTGTTCGCTATATGCGCGGGCGCTGCGAATCGCCGGATCGCCCAACGTCAAGACTCTGGACGCGACCAACGCGGCGGCAACCGGTTTGTGGCGTATTCGGCAGGCAATGCTATGAGTGGTGGATCGACCCTCGCAGCGATGGACGACATGCCTCTGGTCGCCATCCTTCGCGGATTGGTGCCAGAAGAGGCCGTAGCTGTCGGCGAGGCACTTTACGACGCGGGGTTTAGGTGCCTCGAAGTTCCGCTCAATTCGCCGCGACCGCTCGAAAGCATTGCTTTGCTGCGTCAAGCGCTGGATAGCCGGGCGCTTGTAGGTGCAGGGACGGTTCTTACTGCCGACCAGGTCGCGCAGGTGGCTGATGCGGGCGGCCAGATCGTCGTGTCGCCGAATGCTGACGCCGCAGTCATCCGGGCGAGCAAGCAGCGCGGGCTGCTGTCGCTTCCGGGCGTCTGCACGCCGACAGAGGCGTTCCAAGCGCTTGCCGCTGGCGCCGATGGGCTCAAGCTGTTCCCGGCTGAAATTGTCGGAATTGCTGGAATGAAAGCCATGCTGGCGGTCCTCCCGCAGGACGTACGTCTTTACGCGGTCGGCGGTATAAATGTCAGCAACATGGCGACCTGGACGAGCGCAGGCGCCACAGGCTTCGGGATTGGATCATCGCTCTTCAAGGCTGGACAAGACCTTGCGGCTACCCGCGAGAACGCCGCCGCGTTTGCCAGGGCGGCGAGATGGAGCACTTAGGGAAGGCAATAGCATGGACTTTTCGGCGGAATGTTCAGCCGAGCGGAAGCCCGTTCCAAGAAGGTCAGCATGGAGTGCTGATCGCTGGCTGAAACCGTCGTTGTGGGCGGCCAGCCTTTTGCCTGTGGTGGGCAATCCCGCGCAGGCGCAGGAAACGTCTGAATTGTTCGCTCCTCGGCAACAGGCTGATGCGGTCGTGTCCGGGACAATCGTTTACGGGCAGGAGCACTTTGTCGGATACAGCGTGCAGAATGCGCAAGACATGCTTCGGCTTGTCCCCGGTGTCGCTTCGATTCTGGCCTCGCTCGGCGGGAATTCGGAGAAGCGCGGGATCGGCTCCGGCGGCGACCAAATCCTCGTGAATGGCCGTCGCTTTCCCGGCAAATCGAACGATATTTCCAAGGTGCTTGCCCGCTTGCGTGCCGACAGCATCGAAAGGATCGAACTGATCCGCGGCGCCCACGAAGGTATCGACATTCGGAGCGACGGGCTCGTGGTGAACATCGTCATGCGCGAGGGCGCGTCGTTGGGTGGTGGCGGCACCTTTGAAATCGCCGGACGCGGCAACGATAAAGGCTCGTTCACCGCCGACGGATTGGCGAGTTATTCAAGCTCGATCGGGGCACTCGGCTACACACTCGGCATCGAGAGGGCTACATGGTCGCCAAGCCAGACAAACAATGCCCGCTGGACCAACCGTCACCGCGATGAGGTTTATTATCGGCCCGATGGGCAGATACAGGAATTGCGCCCACAGAACTGGAGCCGCGAGTTCGATCGCTGGGCCTTCACCGCCGGGCTTACTTACGACGTATCCAGCAGCGTACGGGTTCAACTCAATGGCCTCTATCAGACGCAGGACGCAACCGAGCTCAACCTGATGGACCTGACGCGCTTCAACGCTGCCGGAGACATCGTTGATCAATATCTCGACCTGCAAGGGCAGCGTAAAGGGCTTGAAAATACCTGGGAAGTGAGCGGCGAGCTGACGTCCCCCCTGTGGGGCGGTGACCTCACTGCACTGGTGCTCGCAAATAGCGACAAGCGCCCTTCGCTGGACGATCGTGAACGAACGATCGATGGTGCTACGCGGCCAATCAGCCGCACCCTGATCACGGCCAGGCAGGATGAATACATCGCGCGCGTCCAATACAGCTTCGGACTGGACACCAACCTGTCGTTGAGCATCGGCAGCGAAGTCTCCTACAACAGACTGCAGCAGGATCTCGTATCCGAGCTGGATCTCGACGACAACGGCCAGCTAGAGAGGATCAATGTCCCGGCAGCCAACGCGCTGGTCGAAGAGGATCGCGGCGAAGTCTTTTTCGAAACAAGATGGTTCCCGCCCGGATCTCTTTCGGTTTACGGAGCGCTGAATTATGAATGGTCCACACTATCGACAAATTCGCCATTCAATCCGGGGCGCTCGCTTCAATACCTCAAACCTCGCCTCGATATTCGCCGGCAGTTTGGAAGCCAAGGCCAATTCCGGTTCCTGGTCGAACGGCAGATTTCGCAGCTAGATTTCGACAACTTCGTGCCCAGTTACAATGTGCTCGACGACCGGATCGACGCAGGAAATCCCGGCCTTCTGCCCGAGCAGGTGTGGCGCTTCGAGACAGTCTACGAGCACCGGTTAGCCGCCGACGCGGGAGTTATCGAAGGCAAACTCTTCTATGAATCGATCGCAAATGCAATCGATTTCATACCGCTTCAACAGGGAGCGACCCTCGTTTCCGCACAAGGTAACTTGGGCGATGCCTGGCGCTATGGGTTCGAAATGAACGCAAGCGTCCGCCTGGGCATGATCGGTCTGCGCGATGCAATGCTCACGACGAATGCGAAGATACAGGATTCCCAAGTTACTGATCCCTTCACTTTACAACCGCGGCGGTTTCGCGAGGATGCGAAGTTCGAGTACTCGATCCGCTTCCGCCACGATGTGCGCTCGCTCGACCTGTCCTACGGCTTCGATTACGAGAATCGCGGGCGACCTCGCGACCAGAGTAATCTCTTCTCCCGCGACCTGGTGCGGGGCGGTGAGACCCTCTCGGCTTTTGCCGAAAAGCGATTGTCCCCAAGGCTTTCGCTGCGTGCCGAGGCCCAGAACCTGCATACCGGCAACCAAGGGCGGGATCGCATTTTTTTCACAACTAACCAGATCGACGGCGAGATCAGGCGGCTCGGCTCTTACCGAGAAACGCGCGATCTTCGCTATGCGATCAGTCTCAAGGGCAACTTCTGACTTCAACATTTCTCCAACCCAATCCGGATTCTGAGTGCAAGCCGGACAGTTTCGAGAGGAAGCCACATGATCCGCCATTCCCTGATTGTCGCCGCGAGCGGGTTGCTATGGCTTGCGCCCGCCCATGCGCAGCCCTCCGGCCAGCAAGCGCCATCGATGCGCGAAGATGCTCTCGATCCCTCGCCGGTCGATCCTGCGGTCGATATCGATGTCGGCATGTTTATCGGTGATGCCCGCAAAGCCAAGCCGCGCACCGTGTTTGGCAACCTGATCATGCGCGACATGCTTACACCGCTCGAAGGCGCCGATCCGCTGCGGCCGGCAACGCAGGGGGGGGTGCTACAATACATGAAGGCAATCAGCCAAGCGGCCCTCGCCAGCGGTGCCACCGCGAACGGGCGCGCGCCTGACGGTGATCGCATGGTCTTCTATACTGTCGCTGGCAGCGGCACGATTACCGTCAACGGTCGCGACCATGCGGTGCGCGATGGGATCGGTTTCACGCTCACGCCCGACTTTGACTTCTCGCTCACAAATACCGGCAGCGAACCTCTGGCGTTCTACGTCCGGTGGGAGACCTTGCCCGACGATGTCACGCTCACCGGAGACATCGGCTTTTACGATCGCTTCGAAAACAACCGCCGCGTGGGCTCGCATTGGGCGCATATTTGCAACGGCGGCCCCAACGGGTTTAACCTGTGCACGATTGCGCCGCACTCCATGCCGCAGCCACACAGCCACGCGAACGAAGAGATATGGATCGCGGTAAAGGGTAAGACGATCCTGACGCTGGGCAAGCACATGGCAGAAATGGTGCCCGGTCAGGCCTACCGCGTGCCACCGACGGGCCTCACCGCGCATAGCAACATCAATCTCACCGACGAACCAGTTCAGCTGTTGTTCGTTGGCCCAGCGCAACGCGCCACCACCCCGCCCACTCCAGCAAGACTGGATTTCTCCCGGCTGGACAACCGTCCGTACGTTTACGCCACGGAACCCGACATCGACGTGTTCAGGGGCAATTGGCGCGACACCTTCCCACGCATCGAACACGGTAACATATATTTCCGCGACATGCTTACAGCGCTGGCTGGCAACGATCCGCTCGCTCCAGCACGCACCGGCGCCGCGCTTACCGCAGCGACCGCCGTCAGCTTTGCTCAACTCGAACCAAATGCCAAGGCCCACCGCGTTGAAGGCGAGTCCGAGAATGTGCAGCAACTGTTCTATGTCGTCTCGGGGAGCGGTCAGCTGCAATCCGGAGATATCAGCTTCAGTGTCGCGCCGGGCGACAGCTTCCTATTACCCCCCACAGTGGATTTCACACTCGCAGCGAGTGGCAAAAACTACCTCGAGTTCTACGTCGTGAGCGTAAGGGCAGAAGCGAACACGCCTCGTGCGGTGCGCAAGATCGATCACAGCGCCGCGCCGCTGTCTGCGAGCGACTGGCACAACCGTGAGCGCCCCATCGCTACTGCGGCTGACGGTCTGAGTGGCTACTCCCGGGTCGATCTGGTCGAACTAGCGCCAATGTCGATGTCGCGCCCCTACAGTGTCGCGCCTGGATCTGAAGAGGTTTGGATTGCGCTTGAGAACGACACCGAACTGTTGCTCAGCAAGGAATTGCGGCCACTGCCCAAGGGCTCAGCGTACATCGTCCCGCCCACGGGCATCACCGCCCATGCCCATATCAACACCTCGGATGCGCCCGCCCGCTTCCTGCGGCTTAGACGCTGATCGGCGCCATCTCGAATATCGAGGGTCCGGTCGTTTGCCGGGCCTCGAGCGCTCGGTGCGCCGCGACCGCATCCTCGAGTGCGAAGCGCTGGTTGATAGCCACACGAACCTTGCCTTCGGCGATGACCGCGAAGAGTTCATCGCAAGCCCTCTGCATGTCTTCACGGGTGTCGATATAGCCGGCCAGATTGGGCCGGGTAGCGAAGAGCGAACCCTTGGCGTTCAGCAGGCCAATATCAAACGGCGGCACTTTGCCCGACGACTGGCCGAAGCTAACCCATAAGCCTCTCTTCCGCAGGCAATCGAGTGAATTGGGAAAGGTGTCGCGGCCAACCGAATCGTAAACGACGTCGCACATTCGCCCGCCGCTGATTTCGGCCACGCGCGCGGCGAAATCCTCTTCACGATAATTGATTACGTAACTGCATCCATTGGTCAGAGCGAGTTCGCACTTTTCCTGCGAGCCGGCAGTCCCGATCACCGTGGCTCCCAGCGCGCTCGCCCATTGGCAAGCAATCTGCCCTACTCCACCCGCTGCCGCGTGAAACAGCATCACAGTGTCAGGACCGACCTTGAAGGTTTGCCTGAGAAGATATTGCGCCGTTAAGCCCTTGAGCATCACCGCCGCGGCCAGATCGAAGCCCAGCTCGTCGGGAAGGCGGATCACCTTATCCTGAGCGACGACTACTTCCTCGGCATAGGTCCCCTGCGCGAGGCAATAGCCGACGCGGTCTCCCACAGCGAAATCCTCCACCTTCTCGCCTACCGCCATCACCATACCAGCGCCTTCGCTGCCTGGCACGTAGGGCAAGTTCGGGACCGGGTAGGTGCCGTTGCGCTGGTAAACGTCGATAAAGTTCAGCCCGGCGGCGTACTGGCGAACGCGCAGGTCGCCCGGACCGAGCGGACCGGGATCGTACTGGCGAAGGCGGAGTTGCTCGGGCCCGCCGATTGCGTCGACCATGACAACTCTCACGACGCACTCCTTGTGAGGTCAACCAATTCGACCAGGGGCAGGCTCAGATCAACACTCGGTTGAACAGCGCGAGCGTTCTCTTCCATGCGAGAGCTGCCGCTTTTTCGTCAAAGCGCGGCGTGGTATCGTTGTTGAAGCCGTGCTCGGCATCGACGTAGATATAACCTTCGTAGGCCACACCTGCTTCCTTCAGCGCTGCTTCGTGTGCGGGCCACGATTCGACCAGCCGGGTGTCGTTTCCTCCGTGATGGATCAGCATTTCCGCCTTGATAGCACCCACCTGATCGAACGCGGGCGGCGAGCCGTAAAAGGCAACGCCTGCCTTCAAATCAGGCACCAATGTCGCCAGCGTATTCACCATGCCGCCGCCGTAACAGAAGCCGACCGCGCCCAGCTTGCTGTTGCCCTGTGGATGCGCCATGGCGAACGCAGCAGCGGCAAGGAAGTCCTGTCTGATCTTGGTTTGGTCGAGCTCGCGGAACAGTTCGCGAGCCCGATCCTCGTCTCCAGGATAGCCACCCAACGCAGTCAAGGCATCGGGGGCAATGGCAAGGAAACCGTCCACCCCCAGCCGTCGGGCAATATCCTCGATATGCGGATTCCGGCCCCGGTTCTCGTGAATCACCAGAACCGTTGGCCAACCGCCCGCAGGTGCCTCTCCCGCCGGGACAACGACATAGGCGCCTACCGAACCGGAGCCTTGCGGCGAATCGATCGCTATGCGTGTGATCGCAATGCGGGCATCGTCCGGCGCGACCACCTGGGCACGTGCAAAGTCTGGCCGGAGCAGCGAAAACGTCACGCTTGCGGCCGCTAACGAGCCGAGATGGGCGCTCGCCTTCTCGAGAAAACCGCGCCGAGAGATGCCTCCGTGGACATAGCTATCAAACAAGGTGAGAATTTCGCGCGGAAAATCAGCTGCTGTCAGTCGCCTGTTATCATCGTGCATGATCCGCTCCTCGTATTGCGCCGCCCCGTGGGTCCGATTAGGCGAGATTATCGGTTATTGAGCGAATAAACAGCTTCAGTGCTTTCGCGGTGTCCGTTGGAGCCGTAGGCCCCCAAAAATCGATCGAGTAGATTCCGGTAAATCCACCCGCTTCGGCATTCCTCACGAGCCGACCCACGTCATACTCAGTGTGTTCGTTGGTTTGTGGATCGAAAGCATAACCCTTTGCCGAGACGATATGGGTGAAGGGCATGGCTTCCTGCATCGCCGCATAGCGGTCACCCGGTGGGTTCCAGTCGCCCCAGTCGATGGTTATCTTGCAGAACTCGTGGTTCACCGCCTTCACCAGCCCGATCATGTCGGGGATCGACGCGGTGTAGCCACCGTGGTTTTCCACCAGCACGCGCACGCCAATGGTCTTACCATATTCGGCCGCACGGCGCAGGATGGCGATCACCGCCGGCAAATTCACATCGCCCGTATCACGGGTGACATTAACGCGCGCCGCCCCCGCCCCGAGGATTTTCGCTCGATCCAGCCATCCGGAGATGGCGGCCACGACTTTGTCCTGCTCGGCTTCGGTCTGCACATTGAGACTTGGCGTGCCTTCCACCTGCAAGTTCACGATCTTCATGCCGGCCTCATCTACCGCCGCCCGCACGCGACGGTAGTCATCCTCGGTATCGCCAAGCAGCGCAATCTGCGGCGACCACAGCTCGAGGTTGGTCACGCCGAAATTGTCTCGAATGAATTTCGGATAATCGAGCAAGCCCAGCCGCGGCTGGGCCTCGGGTTGGGTATGCTCCCAGTTGTCGAAGTTGGACCGGAACACCGTACCGGTAACTGCTATACGCGCGAGCTTATCGGGGTCGATCGGGAGTACACCCGCTGCTTCCGGCGCGGTGGTATCTACGGAGCAGCCAGCCATTAGCGGTAATACCGAAGCACCCACAACGGCCATGAAGGTTCTGCGATCCATATAATTCACTCCCATCCCATAATTTTGTGAAATCGTTTGTATTAAGGAATTTTTGAAGCAGCAAGCCTCTTGTTGGTTTCCCGGCAGAGACACCCCCGTGGCTGCCAGTTCGTTAGACTTCCGGCATTAACCTTCTCGGCAGGGCGCAGTTCCGCGCGTCGCCGTTCGCCCACGCGTGCCATATCCCGCCTACCAAGGGGGCTTCGTTCACGCGAGCGATTGCCTGAAATCTCTCGGCAAAAAGCAATCGATTTCATTTCACCTTCCTGCTAAGAATCACCCAACCCGAACATTGACGAGCCGGGCTGATGGATGAGAGGAGTAGACCATTGGGCGTGAAGAGCTTCACTTTGGGCTGCGCGCTGTTGATTGCCAGCACGGCATATGCACAGGATGCTGACTGGCGCGCATATGGTGGTGATCCGGGCGGTACCCGCTATTCCACCCTAACCCAGATCGACCGCTCGAATGTGGGGCAGTTGGTCGAAGCCTGGCGGCTCGAGGTTTTTCCTTCGGCCATGCAGACGCAACCGATAATCGTCGCCGGGACCATGTACGCCTTTTCGCCCGATGGACATGTCATCGCCGTCAATGCCGCAACCGGCGAGCAGCTGTGGTCGTATAAGTTGGCCCAGACTCCCCGCGGCGGCGGGCGCGGCATTGCTTTCTGGACCGACGGAAACGAAAGGCGGCTCATCGTTCCAGCGAACAACCTTATCTATGCTCTCGATCCTGCCACCGGCCAACCGATCGAAGGCTTTGGCAACGGCGGCAGCATCGACATTCGCGTCGGCCTGCGCGACTCCGATCCAGCTAAAAATCCAATGCGCATCTCATCGCCGCCCTCGATTTATGGCGACGTGTTCATCGTCAATGGCGGCGTGCCCGAGACTTCTCCTTCCGTCCCCGGTGACATTCGCGGGTTCGATGTGCGCACCGGCAAATTGTTGTGGACTTTCCACGTCATCCCTCGCCCCGGCGAGCCCGGCTACGAAACCTGGCCCGCCGATGCCTGGCAGACCGCCGGTGGCGTCAACGCGTGGCAGGGCATGATCGTCGACGAAAAGAGCGGCATCCTCTTTGCCGCACTCGGCTCTCCCGCAGACGATTTCTGGGGCGGCGAACGCCATGGTGACAACCTTTATGGCAACAGCGTGGTCGCGCTCGATGCCACGACCGGGAAGAAACTGTGGCACCAGCAAGTCGTGCGCCACGACCTGTGGGATGCGGACTTCGCCTCGCCGCCAATCCTGATGACGGTCATGCGCAATGGCGTCCCCGTCGAAGCGGTGGCGGCAACCAATAAGCTCGCCTTCATATACCTGTTTGACCGCAAGACCGGCGAGCCGCTTTTCGACCTCGTCGAAACACCGGCCCCGCCCTCCGATGTGCCCGGCGAAAAGGCGGCGGCAACGCAGCGGGTTCCTGTTCTACCCTTGCCACTTGCCCGGCAGGAAGTGACCGCTGACACACTCACCAATGTCAGTGCCGAAGCCAATGCCGCCGCGCGCGAGCAGTTGGCGAAGATGCGTCAGGGGAGGCTTTTCACGCCGCTGGCTTACAATCAGGACACCATAGCCGTACCCGGCTTCAGCGGTGGCGCCGAATGGGGAGGGATGTCGGCCGATCCCGAGGGTGTGCTGTATGTGAACAGCCAGGATATCGCGTGGTTCAGTTCGGTTATCGATCACCCCAACCCCGGCCCCGGCAAATCGCCAATGCATTTCTCGGGCTACAACCGGTTCCGCGACGCCGATGGCTACCCCGCAGTGTCACCGCCATGGGGAACGCTCAATGCAATTGATATGAACACTGGCCAGTATCGCTGGCGGATTCCCTTCGGCTATTATCCTCAGCTTGCCGCCGTTGGCATGGGCAACACCGGGACCGAAAGCTACGGCGGGCCGATCACCACCGCCTCGGGCCTGCTGTTCATCGGCGCCACGATCTACGACCGCATGTTCCGCGCCTTCGACAAGCAAACCGGCGAGCTGCTGTGGGAAACACAGTTGCCTTATTCGGGCGTGGCGACCCCGGCCACCTACATGGTCGACGGACGCCAATATGTGGTCATCGCGACCAGCGGCGGGCGCGACCCGTCCCAGCGTGGCGCGGCCTATGTCGCCTTTGCCCTGCCCCAATAGCCGTTGCCTGCGATGGTTCAATGATTACGCGAGTATCCACCATGAACCGATTTATCGACCACCTACTGCTTGTTTCTGCCGGCACTCTCGTTTTCGCCGCAGCCGCGCTTGCCCAGTCGTCCGACTCCCCGCCGGACGATCACGCCGACCGCGTACTGGGGAAGACCCTATTCGAACTAAATTGCGCCAGTTGCCACGAGCTTTCCATCGCCACCTCGGAACGCAAGACCCCCGGGGAATGGTCGGCGACCGTGGTCAAGATGATCAGCTACGGCGCCCCCATCGCCGAAGCCGACCAACCGCTGATCATCGACTACCTCAGCACCAACTACGCACCGGTGCGGTGACGCGCGGCAAAAGAGAGCGCCTGAACATGACCCGAATCTCGCCCTTAGGACCGCTCACGGTGAACAGACGCGCACTTCTGATGGCTGGCGTGGGAGCTGCCCTATGCCCGCACTACGCATTTGGGCAGGCGCCTGCCCTGCTTGTGCCCCCCCCCGATCCCGACGCACCCGAGGCCCCGGCGGCGATCATCAGCAACGGGCTGGTTTCGGCCACCCTGCTGCTTCCTGACCCGGCAATCGGATACTATCGCGGCACCCGCTTCGACTGGTCTGGCCTGGTGGCTCGGCTTGAGGTCGGCGGCCACAGCTATTTCGGCCGGTGGTTTGCCGATTACGATCCAAAGAAGCATGACGCAGTGATGGGCCCGGCGCAGGACTGGGTTACGGGACAAGGCTTCGAGCAGGCCGAGGTAGGGGGCACTTTCGTCAAGGTCGGTGTCGGCGTTCTGCGCAAGCCCGCCGAACCGATCCGCGGCTTCCCGACGCTGGAGATCGTCGATCCCGGCACCTGGACAGTCACCACGCGTGTCGACGCCGTAGAATTCCTACACGAGGTCAACGACCCGCTCTCCGGCTACGGCTATCGGTACCACAAAACGGTTCTGCTGCCTACCGGACTGCCCGAGTTGGTGCTCGAACAGCGGCTGGAAGCGACCGGGCCGAACCCGATCGATACCCAAATGTACAACCACAACTTTTTCGTTCTCGACAGGCAGCCGAGCGGCCCGGACATCGAAATCACGTTCCCGTTCGAACTTGAGCCGTTCAATATGCGCGGCGATGCGGTCAAGCTGACCGGCAACCGGATCAACTACGTCAAACCGGTCGAGGGGTCAGTGCGAATGCAGATTCGTGGCTTCGGCGATCAGGCAGCGGATAACGCCATTCGGGTCGAGAATCGCGCAACGGGTGCGGGCGTGCTGGTGACGACAGATAAACCGCTGAGCGACCTCGTGTTTTGGTCATCGCCGACAACGACCTGCCCCGAGGCCTATATCCACGTTCGCGCAGAGCCGGGTCAGCCGATGAAATGGCAGACCCGTTACCAGTTCTATTCGCTTGCAGAAGGAGCTGCCGGGCGCCCGTAAGCTCCCATCTCACCAGAGGATGCGAGGCTGCCAGCGGTCCGCCCGCGGAAGATACGCCCGTGAGATTGTCGAGTTTGACTCGCCAGGGAATTGTCAGTTGACCTTTTTGAGATCGCACTAGAACCTGCAGCTGAAGATTTATGCCTTTGCGGCGGACGCTGCGCCCGCTCCGCGAAAACGGCCGATCGGAAGTCCCGCATTGCTGGTCTAGATGTGAGATAACGCTGAACGGCGATGCCACACGCAGTCTGGCCGGTCACGACGGCGGCGAATGTTCGCTGCGATCGCAAGCGCGAACGTGCTCGCCTAGCAGCGCACGGTCTTGTAGGTCAGATCGATCCCTCGCTCGGCAAGATAGTCCTCGACATGCCGAAGGCTCATCGTGAACCGGAAATACAGCCACACGGCCTGGCATATGATCTCCCGCTGAAGCGATGACGCTTGAGTCCCGGCGAGGATGGCTTTCGCGATGCGCCTGTGCAGCGGCGCGGACGGATGCAGGGGAGACGAGGACCGATTTACGAGATGAGTTAGCGCGGGAGTTCATCTTGCTCTCCGCGCCGGGGTCAAGGCCACCCACCCCCGCCACAAACATCGGGACCAGCAGCGGGGGACGGGTTCTTCTCTCGCCTGACGCTGCCAGCACCCTGCACCCTCGGGCGTCGGGTGCTGCTATGAGGGGCGCTGGGAAATGCCTGCGGCTGCTTACGATTTTCTTATGGGGAAGCCATAAGCAGTTTCAGAGCGATTTGCGCTCTGCGTAACTGCTTGGTTTTGTTAGGAAACTTGGTGGACGCACTAGGGCTCGAACCTAGGACCCGCTGATTAAGAGCAAGTCTTAAGCTCTGCCCATATCTACCTGAATCACTTCATATTGTTCTCAAGTCTCGATGTCAATGTGTCTTCAGGTGAAGCGCGCTGAGGCAGGCTGTTTCAGGCCCACTCAAGCAATCACAGGTGCCCGAGACCCCCTGTGGGACCCATGTTGAAGAGCATCGCGAGGTCTGTCCGGCGGGAAACAGAGTGTAGGGGAGATATTGGCAGCACCGCTATGGAGCCTTTCACGCGGCGGCGGCCAACTCATGCTTTGTATAGCAAGCGCAGGGGCACGTCAGGAAAATTCCCGGCCTCTATCGCCCCAACTCCGCGTCCGCCGTGCTGAGGTGCCGAAGCTTCTCCCTCGCGCTTACCGCCACGGACGCATGGATCGCCTCTGGGAAATGGGCGGGAAGATGCTGCTCCACATCTCTGAATGCGTGGTCGAAATCTTCCCTGACCTCGTCGATGGCTTGCCCGATGAGCTGTGCTGAAAGCCCTGCTGCTCGCCCGGTTTCCACAAAGTGCCGCCCGTGGATATCGAAGATCCGGTAGCGGCGGGAATTGCCGACCGACATCGCTAGCTTGAACTGGTTGCGGCGGATTTGGTGGGCGTCGAGGCTCGGTTGCGTCGTCAGGACATCGTAGAAGGGCGTCAGCCGATATCGGCCGCCCGGCGCGAGGAAGATGCTGAAATTCTTCGCATGGCCGTCGGTCGCGCCGATCAGCCAGAACAGGATTTGCGCCTTGAAGAAAGCCAGTTGGTCCGCCTGCGGATCGTCGCTGCCCAGCAGGAGCTTGGCGATCGAGATGATGCCGGGGCCGCCTTCATTCTCATATTTGTTGGTGGGGGCGACCGAAAGGGCTTGGCAGCTATCCTCCTGCGGCAACCGCAACAATCGGCCGTCCTTGGTCCAGCGCCGATCAAAGCGGGTGACGACGAGAACTTTGCTGTCGCCGAATGTGGCAATCTCGGCCTCGTTCGTGGGAAAGCCGAATGCCGCCATCAGCTTCAGGCAATAATATTCATTTTCGACGCTGTCCGAGAGATCGATGCCGTTGGGCAACGTGCCAATCTGCGGCTTCAGGATATGCGTGGTCGGCGTGGTGCCGTGGGGGCGCAGCCACTTGCCTTCGTGGTGGAGCAGCGCGGTTTTCTCCTGCGCGCCCGCGATCGAGATACGAAAATCGTCGTCATCGCCAAGACCGAGCGGCGCGCGCGCCAAATTCGCGATCATCGCCGCGATCTCTTCTTCGCCTATCGGCGTTCCTTCCACTTCCGTTGCGGGCGGCGGGAAATCGTCGATCGGCATGAACTGGAGTGCGCCCACACAGTCGCGGCCGATCTCGCTCAAGAGGCTATAGGCATCGATCCCTTTCGCGCCGACACGCTCGGCAACCCGCGTCCGGATCGCTCGGGAATCCGGCAGGAGATTCTCGAATACAGCGGCGACCGGATCGCCAAGATAGCGGTTCTTCCTGAGCGGCAGGGAGAGGGAAACCGGAATGGCGTGTTCCCATTCCAGCCAGCTATCGTCATAGGCAAAGTCGATCGCACCGCTTGATTGCCGGGTCAGGCGGCCGACATGGCGATTGTTCAGGAAGATATTGAGTGGCGTGCGGGCGCTCCGGCGTGACATCAGAAGATATCCTCAATGTCCTTGGCCGAGCCCTTCGAGCGCGGGGCGATCATCAATTCGAGATCGAGTGCTGCGAGCAGGGCGCAGATGGTTTCGATCTTGGTCGCGCCATGGCCGTTTTCGATCTGCGACACGGTCGCCTGACGCAGCCCCGCCTTGGCCGCGACCTGTGATTGGCTAAGGCCGGTATGCGTGCGATGACGACGCAGAGCATCGCCGAGTTGCTTGGGCGTCCGGGCAATTTGGGGCATAGCGTTCTCCACGCCTCTCTATACGCCAATCGCGATAATTATTCAATATACGAAATGGCGTATAATTGGTGATTATTCGCTATCTCGTATTTACGTGAGACCCCAAAATCTAGAAAATGGCACGCGACGCTTGGTGCGTGCGGGACCGCAAGGATTCGGTCTGATCGACCCCCCAGTCATCCTATCACCCGTTGCAGATCATCTCAGGAAAAACTTTTCCGTTCCGCATCGTCCACGGCAAGTTATTCCTTTGAGATTGCCCAAAATATGTGATGTTTAGTGCGCCATTCGAAAGGATGGCACATGCGCGAAGCACTTACAGACAGAAATTGGAATCTCTCAAACCCAAGGCGCAACGCTACGAGGTCCATGATCTCTATTGTCCCGGCCTCAGCGTTCGGGTGACGCCCGAAGGGCGCAAGACCTTCAACATCAAATATCGCTACGGGACCAACCAAAAGCGAATGTCGCTCGGTATCTATCCACGGCTGACACTCGCGAAGGCGCGGGAAAAGGCGATCGATGCTCTGCGCCATGTTGACGAGGGCACCGACCCGGCCAAGCGTCGCCGCCAGCCGGGCTACCGCGTCCATACGATCGTCGAGGATTTCATCCGCCAGCACTCCAAGGTGCGCAATCGCAAGTGGATGGAAAATGAGCGGATATTGAACCGTGAGTTCGTCGCCGTGTTCGGCGAGCGCGATATCCGTGATATGATGCCAAGACAGCGTCGAAAGGGAAGCCTTCGACATTTCTGATGTCGTTCAAATATTCAGAGGGGGCACGATTTGATATGATCTGGTTCGTCGTGCGGTCAATCAAAGTTCGGTTGAGGACGCAGTTGCGCGAAACCGTCGATGTGATGCCTTTGATTTTCGCCAAATAGTCGTCGGGAAAGACGTGATGGTCGTCGATGCCTTCCTGATCCATCAATTGCCCCGAAATGACAGCCTGAGTGTGGAAATCGCGTGCGCCGGTGCCGGAACCCAGCACAAGGCAAACAACACCACGATAAAGGGCGCGCTGTCGTGGCGTGACATCACGTAGTGACAGCGGGTCAAACTTTATACTCGCCACGGATTCGGGCACATCTCCGCCCGCTAGCCAGCGATCAAGTTCGGTTACGTCCTTCGCCGATTGTGTGTTGGGTGAACTTTCATAGGCTTGGCCAAATACGGCACACCAGAACCAGCGTTTCAATTTCTCGCGATGCGCCCCTGCCTCGGGTGTTTGATCCCTTCCTTCCGGGCGAGAACCGCCGCAAGTGGCGCGAGCATCGTCTGATAGGGTATCCATTTAGGACGCATGACCTTGCAGTCGTCACGCAGGACGGCGAAAGCACTGGCCATGCCTCGGACCACCCGGTCCCACCAATCGGCGATGTCCGTTGCCGCGAGATTGAGGACGTCGCTGCGCTTGCACGATGGCGCCTTGCGGCTTGCCAACGCGATGGCCTGAAGCAGGTAATATGGATCGAGGTCGAAGTCGGCAATGATCGGATGGTCCGCCTGCGCCTGCTCCCACAAAGCCCGGAGGTTAATGTTCTGCGGCCAGAATCGCGCCGTCAATAACTCGAAGACGCTCAGCTTCACGCCCGTTCTATTCAATGTCTCGAAGATGGTGCAAAGCGCGTCGGGTTGGGTCTTGTCAGAGAGCGTGACGACTGGAAATTTGTAGTCGTCGATCGTCATAATCCATTTGGCGTTGATTTCCGCCAGAGCCGCCTGAAGCAACTGGTTAGCCAGCAACTGTTGCTGCAACTCGCCAGTATCGATCTCGTTGGTCTGTGCGCGTTGAAGGATTTGTGCCGTGGCCTTGTTGGTTAGGCTTGTCATCCACGCAAGGAAGCCGCCCGCACCGGAGCGCAGTACGGACAGCGGCAAGATCATTTCCTTTTCCTGCTGCTCCTGTGCCTCCATTCGTTTCGCCCGCTTGGTCGATGCACGTTCATAAAACAGGGCTTCGTCGAAATCCTCGCCGTCGATCAGCTTTTGCAGGTCAAGGTAGTAACGATGTTCGCCGACACCGAAGAACGCCTGAAACAGCGATGTCATCCGTTGCTGACCGTCGAGGACTAGGAACGTATGGCTCTTGCCGTCAATCTTGGGCGCGCCCTCGAACTCGCGCGGCGCGAAGGCACGTTGCGCATCACGGACGCGAAGCAAGCTGCCCGCCGGATAGTTGCTGGCGATCGACACGATCAGCTCGCGGGTCGCGCTTGGCTCCCAGACGAAATCCCGCTGAAAATCGGGAAGCACCATTTGCCCCGAATGGATTTGCCCAAGCAATTCCTTCAGGGCGCGGGGATTGGTGTCTTCGAAAAGGCTCATCGGAAATCCCCCATTAGTCTATCGGCCTGCATCTAGTTCGCGCCAATTTGGTATGTGCATTGTCATTATCGCTTTGAAAAGGCGGCTATGATGCGGATAGCGTAGGTGAAGGAGTTCGTGGGCGATCACGAAATCCCTGAATTCCGGTTCTCGGTCGGCATCGAGGACTTCCCAACAGCGCTCAACGACGGCGTTGGTGCGGTCTTTGTGGGCGCGGGCATGTCGATGGCCGCCGGTTACCCATCATGGGCGAAACTTCTCCATGACATTGGTGAGGAATTGGGCGTCAGCTCGCGGGACATTTATGATCTAGCCGCATTAGCTCAATGGAGTATCCAAGAGAGTGGGAGCGCGACGCGCGTTCGCAACGTCATTAAGGAGAACATTGGCAAGACCTATCCTACGCCATCGACCCTTGAGGTCATCGCTCGCCTCCCGGTCGCGCATATTTGGACAACCAATTACGATCGACTCATTGAGAGTGCATTCGCGGAAATTGATCGGCCACTGGATGCAATATCGGGAGCTAGCGATCTAGCACTTAAGCCCACACCCGGCGCGGTGCGACTTTACAAGATGCATGGGTCAATCGATCGCCTTGACGACATTGTAATCTCGACTGACGACTACGAATTGTTCCGCAAGAAACGCGGAGCTTTTCTTCCGCTACTACAGGCTCACCTAACGAGCATGTCGATGCTTTTCGTGGGTCTCAGCTTTACCGATCCAAACATCCGTCATGTTCTCTCGCTCATACGTGAGGCCTTCACTGACGCACCGCCAGAGCATTTTGCAATCGTCCGTCCTCCACATCCTGACGATTATGACTCGGAAGAGGAGTATAAGGCCCGCCTTGCTCAGCATAACCTTTGGGCGAAGGATTTGCGGAGATACGGATTAATCGCGGTTGAAATTGACGACTATGAAGAAGTGCCTGACTTGCTTCGTCAGATTGAACGGCGGGTGGCAGCGCGACGGATATGGGTGAGCGGTAGCTGGCCGATCGACGATGACGGCGCAGCCGCATCTGATATCTACAGGCTTTCGGAGGATGTTGGACGCTGGATTGGACTGTCGGGCCGGGATCTTGTGAGTGGAGCCGGATTGCTTGTTGGCTCTGCGGCCATATCAGGCTTTCTTGAGGCGTTGCGAGACGGGGGCGGCTGGGATCTGAACCGACGTCTTATTGCGAGGCCTTTCCCTCAGCCTCTGGCTGGTGCCGAGCCGGACGCCGCCAAGTGGACTGAGCTTCGCAAAGAACTAGCACGGCAGGCCGGAGGAATCATATTCATCGGAGGCGCAAAGCAGGAAGGGGACAAGCTTGTTACCGCGGAGGGCGTGCTTGAAGAATACGAAACCGCACGTGAAGTTGGCGCTTTCCTGTTACCAATCGGCGCAACCGGCGGGGCGGCACAAGAGATCGCGGAGAAGCTCATCGGGTCGGACGTAGCTGCCACAGGGCCAAAAGCGATGCGCCCGACGGATGACGAACTCAAAATTCTAATGGATCCCGCAACCGAGCGGAATGCTTTGCTGAAGTGCATTGATGCAGTGGTGACACGGCTCACTAAGTGAATCGCGCAAAGGATTGCGAGCTAAAACCGCAGTTCCGCACTCTGATACCCATATGTGACCTCGCGCAGGGCAAGCGCGGCTGTCTCACATCTAAGTCATTGAAAAAATGGTGGACGCACTAGGGCTCGAACCTAGGACCCGCTGATTAAGAGTCAGCTGCTCTACCAACTGAGCTATGCGTCCACACTGCCGATGGAACATCGTGCAAAGCGCCGTGTTCCGTCTGGAGGGGCGCCGTTAGCATGGGGTTTTTGCATTGCCAATGAAAAAATGCGTCCTTCTCGCGGATCGACGAACTTCTTTCCGGCAGGCCGGTGAGAGGCCACATATTTAGCTGATTTGCCCTGCAGGTGGATGCCAACGACAGCGCGGCAGGCCCGTGATCGCCCCATATCGAACCACCTCCGAAGCCGAAAAGGTTAACGGATAGTTATGCCCTTGTCATTTTGCAGTATAAACCGCGCGGGGGCGAGTCTGCCTAATGTGGGAGTACTCCATGCGTAAATTGATATTGGCTGGCGGGATAGCCGCCGCAACATTCCTGGCTGCCGTTCCTGCAACTGCCGTCACCTTCACCGACAATTTCGATTCCGAAAATGGCGGCTCTAGTATGCTGAATTATACTGGTTTTGCCAATTTTACGACCGTCGGACAAGTCGACCTGGTCAAATCAGGCGATTACAACATCACCTGCTCAGGCTCATGTGTCGACCTTGACGGTACGTCAGGCCCCGGGGGCCTGTTGTCCGGCGTGTTCCATTACAATGCCGGCGACGTCGTCACGCTGTCGTTCGATCTTGGCGGTAGCCAGCGGATCGCAAATGGCCTCGACAACTTTACCGTCGTGCTTTTCTCGACCACCGACGGCAATGTGTTCGATGCATTCGACGTTGCCTCGACGGACCCGTTCAAGAACTACAGCTACTTCTTCACCGCTTCGGGAACGGGCTCAGTGCAGTTCTCGCTGGGCACGGATAGCCAGGACAATATTGGCCCCCTGCTCGACAATGTCTCGCTGAACATCGCGCCTGTCCCCGAACCGGCGACCTGGGCAATGATGATGCTCGGTTTCGGCGTAATCGGGCTCAGCATGCGCCGCGGGAAGGTCAACACCGTGGTGCAGTTCGCCTGACAGCTCAGGTGAACCAGAAGAAGGCGCCGGGCTGCTGGCGCCTTCTTCTTTTCATGCGCGCCGTGCCGGCAACGCGCCCGCACGGACGTCTATTGTGGGGGCGGTCCGAAATCTGGCACACAGGCGTCACCGCTGGCGCCGCGAGCGAAGCTACGGACCAGATGGTCGCGCGCCGCCCAAGCTCCTTCCGCCAACGGGAACGCCGTGGCCAGCTGCGCCCGGACCGATGAGCCCCGCCACACGGCTAGCCCGCCACCCGACCTAGGCAATCCGGCCCGAGCCGTTGGTACTATGGCACCGCTCAGCGACCGCCGACGACACGGCCTGACCCCAGCAAACAGCATGATCGTCTGCTGCCATCCCCCGCCCTGCGCGATCGAGCAACCTCGCGTCCACCGGCAGCTAAACGAATTGTAATCCTTTAGCCACGGCGACGGTGGCGGGGCTGTGGCATCATCAACGCCTTCACGAATGAAGGAGCACACCGATGATCCGCGTTTCACTCCGCCGTAGCCTGCTTTCGAGCGCGACCGTTGCGCTTGTCGCCATCGCGGCGCCCAGTTTGGCGGCTCCAGCCGCCAGCCCTGCCCCGAGCCCGGCCAAGAGCACCACCACGACAACCACCACGACAACCAGCCCCGCCAAGATGGCCACCCATCACAAGAGAGCCATGCATCACAAGAGAGCCGGGCATCATAAGGCAGCGGCTCGTTCGACCAAGCCAGAGACACCCGCACCCGCCACTCCCGCGACGAAGTAGTCACACCGCCACCCGCGCTCTTGCCTCCTCCCGGCAAGAGCGCGGGCCATGGCGGCACACCTCCGGTCAGCGCGGCCTTGCCGCGCTTGAATGCCGCACCGGCCCGCTGACGTACCAGCAGCCTGCGACAAGCGCTGCCTGCCATGCGTGGCCACCGTGCCGCCCGATACGCCCCCTCCCCGGTGTCAGTGACGGGCTTGAACAGTGAATGGCTCGCGATGGGCCCTGCATGCGGAGCCCGCCGCCAGCGCGAAGCAGACCGTAAAACACTCGGGCGAGTGAGCCGGATATCGCGCGGGCGCGACGCTGCGTCTCCCCTTCCCGCCTCGCCGATTGCATCGCCCAGCTATCCGCTATTGCCCTTTCGAGCGGCCATGTGCGCAGCGATATGATCTATCTTGCGGCGTAAACAGGAAGGCGCCGGCGCACGGCGGCGATAAAGCCGGCCGTTTGCTGACTCAGCATAGGGCTCCCGGCGCCACCACGTGTTCCCTTATCATGGAGGGACCATGCGTAGCGTCCGCGCGACCATCGGCAGGCCGCGACGAAGCCGGATTGGATGACACGGGGAACGGCCGATACGACGTGCGGCACGGATCATATCCGAGACGATGACCCGCCGCTCGGCGCGGCAAAATATCAATGCCTTCGCCGGCTCCGCACCGGAACAAGACAGCGCTTTGAGTGAAGTCCAGCGTTGAAGAGCATCGCCGATCTGGACGCGACGCCAAGCCGCTTGCTTCCCAGACCAGAGCCAACCGGCGTCACGCCTGAGTGCGTGCTCGTCTGACTGGAAATTTGGTGGAGCCGAGGGGGATCGAACCCCTGACCTCTACACTGCCAGTGTAGCGCTCTCCCAGCTGAGCTACGGCCCCGAAAATTACCGGGCGGAGGGTGCCGCCCCGGTGCAGGGCGCTGCTCTTAGGTCAGCACTCGCCCTGCTGCAAGTCCAATTTCACACAATATTCGAGAGCGACGATTTAGTTCTCGTCGTCGTCGCCTTCGCCGGCCGCAACGCCGAGATCGTCGTCGCCACCGAGGTCGACGTCGTTGTCCGGCGAGCCTTCCGCGTCGTCCACGTCGACGTCGATGTCCAGATCGTCATCCGCCGTCGCTTCGGCTTCGGTCGTCGCGGCTTGCTTGGGCAGCTCCTCGAACGGCAGGGGCTGCTTGGACTTGAGCACGGGCTCAGGCGTCCAGACATTGCCGCATTCGATGCACGTCACCGGCTCGTCACTGCCGAGGTCGTAGAAGCGCGTTGCGCATTTGGGGCAGGTCCGCTTCGTTCCCCATTCGGGCTTCACCATGTGCCGCCTCTATCCTTCTTCCGATGAAATGATGATGAAATGATAACGGATGCGGACAGGCATAGCTGCCGCAAAGTGCGGGGCGCCTTGCCATAGCGGGCGGGCACTGTCAAAAGCCCTCGGCATTTTTTTCGTCCGCGGGGCCGTGCATGGACCGGCCGCGCCTTTTCCCGGATCTGGAGACAATGACTGATATTGCGCGCAACATGCTCTTCGAGCCTGGCGCACCGCTGCGTGGCACCGTGGCCGTGCCGGGCGACAAGAGCATCTCCCACCGCTCGCTCATGCTCTCCGCGCTGGCGGTGGGCGAGAGCCGCATCTCCGGCTTGCTCGAGGGAGAGGATGTGCTGGCCACAGCCGCCGCGATGCGTGCGCTGGGCGCCCATATCGAGCGAGGGAGCGACGGGACATGGCGCATCCACGGCGTCGGCGTGGGCGCCCTCACCCAGCCGGAAACCGCGCTGGAAATGGGCAATAGCGGCACCTCCACGCGGCTGCTGATGGGCCTGCTCGCCAGCCACGCGGTGACTGCAACCTTTACCGGCGACGCATCCCTCTCCCGCCGGCCGATGGGGCGCGTGACGACCCCGCTCAGCCTGATGGGCGCGGACTTCATGACCTCGCCCGGAGGCCGCCTGCCACTGACCATGCGTGGACTGGTACCGGCCGTTCCGATCGAATATCGCCTGCCGGTAGCCTCCGCGCAGGTAAAATCGGCCGTGCTGCTCGCCGCTCTCAATACCCCCGGCATCACCCGCGTGATCGAGCCAGTGCCCACGCGCGATCATAGCGAGCGCATGCTCGAGGGCTTCGGCGCGCAGATTACCGTCGATGTGGAACCGGATGGGACGCGACTCATCTCCGTGACGGGCGAGTCGGACCTGAAGCCACAGGTGATGGCCGTGCCGGGCGACCCGTCGTCCGCCGCCTTCCCCATCGTGGCGGCGCTGATCACCCCCGGGTCGGAGGTGACCGTGACCAATGTCGGCATGAACCCGACGCGCGCCGGCCTGTTCGAGATGCTGCGCGCAATGGGCGCGGACCTCACCATTACCAACGCGCGCGAGGTGGGGGGCGAGCCGGTGGCGGATCTGGTGGCGCGACACAGCCAGCTCACAGGTATCGACGTGCCGCCGGAGATAGCGCCGAGCATGATCGACGAGTTCCCGATCTTCTTCGTCGCCGCGGCCCATGCCAAGGGGATCACCCGCACCAGCGGCCTCGACGAGCTGCGCGTCAAGGAATCGGACCGCCTCGCCCTGATGGCGCAGGGGCTGACGCGGATCGGCGCGCGGATCGAGGAACAGGCGGATGGCCTTGTCATCACCGGCACGGACGGCGAGCCGCTCGATGGAGGCCAATGCCCGACCATCGCGGCAGAACTGGACCATCGCATCGCCATGAGTTTCGCGGTGGCGGGGCTGCATACGCGCGACGGCCTCCTCATCGACGATATGAGCCCGGTGGCGACCAGTTTCCCGGGTTTCGCGGAAATGATCGCCAGCTTGCGGGGCGGGGCATGATTCGGCCTTGCGGGGGGACGCCCGCCACACGCGCTGGAAAGCTGGCACTCATCCGCTCCGACCGTGGGGTGCTGCTCCCGGCCGGTTTCATCGGACAGTCCGCCCCATGATCATTGCTGTCGACGGACCGGCCGCGTCCGGCAAAGGCACGATCGCCCGCGCCCTCGCGGCTCATTACGGGTTGCCACATCTGGATACCGGCCTGCTCTACCGTGCGGTCGGCATCACTGTCTCGCGCGCGGGCGGCAATCCGGACGACGCGGCCGATGCCCTCGCTGGCTGTGCATTCGATGACAGCCTGCTCGACGACCCCGCCCTGCGTTCCGAGGAGGCCGGGCCGCTCGCGAGCCGGGTCTCCCGCCACCCCCAGGTCCGCGCGGCCCTGCTCGAACGACAGCGCGCCTTTGCCCGCCAGCCGGGCGGTGCGGTGCTCGATGGTCGCGACATCGGGACGGTGATCGTGCCCGATGCGGACGCCAAGCTGTTCGTCACCGCCAGCCTGGAAGAGCGGGCACGCCGGCGCCAGGCCGAGCTGGCCGGCACTTCGATCGAGACCATCATGGCCGCTATCGCCGCACGGGACGCGCGAGACGCCGGCCGGGCCGCCGCTCCGCTGAAGCGCGCGGACGACGCAGACTTGCTCGATACCAGCGATTTGGGTATAGGCGCCGCCGTTCAGCGCGCGATTGCGCTGGTGGATGCACGCTTGGAAGGCCGCCTATAAGCGGCCGGGCGAGGCGCTTCGCGAGGCGAGGCGCCCTTTTGCTTTTCCATAGAGGGCTTTCCGCTGGTATATATAGCGCAAGGAATGTTCGCCGGGCATGCGGCCCCGCGGACGGTTTGGCCAAAGACCGCCGGAGACAACCGGCTGGCCAGCAATGTTTTGAAGGAACCTTATTTTATGGCCTCAACGGCATTTCCAACCCGCGACGATTTCGCGTCGCTCCTCAACGAATCTCTCGGTGGCGCCGATGGCGGCTTTGAAGGCCGCGTCGTCAAGGGCACCGTCACCGGCATCGAAAATGATCTCGCCGTCATCGACGTCGGCCTCAAGAGCGAAGGCCGCGTGCCGCTGCGCGAGTTCGCCGCGCCGGGCCAGAAGGCTGACCTGAAGATCGGCGACGAAGTCGAGGTCTATGTCGACCGCGTCGAGAACAGCAATGGCGAGGCCATGCTGAGCCGCGACCGCGCCCGCCGCGAAGCCGCGTGGGACAAGCTGGAATCCGAATTTGCCGAGAACAGCCGCGTCGAGGGCGTGATCTTTGGCCGCGTCAAGGGCGGCTTCACCGTCGACCTGGACGGCGCGGTGGCGTTCCTGCCCGGCAGCCAGGTGGATATCCGCCCGGTGCGCGACGTCACCCCGCTCATGGACATTCCGCAGCCCTTCCAGATCCTCAAGATGGATCGCCGCCGCGGCAACATCGTCGTGTCGCGCCGCGCCATTCTGGAAGAGACCCGCGCCGAGCAGCGCAGCGGCCTCATCCAGACCCTGTCGGAAGGCCAGATTATCGACGGCGTGGTCAAGAACATCACCGATTACGGTGCGTTCGTTGACCTGGGCGGCATCGACGGCCTGCTGCACGTCACCGATCTCAGCTACAAGCGGATCAACCACCCGAGCGAGATGATCAACATCGGCGATACCGTTCGCGTGCAGATCATCCGCATCAACCGCGACACGCAGCGCATCAGCCTCGGCATGAAGCAGCTCGAGAGCGATCCGTGGGAAGGCGCGTCGGCCAAGTATCCGGTTGGCGCCAAGCTCACTGGCCGCGTGACGAACATCACCGAATATGGTGCGTTCGTGGAACTGGAGCCGGGCATCGAGGGCCTCGTTCACGTCTCCGAGATGAGCTGGACCAAGAAGAACGTCCACCCCGGCAAGATCGTTTCGACCAGCCAGGAAGTCGACGTGCTGGTGCTGGAAGTGGACGCCGAGAAGCGCCGCATCAGCCTCGGCCTCAAGCAGGCCCAGTCCAACCCCTGGGAGAGCTTCGCGGAGCGTCACCCGGTTGGCTCGCAGGTCACCGGCGAAGTCAAGAACGCCACCGAGTTCGGCCTGTTCATCGGCCTGGATGGCGACGTGGACGGCATGGTCCACATGTCGGACATCGCCTGGGGCATCTCTGGCGAGGACGCGCTCAACCTGCACCGCAAGGGCGAAACGGTTACCGCCATCGTGCTTGACGTGGACGTCGAGAAGGAGCGCATCAGCCTCGGCATGAAGCAGCTCGAGAAGGGCGCGCCGGCTGTCGGCGTCGGCCGTTCGGGCACCAGCGGCCTGCAGAAGAACGAGAGCGTCACCGTGACCGTGCTTGAAGTGCGCGACGGCGGGCTTGAGGTGCAGGCTGGCGACGATGGCGTCACCGGCTTCATCAAGCGCAGTGACCTCGGTCGCGACCGCGACGAGCAGCGCCCGGACCGCTTCCAGGTCGGCCAGAAGTTCGACGCGATGGTGATCGGCTTCGATCGTTCCAAGAAGCCGAACTTCTCGGTCAAGGCGCTCCAGATCGCCGAAGAGAAGCAGGCGGTCGCGCAATATGGTTCGTCGGACAGCGGCGCGTCGCTGGGCGACATCCTGGGCGAGGCGCTCAAAGCCAAGGGCTGATCGCCCGGCGCTCAATGCGCAGAAACGATAAGGTGGGGCCTGTCGATCACACATCGGCAGGCCCCGTTTCATTTCGGTACCATTTCGCGTTATTTCGCTTGATTCAGGCCTCATCTTGGGCAAACCCGAGATGTTACCGTTTCGTTGAGGCAGGACTCCAATCCGGTGGCACATTCATTTGGGGAGACGGCTTCGGCCAAATAGGGAAGATCACATCATGATTCGTTCGGAGCTGGTGCAGAAACTGGCGGCGCTCAATCCGGGCCTCACTCTTCAGGAAGTTGACCGGATTGTAGACATCGTCTTCGATTCGATCGGATCCCGCTTGGCTGAAGGTGGACGGGTCGAACTGCGCGGCTTCGGCGCTTTTACCACCCGCGCCCGCGATGGCCGCACGGGCCGCAACCCGCGCACCGGCGCCGCCGTGGTCGTACCCTCCAAGCGCGTGCCGCACTTCAAGCCCGGCAAGGAAATGCGCAACCGCCTCAACGGACACGGCTGACGGCGGAGCCTGCCCCGGTCATCGGGGCTCGGAACAACTGACCTCTGGCCACCCGTCCATCGGCATGGCATGGCGTGCCCGAGGCCCGCTCGGCGCGCCTCACGCGGACGTGGCGAAACCGGTAGACGCAGCAGACTTAAAATCTGTTTCTCATCCGAGAGTGCGGGTTCGAGTCCCGCCGTCCGCACCACTGCCCAAGGGCCGCCGCCATGGTATTGGCTGTTGGCCCCGCCTGTAAGCCCGGCTAGAGTTCTGAGCCGTTGGACATGAGATGAGCGCGCGGACAGGATGATTTGGCGACCACCGGCAAGCGCCCCCCTGGCACGTTTCGCGATGGCCTTTGCCTTGCTCGCCGCCGCGAGTTGCACGGGTAGCCGCGACGAGAGCCCCGTCAAAGTCGATCTCATCGGGCAGACCAGCGAACTCCTCAACCCGCTGCGTGCCAGCAATACGCCCACCGGCAAGGCGATGCTCAGTGCCACCGCGCAGGGCCTGCTCAGTTTTGACGCACGTGGCGAGGTGATGGACGCGCTGGCCGAAAGCTGGATCGTGGAGGATGGCGGGCAGAGTTACATCTTCCGCCTCAAGCGCGCGACCTGGGCCAACGGCGAGCCGGTGAAAGCAGATGCCGTCGCCCTCCTGCTGCGCGACCGGTTCCGTGCCAATCCAACCTGGCTGGCTGGCCTCAAGCCGGTCGTCCGCGCCATGACCGACAGGGTGATCGAGATTCGCTTGAACACGGCCCTGCCCGCCTTTCTGCAATTATTGGCGCAACCGCAGTTCGCCCTCATGTCCGACGATAGCGGCACCGGCCCTTATCGCGCCAAGCGCGAAGGGCCGCACATCGAACTCACACCGCTGACCGGCCCGGCGACCAGCGAAGGCATCTCGGACAACGCCCCACCATCCGTCGACCATCGCATCGTGCAGACGAGCAGCGGCGCGCGCGCACTGGTTCGCTTCCGTGAGCGACAAACCGATCTGGTGCTGGGCGGCCGCTTCCAGCACCTGCTCCTCGTACCGGCAGCCGGCCTCTCCACGGCTGATCTGCGCGTGGATCCCGTCTCCGGCCTGTTCGGATTTGCGCTGACGGGCCGATCGGAATTCCTGGCGGACGGCAATGTGCGGGATGCTCTCTCGCGCGTTATCGACCGTACGGCCCTGGCCGCCACGCTCGGCTTGTCGACATGGCCCACAATCGACCACCCCCTTCCCGCGTCGCTCGAACTTGATCGCGCACCGACCGTTCCGGTCTGGTCTGACAGCCCGCGCGAGACCCGTCTTGCGATCGCCCGGCAGGCCGTGGAGCGCTGGCGCGCCAACCATGGGGAGCCACCGCTCCTGCGCGTCGCCCTGCCCGAAGGTGCCGGGGCCACGGTGCTGTTTCGCCGTTTGGCCCGTGATTTCGCCGAGTTGGGCGTTCGCATCGATCGCGTGGCGAAGGACGAATCCGCCGATCTCGTGCTGATCGACGAGGTGGCGCCATTCGACAGTGCCCTCTGGTATTTGAGCCGACTGGATTGTGCCGCGAAGCTGCTCTGCGACAAGCACGCCTCGGAATTGCTGGCCGCGGCACGAGAGGCCGACTCCGCGGCGGAGCAGACGCGGCTCCTCGGTGAGGCGGAGCGGCGGATCGTCGAATATGCCGGCTACATCCCGCTTGGCCAGCCGATCCGCTGGGCGCTGACAAGCCGGCGTCTCACTGGGTTCCAGCCCTCCCCGCGCGGCATCCATCCATTGAACAAGCTGACACTGGCCCCCAAGTGAGGGGCAGGGCCACCGCTGCGGCCCGCCACGCAAGGAAGGATCGATCGCTGGATGGCTAGACCCACCCCCCGTTTCGAGGAGATGATGGCGCAAATGGACGCCGTTCCCGGCCTCGGCCGCGATCCACGCTCGGTGCGGCAGCGCATCGAAATGATGGAGCATATGCTGGAAGGGATACTCGTGATCCCGGGGACGCGCTTCCGCTTCGGGCTGGATGCCATCCTCGGCGTGGTGCCGGTGCTCGGCGACCTGCTCTCCGCCGCCATGGGCGCGTGGATCGTATGGGAGGCCCGCAACCTCGGGATGCCGCGCTGGCAACTGCTGCGCATGGGCGCCAATGTCGGCATCGACACCGCAATCGGCGCGATCCCGTTGGTCGGCGATGCGTTTGACTTCGTTTTCCGTTCCAACAGCCGCAACCTGCGGATCATCCGCAAGCATCTCGATCGCCATCACCCGGCGACGACAATCATCGAAGGCTAGCTTGGCTGGCTAACAGAAGGCGACGGAGTTATCCGTATTGGGATCCAGCGTCAGCGGCTATCTATGGCATTGGCGTGCAGGCGCAGAAACCTCTCATGGTCGGCCGGGGCCATGCTCACGGAGATATGAATTCGCAGGCCATCGCCTGTGCTGTCATGGTCTTCCGAGAGGATCTCGCCATGAGCATGCAGCCAGGCGAGCGCGGCACCGTCGCTGCCATCCAGCGCCAATTCGTAGCGTCGATGTCCCCTCTCCAGATGGTCGGCAAGATAGCGCCGCAGTTCGGAGATACCCTCGCCGGTGAGGGCTGAGACCAGCACGGTATTCTCCTCCCGCCCGGCGCGCGCCTTGACAGCCGCCAGGTGCTCCGGATCCTCGATCAGGTCGAGCTTGTTCCAGATCTCGATAATTGGCCGCGCGGAAGACCCCTGCCCTTTCTCGGCGTCCGCCTCACCCGGTATCGCGCCGAGATCGGCCAGAACATCCAGCACATCGGCTTTCTGAGCCTCTGTGTCCGGGTGGGCAATATCACGGACATGCAGGATGAGGTCGGCCGACAGCACTTCCTCCAACGTGGCGCGGAAAGCCGCGATCAGCTGGGTCGGCAGATCCGAAACGAAGCCGACGGTATCGGACAGGATTGCCTTGTCCAGCCCCGGCAGGCTGATCTGGCGCATGGTGGGATCGAGCGTGGCGAACAGCATATCCTGTGCCAGCACGCCCGCGCCCGTGAGGCGGTTAAAAAGAGTGGATTTGCCTGCGTTGGTATAACCGACCAGCGCGATGACCGGCCACGGCGCCCGCTGCCGGCGTGCGCGATGCAAACCGCGCGTGCGCGTGACCTGCTCCAGCTCGCGGCGGATGCGCGCCATGCGATCGCGGATCATGCGACGGTCGGCCTCGATCTGCGTCTCGCCCGGCCCGCCGAGGAAACCGAAGCCACCGCGCTGCCGCTCAAGGTGCGTCCAACTGCGCACCAGGCGCCCGGCCTGATAATCGAGATGCGCCAGCTCGACTTGCAGCCGTCCTTCCGCCGTGGCCGCGCGTTCGCCGAAAATCTCCAGGATCAACCCGGTCCGATCAATCACCTTGGCGGACCAGGCCTTCTCCAGATTGCTCTGCTGGATGGGCGTGAGGCTGTTATCGACAACCACCAGTTCCGCCTCGGCGGTGGCGACCCGTGCGGCAATCTCATCAACCTGCCCCGAGCCAAGCAACGTGGCGGGGCGGGATTGGCGCACACGATAAACGGCTGTCTCCACCACATCGAGCCCGATGGCGAGCGCCAGCCCGGCCGCCTCCTCGACCCGCGCCGACACGTCCCGCCGCTGGCGCCCGCCGAGATCGGCATGGACGACCAACGCACGCGTGCCGCGCGTTACTTCCTCGCGTTCGGAAAAATGCGCGATCGCTCAGGCCTCTATCGGATCAATCGTCGTCACCATTATCATCATCGTCGTCACTCTCGCCCGACAGATCGAGCGTGTGCGCCGGTTGCACGGTGGAGATGGCGTGCTTGTAGACGAGCTGGACCAGGCCATCGCGCTGCAACAGCATGCAGAAGAGATCGAACGCGCTGATCTCGCCCTGGAGCATGACGCCGTTCACGAGGAACATTGTCACCGGCTCCCCGGACTTGTGCACGGCCGTAAGGAAAATCTCCTGCAAAAGCTTGGGCTTGCGCTCATTGGCGGAGAAAGCGGTTTCGATCCGCGTGAGATCCAGAGGATGCGCCGGCATCACCGTTGAAATGGCATGCTTGTAAACCAGCTGCGTCTGGCCGTCGCGGCGGAGCAGAACGGAGAAATTATCAAACCAGGTAACGATACCCTGAAGCTTCACGCCCTTGACGAGGAACATCGTCACCGGCGTTTTGCTCTTGCGGAGGCTGTTCAGGAAAATATCCTGCAGATTATTGAGCTTATCTGCCATTTTTATACTCCGTTATTGGCGAGTCTTGGCCCGCATCGCGTCCGGTGCCGGACGTCGATTCTCCCACGTTCGATCGTCGGAAACTCTATGCGATTTTCCGCCGCAAATCCAGCCGTCTTTGCCGCACCGCACAAACCGCGACGCAGGAAGGAACCCGTCTATTCCCTGCTGTCACCCAGCCCGAGTGACTTGAGCTTGCGATGCAGCGCGGAGCGCTCCATGCCGATAAATGCGGCCGTCCGTGAGATGTTCCCGGAAAAGCGTTTGATCTGGACACGTAGATATTCGCGCTCGAAGTTCTCGCGCGCCTCGCGCAGCGGCGCACCCATAATCGCGCTCGAAAGGCCGACATCCTCATGGGCGCCGGTGGCCTCGACAGGCAGCATGTCCAGTTCGATCGTCCCGTCGCCCTGCATCGGTGCGAGGATGATGGTGCGCTCCACCACGTTGCGGAGCTGACGGACGTTGCCGGGCCATTCCCCGGCCTGCAGTGTCGCCATGGCGTTGGGCGCCATCGTGGGCGCCGGCATACCCCGCTCGGCGGCGAAGCGGGCGAGATAATGCTCGACCAGCCCCGGAATATCATCCCGCCTTTCGGAGAGCGGTGGAATGGCGAGAGGCACAACGTTCAGGCGATAATAGAGATCCTCGCGGAACTGCCGCGCCGCGATATCCTCCTTGAGATCGTGGGCGGTGGAGGAAATGACGCGGATGTCCACCTTCACCTGCCGCTGACCGCCGATGCGGGTGAAACTCTGGTCGGTGAGCACACGCAGGATCTTGCCCTGGGTGGTCATCGGCATGTCGGCGATTTCATCGAGAAACAGCGTGCCGCCGTGCGCCTGTTCAAGCAGACCGGGCCGAATGACCCCATCTGAGCCCTCGACACCGAACAGCGCTTCCTCCGCTCGCTCCGGTTCAATGCGTGCCGCCGTGACGATGACGAACGGACCGGACGCACGACCGGACCAATTATGCAGCATGCGGGCAGCAACCTCCTTGCCCACGCCTGCCGGTCCGGTGATGAGCACGCGGCTGCCCGTCGCCGCCACCTTCTTGATGGTGGCGCGCACCGCGTTGATTGCGTTGCTGGTGCCGGTCAGTTCCTCGTCCTGGCCGGAACGGGCGCGCAAGACCTGATTTTCCCGCCGCAGCCGCTCGGTTTCAGTCGCGCGCCCGACGATGTGCAGGAGCTGATCGGATTCGAACGGCTTCTCGATGAAATCAACCGCGCCCCGGCGGATGGCCGCGACCGCCGTATCGATATTGCCGTGACCCGAGATCATGAGCACGGGGATCGTCGGGTCGCCCCGCTTGATCTCTTCGAGAAGTTCCAAGCCGTCCAGGCGCGATCCCTGCAACCAAACGTCGAGCAGCACCAGGGATGGGCGACGCATTGCCAGCGCCTCCAGCGCCTCGTCGCTGTTCGCAGCCAAGCGCGTCTCGAAGCCTTCATCCTCCAATACGCCCGCGACAAGCTCGCGAATGTCCGCTTCATCGTCGACAATCAGAACATCAAGTGCCATTAAACGTCTCTCTCACAGATTCTCCGGGCTGGTCCTCACCTTCCTCCGCAAGGCGCGCGAGGCGGGCCACATCGAAACGCAGGGTCACGACCGCACCGCCGCTTTCCGCGTCTCCAAACGTCATGGAGCCGAAATGCTCCTCCACGATCTTCTTCACGATCGCAAGGCCAAGGCCGGTGCCCTTGGCACGCGTCGTCATATAGGGCTCGATGATCCGCTCGCGCTCGACCGGAAGGCCCACCCCATCATCGGCGACCGCAATGATCACCTCCGCATCATCCCCCGTCACGGTCATCGTGACTTGGCCGTGCGGACCGGGTGGCGCCTCACCATCATCGCTGGCCGATTGTTCCACGCTATAGCGATGCTCGACGGCTTCAACCGCATTCTTGACAATGTTGGTGAGCGCCTGCCCGATCTGACGCCGGTCGCAGACGAGCATGGGCTCGCCTTCGCACAGGAATGTGAAGGCGATCTGGGGATGCGCCACCTCGTGAAGGAACATGGCGTGCCGCGCGATATCAATGACTGCTTCCTCGCGGAATACCGGCTTGGGCATCCGTGCGAAGGATGTAAACTCATCAACGATGCGCCGAAGATCGCCCACCTGACGGACGATCGTCTCGGTGAGGCGCTTGAAGGTGGCGGGATCGGACGCGATCTCCTTGGAATAGCGCCGCTGCAGCCGCTCGGCAGCAAGCTGGATGGGCGTCAAGGGGTTCTTGATCTCATGCGCGATCCGCCGTGCCACGTCCGACCAGGCCGCGCGGCGCTGGTCGAGAAGTTGCTGGGTGATATCGTCAAACGTGAGGACGCGATTGCCGTCCTCCGCCACGACCTGAGCCGCCAGCGTGCGAATTTCCCCCGCAGTGCGAATCTGAATGATGTCGCTGCCTGAACCGGCTTCCATCAGCGCGGCCAGTTCCTCCGACAGTTCACTGAGCGGTTGCCCGACTGCCTGGACACCCGGCTTGACCAACAAGGCCATGGCCGAACTGTTGAGGAGTTGCACCACCCCGTTCTGGTCGACCGAAATCACGCCGGCGCTCACGCCAGAGAGCACTGCCTCGATCAAGGCGCGACGGTTGGCCAGCTGGTTGTTGGCGGAGACGAGCGCGCCAGTTTGGGCCTCTAACCGCTGCGTCATGCGGTTGAACGCGCCAGCCAGCGTACCCAATTCGTCCCGCGCACGCGGATCAGGGACACGCGCGGAAAGATCGCCTGCCGTCACGCGGCGAGCCGCATCCACCAGCTCGCCGACGGGGCGCACCATCCGATCCGCCACGGCCAGCGCAATCCATACGGCTGTGCCGACCAGCATGAGCGTCCCGATGAACAGGGCAATGTTGAACTGCAACTGGAGCTGCCGCGACCGGGTCGTGAACTCGTCATAATCGCCGAGGACGGCCTGAGCGCGTTTCATCTCGCTGAACGCGGTGGCGGCGGAATCCCGGGTGGCGTAGAGGAAGGTGTTGGAATCCGGATAGAGCAGAACGAACGCTTCAATCTGGTTGGGCTTCGCCTGCACCACGACGGGCTCCCCGGCCCGCAGGCGATTGATAACGTCGGGCGTCAGAATGTTGGGAGCGGTGCGCTGCTCAGGGTCCACCGTCGCGATCGGCGGCATGACGGTGCCATCCTTGCCCAGCTCGAAAATGGCCGACCGATTGAGCTTCCGCGTCACCACCTGGTAAATATAGCCCTCCGTAAAAGACGGGCTGGTGATCGTCGATTGGCCGAGATAGTCGCGCAAATCGCCCGCCATGGTGCTGGTTTCGTCACCCAGTTCCTTGAGGTTCGATTGGTAATATCCGCGCGCCAGATCGCTGGCGTTCTGCAGCATCCCGCGTGCCTCCGCCGAGAACCAGAACTGCACGCCATACTGGAACAGAAGGGAGGCAAAGATGACGACCAGCAGCAAGGGGACGCTCGCGATCATCGAGAACAGGGCGACCAAGCGGACATGGAGTCGTCCGCCACCGCCGACCAGGCTGCGAACCGCGCGACGCCGGGCGATACGCTGACCGATCAGCACCAGCAACACGATCGCCGGGAGCAGGTTCAACACCAGGAGCAACGCAACGACCGGAGCGCTCAGTAGCGTGTCGTCCTGCTGCGGCCGGCTGATCAACCAATAGGTGAAGGCAGCGGTGGCCAGCAGGGTAAGGCCCGCCAGCGGCTCCGCCAAACGCGCAAGCCGGCGCGAGCCGAACAGAGTCCTGCCGCTCCTATCGTCCCCCCCACGCAGGCCCGATATTTGATCCATCATGGCAGCGATACAACATCAGCGTGACCCTGGGAACACGCTTTTGCGAGGAAGTTTAACGCGATTTTCGGCGGTTGAAGCGCTTGGCGGACCTTGCGCCAGATTTGGCCGCCCAAGGGCCAATGTGCCGTCAACGCTCGCGCAACGGCATCGTCGGATCGATGTCATAATGGGTGAGCTTCTTGCGCAACGTGTTGCGATTCATCCCAAGCATGGCGGCGGCCCGAATCTGATTGCCGTCCAACGCGGCCAGCAACTCCCCGAGCAAGACCGGCTCAACAACCGCCAGAAGTCGTTCGTGAAGGTCGTCAGGCACATGCGCGCCGCCGACAGCAAGCTGCTCGCGCGCCCATCGCCGCACTGACTCCCGCAGATCAGCGGCACCGGCACCCGGCACGACGCCGGGAATATCCGCCAGCGGCAGCACCTGCCGCAGGTGCTGGACCTGAATTTCCTGATCGCGCGTCAGCACGGTGAGACGCTTCATGAGGTTCTGCAATTCGCGGACGTTACCCGGCCATTCATAGCGTTCGAGCAGCGCGGCAGCCTCGTCCGACAGAGTCTTGCGCGGCAGGCCTGATTGCGCCGCCTGATCGAGGAAATGGCGGGCAAGCAGCGGCACGTCCCCAGCGCGCTCGCGCAGCGCGGGAAGCCGGATCGGCACCACGTTGAGACGGTAGAACAGATCCTCGCGGAACCTCCCCTCGGCGATCAGCGCTGGCAGATCCTGATTGGTGGCGGCGATGATGCGGACATCGACCCGCACCGGCCGCGTGCCACCCACGGACGTCACCTCGCCCGACTGGAGCACCCGCAGCAGCCGGGTCTGCGCGTCCATCGGCATATCGCCAATCTCATCCAGGAACAGCGTGCCGCCCTCGGCCTGCTCGAACTTGCCGGCGGTGCGCGCGGCGGCGCCGGTGAACGCGCCCTTCTCGTAACCGAACAACTCGGCCTCGATCAACTCGCGCGGGATCGCTGCCATGTTGATGGCCACGAAGGGGCGGTCGCGACGCGGCCCGAGCCCGTGGATCGCCTCAGCGACCAACTCCTTGCCGGTGCCGGATTCGCCCAGGACGAGGATGTTGAGATCGTTGCCGACCACTCGCGCGACGGTACGATAGACCTCCTGCATCTGCGGCGAACGGCCGATGAGAGGCAGGTCCTCCGTCGTGCTCTCTCCCCCGCTCTCCTGCGCATCCGGGCCGATACTGAGCGCCTCGGCCACCGCCCGGACCAGCTCGTTGAGATCGAAGGGCTTGGGCAGATACTCGAACGCGCCCTGCCCCGTCGCCCGCACCGCGGTGTTGAGCGTGTTCTGCGCCGAAAGAATGATGACCCGGAGATTGGGCGCTTCGGCGAGGATCGACCCGACATCGTCGAGCCCGTCGCCGTCCGGCAGCATGACGTCGGTGATGAGCACGTCGGGCGCGAAGCCGGGCATTTCCGCGCGCCGCTCGGCGATCGAGCCGACGGTACGGACAATATGCCCCTGCCGCTTGAGCGCCTCGCCGATGACGATGCAAATGGCGGGATCGTCATCGACGACAAGGATCTTGCCGGAACGCCTACTCATTGTGCGCCTCCGATGGGGAGCAGCACGCGGAAAATGGAGCGGTGGCCAACCTTGTCCCGTTCATACTGGACGAGTCCGTTCATGTCGCGAACCAGCTTGTCAACCAGCGCCAGCCCGAGCCCCTGCCCGCCGCGCTTGCCGGAAATAAAGGGGCTGAACAATCCATCGCGGATCGTGTCGGGGACGCCGGGACCGTTGTCGATCACCTGGATCTCGATCTGGAGGGGCGATGCGCCCTTGCCACCCGTGCCGAGCACGGAGAGACCATGACGGTATGCGGTCGCGACCTGCACGGTGCCGTCCGACTGCCCTTCCACCGCCTCGACGGCGTTCTTCACGAGATTGAGCATGATCTGGACGAGCGCATCGCCATTGATCTGGGCAAAGGGGAGCGATGGATCGTAGCTGCGCACGATCGGGCAAGTGCGCGCGAAACCGGCAGCGGCGATTTCCACTGCACGGTCCAGGAGCGGATAGATGTTGGCCGGCTCGCACTCGAGCGGCTGATTACTGGTGAAATGCTGCATCCGGTCGATGAGTGCAGCAATCCGGTCAACCTCGTCGCAAATCAGGCGGGTGAGCGGGCGGGCCGTCTCGCTTGCCTCTCCCTCGATGAGCTGGGCGGCACCGCGGATGCCAGAGAGCGGGTTCTTGATCTCATGCGCCAGCATGGCGGCCGCCCCCGTGGCCGAGCGAATGCCGAGCGAGGCACGCCGCATACCGAGCGCCTGCGACTGGCCGTGAACATGCAGCGCAACCACCCGCCAACGCTCGTCGTCGAGCAGCGGGCCGATGAGGATATCCATCTCGACCGCCTCGTTGCGCCCGGCATGGACCTGGACATCATAGGCAGAGAGCGGCTTGTCGGTGAGCCAGATGGCTGCGTCCAGGCGGGGATCGGCAATGCGCAAGACGCGGCTGACGCTGCTGCCGACGAGCGCCGAGCGCGCCATGTTGAGCAACGATTCCGCGCGCGCGTTAGCCGAAACGATGAGCCCCTCCGCGTCGATCAGCAGCGTTGCGACGGGGTGCGCGGCAATGAGGTCGGCGGCGGCCGGACTGTGCTCCCTGGCGGGATCGTTCCCCCGATCAGGCTGCATTCAACACGAGATTGGGCGTGGCCGGTGTCGGCCGCGCGAGATGAGGTTGCGCGATGAACGGCTCGTAGAAGCGCGCCAGCATGTCCAGCACCTTGCCCGCTTCCGGCACCTGATTGACGCTGTTGCGGAACTCGGCCGAACCGGGCAGGCCGCGCGTGTACCAACCAAGATGCTTGCGGGCCATGTTGACGCCGGTCACCTCTCCATAATGGGCGAGCATGGCATGATAATGCTCGACGATCAGGGCATATTGCTCCGCGATCGTGGGGTCCGGCGCGGGCTCGCCGTCGCAAAGCGCCGCCATCACCTGCCCGAGCAGCCACGGGCGGCCGTAGGCACCGCGGCCGATCATCACGCCGTCGGCGCCGCTCTGGATGAGCGCGGTGCGCGCGTCTTCGATCGAGCAGATGTCGCCGTTGACGATGACGGGCAGGCTCACCGCTTCCTTGACCTTGCGCACGAAGGCCCAGTCGGCGGTGCCCTTGTACATCTGATTGCGGGTGCGGCCGTGGACGGTGATCATCTTCGCACCGAGGTCCTCGGCGATGTGGGCCAGCTCGGGCGCGTTGAGGCTGCTGTGATCCCAGCCCATGCGCATCTTTACGGTGACGGGCACGTCGACCGCCTTGACCGTTGCCTCGATCAGGCTGGCGGCGAGCGGCAAGTCGCGCATCAGAGCGGAGCCGGCATCGCCATTCACCACCTTCTTGACCGGGCAGCCCATGTTGATGTCGATGATCGCGGCCCCGCGATCCGCGTTGAGCTTGGCCGCCTCCGCCATCTCGGCGGGGGAGCAGCCGGCGAGCTGCATCGAGCACGGCTCCTCGCTCGGGTGCCACGCCGCCTTCTGGAGCGACTGGCGCGTCTGGCGGATCATCGCGGGCGAGGCGATCATCTCGGTCACATTGAGGCCCGAGCCGTAGCGGCGCACGAGCGTGCGGAACGGCATGTCGGTGACGCCGGTCATCGGCGCGAGGATTACCGGCTGCGCAATCTCGACAGGGCCGACATGGAAACTTTTCAACAACGATGTCATGATTTGGCGTGCCTAAAAAACAGGCAGCGCCCATAGCGCGAAAGCGACTGGCCGGCAAGCGACGGCTCGGCTAAGCGGCCTTTCATGCCGACCAGCGATCCTACAGATCCTACAGAACCGATCGCCGCCATCGTGCTGGCTGCCGGCGCAGGCGTGCGGAGCGGGGGCGAGACGCCCAAGCAATATCGCCCGCTCGCCGGGCGGCCGGTGTTGGCGCATTCGGTCACTGCGCTGCGGGCGCACGCGCGGATCGGCGCGGTACTGCTGGTGGTCGCGCCGGGCGAGGAAACGCGGGCACGCGCTGCGCTGGGCAGCGGCCTTCCGGATGTTCCCATCATCACTGGCGGAGCGACGCGGCGGCTCTCGGTCCGGGCGGCACTGGAGGCGCTGGCGGCGGGGGATACGCCGCCGCGCCACGTGCTGATCCACGACAGCGCGCGACCGCGTCTGCCGGACGCGGTGATCGACCGGCTCGTCGCCGCGCTCGATGCGGGTGCGGACGGGGTGATGCCGGTGCTGCCCGTCGCCGATACGCTGGTGGCGGCGCAGGACGATCTTTCCGGCGACACGGTCGACCGCACGGCACTACGCCGGGTGCAGACGCCGCAAGCCTTCCGCTTCGATGCCATTCTGGCGGCGCACCGGCGCTGGCCGGAGGGTACTGAGCCGACCGATGACGCGCAGATGCTGCGCGCGGCCGGCGGCGCCGTGCGACTGGTCACGGGCGATGCACGCCTTGAGAAGATCACCTATCCGGGAGACCATGACAGGATGGAGCGCGCGCTTACCGCCACCATGACACCCCGCACCGGGCTGGGTTTCGACGTGCACCGGCTGGTCGCGGGCGCGCCCTTGTGGCTAGGCGGCATCGAGATTCCCCACAGCCATGGCCTTTCCGGGCATAGCGACGCCGACGTGGCAATCCACGCGCTGGTCGATGCGCTGCTCGGCGCGCTGGCGGAGGGCGATATCGGCAGCCACTTCCCGCCCTCGGATCCGCAATGGCGCGGCGCGCACTCCGATCGTTTCCTCGCCTTTGCCGTCGAGCGCGTGCGGGCCCGCGGTGGACGGATCGACCATGTGGACATCACCATCATCTGCGAGGCGCCCAAGATCGGCCCGCATCGCGCGGCCATGCGAGCCCGCCTCGCGGAGATATTGGGCGTTGGCATCGAGCGGGTGAGCGTCAAGGCGACGACCACCGAGCGGCTCGGACTAACCGGCCGGGGCGAAGGCATCGCGGCGCAGGCCGTCGCCACGATCCGGCTGCCGGACAGCGATGAATCCGATTGGCTTTCGGCGCCGAACGGCTCATGATCCAGCGACCATGACAGGGGACGCGGCCATAACCGATACCGCCTTGCCGGACGCTCTCGTGACGCTGGCCCGGCGGGTCATCGAGGCGAATATCAGGCTGGGCCGCCGTATCGTCGTGGCCGAAAGCTGCACTGGCGGGCTGGTCTCGGCCGCGTTGACAGAGATTGCCGGTTCATCCGCGACTTTCGAGGGCGGGTTCGTCACTTATTCCAACGCCCAGAAAACCGCCATGCTGGGGGTGAGCGACGATGTGCTCGACACGTTTGGCGCCGTCTCCATCGCCACCGCCTGGGCGATGGCGCAGGGCGCGCTGAGCCGCAGCGAGGCGGACGTCGCCGTCTCGATCACCGGCATCGCCGGGCCGGACGGCGGCAGCGAGATGAAGCCGGTGGGCACCGTGGTCTTCGCGCGGGCGGAGCGCGGCGGCGATAGCGAGAATATCGTCGCGGACCTGCGCAGGTTCGATGATACCGGGCGGGCCCATGTGCGCGTCCAAGCGGCACTGTGTGCGCTGGAGTTGCTGTTGCCGGATGAGGCGAGGGAATAGAACGCGTCGGTCAATTTCGTTGGCTTCGCGGGGTGACGGGCATCTGAAGGTTTCGTCTGTTGGACGAGAAGCCACGCGAGCCATTGTACAATCCGCCGGCGACCACATACATCATAGCCCAGACATTGATTTTTCGGCCTAGCCATCCGTCGAGCTGATGTCGCCAAGACGGAGAGCGACCATGGATCTCAATCAACTGTTAGATCAGCACCAGCGCGCGCTGCTGAGCCGGAGCGAGCGGCATGCAGCCCGCGGATCTCATTCGTTCGATCTGGTCGCATATTATGAAAGACGGATACGAAATCTGCGGCAGAAGCTGGGTGTGAGGCAATATTCCTGGCCGGGCTGATCACCATTGGGTCGCGGTTCGTTATTGCCGGGCACGGTGAGGATTGTGGTTGCACCGGCAGGTGATGGATCCTTGTGGTGGCTGTAATCCCGTATTAGGACGTTAACCAAAGTCTTACAGGAAATGCCCGCTTGCGAGCCCCGCGCCACCTGCTAGCATTCACCATTATGTGCCCCCGAATGAGAGGGAACAATTATGGGAAGATGTCAGCACGTCTTTGTGACGGTCAAGGCGAAGCCGGGCGCGGATGGGCGCTGGGATGCGACCCAAATATGCGCGAAATGCGGCAGACATAAGAGCGCGGTCGTCGATCGCGTCCCCCTGTCGGTCGCAAGGTGCGCGATCATATTCAGCCAAACCCATTCCCCGCATGGCCCCCAGGCCCGGCGGCGCTAGGCGGCGGGGACAGTTTCGTCGGCTCCGCGGATTGGCGGCTAGTCAGCATTTTCGTCCAGAAGCGGACTGTCAGGACAGGACAGCTTTGCGGACGATCCAATAGCGCGGGGAGCGCCTTGAGGCAGTCAAGAAAACTAACCCGGAGGCGTGGAAAATCGTCTGCTTGGGTGGATGAACTTCCCTGACCAGACCTGCGTCAGCTTGAACTTGAAGCCGGGGTCGGCAGGAGGCGTTCCAATTTACTGCTATGCGAGGGATAAGTCGCAAGCTGTTCCGCTGCAAACGACCAAACTGGTGGCAGAGTATAGCGACGTTGAGTAAGGTCCGCTTACCCGGGCATATCAGCCATTCAATCCGATGGGCGGCCACCCGAAGAGCAGTCGTCGCCTTATTGGGCAACCTGGATGATGCGGGTGTCGTCTTGCGTCAGCACGAGGCAGGTCAGACGGCCTGAGTGATAAGCGCCGGTATCGATACCGATCCGGTTGGCGCGAAACACGGGTTCATCGACAATGACGTGGCCGTGGACCACCGTGAAACCCCAATCGCGCTGGCTGCTGATAAACGGTTCACGGATCCACATCAGGTCGTGCGACCTTTGCGCGGTTGCGGGGAGCTGCGGATCGAGCCCCGCATGAACCATAAGATAGCCCTCCCAGCGGAATGCTATGGCCAAGCCGCTCAGGAAGGCCCGATGGCTTTTGGGCAGGACGGCATCGAAGCGGTCTCGAAGGGCCTCCCAGTCCGTGTCGTCGAGATTTTCCGGCACTGCCACGCCATAGCTTTCGAGCGCTTCACGGCCGCCGAACATCATCCAAGCAGGGCCCTTGTCGGCAGGCGCACTCAGGAAATCGATCATGCGATCCTCGTGATTACCCTTGAGGAACACACGGGCCACACCATCCCGACCGGCCGCGCAGAGCCGATCGATGACCTGCGCCGAATGCGGGCCGCGATCAACATAATCGCCCAGATAGCATATCAGCGGACGGGCTGGCCGGGTGGTCGAAATATCGGCCGCAATCGCCGCTTCCATCTGATTCAGCAGGTCCAGCCGACCGTGGATATCACCAATGGCGTAGACGGCCGTGACGCCGTCCGCCTCCGCGCTGGTCTGCTGGGTCACGTCAATCATCGATCATTCCCCGTGGCCGGCTCCCCTCCCCGGTATCGTGAGCGTGCGGTCGCAGAGCACGCGAGCCTGTTCGGTGGCGCCTCGTTACCATCGGCCCGACGAAGACCCACGGACTTTCTCCCGCGCTATCGAGGAGCGAGTGGGTCATCCGTCCATGTGAGCGCGACGAAATCGGCACTCCGCCTACTCTCCCCTTCTCGTGATCGGCGTCAGGCGGTGCTGTGCGCGCTGGAGCCGCTGCCGGAAACGCCCGGCGCATAGAGAGCCTGCGCGCGAGCCTCGAAGGCGCCGATCATCTTGCGCAGGGCCCGATCGAACACCTGCCCCGCGAGCAACTCGAACATGCGGTTCTTGAAGGCGAAATCGACCGCGAAGTCGATCAGCACGCCCCCTTCCCCATCCGGGCGGAAGCGCCAATCGTTGCTGAGGTGGCGCAGCGGGCCGTCGACATAATCAACGTGCACGCTGTGCGGGCGCTGCTTGACGACGCGCGAGGTGAAGGTCTCGCGCAGGCCCTTGAAGCCGACGATCATGTCCGCCACCATCTCGTCCTCGCTGTTGGCGCGCACACGGATGGCGCTCACCCAGGGGAGGAACTCCGGGTAGCGCGGCACGTCCACGACCAGCTCGAACATCTGCTCCGGCGAGTAAGGCAGTCGCCGTGTTTCCTCGTGTCTGGGCATGCTTGGATCAGGCCTTGCGGGCCAGCGCTGCCTCGCGCGCCGCGCGCATCTTCGCAAAATCGTCGCCGGCGTGATAGCTGGAGCGGGTCAGCGGGCTGGATGCGACTTGGAGGAAGCCCTTGGCCCGCGCGATCGCGGCATAGGCCTGGAACGCCTGCGGAGTGACGAACTCCATCACCGGCGCGTGCTTGGGCGTGGGCCGCAGATACTGCCCCATGGTGAGGAAATCGACATCGGCCGAGCGCATGTCGTCCATCACCTGATGCACTTCGAGGCGCTGCTCGCCGAGCCCGAGCATGACGCCGGACTTGGTGAAGATCGACGGATCGAGCTTCTTGACCATCTCAAGCAGGCGCAGCGAGGCGTAGTAGCGCGCGCCGGGACGGATGGTGGGATAGAGGCGCGGGACCGTCTCCAGATTATGGTTGTAGACGTCCGGCCGCGCGGCGACGATCGCCTCCACGGCGGCCTCGTGCTTGTTGCGGAAATCCGGCGTGAGGATCTCGATGGTCGTTTCCGGCGTCGTCTTGCGCAGCGCCTCGATGACCTTGACGAACTGGTGCGCACCGCCGTCCGGCAGATCATCGCGGTCGACCGAGGTGACGACGATATGCTCAAGCCCCATCTCGGCGCAGGCATCGGCCAGATTTTGCGGCTCGCGCGGGTCGACCGGGCGCGGCATGCCGGTCTTGACGTTGCAGAAGGCGCAGGCGCGGGTGCAGGTATCGCCCAGGATCATCACCGTGGCGTGCTTCTTGCTCCAGCACTCGCCGATGTTCGGGCAGGCAGCCTCCTCGCAGACCGTGGCGAGGCCCTTTTCACGCATCAGTTTTCGGGTCGCTTCGTAGCCGGCGCTGACGGGCGCCTTGACGCGAATCCAGTCTGGCTTGCGGAGGGCGGTGCCGCGCGGGTCTGACGATAGGTCGTTCATGCGCCCCAAATAGCGACGACGCTGCCGGGTTGCCAGCCCCGTCGATCTGCTGCACAGCGAAACACCTATGACAACATTGCTGGATATGCTCGACGGGTATCGCAGATTTCGCGCTACCGAATGGACCAATCAACGTGCACGCTGGGAAGAATTCAAGGATGGCCAACATCCGGGTGTTCTGGTTATCGCGTGCTCCGACAGTCGAGTCGATCCAACGATCATCTTCGATACACATCCCGGCGAAATCTTTGTTGTGCGCAATGTCGGCGCGCTCGTCCCTCCATTTGAGACCACACCCGGCCTGCACGGCGTTTCTTCTGCAGTTGAATTTGCCATTCAGATCCTGGGTATTCAGGAAATTCTTGTGATGGGCCACGGGCTGTGCGGCGGCTGCCATGCCGCCCTCACCCAGGACATGCGCGACGCGCCGCTCGGCGAGGGCGGATTCATCGCCGGCTGGATCTCCATGCTGGACGAGGCGCGCGCCAAGGTGGTCGCCGAGCATGGCGACGACCGCAGCCGTGTCGCCGGACGGGCGATGGAACATGCGGCGGTGCAGGTCAGCCTCGATAATCTGCGCACCTTCCCGTGGATCAAGGAAAAGGAAGAGCGTGGCGCGCTGTCCTTGAAGGGCGCCTACTTCGCGGTCGCCGAAGGCGTGCTGTATCTGCTCGATGAACCGACGGGCCAGTTCGAGCCGTATGAAGGATGACATCATCCTGTTCGTCTACGGCTTGCTGTTGCCGGGCGAAAAAGGGTTCGAGTCGCTGAAGCTCGCCGCACATGTGCGCCGGCTAGGGCCGGAGCGCGTCGCGGGGCGACTCTACCATCTGGGCGATTACCCCGCGCTGGTTCCCGGCGGCGCGGGGATCGTGCGCGGCGAAGCGCTGGCCTTTAGCGGACCGGAACTGCTCGACACGCTCGACGCGTACGAGCTCTATGACCCCGAAAATCCCGACAAATCTGAATATTGCCGCGTCCGCGTGACGCTGCTCGATTCCGGGCGGTCGGCCTGGACCTACGCCTATAACCGGCCGGTGACGAACCGGCCGGTGATCGCGGCAGGCAGCTGGCACGTACCCGTCTGACCGACGCGGCGGGCAGCCGCGCCGGCGGAAATCAGCGCGTCAGCTTCTTGTAGGCAAGCCGTGTCGGACGGTCCGCTGCGTCGCCCAGGCGGCGGCGCTTGTCTTCTTCATAGGCCTCGAAATTGCCCTCGAACCACTCGACGTGGCTGTTGCCTTCGAAGGCGAGAATGTGAGTCGCGAGGCGATCGAGAAAGAAGCGGTCGTGGCTGATGACCACGGCGCAGCCCGCGAAATTCTCCAGCGCGTCTTCCAGCGCGCGCAGCGTCTCGACGTCGAGATCGTTGGTCGGCTCGTCGAGCAGGAGCACGTTGCCGCCCTCCTTGAGCATCTTGGCCATGTGGACACGGTTGCGCTCACCGCCGGAGAGCTGGCCGACCTTCTTCTGCTGGTCAGTGCCCTTGAAGTTGAAGGCCCCCACATAGGCGCGCGTCTGGATCTCGTGCTTGCCGATCGTCATGAGGTCATGACCGCCGGAGATTTCCTCCCAGACATTGTGGTTGGGATCGAGCGCATCGCGGCTCTGGTCGACATAACCAAGGCGCACCGTGGGGCCGATGTCGATCTCGCCCGAGTCGGGCTTCTCCTGCCCGGTGATGAGCCGGAACAGCGTGGATTTGCCCGCGCCGTTGGGGCCGATCACGCCGACGATGCCGCCCGGCGGGAGGATGAAGGAGAGGTCCTCGAACAACAGCTTGTCGCCATATGACTTGCTGATGTTCTTCGCCTCAATCACCTTGCCGCCGAGGCGCTCGGGGGTCTGAATGACGATCTGCGCCTTGCCCGGCGCGCGCGCCTCCTGCTTCTCGACCAGCTCGTCGAACGCACGGATACGCGCCTTGCTCTTGGTCTGCCGGGCCTTGGGGGACTGGCGGATCCACTCCAGCTCCTCCTTGATCGCCTTCTGGCGGCCGGCTTCCTCGCGCTCCTCCTGCTCCATGCGCTTGGCCTTGGCCTCCAGCCATGCGGAATAGTTGCCCTCGAACGGCAGGCCGCGGCCGCGATCCAGCTCCAGCACCCAGCCCACGACATTGTCGAGGAAATAGCGGTCGTGGGTGACGAGGATCACGTTGCCGGCATAGTTGATGAGATGCTGCTCCAGCCACTGAACGCTCTCGGCGTCGAGGTGGTTGGTCGGCTCGTCAAGCAGCAGGATGTCCGGCTTTTCGAGCAGCAGGCGGCAAAGCGCGATGCGGCGCTTCTCACCGCCCGAGAGATTCTCGACCGACCAGTCACCGGGCGGACAGCGCAGCGCTTCCATCGCGATTTCGAGCTGGTTGTCGAGCGTCCAGCCATCAACCGCGTCGATCTTCTCCTGAAGCTCGCCCATCTCGGTCATCAGCGCGTCGAAATCCACGTCCTCGGGCGGATCGCCCATGATCGTGCTGATCTCGTTGAAGCGGTCGACCAGATCGGCGACGCCGCGCACGCCGTCCTTGACGTTTTCCAGGACGGTCTTGGTCGGATCGAGCTGAGGCTCCTGCGCCAGATACCCGACGCGGATGCCCTCGGCGGCCCAGGCCTCGCCCTGGAACTCGGTGTCCATGCCGGCCATGACCTTCATCAGCGTGGACTTGCCCGCGCCGTTGACGCCGATGATCGCGATCTTGGTTCCCGGCAGGAACTGAAGGTTGATGTTGTTGAAAATCGGCTTGTTTGCGCCGGGGAAGGTCTTGGTGAGACCCTTCATGACGAAGCTGTACTGGACGGCCATCGGTAATCGGTCCTTCTGGAACGCAGGCGTGTGTGAGAATTTGCGCCCGGTTAGCCGAGCGGAGGCAGCTTGGCAAATGTCCGCGCGACACCCGCTCGCCTGGCGGCATCCATCGGCTTCGCGAGGCGGTTGGGCGCGCCAATCCGGGGAGGCTGGCTCGAATAATTTCCTATCGGTTAGGTTGATAACTCTATTGATTTCCGCGTCGCACGCGTTAATTGGGCGGCTCGTGCCCTTAAATCGGAGCACGTACATTGCTATGGGAGCCCGATAATATGAAGAAGTTTGCTGTGGCGAGCGCTGCTGTTGTGCTGATGAGCCTGGCTGCATGCGGCGAGCAGCCGGCTGCTGAGTCGAACAACGCGACCAACGAAGTCGTCGTCGACGAGCTGGCCAATGCCACCAACGCCGTGGACAACGCTGCGAACGCCGTCGCCAACGCTGCTGACGCCGTGAACGCGACCAACGCCGCCAACGCGGCTGAGTAATTGCCGGCGGCCAACCGGCCGGTCCGGACAATTCCGAAGGGCGGTGCCGCAACCCGGCGCCGCCCTTTCTCGTTTGGCTCACTGCGCGAAGGACGGCGCAGTGCGAGATTTGGGGGCAAGGCGTTCAAGCTTTCTACTCAAGCGTAAGGCGATAGCGCTCGCGAGGCACAGTACCCTCCCCTCCTCGCTGCGGGTGCCAGAGCTAGGCGGTCAGAACGCAGGTTCGGGACTATTCTGGGACTTTGTGCGCCGGTTCCTGCCTCATTGGGCCAATCATCGCCGCAAAAGCTGTTTCTCCTTGCGCTCGGAACTACCTGAAAGCTAAGGGCTCAGCCGGTCCGGGGAGTAGCGCAGCCTGGTAGCGCATCTGCTTTGGGAGCAGAGGGTCGCAGGTTCGAATCCTGTCTCCCCGACCATTCATCCTTCTTTCGGCATAGGGCCGGCCCACGAGCACCGTGTGGAACTGGCGTTCGCGCCGGCCATCAGATCAGAAAGCACGCTGGACGGTCGCCGGATCATATGGACGGCACGTGGCGGCGAAGCTGCCAGACTTCCCGTTGATGCTGATATTGCCGGTGACCCGGTCTATGCGAACCTTAGGCGAGTTGAGGAAGCTCACCGCTGCGTTGCCCGTTATTTCTTTCTCGCCAACTTTCAGTTTTTCGATCTCGAACCAACCGTCCTTGCCGCCACGAATGGTGGGCAACATCGTCCGGGGCATCCGGATTTTTCCAGCGCCATCGACGATCTCGACATTGACCTGATCTTCAAAGCCAACATCCCGCGTACTGGTGATGGTGCCGGACGCACTCTTCCCGTCGCTATTGGTGGCGAATGCCTGGGAACTCGTGTGCTTAGTCGCCGAGCCACCGCCCACGCATGTCAGAAACAAGCTCTCAGCCTGACCGGCGCTGCTCACGGCAATCGAAAGGGCAAACAAACAAACATGTCGTCCCAACATTTCTTCCTCCAAGCTTCTTATGGCTAACCGAGTGGCCGCCCCAGCAGCAAGCGGCAACTGCCTATATCTAAAGACGAATTGCCTCGGCCCCACCCTTGACGATGGATTCCCAATTTTTCCTCCCCGCCCTCTCGCGAGCCCCAAACCGGACGGACTCCCCGGATACGCGCAAGCTGACCATCGAAACCTAGAGCGTCGTCAGCGACCGGGCGTGTGCGCATTCAGTGGCGAGGAAATCGAGCAGCGTGCGCACCGACGGCAACAGCCCTCGCCGCGAAGCAAAGACCGCGTGGATGATGCCGGCGGGCGGCCGCCAGTCGGGCAGGACGTGCACCAACGCCCCCGCCTCCACCTGATCCCGCACCATCATCGTCGGTAGATGCACGATGCCGACACCGGCGATCGCTGCCTCGGCCAGCGCCGTCATGTCATCCGTCACAAGCCTTGGTCGATAAGTGACGCTCGCCGTCCGGCCATCTGCATGGTCGAGCTGCCAATGATAGTCCTGGCGGACCGGCCCCAGTGTGACGCCTGGCAGCCCGGCGAGATCGGCGGGCGAGACGATGGCGCGACCGGCCAGCAGCGCGGGGCTGGCAACGAGGCACTGCGTGCTGGTATCGAGCCTGCGCATGACCAGCTCGGTCGGTTCGAGCGGCGGGAAGCGGACGCGGATGGCAATGTCGACCCCTTCGGCAATCACATCGACGCGCCGGTTGGTGCTTTCCAGATGGAGTTCGATCGCCGGATAGATCGCGAGGAATCGGGCGAACAGCGCCCCGAACTGGTAATGAATGAGCGCCACCGGGCAACTCACCCGGATAACGCCGCGCGGCTCGGCGCGTTGCTGCGCGACGACGCGCTCGGCGGCCTCGGCCTCCACCAGCATGGCCACGCAGCGCTCATAATAATCGCGGCCGATTTCAGTCACCGAGAAGCGGCGGGACGAACGATTAAGCAACCGCACGCCGAGCCGATCCTCTAATTGCTGAATGTGCCGACTGAGTTTCGACTTCTGTAACCCGGTGGCGCGTGCCGCGTTGGCGAAGCCGCCATGGTCGACCACCTGCACAAAATAATAGAGGTCATTCAGATCCTGCATCGTCCTGATTTTAGAACGCTGCGTCGGATATCGCAATCTTCTGGGGAGGCGTCGCGGCTCTATATAGGGTTCAACAGGCCCAAACAGGCGTTTGGCGCCACGGAGATACGATCATGACCAAGACGATCCTCGGCCGCTACGGCAACAATCGGGGTCATTGGGTGGGCGATGGCTTCCCGGTGCGCTCGCTCTTTTCCTACAACAACCTCGGCCAGCATATCAGTCCGTTCCTGCTGCTCGATTATGCGGGGCCGCATTATTTCGAGCCGACGATGGACCGGCGCGGCGTCGGCCAGCATCCCCATCGCGGGTTCGAGACCGTCACCATCGTCTATGACGGCCAGGTGGAGCATAAGGATTCCACCGGGAATGGCGGCATCATCGGCCCCGGCGACGTGCAGTGGATGACGGCCGCAGGCGGCATCCTGCATGAGGAATATCACGCCCCCGGCTTCGCCAAGACCGGCGGGCCGTTCCGGATGGTCCAGCTCTGGGTCAACCTGCCGGCGAAGGACAAGATGGCCCCCGGCGGCTATCAGGGCATCGTCGCGGCGGATATCCCGGTGGTCCATCTGCCCAATCGCGCGGGCCAGGGCCGCGTGATTGCCGGGGAGTTGCTGGGCGCCAAGGGGCCGGCCAAGACCTTCACGCCGATCAACGTGTGGGATCTGCGGCTGACGCGCGATGCGGACCTGACGCTGGCCCTGCCCGAAGGCCATACCGCCTTGTTGGTGGTGCTGACCGGGCATGTCACGGTCAACGGCAGCCAGCAGGCCGGTGAGGCCGAGGTGGTGATGCTGAGCCGGGAAGGCAGCGATGTCGCTATTCATGCTGATGGCGATACGATGCTGCTGGTGCTGACCGGCGAGCCGATCGACGAGCCGATCGTGGGCTACGGTCCCTTCGTGATGAACACGGAGGACGAGATCCGACAGGCGATCGACGACTTCAACAACGGCAGGTTCGCCCAAGCGGCCTGACGAAAGGCCCGGCCTCCATTCGGAGAGCCGGGCCTTACCGACCCATGTCGGACGGCACAGCGACGGATATGTGGGCATGATCCACGCGTGTGGATCAGGCCCCCACACTCACCTCACTTGGAATCGTCCGCCGCGTTTGCGACCGCATCGCCCGCCGATGAGACGTCTTTTCCGGCGCCCTCGATGGTGTTGCACGCCGTGACTGTGAAAATCATGAAGCCCGCGACAAGCGCAGTAATGAAACGCGTAGTCATTGAAGCTCTCCACCAAGGCCTGCACGGCCCATGCTGGAGAAACGATCCTGTTTCCGATTTGGTTCCGATCACCCGCCAAGTACCATCGACCCCGGCCGCCTTCTCGCATTCCCCTCACGTCGCCGCCGGCCAGCTATCCGACCCTGAGGGCGGGCCTCGCCTTGAGCGGTATCTGTGCCTGCCTCATTGGCAGGCGCCGACGAGACGAGAGGGTTGCACGTGAGGGATACTGACGCGGGCACACGATGTGTGCCGGCCTGGGGCGGCACGACGACCGCGCGCGGCATCGCTGCGGTCGCCGAGACACCATGGCGCCCTAAAGGGAGCGCGGAACAGCCGGTGGGCCATTCCGCGCAGTGACAGCGAGTACCACTCAGTTCTTCGTGACGTAGGACTGACGGAACAGTTCCACCGCGCGTGCCTTCGGCGCTTCGCTGAGCGGTTGTCCGAGATATTCCTGCATACCCCATGCGCCAAACTGGCTGATCGGGCCCCAGGCGCTGAACAGCACCATGAGATCGCCGAAGCCATCCTTCCACTTCATGAGATAGCGGGTGTAGAGATCGCCCATGCGCGGATCGCGTTGGATCTGGCTCAACATCGGCACGTCCGCACTGCCTGCGATGGTGACATGCTGGCCAGCCTCATAGGTGATGAAGCGCAGCCCTTTTGCCGTGGCGAGTGTCTTGTTCTCCGCCGCATTGGCCAGTCGCATGTCCATTTGGTCAACCAGGACCTTGGAGAAGAAGTCGGCCGGCGGCTGCGCTCCCGTCGTCGCGAAGTGCCAATCGAAGTAGGGCGCGGTGGCGAGGGCATCGACCTTCGTCGCGGTATCCTTGAAGGACAAAGCCGTCTTGGCCGCCCAAGGAACGGCGTTCTGGGTCGCCAGCACGCGAACGATGCGCTTGGGATTATTGGCGAACACGGACGTCCAGACGTCCATGACCTCACCTGTGCGCTGCGCATAGCGGTAGAGCAGGGCCGTCCCGTCGTCGGCGGCAAGCCCAGCCGCCTTGCCTTCGTCCCGCGCCTGGGCTGTCACCCTATAGCCCCAGTTCCAGACCTCGTTCGAGAGTTCCACATAGGCGACCAGACCGGGATCGAGATTGTCCCGCACATATTCGGCGAATTTGCGAACATACTCCGCATCCGCATTCCACGGGATACAGAACCACGGGTTGGTCCTGGTCAGGTTGGCGAGCAGGACCATGCGCTCGATCGGCACCCCATCATCCAGCGAAAAATAGGAATTGGCCGTGGGCAGGGTACGGCCGGCCCAAGTCACCGCCTTGTTCGATTCGACCGCCTGCTGCCACTTCACAAAGCGAAGCGTGTCATATTTCCGGACATTATCGAGGAAGACGGGATCGAATACGGCTTTGGGATCCGCATCGGTCTCGCGGCAATCAATGTCTCGAATTGGATTGCCCTTATCGAGATCGTTGATCGCAAACTGAGCGCTCTGCCCGCCCTGCGGCAGGAATGTAAAGGTCGCCGAGTTGGCGCCAACTTTTGCGTTGCGCACTGTCGGGCCACTCAGTCGCACAGTCGCCTTACCGGTCCAGCGGCAGACAACATCAACGCTTTTGCCCAGCAGCGCTTGCGTGGGGGGACTGACCACCCTGTACGCTGTCTCGTTCGCCTCCAGCCGCGTGAGATTCTGGTTGCGGTCCAGTCGATCCGGAGAAGGGTCACCCCACGCGCCGGTGGTCTGCAGCCACCACGGGCTCTGGAGAATCAGGTTCGAGAAGACGCGGGCGCCACCATAGTAGGTCGGTATATCCAGATTAGCGCCCAGCTTCAGCGCCGGCTTTCCGCTCGTGTCGCTCACCCCGCCACCAGCCGGCTTGGGTGCGGGCTGAGTCACCTTGACCACGGACGGCACCGGGACAACCGGCCGCGAAGCAACGACCGTGCTGAAGCCGACGGCCGTGGCAATCGGCTTCAGCCAGCTAATGAGAGAGCCATTTACGCCCATTGTATTACTCAGCAAGGTCAGGAACAGAACAGCCGCCGATGCGCCGCCCGCTATCGTGACGGTGCCAATCGCCGCTGTCGAGCCGAAAGCGACAGTTCTCAATGCACGCGCCCTGAACGAGCGCCCGACATTCCGATTCCGGATCATGCTCTTGTAGCTCCCACGTAAGATCGCTGGTCTCGATCCCTTGTTTCCCCGGACATCACTTTAAGGCGGGGACCGAAATGAAGGATTTCACAGGAGAGTAAATTTTTCGTTTACCCCTAAGGGTGGCCCGGTACGACGCGTAACGGCATGGGGACGCCATACGCTGCGGTTTCAAACATGGAAGAAGAGCAGCGGGGCAACCCTCCCGCGCTCGTGTAAAGCCTTAGACGAAATGAAAATCGGAGGGTGGTGGGCCCGGCAGGACTCGAACCCGCAACCTAGCCGTTATGAGCGGCCAGCTCTAACCATTGAGCTACAGGCCCCGCCCCCTCGACCGGACGAACACCTCCGGTGCCGGCCGCGTTACCCCGCTCGGCTCCACCTTTGCAAGCGCCGTCGTGCGGCGCGGAGCACGACGGGGCGGCTCGGCCCCTACGGCAAGGGATCAGATCCCGTTACCCTGCCCCTCTTGCCGGTCAGCCGCGATCGGCAACGTAAGCCTGAAGCTGTGGGGAGTCATGTCGAACTGGCCGCCGAGATGGGTGGCAATGCCGCGCACGAGCCTCAGTGTGAACGCGAGCCCCAGTTGCGGCGCATCAACCAAGTGATTGTCGATACCGCTGTCGTGATCGAACAGTGCCTCGTCCGGCAAGCTCGCGAGCGCGAGGGGACGCCGCATGACGATCTCCACCACCCCCGGCGTAGCGCCCGGCACGAGCGTGATGGACAGCCGCTCTTGCTCACCCAACGCGGCGCGGCCAGCACGGATCAGATGCGCGAGCATCCGCTCGACCTGCATGCGATCGCCACCGATGGGCGTCAGGTCGGGGTCGGCGGCGATATCGATCCGGGTGTCCCTGCCCTGCCCGAAGCCCGCAACGACCGCATGGACCAGCGTTGGAAGATCTACCGAATCCACCGCCGAATGATGATCTCCGCGCTCGAGTCGGCTGGCGAGATCGAGGTCATCGAACGCTCGCAAAAGCGTCCGAGCATCCTCCATGATCTTCCCGGCCATACCGCGATAGTCACTCGAGACCGGACCGACGAGCTGCGCCTCGATCATCTCGGCATAGCCCTGGATGGCATTGAGCGGCGTGCGCAGCTCGTGGATGAGCTGGCGGGTGCTGGCAGCAGAGAGACCGGCCCAGCCCGGCGAACCGCTATCGCCAACCTTGACCAGACCTTCATGCGGGAGCTCGCGCCGCGCGTCCCCCACATAATCGAGAAAGCGCCCCGTCACCGCATCGAAGCGCGGCGTAGCGGACAGCCGCCATTCTCCGGCGAGCAATCCCTCCCCGATGGTGAAACGGGCATTCTCGAATGCGGCGCGGTGGCGGAAGGCCCCGAGAGCGCGCCCGTCGGCGCCATACCGGCCATCGCTCGCCGGCGAACCGATACTGAGCCCGACCACGGCTCCGCGAGGCGCACCGACGACTGCGCGGATGACTCCCGACGAATCCGTTTCGAAGGTAAAGCGTTGGATGAGCGCGCCCTTCCGGGGGCGTGCGGACCTTTGCTGACGCGATGGGGACGGTGCGGCCAAGGCCTCGGCTCCATCCGGCTCAGTCCCCCGCCGGTGCTGGCGGGTCTCCGTGAAACGCTCGATCCGCGCCACGATTCGACCGATCTGACTCGGTGCCGCCGCCTCGTCCCTGTCATTCGCTGCGTGACCAGGGGACGCGGGGGACACTGCATGGGACACCTCTTTGGGCACCAACGTCGTGAGCGCCAGGTCGACCGTGCCGAAGCGCTGCAGGGCCGCGATGGCGCCGGGGCCAAGATCGGCCCGACGGCGCAACACGCTGCGTGCGAGCGGGCCGAGGTCCGGAATGATCGCGACCCAATCGGCGTCGGACAGCGTGACAGTCGCCATCATCGCGGCAACCAGCGTGGGGTGATCCTGCCCGAGCAGGCGAACCAAGCCGGCCGAACGCAACCGCCCGCCCAGTTCGACCACCGAGGAGACGCGCTGCTCCACACTGAGTTGAGGGCGCATGATTTCGAGCTGGGTCAGGATTGCGTCACGATCTTCGGGGGCGAGCGCATTCGCCGCCCCGGCACCCGAGACGTCATATTGCGCGAGCAGGTCGATACACTGCCGCCACCGCGTCACGGTCGCTACCGTTCCGTCGCCCATATTGGCGAGCACGGTGCGTAATAGATCGTTGAAACGCATCGCTTGGAGCGGCCCCTTGTCGTGCGCTCGCACTAACGCCACGGGCGCGCGGGAACCAGATGCAAAAATCGGGACGTTACATTGTGGGACAATTGCATTGCCGCGACATTATCTTATGATGCCGTCGATACTAGCGAAAGGAAATGTCAGGCTATGCCCGGCTCCACAATCGATGAGATTGATCGCAAGATACTGGATGCGCTGCAGGACGACGGGCGCATGACGAATGTGGACCTCGCCGCCAAGGTTGGGCTGACCGCGCCGCCCTGCCTGCGGCGGGTTCGAACGCTGGAAGAGCATGGCTACATCACCTCCTATCACGCCCATCTCGATCCGGTGGCGCTGGGTTACACCATCACCGTGTTTGCGATGGTCAGCCTGAAGAGCCAGGCAGAGGCGGACCTGCGCGCGTTCGAAGCCTATGTCGCGGACCTGCCGCAGGTGCGCGAGTGCCATATGCTCAACGGCGAAATCGATTTCGTGCTCAAGGTGGTCGCGCAAGATCTGCGCAGCTTCCAGCAGTTCCTCACGTCCAAACTGACGCAGGCGCCCAACGTGGCGAGCGTAAAGACCTCACTCACCATTCGCACATCCAAGAGCCTGCCGGGTGTCCCTGTCGAGGCTTGAGCGCCGCTCGCGGGCAGGTTGATCCAGAGCTGGATCATCTGCGACGGCCCGCCGGTCTTAGCAAAGCCGGGGAGCATGATTTTCCTCAGGCAGGGCAACGCCGGCGAACACAAGGCCCGCCGGCGTAGTTATTCCCTGAAATGGGAACCTCAGGCCGCCTGGCTGTTCAGCCAGAGAACCCACATGTCAGCGATCTCCTTGCGGACGCCGGTGCTGTTCACCTTCCCGAAGGCCTCCAGCGCACCGGCTTTATTGCCCGAGCGGGCCAACGCGATCCCAAGGCGGGTGTTGACCTCGTTCGCGTCCACACCACCCTTCTGAAGAGCGAGACGGTAAAGCTCGATCGCCTTGGCATAATCGCCGTAGCTCAGGAACGCATTGGCCGTCGAGGCAGCAGGCCGACCGGTGGCCGCCGCGCTGGCCGACTTTTCGGAAGACGGCAGCGAAGCCTTGTCCTTCGCGATGGCATCGCTCGCCAAACGATAAAGCTCGCTGAGCTCGCTCTGGCTGATCTCGCCGCTGCTCCGGCCGCTCTCGATCACCGATTTGACCTCACCCGGCAGGCCGGCCTTCCACGCCGATTCGGCATACTCATTGTAGCTGTACGCATTCCCCAGCGACTTGCTCGAAGCCATCAGCCGCAGCAGATCAAGCGTCTCATCGCGCGTCATGTTATGGTTGGCGTCCTGGATCGACCGCAGCGCGATCCGCCAGTTTTCGGACGTGCCGACATGGGGGAGCGCCAACTTGTACCACTCGGCCTGCGAGGCACCGCCGGTCAACGCCGCCATCTTGAGACCGCGCGAATACCAGCTAGCGTCCGGCGTCTTACCGCTGGCTTGTTCCGCTTCGATCGCCTTGCGCAGGTGCGGAAGCCCCTGCTGCACGAGGGCTTTGCCCGCCGGCGTCAACTGGCTGCCCGAAACATTGGCCGTCGCCTCGCCAAAATAACTCTCGGCAAGATATATCTCGGTGTTGGCGCCCCCATAATTGACGGCCGCCGCCTTTGCGAGATGATCGCGCGCGCCAGCATAATCCTTGGCATTGAGGGCAAGTTGGCCCGCCACCAGTTCGAACTTGCCGACCTCCGTCGCGGGGGTCACGCCGGATGACAGCATTTTCTCCAGGCCGCTGCGCTGCAGCGCCTCATCCTTGAGGCCGATGCCGATATTGAGGATGAAATTGCCGAGGAAATAATGATCATCAGGCTTGGTTGCCTTCGCCTCGGCCTCAGGCAACTTCGCCTTGGCGCCGGCGAAATCGCTGGCGGCCAGCAGTTTCTGTATTTCCTGAGCACCCGGGACGAATTGCTTGCTGGGCGCCAGCTTGACCGCCCCGGCTTCGGCTGCCTTCTCCTTCTTGGCGGCGGTCGCCGCGGATGGCATGACGAACCCGGCCGACATGGCAACAAGCGCGATCGACAAGGCAGTGCTGGACAAGCGGCGCATCAATATTCCTCCAACCTAAAGACTTAAGGCTGCCCGTTTCCTGACAAACTGGCTCAAAGCCGTCGATCGTTCCATGCCGGGCACCGCGTTAACCGGGTTTGAACGGGCCTAATAAACGCGCGCGCCCGTCTTGTCATCGCCCCTCGTTCAGGTCGTCGCACTTTGCGCCCGTTACGTCGACGAACGGCGCCCCTTCCCCCAAGCCAGCCAATCGCCTGTTTTGACCCGCGATCCATGCGTCCCGGATGCTCACTCCGCCGGGGGCGCAAAATGCCCGGCCGCCCTGACGGCAAATCAGGAAATGGGAGAAAGAGGATCACGACGCGCCCCTTTTTTCTGGCTTTCGCGCCCCCCGGCGGCTAGGTTCCCGGCACCACATTCCCACGCAACAGACATAAGAGAAGAACGCTTGAGCAGCGACGAGACAGTCCTCGCCGAACCATCGGATATCAGCCCGGTCAATATCGTCGACGAGATGAAGTCGAGCTATCTCGACTATGCCATGTCGGTCATCGTGGCGCGCGCCCTGCCGGACGTGCGCGACGGCCTGAAGCCAGTGCACCGCCGCATCCTGTTCGGGGCGCACGAGCAGGGCTTCACCTATAACCGGCCCTATCGCAAATCAGCCCGCATCGTCGGCGACGTCATGGGTAAATATCACCCCCACGGCGACTCCTCCATTTACGACGCCCTCGCCCGCATGACCCAGGACTGGTCGATGCGCGTGCCGCTGATCGACGGCCAGGGCAATTTTGGCTCGATGGACCCCGACGCACCGGCGGCGATGCGCTACACCGAGGCGCGCCTTGCCAAGGTGGCGCACGCGCTGCTCGACGATCTCGACAAGGACACCGTCAACTTCACGCCCAACTATGATGGCAGCGAAAGCGAGCCGCAGGTTCTCCCCGCGCGCTTCCCCAACCTGCTGGTCAACGGCGCAGGCGGCATCGCGGTGGGCATGGCCACCAACATCCCGCCGCACAATCTCGGCGAAGTGCTGCGCGCCTGCCGGGCCTATATGGACAATGGCGCCATATCGGTTGAGGAGCTGATGGAGCTGGTGCCGGGGCCGGACTTCCCCACCGGCGCGCTGATCCTCGGCCAGGGCGGCGCACGCAACGCCTATCAGACCGGGCGCGGTTCCATCATCATGCGCTCGCGCCACGAGATCGAGACCGGGCGCGGCGACCGCCAGTCGATCGTGCTCACGGAGATTCCCTTCCAGGTTGGCAAGTCCGGCCTTGTGGAAAAGATCGCGGAAGCGGCGAAAGACAAGCGGATCGAAGGCGTCTCCGACATTCGCGACGAATCGAACCGCGAAGGCGTACGCATCGTCATCGACCTGAAGCGTGACGCGACGCCAGAGGTGGTGCTGAACCAGCTTTGGCGGCACACGCCGGCGCAGACCAGCTTCCCGGCCAACATGCTTGCCATTCGGGGCGGCCGGCCCGAGCTGCTCAACCTGCGCGACATCATCGAGAGCTTCGTGCGCTTCCGCGAGGAGGTCATCACCCGCCGCACCAAGTTCGAGCTGGCCAAGGCGCGCGACCGCGCCCACATCCTGCTCGGCCTCGTGGTGGCGGTCAGCAATCTCGACGAGGTGGTGCGCATGATTCGCGGATCGGCCAGCCCGGCCGCCGCGCGCGAGGCGTTGCTCACCAAGGCCTGGCCGATCGGCGACATCGCGCCTTATCTGCGCCTGGTCGAGGCTGCCGAGGACGCGCCGGAGGGCGATGTCTATCACCTCTCGGAAACCCAGGTCCGTGCCATTCTCGACCTGCGCCTGCACCGCCTGACAGCGCTGGGCCGCGACGAGATCGGCAATGAATTGCAGGGGCTTGCCCAAGCGATCGAGGGCTATCTGCTGATCCTTGCCGACCGCGCACGGCTCTACGAGGTGATGCGCGAGGAATTCGACGCGATCGAAGCCGAGTTCGCCACACCGCGCAAATCGACCATCGCTCCCGCTGCCGATGGTATCGACGACGAGGACCTCATCGAGCGCGAGGAGATGGTCGTCACGGTGACCATGGAAGGCTATATCAAGCGCACCCCGCTCGATACCTTCCGTGCGCAGAACCGGGGCGGCAAGGGCCGCGCCGGCATGGCGACCAAGGACGAGGACGTGGTGACGGAGCTGTTCGTCACCTCCACCCACACGCCGGTGTTGTTCTTCTCCACCATCGGCAAGGTCTACCGCCTCAAGGTGTGGCGCCTGCCCGAGGGCGGACCGGCGACACGCGGGCGACCGATGGTCAACCTGCTGCCGCTGGCCGAGGGCGAGACGATCCAGACCGTCCTCCCCCTGCCGGAAGACGAGGCGGAGTGGAGCAACCTGCAGGTGATGTTCGCGACCGCCAAGGGATCCGTACGCCGCAACAGCATGGACGCGTTCGCCAACATTCCTTCAAACGGCAAGATCGCCATGAAGTTCGAAGGCGATGACGCGGACGATCGGCTGATCGGCGTGGCGCTGCTCACCGAGGCGGACGACGTGTTGCTTGCCTCCAGGCAAGGCAAGGCCATCCGCTTCCGCGCCGACGACGTGCGCGAGTTCCAGAGCCGCAGCTCGACCGGCGTGCGCGGCATGACTCTCAAAAATGGCGACGAGGTCATCTCGCTCTCCATCCTCCACCGCGTGGGCACCACGCAGGAGGAACGTGAGGATTACCTGCGCTACGCTCCCTGGAAGGGCGAGCGCGAGGGCAGTAGCACGCTTGACCCTGCGCGGTTCGAGGAACTGATCCAGCGCGAGCAGTTCATCCTGACGGTGTGCGCCAACGGGTATGGCAAACTCTCGTCCGCCTATGAATATCGGCGGACCGGGCGCGGCGGCCAGGGGATCACCAACATCGACAATATCGCCCGCAACGGTGAGGTTGTCGCCAGCTTCCCGGCCACGCAAGACCATCAGCTCATGCTGGTCACCGACCAAGCCAAACTGATCCGAATGGGACTGGACAGCCTGCGCGTGATCGGACGCGGATCGGCCGGCGTGCGCCTGTTTGACGTGGCGCCGGAAGAACATGTGGTGAGCGCGGCGCGCATCGAGGAAAGCTCGGACGAGCAAGCCGATGTCGATGGCGCGGATGTGACCCACGCCGGCGAGTAAGCTGGCCACGAAAATGCAGGACGGCGGGCCTCACTGTCACCGCCGTCCTGCCACGCCGCGCGGCGCCTCGAAACGTCGCTCAAAGCGGGCCTCTGTCGGCTCCCTTCAAGGCGGCGTCCCCCTTCTTCCGGCGAAAATTGCGAGACTGGGAGTGGCGGAGCCAGCCCTCGCCAAACGGAACGCCTGCTCTCGCGCAAATGCTCCTGACACCGGCGCCCCGACCGGACAAATCCTCGATCCCATAATGGGACGGAGAATTGGTTAACGACTTATTACACTCAGGAAAGGGCCTCTATAGAGGAGGAAGCGATTCGTGGGCGGTGGGGTAGCCGTCCATCAGTGGGAAGGAAGAAACATGCGCAATACGCTCGTTTGCTCGCTCCTTGCGGGCGTGGCTCTGGCTATAGCGCTGCCTGCGCAGGCGGCCACGTTCGACCAAGTGAACAATGGGGGCCTGACCAACAAGATCAAAGCGTTCTCCGATGCGACGCACCCGTCGACCGGCATCGACGTCTACGGTCGGACTGAAAGTGGCGGCCATTACGTCAAGTTTACCGGAAACACGGTGCTCAACATCACCGACGGTAGTGGCTTTGCCCAGATTAGCGACTACAACACGAATGATAACATCGGTTGGAATAGCCTGACGATCGCCTTCGACAGCTATGCGTACGGCTTTACCGGCCTGGAATTCTCGATTCAGTTCCACGGCAAGGGCTCGCTGGAGCTCGAGGCATTTTTCCTCGACGGGTCGCCGTCGAAAACATTCAGCTATTCACCGATCAACGGCAACACGGGCTTCCTTTTGGAGGCGGAAGAAAACGAAGTCTTCTCCAAAGTCGTGCTGAAGAGCGGGGACAACCCATTCTTCCAGTTCAAGCAGGCTGAGATCGGCATTGCGGCTGCTCCGCCCCCCGCCGTGCCCGAGCCCACGACCTGGGCGATGATGATTGGCGGCCTCGGTCTTGCTGGCGCCGCACTGCGTCGGCGCAAGACGCAGGTCCAGTTCGCCTGATCCAGAATGGACCTATGGTGAGAGAGGGCGTCGAGGGATCGACGCCCTTCTCATATTCAGGGAAGTTTTTTTTAAATTCCAATTATTGAGATCACGTCCCTGACATCACAAGGCTAGATCTTTCCTGATGTCTCGCCGAGGGCTTCGTGCTTCATGCTGCGCGACCAGGATCCCTTCCAACCCTTGTAACCCGCTCAACTCCCCACGCGACCGGGTGGTGAGTTCCGTCGCGAGCGAGGGTCGCCTAACCGGAAAGCCAGGAACCGTTGCGACCACATGGATGGCATTTCCTGCACCTCTCATCGAAGTTGCAGCGCAGGCGCCGGTCTTCGAGTCACCGCCTTGTGCACCTAAAAGGTGTAACCTACCCCAAAGGCTGCAAAGAGCTGCCGGGGTGAACCCGTGTCCCGCACAATCGGGCTGTCGGCAATGTCGCCCAGCAGGCGTTTGTAGCTGGCTATGCCGAAGACGGACCAACCAGTCCGTTCGCCGCTGAGCGAATAAGTGACCAGCGCATTGCCGCCAATGCTCGCGAGGCCCCCGTCCGGATCGTGGGTGGCAAGGCCACTGGCAGCCGCGCCTGCTGCGTCGATGCCGAAATTATAAGTGGCCCACCGCTTGCCAACGATCTCCGTCGTGAGAGCCAGACGCATGAAGGTGCGCCGGCCTGCCAGCGTCGAGTATTCGACGGACGGGCTGATGACGTAGCTGCGATGCGCGCCGGCAACGTCCCATATGCCGGTCACGGCCAGGGCCAGCTTGTCCGTCCTGTTGAGCAGACCGCGCACGCCGGCCCCTCCGCGCACGCCGAGTTCGATGGCGGCGTCGAGCTCGCCCAGCGCGGCGATCCGGCTGTCGCTGACCTCGCCAGTGCGATTGAAGCTCACGCCGGCGACAGGGCCCAGCTCGATGTCGACGCGGCGCCGGGGATCATTGGGAATGGCGTCAATGAAGAACTGGGGGCCGTTCAGGCGGAAATCATGGCCAGCGACGGTGCCAATCAAGATACCGCCGGGAATGATCCGGTAATCCCGCGCGCCGGCATAATCGGTGGTGACGCCGATGCCGAGTCCTACTGTGACGATGTCGCCCTGTACGGGCGGCCCGGATCCGGGCGGTGGTGCCGTCTGGGCCAGGGCCGCTTGGGCGACCATCAGGGCAGCCGGGACAAGAAGGAGGGCAGCGAATCGCGTCACGATGGAGTTCCTCACGTTGGTCATGCCGTAACGATCCGGCCGTCAAACAGTTCGATCCGGCGCGGGCATTGCCCGGCGATATGCTCGTCATGGGTGGAAATCAGGAAGCTGGTGGACATGGTCCGGTTGATCGAGCGGATCAGTTCCATCACCTGGTCGGCGGAGTTCCGGTCCAGATTGCCGGTCGGTTCATCGGCCAGCACCAGCGCGGGATTGTTGATAAGGGCGCGCGCCACGGCGACACGCTGGCGCTGGCCGCCGGACATCGCCGCGGGTCGAAAGTCGCGGCGCTCGGCGAGGCCCACCGCCTCCAGCAACTCACCGGCGCGCGTCTGCATCGCCCGGCTCTCCCGCCCGGCGGCAGCGGCGGCCGGCATCATGACGTTTTCCAGCGCGGTCAGATCAGGCAGAAGATGATGAAACTGGAACACGAACCCAAGATGCCGGCTGCGAAACCGCGTGCGCTCAGCCTCGCTCGCGTTGACCAGATCGACGCCCAGCATCTCGTGGCGCCCGCCGTCACCGCGCATGAGTGTTCCCAGGATTGTCAGCAGCGTGCTCTTGCCCGAGCCCGATGGCCCGAGGAGCGCCGCCATTTCTCCGGCCTGCATGGAGAGGTCGATGCCCTTGAGTACCCGGGTGAGCGCCTCGCCCTCGCCAAAGCTTTTGGTGAGGCCGGAGACGGTCAGGATAGGCGACCCGCTCATGATCCGATGGCCTCCACCGGATCGATCCGGGCGGCGCGGCGCGCGGGGAGGATGGAGGCGAGCATCGCGGCCAGGGTTGTCAGGCTGATCGCCAGCAGGAAATCCCCCTGCGCCCGGTCGATAGGCAGCCCGCCACTCGGCACCTGCGCCACCGGCGGTAGCGGGAGGAGCACGAGCCATGCCGTGCCCGCGCCGACAATCGCTCCGACAAAGCCGATCAGCGTGCCCTCCAGCACGAAGATGGAGACGACGAGCCGCTTGCTGGCGCCCATGGCCCTCATGATGCCGATTTCCGCCTGCCGCCGGACGATGGAGAGCAGCATCGCGCTGGCGATGCCCACCACGATGGTGATGAGTGCGAACGCCTTGATGATGGTTCCGGTGCGCGCCTGCGCATCCAGCCCTTCGAAGAGCTGGCCGTTCTCCTCGGTCCAGGCGGTCGCCTTGAGGCCGGTCGAGCGACGAAGCCGAGCGGCGATGCCTGTCGCATCGATGGCCGGATCGACCTTGATCTCGATGCGTGAGATGCCGGTCGAAAGATCGAACAGCGCACGCGCCGTCGTGAAGTCCATATAGACGGCCTGCCGGTCGGCACTGGCAACGCCGAGCGTGAAGATCCCGCCGATCCGAAAGCTCCGGGCCCGGCCACGATCGGAGGTCAGGCGCACCACCTGCCCAACGCGCAGGCCGAGGTCGGCGGCGAGACGGCTGCCGATCAGGATTCCGTCGGTCGGCAGGTTACTGCTCCCATCGACGATCGCGCCCTCGATATCGGCAATGTCGGAAAGCTTGCCGGGCATGACCCCGATCACGCCGACCGGCGCGAGGGTCTGCCCCCGCTCGACATAGGCGGCCCCCCGGATCTGCGGCGAGACGGCGGTCACACCCCGTTCGGCCGCGATGATCGGAAGGGCCGGCTGCCAGATCGCAATCTGGTTGCGACGGCTGAGATCCTTCTGCACCACCAGCTGCGTAGCGCGCGGCGCGGCGAGAAGCGCGGGGTCGCGATCAGGCATTTCCAGCACGACATGGGGGATGCTGCCAACCGTGCGCAGGGTGAGTAGCGTTGCCAGACCGCCAATGAGCGCGCTCATGAAAATGAACACGCTGACGCCGATGGCAACGCCGCACATGAGCAGCGCCGTCTGCCCCGGATGAGACAGCAGGTGCCGGGTGGCCAGCTTGACGGCATAAGGGCTCATGCTAGTCGGCCGTCCGCGCCTCGACCTCGTCGCCGGGACGGGCCGCTTCGGGATCGGACAGAATGCGCTCGCCGGGCTCCAGGCCGTTGGTCACGATGACCGTTTCCGCCGGCCAGTCGATGAAGCTGATGCGGCGGTCCGCCACGCGACCATCTCGAGAGATAATCCGAACCCGCGTCTCGCCGTCCGCCTCGAAAATGGCGGCGCGCGGTACGCTGATGGCGCGGGGGCGCTTCTCGATGATGAGATTGACCGTCACGGTGAGCCCGGACGGCGCGCCTATCCCGATATCGTCAAGGCGCAGGCGCACGTCGCGGGCGCCTGTTGCGGGATCGACGCGCGGCTCGACATGGGCGACCACAGCCTGGATACGGCGCGCCTGCCCCGGAAGGCTGACCAGCGCGGCCATGCCGGGCCGGACCTCGGTGGCATAGATCTCATCGACCTCGACATTGACTTCCGGGCGGGAGAGATCGGCCAGACGGTAGATGATGCTCTCCAGCCCGACTGTCTGTCCGGGATCGACCGGACGCTCCAGGATGACGCCAGCAAAGGGCGCGCGGATTACCCGCCGTTCCCTCAGGTCGCGCGCCTGCTGCGCATTGGCCTGGCGACGGCTCAGTTCACGTTCGCCTTCCACGACCGCGAGGCGTCGCTGCTCCACATCCCGTTTTGACGCGAATTGTCCCAGCGCGACGAAGCGGGCGAGGTCACGGCGAGCCTGGGCCAGTGTTGCCTCCTGGGTCCGGACCGAGGCCTCGGCTTCAGCAATGGCGGCGGTCTCGGGCGCGTCGTCGATCCGGGCGATGACCTGCCCGGCAGCAACCCGATCGCCCACGTCGAACGGCAGCGCGACAAGCTCGCCGCCAAGCGTCGGCCGGATATCGACCTGCAGCCGCGGCCTGATCCTGCCGTTCACCGCCAGGACGCGTTCGGCAGGCGCGCTCTGAACCGTGAACGCGACAACCTGCGGCTTGCGGGGCGCGAGCAGCCAAATTCCAACGGCACCCAGCAGGATGATCGCTAGCGCACCGACAATGAACTTCCGCTTGTTCGTCTTCATCGTCTTCAGGTCTATCATGGATGGAGGCCCGACATCAGCCTGACGATCGCTCGTCAGGGCCAAGCCTGTGCCGTTGCGCTTGTGGTGTCCGTAGAGTCACGTTTTTCATGGCCCCTGTCCGCCAGCCGGGCGCCCGCCGCCGCCTGAGCATTTCCCTGGATGTGCCGTGATGGGCAGCTTCGCGCGCGCGTTGGCAGGTCTTCGCGCGAAAAGAATTCGCGCGTTACAGCCTCCGAGAATTTAAGTCAGAGTCGCCCTCGGCAGGGTTATGCGCGCGTGTATGCATCGGGCGGAAAGCTCTGAGCAATGCCGCAGAACAGACCGCCAGCGAAAGGGCCGGCGACATCGAACCAGCCTGCGTCATTGCAAAAAGCTCGGCCGCTCGTCTGTGTCTTTATATTGATACATGCCAAAGCCATAGAGCATCATCTTCGCGCCCGGGCGCACGGGCAGTACATTGGCCGAGTCCAACACAAAGGCGCCGTAAAGGCCCAGCGCGACGAAGATCGCAACCTTTCGACTTCGCCGCCGCGTGGCTGGCGCTTCCCTGGTCCTGGCGCCTAGGATCTTCTTGCGCAGGCCCAGCACCGGCTTTTCAATGAGGTGCCAGGAGCAGATAGCGAAGAGCAGCGTTACCGGCAGCGCGATCGGCCAGTTCCAATACCATTCGCGATGATGGGGGAGAAAGTGCGCGACGGCCTGCTGGATCGGGAAACCGTAGATGTAGAGGCCATAGCTGTAATCGCCACGATTGAAGAAAGGCAAAGGTGGCAAACTGCTCAATCCGATCACGACAACACCATAGACGAAGCCGGGAATGGCGAGATAGCTCCACACTTCCTGCCCGGTGCGCTGCGAAAGATAGACCAGCGCCATCGCACCCAGGAACGACAAGACTGCGAATGCCCCGCTGAACCGAATCTGATAGCGATAGAGATAGAACAGGTTGCCGATGAAGAAGCAGAAGATGAGCAGCTTTGACGGCAGTACCTCGCCAGTGACCTCGGAACCGAACAGTAGACCGGCTGTGATGGCCACCGCAGCGTAGCCAATTGTGATAGCGAACATGCCCCTGGGGCTCCGAAAAATGCCCGTCAGCATGAGTAGAGAGACGAAGATGTAGCAGAGGATCTCGGGCCCGACGGTCCAGAGCGCAAAGTTGACTAGCTCTGGCGCGGGATTGTCGAGAAAAAGGCCCGGCAGCGAGAAGCGGACGCGGCCGATCAGGGACCCGAAATATTCGAAGAACATCGGGCTGAGGAAATAGGCCTTGAGCGGCAATGCGGTGAGCAATGGCCCTAGTATAAGAGCGGAAATCGTGATCTCGGTGAAGAGCGCCGGAACGATACGCAGCACACGGAACGTGATGAAGGTTTTCAGGTCGTTCGTGCGCAGCGCACTCCCCATAATGAGGAAGCCACTCAGCGCGAAGAACATGGGCAGCAGCGCCGCCAACAGCACTGGCACGGGGAAGCCGGGCAGTGTGCTGGCATAATCCTGGCCGTAGCTGATCGAAAAGCTGTGCCAGGTGAAGATGGAAAGCGCGAGGCCGATGCGCAAATGATCGAAGCCGGGCCCGATACCTTTCAGTTGTTCTAGCCGCTCTCCGATCGATTGTCGCTCACGCGCGACGGCAACCTCACTTGAAGCTGATGGGGTGAGAGGCGTGGGCAAGGCCCTGCTCGAAGCCTCGCCGGCTCCAGCCGTCCACAGTTTGCTCAACATTCGGGTCAGCTCCATTGGGTCCCACGGCCCTACAACTTGCGCACTCTAACCATCCGAAACCATAGACCCATCTATAGCTCACCGGTCCGTTACAATATGGGCATAATTCTTCTGCCCCATCGGTCATAACCCACCCTCCCGTTTATCCTTATATCGCCGAGGGATTTTCGAGTTATTAATTGTACTCAAACTTTTTCAGGGAATAATCCCGCGCGTGCGCCCCTTGTAGGCTTCCGACTGAGCAAAAGGATCGCACGGTAAGAGAGTTGTCAAGATAAGCTGCTGGATAAAGCGGTCCATTAGGAGGCCATCCAGAAACTGGGCGAGCCTAGTTTCAGGACGGATCATGTCACTGGGAGTGCATGGTGGAGATAGAGAAGGCTGATCTTCGGTGGGGCGTCGAGCGACGGCTCGAGTTCATCGAGTTCCGCCTGTTTTGGGAGGGGCATGTGAATCGGGGGGATCTGATGGATGCGTTTGGCGTGTCGGTGAACCAGGCGTCCACCGACCTAAATCGCTACATCGGAATGGCTCCGGACAATATGGTCTACGACAAGAGCGCCCGGACCTACATCCGAGGGAGTAAGTTCGACCCATTGTTTTTGAAGCTGGACGCCAGCCGTTACCTCTCTCAGCTTCGTTCCGTTGCCGATGGCATCCTCGACCGCGCAGACGCTTGGATCGGCCAGCTCCCTCCCTACGATGCCGCGCCGACGCCTGTGCGGGGGGTCAATTCCAAGACTCTGCGTTCGGTGGTCGCCGCAATCCGGCGGTCAGAGGCAATCGAGATCAAGTATCAGTCGCTGTCCCGGCCGGAGCCGCGCTGGCGTTGGATTGCGCCACACGCGATCGGGTTCGACGGTTTCCGCTGGCATGCACGGGCCTTCTGCCACACCGATCAGAGCTTTAAGGACTTCCTTCTGTCGCGGATCATCGAGACCCGTAACACCAAGCTGAGCCACGCTGGCGCTGAAGGGGATGCCGACTGGAACGAGCAGGTGACTTTGGAGATCGGACCGCACCCGGAGCTGTCCGAGACGCAGCAGAAAGTCATTGCCCTCGATTACGGGATGCGTAGCGGCCGGGCAAAGATCCCCGTGCGCAAGGCGCTTCTCTACTACGCGCTCAAGCGGCTAGGGCTGGACACTGACCCCACAGCGCGGCGCCCCCAGGATCAGCAAATTGTTCTTCTGAACCGTACTGAGATCATCTCGGGCCTACAGGCAACCGACACTCCAGAGGCCAAGAGATGAAGAGTCTATTCCGCAACCGCGAGATCCGCCGCAGCACGTCGGCAAAATTGTTCAAGGAGTGCCAGGTTGGGTAAACAAGCAACCTTCAAAACCAATCCGGTCAGCCTTGAAGAATTGCTCCGGCATTGCGGAAGCGGGAGGATACAACTTCCCGACTTTCAGCGCAGCTGGGTTTGGGATGAGGAGCGGATCAAGGGTCTGATCGCTTCGATCTCGCAAGCATTTCCAGTCGGCGCCTTGATGACACTGGAAGTGAAGCCGGGAGCGGCAGATACGTTTGCACGCCGGCCAATCCAAGGAGCTGCAGTGGCAGCCGGAGTTGGCGAACCGGAGCAGCTGCTGCTCGACGGCCAACAACGCATGACTTCGCTCTACCAAACCTGCCTGCGTCGCGAAGTTGTTCAGACTGTTACACCGCGCCTCAAGCTCGTGAAGCGCTGGTTCTATATCGACATCCGAAAGGCCATGAATACAGCCGAGGACCGGGAAAACGCCATCGTCTCTGTGCTAGAGGATCGGCGGATCAAGTCGGACTTCGATCGTAAAATCGACCTCGACCTTACCACGCCGGAGTTCGAATATCAGAACCTCATGTTCCCACTGAACCAGGTTTTTGACTGGGACGAGTGGCAGGACGGATTCAACGAGTACTGGCTGGAGAACGATCCGGAGACCCGCAAGCTGTTCAAGCCTTTCAAGGATGAGATCCTTCAGAACTTCAAGTCCTACCAGCTGCCGGTGATCGCGCTGAGCCCCGACACCTCGCATGAGGCAGTATGTCTGGTCTTTGAGAAGGTGAACACCGGAGGCAAGCCGCTCGACGCCTTCGAACTTGTCACTGCGATGTATGCAGCCCGCGGCCACCGCTTGCGCGACGACTGGCTCGGCGCTGACGGCCAGCCGGGACTGCAGACCAGGCTCCAGCTCTATGGCCGAGCAGCGGAGCAGAAGTTCGGTGTCCTCGAGAAGGTCGCCGCGACCGACGTACTTCAGGCCATCGCGCTCCTGCACGGCGTCGAGAAACGCGCGGCTGAAATCGCTGCCGGGCGCAAAGAGTCGGAGTTGTCTGCCGTCCGCGCCACGCGTCAGTCGCTGCTTGACCTACCGCTCGACGCCTACCTGCAACACCGCGGCGCAGTCGAGGAAGGGTTCAAGACGGCGGCCCGTTTCCTCCGCCAGAACCACATCTACAGGGTCCTCGACCTCCCCTATCAGGGCCAGCTTGTTCCGTTCGCTGCGATCCTCGCGATGATCGGACCCAAGTTCGATCATGCGACAGTGCGAGACCAACTCGCCCGCTGGTTCTGGTGTGGCATCTTCGGCGAGCTCTATGGCTCGGCCATCGAGTCCCGGTTTGCCAAGGATGTGCTGGAGGTTCCAGCCTGGCTTAACGGGGGACCGGAACCCAGCACGATCACCGATGGGCGCTTCCGCCCCGAGCGGCTGCGCACCCTTCGCACGCGCCTCTCCGCCGCCTACAAGGGTATCCACGCTCTGCTAATGGCCGAAGGCGCGCGGGATCTCCGTTCCGGCCAGCACTTTAAGGACACGGTGTTCTTTGACGAATATGTCGATATCCACCACATCTTCCCGCAGGACTGGTGCAAGAAGCAGAAGATCGAGCCCAAGGTTTTCGACACTGTCATCAACAAGACCCCTCTCAGCTACAAGACGAACCGTATCCTCGGGGGCGTTGCGCCATCAGTCTATCTGGGGCGGCTGGAGATAGGAGGGAAAGACACGCCGCCGATCGACCGCGACGATCTCGATGAATACCTTGCCTCGCATGCGATGGATCCTCTCCTGCTGCGCGCCGACGATTTCGCGGGCTTCATGGCGGATCGGGAATCACGCCTGCTTGCCATGATCTCGCGAGCCACCGGCCACGCCATCACTCGTTCCGACGCCGCCCCCGAAGAGGGTGAGGACGTGGAGCAGGACGATGAAGGCTTTGATTTACCCGATCCCGATGCAGAGGAGGCCGCATGAACGGATACCCTTTGCAGAGGTCTGTTTATCCGTATTCTGGTGGATGGAGGAGATGATCGAGAAACTGGATCACCTGGTCGAGGATATCTCTGGCCTGAACAGCAAGCTGATCCTTTTGATCGGTCCGCCGCGATCAGGGAAAAGCAATCTGCTTGGGCAGTTGGCCGAGCGGCGGCAGGCGCGCGTCTTGAGCGTTGGGGCGGCCCTTGGTCGTGAATTGCTTACGGTGCCTAGCACCCGAAGACACTTGCAGGCGGCTGATCTTCTGAAAGAGCTCGCGGATGGATGTGCCAGTCAGGGGCTCTTGCTCCTTGATAACATCGAACTCCTGTTCGATCGGACACTTCAGCTCAGCCCGCTAGATCTACTAAAGCGGCATGCGCACGCACGCCGCGTCGTTGCAGTGTGGCCAGGAGAGCTGCAGGAAGGCCGGCTTTCCTATGCCACGACAGGACATCTAGAACATCAGGACTATGGCATCGACGGCCTGGTCCCGTTCAAAATTCATTGAAGGGGGAACTCGGGATGCCGATGCGTTATGGCGATCTCATTCAGTTTGAACCGATCGAGTCGGTCATTCAGCTTCTGGACGCCAATCGTCCGGATGAGGGCAAGAAACTTGTTTCGACCTACGTCATTTCCGACGACATGGCCGAGCGGATCGCCAAGCAAATGATCCCCCAGCTTTCGTTCGACGAGGCTGTGGACCACAAGGGCGTACTGGTTGTTGGCAACTACGGGACCGGTAAGTCGCACTTGATGTCGGTGCTATCGCTGGTCGCCGAAGACGCCGCATATGTCCCGATGATCCGCCATCCCAAGGTGGCCGAGGCCGCAAGTGCCATTGCCGGAAAATTCAAGGTTCACCGGATCGAGATTTCTAGCCAGATGTCCCTGCGGGACATCATCACGCAACAGCTTGAGGTATTCCTTGACAAGCACGGCGTCAGCTATTCCTTCCCGCCAGCCGACAAGGTTATCAATAACAAGGCCGCCTTCGAAGAGATGATGGCGGCGTTCGCCGAGGTCCATCCTAACCACGGCGTCCTGCTCGTAGTCGACGAATTTCTCGAATATCTGCGATCGCGCAAGGATCACGACCTGGTCCTTGACCTATCGTTCCTGCGAGAGATCGGCGAGGTCACAAAGCACCTCCGTTTCCGGTTCGTCGCCGGCGTTCAGGAAGCGATCTTCGACAGCAGCCGCTTCCAGCATGTCGCCGACAGCCTTCGTCGTGTGAAGGATCGCTTCACGCAGATCCTGCTCGCTCGCCAGGATGTCAGTTTCGTGGTGGCCGAACGCCTCCTGAAGAAGACGGCGGATCAGCAGAACAAGATCCGTGCTTACCTGACGCCCTTCGCCAAATTCTATGGCTCGATGAACGAGCGCATGGACGAATACGTCCGGCTATTCCCGGTGCACCCTGACTACATCGGGACCTTCGAGCGGCTGGTGTTCACCGAGAAGCGCGGGGCGCTGGTGACACTCAGGGATCAGATCCAGGCCATTCTCAGGGATGAGGTGCCCGACGATCGGCCGGGACTGATCGGCTACGACAAGTTCTGGGAGACGGTCACGTCGAATTCCGTGCTGCGCGCGGATCCGAACATCGGGCCTGTGCTTAAGGTATCCGAAGTCCTGTCAGAGCGCGTCAGGAAGGCTTTCACCCGCCCGGCATACAGGCCGATGGCGCTCCGCATCATCGACGGACTTTCGGTTCATCGCCTGACGACGGGCGGCGACATCTATGTTCCCGTGGGACCGACGGCCGAGGAACTCCGCGACACGCTGTGCCTGTTCCAGCCGGGCATCGAAGATATGGGCGGAGAGCCGGAGGCCGACCTTCTTTCCCTCGTCCAGACAGTCCTGCGGGAGACGCTGAAGACCGTCAACGGCCAGTTCATCTCGAAAGCGCCGGACACCGAGCAATACTACCTCGATCTGAAGAAGGACGTCGATTACGACGCCCAAATCGAGAAGCGGGCTGAAGCCCTGTCCGATGACGCGCTCGACCGCGCGTACTACAGCGCGATCCGTCAGCTGATGGAGCGGACTGACGAGACGACCTACGTCACCGGCCATTCGATCTGGCAGTATCAGATCGAATGGCAGGATCACCGCGTCGAGCGCAACGGGTATCTCTTCTTCGGTGCCCCGAACGACCGGCCGACGGCGCAGCCCGAGCGGGATTTCTATATCTATTTCATTCAGCCGTTCGAGCCGCCACGGTTTCGTGACGACCACAAGGCCGACGAGGTCTTCTTCCGGCTCAAAGGGCTCGATGAGGCGATCAAGCGTCATCTCTCCTTCTATGCCGCAGCTCAGGATCTTGCCTCCACGGCCAGTGGTGGCGCGAAGTCCATCTACCTCGACAAGGCCAAAGACGCCCTGCGCGACATGAGCAAGTGGCTGCAGGAAAAGCAGATGACGGCCTACGAGGTTACCTATCAGGGCAAGAGCAAGACCCTGCAGGAGTGGACCAAGGGCGTGTCGTTGCGCGACAAGGCCCGTCTTGGTCCGGAAGAGCGGATCAACTTCCGCGACGTCGTCAACGTCATCTCCGGTCTCGCGCTGAACAACCAGTTTGCCGAGGTTGCGCCTGAATATCCGACGTTCTCCGCTCTCGTCACCGAGGCGAACCGGAAGCAGCTTGTCGGCAACGCCCTGCGGGCGCTCGCAGGCGGAAACCGGACCAAAGACGCCGTCGTCATTCTCGACGGCCTGGAGATGCTGGACGGCGATCGCATCGACCCCACACGGTCTCGCTATGCGCAGGAGGTCTTGGTTCGGCTGAAGGCCAAAGGCCACGGCCAGGTGCTGAATCGTGGTGAGCTGGTCAGCGGCGACGCGGATGTCGAGTATTTCGCGCCGATCAAGTTCCGTCTGGAGCCCGATCTGCTTGTCACCGTTCTGGGCGGGCTGGTCTATGCCGGCGATGTCGTCCTGGCGGTCACAGGCGACAAGATCGATTCCGGCAAGATCATGCTCCTCGCGGAACGGCCGCTCGACGAGCTGAAGCAGTTCAAGCACGTCGAGGCGCCGAAGGAAATCAACGTCGCCGTCCTCCGCTCATTGTTTGAAATGTTGGGCTTGCCGCCCGGGCTCGCGCAGCAGGCAACGCAAGGCTCCGACGAGCCAGTCAAACTAATCCAGGAGGAGGTCGGGAAGCTGACGCGACGCGTGCTCAACGCCGCCACGGACATGTCGGGCCGGCTGAGCTTCTGGGGTCAGCCGCTACTGCGGGAAGAAGAGATCCGTGAATGGCGCACCAAGCTCGATGCGCTCAAGGCCTTCTCGGAGAGCCTGGCGCCCTACAACACCGTTGGCAAGCTCAAGAACCTTCGCATCGGCTCCGAGGATATCGCGGCCCAGAAACAGAACCTTGAAGTGCTGCAGGCTGTCGAGGGGATGCTGGAGCTGGTCGCCGAGCTCGGTACAACGGCCAGCTATTTGTCGCAGGCCGAGATGGTTCTGTCGGCAGACCATGGTTGGGTACGACAGGCGCAGGAGACTCGTAAGCAGGTCCTCGACAAGCTCGCGTCAGATAGGACTACGCAGCATGCGGCCGAGTATCGGCAAACGCTGGCCAAGCTGAAGAAGGATTACATCACGGCCTATGTCGGGTCGCACAGCAAGGCGCGCCTCGGGGTCGCGGAAGAGAAGACGAATATAGCGCTGCGTAAGGATCCGCGGCTTATCTCTATGCGGGCCTTGGCTGGTATCTCCTTGATGCCGACCAGCCAGTTGACGAGCTTCGAGGAGAAGCTGGACAAGCTGAAGAGCTGCGCATCGCTCGTCGAATCTGAGCTTTCGGCCAGCCCCGTCTGCCCGCACTGCGGCTTTCGGCCGGCGAACGAACAAGGCGACCTGCTTCCGGCTGCGAACGTCCTGAAGCAGCTCGATGACGAGCTCGACCGGCTGATCGATGGCTGGACGCAGACCCTGCTCGACAACCTCGATGATCCGATCATCCAGGAGAACTTCGATCTCCTGAAGCCAGCCGCCCGTAGCCTCGTCGATGGCTTCATCTCGTCCAAGAGCCTGCCTGATCCGGTGACGCCTGAGTTTGTCTCGGCCGTTCAGGAGGCGCTGTCTGGGCTTGAAAAGATCAACGTCAGCAGCTCGGACATCAGACAGGCACTCCTGCAAGGCGGTTCCCCGGCAACACCCGAGGACCTGCGCAAGCGCTTCGAGTCCTTCCTGAACGACCGCTGCAAGGGCAAGGACACGACCAAGCTGCGCTTCGTTGTCGAATAACAACCTAAGTATGAATCCAAGGAAAGCCAAATGAGCGACCTATTAGATCTTCACCAGAATAAGAAACACGGCCCCGTTGTGGTCTTTGGAAAAACGTTTAGCTCAGATAAGGAGCGGCGAGAATATTTCCTGGAGAAGCTACGCGCAATACTCAAAAACCCAGAGTTCCGCTCTCGAACCGATTTTCCGAATGCATCAGATGAGGAAATACTGCGTTTATCGAACCCGCCGTATTACACGGCGTGCCCAAACCCATTTATAGAGGATTTCGTCCAGTCTGCTAAGAACGCCAATATGGCGCCCGCATCTGACAAGCCTTATTCAGGTGACCTCGTCGCTGATAGCCGCCATCCTGTTTATTCATTCCACCCATACCACACAAAGGTGCCGCCAGCGGTAATCAAGACTTTAATAGAACACTACACCAGGCCGGGAGACCTCGTTCTTGACGCTTTTAGCGGGTCGGGAATGACCGGCGTGGCGGCGCGTGAAGCAGGTCGGAATGCAATAGTGGTTGATCTCTCTCCGATCGCGAGTTTTGTGTCGGCAATCAATACTCGAAGCAACCCGGGGCATGCGGCGGCGGCCCTTGTGAAGACAGCTATTGATGAATCAAAAAAGCTCCTTGGGTGGCTATATGAGGTGAAAGAAGGACGGCGCACTCTGGTTGCCAATTACTACGTGTGGACTGATGTATTTACATGCCCCGAATGTGTTTTCGAGTTTCCTTTCTTTCCGCACGGCGTAATTCACCACGGCAACAAGGTCGAGACACGCAAATCTTTCCCGTGTCCATCCTGTAGCGCAGAATTGAACGTTCGACGCATCGAAAGAATCATTACGTCAAATGGCAAAAAGAAAGCTCTCGCGTGGGTAAACGCAGGGGCAGGCCGGAACCGGATAAATCGACAGCCTAACGAGCATGATCATGAGGTGGTTAAGAGAGTAGCTGATCTCGAAGAGAAATACTGGACTCCTGTGGACCCAATTGATCCAACCGGATATTCGGCGAAGCTGGCACAGCTGGGAGACAAGGGCATCACTGACGTTAGTCGCTTTCTCTCCGAGAGAAATAAAATAATTTTCGCGGACCTCTGGCAGAGGATTTCAACGCGCGACGATGTGGAAGTTCGGAATACAGCACTGTCTTGCTTAACTTCGATATTCACTGTCATTTCTGAACGTCAAGGATATTTCGGAGGCGGTGGCGGCATGTCGGGCAATCTTTACATGCCGATCGTTCGCATGGAGAAAAATGTTTACGATTCACTAGAGAGGAAATTGAATAAACTTCTCAAATCCGAAGCAGAAAAGCCCTCGGGAACGCACAATTGCATTGTAGGAACCCAGTCAGCTACAAGACTGGATCACATATCACAAAACAGTATTGATTATATATACACGGACCCACCGTTTGGCGCAAATATCATCTACAGCGAGATGAATCTCATTCTTGAGGGGTGGCTAAAAGTAAGGACGGTATCCACGGATGAGGCAGTAATTGACGAAACAAAGCTGAAGCTCTTCGATGATTATGGGCGCCTTATGCGTGATGCATTCAAGGAATATTACAGGGTGCTCAAACCAGGCCACTGGATAACTGTTGAGTTTCATAACACCAAGGCAAGTGTATGGAATCTGATTCAGACGAGCCTTTCCGAAGCAGGGTTTGTCGTTGCTCAAGTTGGCAAGCTTGACAAGGGATCTACGACCATACTGGCAGATATACGCCCCGGGGCGGTGGTCCAGGATCTTGTAATTTCGGCCTACAAGCCAGACGGGACTATCGAAAGGGCCATATCCGAAAGGGGATCAAGCGCGGAAAGTGCATGGCAATTTGTGGACCAGCATTTAGAACATCTCCCCGTCTATTCGTCTGGAGACGTGGGACTCGCATTCATCGCTGAGCGTAGCGAGCGGATTCTCTATGACCGAATGGTCGCATGGTTCATTCAGCACAATACGCTGGTACCCCTATCAGCCCAGGAATTCTTCGAGGGGCTGAGGCAGCGCTATGCCGAGCGTGATGAAATGTTCTTCCTAGCCGACCAAATCGGAGATTATGACCGCGTCCGAGCTCGCTATGAGGAGCGCCCACAACAGCAACTTTTCGTCTCTGATGAGAAATCTGCAATCGACTGGTTAGTCTCGTTCCTGAGAAAGAGGCCATCGACATATCGGGAGATACACCCCGAATTCGTCAGCCAACTGGGTGCGGGGTGGCGCAAACACGAAGAAAGGCCAGAGCTGACTGATTTGCTGGAAGACAACTTCCTAGTTTATCAAGGCAACGGCGACGTGCCGAGCCAGATCCACAGCTATCTTTCCACCAACTTCAAGGATCTGCGCGGTCTGGAGAAGGATGACCCGCGGCTGAAAGCCAAGGCGAAGGATCGCTGGTACGTCCCAGACCCGAGCAAGGCGAAGGATCTGGAGCAGAAGCGCGAGCGGTCGCTGCTGAAGGAGTTCGAGAACTATAAGTCCGCGCCCGGCCGAAAGCTCAAGGAGTTCCGGCTCGAAGTGCTTCGTGCAGGCTTTAAGACCGCGTGGGGAGCGAAAGACTACAAGACCATCATCGGCATCGCCCAGAAGATCCCCGAGGAGGCGCTGCAAGAGGATGAGAAGCTGCTGCTCTGGTACGACCAGGCGCTTACCCGCATGGAGGCTGATGCGTGACGCATGCGGACGGCGGACATGGCATCGGCGCGTGGTGCTGGCATGGAAGGCATGCCGCGCCCTGCCTGGTCGTTGACCGGGAGGAGATCTGGGGCGAGACCGCCTATCGGGTCTGGCTGCCAGGTAAGGACGCCGTCGTCCGCGCCCGCTCGCGCGATCTGAGCCCATTGGACGCCGTCCAGCCGACGGTTGATCAGATCCTGCATACTGCCGCGGCGGCGAAGCTTCTCGACGCGCTTGAGGACAACCTCCTGCTGGCGCCGATCCAATCGAGTGTCGTGCCGCTGCCGCACCAGCTCTACGCGCTCAACCGCGCCATGAGCCGAGACCGGATCCGCTATCTGTTGGCCGATGAGGTAGGTCTGGGGAAGACCATCGAAGCCGGTCTCATTCTGCGCGAGCTGAAGCTGCGCGGCATGGCCAAGCGGATCCTCGTCGTGGCGCCGAAGGGGCTGGTCCGGCAGTGGCAGGCCGAGATGCGGCTGCATTTCGGCGAGAGCTTCCAGTTCATCGAACCCGCCGAACTCTCGGCCTTCCGCCAATGGCGAAGCGACGAGGAAAACCTCTGGCGGCTGCATGATCAGGTGATCTGCTCGCTCGACTCGGTGAAGCCGCTCGAAGGCCGCCGCGGCTGGAGCCTTGAGCAGCTCAGCACCTACAACCGGGAGCGTTTCGAGGATCTAATTTCGGCATCCTGGGATCTGGTCATCATCGACGAAGCCCATCGCATGGGTGGCAGCACGGATCAGGTCGCTCGTTACAAGCTGGGTGCCGCTCTCGCGGAGGCAGCGCCGTACCTGCTTCTGCTGTCCGCAACCCCGCACCAGGGCAAAACAGACCAGTTCCATCGGCTGATGCAGCTGCTCGACCGAGACTCCTTCCCTGACGAAAGCAGCGTTTCCAGAGAGCGGGTACACCCCTTCGTCGTGCGCACAGAGAAGCGCGTCGCGATCGATGCTGAGGGCAAGCCGCTCTTCAAACCACGCGTGACCCGCCTCAATCCGGTGGCATGGCAGGACCGCCATGCTAGCCAGCAGAACCTCTACGAGGCCGTCACCGACTATGTCCGCCACGGCTACAACCAGGCTATGGCCGCGAAGCAGCGGCATATTGGATTCCTGATGATCCTGATGCAGCGACTGGTGACGTCCAGCACGGCCGCAATCCGCACGACGCTCGAAAAGCGCCAAGCCCTACTGGACCAACCGCAGCTTCAACCGTCCTTGTTCGAGACAGCCGACGTTGACGAGTGGGCTGAGCTGGACGGGCAGACCCAGGTGGATCTCGCCATCCAGACCAAGGGCTGGGAGATGGAAAAGGCCGAGGTGGACACGCTGCTCGACCTGGCCCGCGCCACCGAGGCGCAGGGGACGGACGCTAAGGCTGAGGCGCTCCTGGAGCTGATCTACAGGCTTCAGCAGGAGGAGAATGATCCTGAGCTGAAGGTGCTGGTCTTCACCGAGTTCGTGCCTACGCAGGCAATGCTTGCCGATTTCCTTGAGAGCCGCGGCTTTTCGGTCGCCACATTGAACGGGAGCATGGATCTCGAAGCTCGCGCTCGGGCGCAGCAATCATTCGCCCGCGATATCCGCGTTCTGATCTCGACGGACGCTGGTGGCGAGGGTCTGAACCTCCAATTCTGCCACGTTATCGTGAACTTCGACATGCCCTGGAACCCTATGCGGGTCGAACAGCGCATCGGCCGCGTCGACCGTATCGGGCAACCGCACGTGGTGCGCGCGATCAACTTCGTCCTTGAGGACACGGTCGAGCATCGCGTGCGCGAGGTTCTGGAGACGAAGCTCGCGGTCATCGCCGAAGAGTTCGGCGTGGACAAAGCCGCCGACGTAATGGACTCGGTCGAAGCAGAGCCGCTGTTCGATGAGCTCTTCGTCCAGGGGCTTCAGAACCCAGACGCCATCGAAAGCGAATGCAACGCGGTCGTGTCGCAGCTTCGGTCGACCATCGCCGAAAGCCGCAAGAGCAGCGAGCTCTTGTCCGATGGGCACCAGCTTGATGCGGACGATGCCCGCAAATGGAGGGACCACCCGGCGCAGTTTTGGCTGGAGCGGGCGATCACGACCGGACTACCTGCGCGTGGCGGGGACGCCGTCAAGGAAGCCGATGTTTGGCGGGTACGTTGGGCGGACGGCAGCGAGTCGGCCAAGGTCTGCTTCGACGCGAGAACGGCCGAGGAGCGCCCTGACGTCGAATGGGTGACGCTTGAAGATCCACGCGCTAGGGCAGTGATCAGCGATTTGCCGCGCTGCGTTTCAGGTCAACCGCTTACTAACGTTCGGATTGCCGGCCTTCCAGAGAGCGTTCGGGGCGTGTGGTCGCTCTGGGAGATCAGCCTGTCCGCCGATGACTTCAGCCGACGGCGCTTCCTATCCGTCTTCGTGAGCGACGAAGGACGAACCTTCCTGCCGACAGCGAAGCGCATCTGGGATCTACTTTTGACGGAGCAGGTTGAGAGTGTCGGAGCCGTTGCCGCCGCAGATGCAAACGGATGCTTTGATCGTTCGAAGAATGCCGCTCTCACCCAAGGTGAGCGTATCTTTGCGGATCTGGTGGAGGAGCACCGGGCCCGTATCGAGGAAGAGCGCGAACGTGCCAAGTACGCCTACGATGTGCGGCATCAGGCAATTGGCCGGGTCGGGCTCCAGACAGTCCGGGAGTACCGTCGCAAGCGTCTGCGTGCCGAGCATGATGCCCGCATGGCGCAGATGGACGCTGCCGAGGCATACACGCCCGATCTGAATGCCGTTCTCCTATTGCGTGTTGGCGAATCAGGACCGGCTGCATCATGAGTGCATGGACCGATCGTATCCTACAGGAGTTTCCTGCCGATCTTTCCCGTTTCTGGATCGCCTGCGACCCGGATGATCTGCTGTTGGATGAGCGCATCCTGCACGGTCTTCGAGAGCGGGGTTTCGAGGTACTGCCCTTCGAGGACTCCGTTGCCTTCAGAACGGAATACGAAGAGCGCTACCGGGCGGCTTGGGATCGCGGCGAGGAAGGATCGTCGAAGGCGCTCGTCCTTCAGCTGCGCGGGACCGATCTCAATGCGCTACCTTGGGACTATGTCCGCATGGGACGCAAGGTCAGCCTGAGCCTGGCCGACCTGTTTCCGCGGCTAAGCTATGGCATAATCCGGCAGATTGACTCGGAGCACCATGAAGCCCTGTTTCTCGCGCACAACAAGCACGCCACTCAGCCGCTCGGGGAAGGCGGGACCAAGGACTTCATTCTGACACACATTTTCCGGATCAGCCCTTACCTGCTGGGCAGGCCCGAGGATTTCTGGCGAGAGGTCTTACGGCTCCATTACCGCGGTGCTGGGCTGCCGGATCTGTTGGCGAAGCATGTTGCGGGAATCTTGAAGGACACTCCGATCGCCGATCTGCCCATAGCGGAGCTGCTGGCATCGAAGAGTTATATGGTGCGCATCCTGCAGGATGCCTGGGGTCACTTCTTGTCGCAGTATGGGGTCCACAGCGCACGCACTTCGCCCGACTCGAAAGAGGTCTTGCCAGAGGTTTCAGTGCCATTTGAGCATCCCGACGTCAGGGTCATCGTCGATACGATGTTCCTTGAAGGGGCCCTTCAACCTGTGGACGCGCATGACGCTCCAATCGACTTGCCGAGGTGGATCAAGGTAGGGTTGGTTGAGGACCCTTATTCGCTCGGCAACCTTGTATCCGAGGGTGTGAGGCGGATCGCCGCAGATCTACCCGATGTCAACGCAACGCATCGCGACTGGGTCGAACTGGCCCGCCGGCTCGGCGAGGTCATCTCGCGCTTCAATGGTCTAAGCACGGAAATCGCCGAGCCGATCCTGCAGCAGGTCCGTGAGCTGCAACGCGACGCTGATGATCGTCTGAAGGACTGGCTAGTTCAGCATTACGCGGACCTGCCATCCCTCCCGGCGGCGAGAGGGCCAGTTATGGTTCATCACGTGCCGCGGTATCTGGCACTGCGCCGAAATGCCGGCGAGGAGCGGGTTGCGCTCCTTGTGTTCGACGGCTTGGCACTGGATCAGTGGTTCCAAATCCGAGAGCGCCTGGTGTCTCGTCTACCTGGCTTCTCAGCAGAGGAAGGAGGGTGCTTCGCATGGCTGCCCACTCTTACTTCCGTTTCACGACAAGCTTTGTTTTCAGGTCTGAAGCCCCGTGAATTCTCAAACTCGATCGAAACTACATCCCAGGAACCATCTCTATGGGCCCGTTTCTGGCAGGAGAACGGCCTTCGAAAGCAAGAGATCGTTTATCAGAAAGGCCTGAAACGAACGGAGCAACTGGCCGAACTTAAGGATGCCGTCTCCCGGCCAGCGACAAAGGTTGCTGGCATAGTCGTCGATATGATCGATGAAATCGTTCACGGGGCGATGCTGGGAAAGCGAGGTATCGCGGGGCAGATCGATGCGTGGTGCGAAACTGGTTTCGTAGAAAAGCTGTTCCTGCTGCTCGCGGAGCAAGGATATCAAATCTATCTCACTGCCGACCACGGCAATGTCGATGCAGAGGGCATTGGCCGCCTCAACCAAGGTGTCGTTTCTGAGCTGAGAGGCGAACGGGTTCGGACCTATCGCAGTGAACCCTTGGCTGCGTCAGTGCCGCCAGAAATCGACGCGTTTCGTTTTAATAGTTCTGGACTACCGCCAGACTTCTTGCCGATCTACGCCGGAACACGGGGAGCGTTTGTTCCAAAAGGAGATCAAATCGTCGCACACGGGGGGATTTCCGTTGAGGAACTCATCGTTCCTTTCATCAAGATAAACGTAAAAAGGCCGGCATCATGAACTCCTCGTCGCCGCAAATTGGTTTCGATCGCTTTATCCAGCTGGATTGGGCTTTGCTCGCACTCCGAATCCGGGCGGGCAAGGGCACTCTCGATGAGCTCGACGAGGTGCTGGCGTCTTCGCACTCCGGACCAGCAGCCAAGAAAAAGACTAGGACGGTACTCAACCGCCTTTGGCTAGAGCCCCGTGCTGACCTTGTCGACTTTGCCGACCGCGGAGTTGAAATCTTCTGCGATGCGCCCGAGCCCACAGTGCCAGCACTGACATGGGGTATGGCGCTCGCCACATACCCCTTCTTCGGTAAGGTGGCGGAAATTGTTGGCAGACTCACAACGCTTCAGGGTGATTGCACATCGGCAGAGATCCATCGACGCATGGCCGAGATCTACGGCGAACGGGAAGGCACTCGTCGTATGACAAACATGGTTCTGCAATCGCAGGCCAGTTGGGGTGCCATCGAACGGACAGACAAAGGCAAGCGGATCGAACGCAAGAAGGCGATGGATCTGAAAGGCTCTGCAGTTGCGGCATGGCTCGCTGAAGCATGCCTACGTTATAACGGACGTGCGCTCCCTGTGGCGAGTATAGAATCTAGCCCCACTATCTACCCGTTTATGCTCGGCGGTTCGACTGCCTACCTCCTCTCCAAGTCCAGAGCACTTGAAATGCGGGTCGACAGTGCTGGGAATCAGGTCATCGGGTTAGCAGGTTGACAGCCCGCACCGACAATTCGCGCCTTGGCAGTTTTTCGGAACACCACGCTGCCAATACCCGTTAGCGCCAGCACAACGGTCAGAACGTCGGTTTGGGTCAGCCCTTCGGGCAGAATTCCGAGTGCTGCGGCTACGCCCCACAGGCTGCCAATGACGCCGGTCCAGATGGTCTTGGACGCCCACCAGGGTTTCAGTTCTTCCATGTCGTTTCTCCACAAAAAAGCCCGCGAGAATCGCGGGCGGACAGGTCGGTGAAGCTGCGCGAGAATTGCGAGCTAAAATACCGCCGAAAGCCAAGCGCAAAACCAAGAAAGCAAAAGCGAAAAGCACCACGTGATGTTGCGCGTCTATTCGCTGAACTACGCCTACCTCAGTCTCCTAAAGGAGCTTGCCCACCAAGAAACGGGGGTGAAATGCAAGGGAGGCAATTTCATCAAGTCCATGAAATAGCCAATTAAAATCTGTTCGAACCTTTTCGGCAGAGGTTCGGGTGAAAAGAGACAAAAGCCGGTCAGAGACCGATTTGGGCCCTTTCGGCAGTCTCTGAAGTTCGGTCGCAATCAGCAAAACCGCGCGGAAGCTGGCGATTTTTTGGCCCCGTGAGGGCCATCTCATTGATTCGCATTGAGATGTTGGCGGAGAGGGTGGGATTCGAACCCACGGTACCGTTGCCGGCACGCCGCATTTCGAGTGCGGTGCTTTCGACCTCTCAGCCACCTCTCCGCAGAGGATCGTCAGGGGGCCAGAGCAGAAGTGGCCGGCCGCCTTACCAAGAGTTGAGGGCGCGCTGTTAGCGAATGATCCGGGCTTTGCCAAGCACCGCGACGGCAAAACTTGCGCTTGGCCCGCGCCGCATTAAATCATGCGGTATGAATCCTCCCCGCGATCGCGGCGGCATCGGACGCCGCCCCCCCGTCCTTCCCTTGTCGAGACCTGCCTTTTCCGCGCCCCTCGTCGCGCATGCGCAGTTCCGAATCGGGGACCAGGTCCGGCACCGGCTGTTCAACTTTCGCGGCGTGGTGTTCGATATCGATCCGGTTTTCGCCAATAGCGAGGCGTGGTACGAGGCCATTCCGGAAGACTCCCGGCCGGCCCGCGACCAACCCTTCTACCACCTGTTCGCGGACAATGGAGAATCGAGCTACATCGCTTATGTCAGCCAGCAGAATCTGGTGAGTGACGAAACCGGCGATCCGGTCGACCATCCCGCCATCGCCGCGCTGTTCCAGCAGCAGGCGGACGGGCGCTACGCCCTCGACTCCAGCCACTGGCACTGACGAGACCGGCCGCCCCGGCAGGCGGCCGGCTCAGGCCTTGATCTTCCAGCCTTTCGCCAGGGCTCCATAACAGACCAGCGCGAGGGCAAGGTTGAGCCCCAGCATCACCGCCACGCCGAGCATGATGGACGAATCCGACTGGCCGAGGAAACCATAGCGGAAGCCCGAAATCGCGTAGAAGAACGGGTTGGCGTGGCTGATCGAGCGGAACAGCGGCGCCACATGGTCCATCGAATAGAAGGTGCCGGACAGCAGCGAGAGCGGCGCGACCAGGAAGTTGCCGACTGCCGCGGCATGATCGAATTTGTCTGCCCACATGGCTGTGAGCAACCCGATGAACGCGAGCATCACCGAGCCGGTCAGGCCGAACCAGACGACCGCCCAGAGGTGCTGCGGCATGACGTGCACGCCGGGCCACAGCAACATCGCCAGCCAGACCGCACCGCCCACGCAAACAGCCCGGGTGACCGACGCGGCGGCCAGCGCGAACAGCAGTTCACCAGCCGAGAGCGGCGGCATCAGATAATCGACAATGGTCCCCTGCACCTTGCCGACGAGCAGACCGGTGGTCGCGTTCTGGAAGCTGTTCTGCACCATGCCCATGATGATGAGGCCCGGCGCCACGAAATCAGCGAAGGACACACCCATCACAGTAAGGCCGCCACGCCCAAGGGCCACGGTGAAGATCACAAGGAACAACAAAGTCGTCAGCGCCGGCGCCCAGATCGTCTGGAGCTGCACCTTCATGAAGCGCCGCACTTCCTTCATGTAAAGCGCGAACATGCCGGGAAAGTTGACGTTGCGGATCACCGGCACGCCGGGTTCGTGGCGGATGAGGCTCTGGATTTCAGGCTGGGGATTCTGGTCGGCCATGGCCCTCGCCCTATCCCGTTCAGTAGCAAGCGGCAACCGGCAATGCGGAACAGAGCATCCCCATGAAATCAGCAAAAGCGCACACTGCCGATTTGACCTTTTCAAAGGCCATGCCCATATGGCCGCCATCATATAAAGGAACAACCATGTCCTGGACAGACGAACGCATCGAGCAGCTCCGCCAGATGTGGGAGCGCGGCATGACGGCGAGCCAGATCGCCGAAGAATTAGGTGGCGTCAGCCGCAACGCGGTCATCGGCAAGGCGCATCGCCTTGGACTTCAGGCCCGCCCCTCCCCCGTCAAGGCGGCTGAGGCATCGGCCAAGCCGGCCGCCACAACGTCCGCGCGCAAGGCTGCCGCTCCAGCACGGCCCGAGCCGGCGGCAGCGAGCACCGAAGCGCGCCCCGCCCGGTCAGCCACCAAGGCACCGGCCGCGCCCGCCGAGCCGAAGCTCGCACCGGCTCAGCCCGCCGCTGCGCCGGTGACGCACGACGCCCATCAGCACACCGCGCCGGCCCGGCCGCAACATCCGCGCATCGTCTCGGTGGGCCCGGGCGGCTTCCTCCGGCAGGGGCCGGGCGACATGCAGCAGCCGATCCCGCCTGCGCCGCCGCGCCGGCTCGTGCCGGCCAAGCCCAGCCCGGAGATCGCTGGCAAAACCAGCCTGCTCGACCTCAACGAAAAGATCTGCAAGTGGCCGCTCGGCCACCCCGGCGAGCCGGACTTCCATTTCTGCGGGGAGAAAGTGAACCCCGGTTTCCCTTATTGCGTGGAGCATTGCGGCCGCGCCTATCAGGCCCAGCTTCCGCGCGGCACGCGGCGCCCGCCGCCGCCCCTGCCCTATGGCGGCCCCCGCGTTCGCTAAATCCGACGCCCTATGGGGGAGTGCTGGACCGAAGGAGCCGCCTCCCCCGATGGCATGGCCGCGCGACGAAAAGCCCGCTGGCGTCTTGCGCGCCTGACTCCCCCGCGCTTATACCTCCGCCATGTCAGATGACCTTTTCGGCACCGCCGGCGCCCGAACCAGCGAAAGTTACGACGCATCCTCGATCGAGGTCCTTGAAGGGCTCGAGCCGGTGCGCCGTCGCCCAGGCATGTATATCGGCGGCACGGACGAACGCGCACTGCACCACCTCGCCTCCGAGGTCCTGGACAATGCGATGGACGAGGCTGTCGCGGGCCACGCGACGCGCATCGAGGTAACGCTGGAAGCCGGCAACCGGCTGACGATCGAGGATAATGGGCGTGGCATTCCCATTGATCCGCACCCCAGATTCCCCGGCAAGTCGGCGCTCGAAGTGATTCTGACGACACTGCATTCAGGCGGCAAATTCTCGGACAAGGCTTATGCCACGTCCGGCGGTCTACACGGCGTCGGCATCAGCGTGGTCAATGCGCTCTCCTTGGCCACCGACATCGAGGTGGCGCGCAATCGGGAATTGTTCCGCCAGCGCTTCTCGCGCGGCCATGCGCTCGGTCCGCTGGAGAAAGTGGGGGCGGCGCCTAACCGGCGCGGAACCAGTGTCGCCTTTACGCCCGACAGCGAGATTTTCGGCGAGCTGCGCTTCAAGCCCGCGCGCCTCCACCGTCTGGTGCGCTCCAAGGCCTACTTGTACGCCGGCGTGGAGATCCGCTGGAAATGTGATCCGGCGCTCATCATGGACGAGACTGTGCCGGCCGAGGCGACATTCCAGTTCCCGGGGGGCCTCGCCGACCATTTGCGCGAGCAACTCGGCACCCGCGAATGCGCGACCAGCAGCTTCTTCCACGGAACACAGGATTTCCCGGACGGCATGGGCCGCGCCGAATGGGCCATTGCGTGGCCGCTCTGGTCGGACGGATCGGCGAGCTGGTACTGCAACACTATCCCCACGCCCGATGGCGGCACGCATGAGGCCGGCCTGCGCGCGGCCCTGACCCGGGGGATCCGAACTTTCGGCGAACTCGTGGGCCAGAAGAAGGCCAAAGACATCCAGACCGAGGACGTGATGAACGGCTGCGAGCTGATGCTCAGCGTGTTCATCCGCGACCCGCAGTTCCAAAGCCAGACCAAGGACCGCCTCACCAGCCCGGAGGCCACGCGCTATGTCGAGGCAGCGGTGCGCGACCATTTCGACCATTTCCTCACCAGCAACATGGACCGGGGCAAGGCGCTGCTCGGCCATATCCTGGATCGGATGGACGAACGCATGCGCCGCCGCGCGGAGCGGGAAACCAAGCGCAAGACAGCCACATCGGCGCGCAAGCTGCGCCTGCCCGGTAAGCTGACCGATTGCTCCGCCAACGATTCGGACGGGACCGAGCTGTTCATCGTGGAGGGCGATAGCGCCGGCGGATCGGCCAAGCAGGCGCGCGACCGCAAGACGCAGGCGATCCTGCCGATCCGCGGCAAGATCCTCAACGTCGCCTCCGCCACTTCCGCCAAAATCCTCGCCAATCACGAGATTGCCGACCTGATCCTCGCGCTCGGCTGCGGCACGCGCAAGGACTGCAACCCGGACAATCTGCGCTACGAGCGTGTGGTCATCATGACCGACGCGGATGTGGACGGCGCCCATATCGCCACGCTGCTGATGACCTTCTTCTTCCAGGAAATGCCCGAACTGGTGCGGCGCGGCCATCTCTACCTCGCCCAACCGCCGCTCTACCGCCTCGTTTCGGGCGGAAAGAGTGCCTATGCGGCGAATGACGAGGCGCGCGAGGCGCTGCTCGCCGGCGAATTTAAGGGCAAGAAAGTGGAGGTCAGCCGTTTCAAGGGGCTGGGCGAGATGAACCCGCAACAATTGCGGGAGACGACCATGGACCCGGCCAAACGCAAGCTGATCCGCATCACCCTGCCGCAGGAATATGAGGAGCGGGCCGGCGTCAAGGATCTGGTCGACAGGCTGATGGGTACCAACCCCGCCCACCGATTCGCGTTCATCCAGGAAAACGCAGCGCAGGTGGAAGAAGGCGCAATCGACGCCTGACGTGGGCCGTTACGCCGCCGTATCGATGCCCAGCTCGGCGAGCTTGCGGTAAAGCGTCGAACGGCCAATCCCCAAGCGCCGCGCCACTTCGGTCATGCGGCCGCGATAGTGGCCAATGGCCAGACGGATGACGTCTGCCTCGATATCCGAGAGCGAGCGCAGGTGGCCGTTCGCCTCGTAAAGCGTGACGCCGATGCCGTTCTCCTGCGCGCTGCGCACGATGGCGCTTTGCTCGCCGCGATCGCGCAGCGAGCCATCGGTCGCCAATCGGCCTGATAGCTGCGGAAAATCGGCCGCGGTCAGCGCATCGCCATCGCACAGCACGGCGGCACGGAACAGGGTGTTGTGAAGCTGGCGGACATTGCCCGGCCAATCGTGGCGGGCCAGCAGGTTCAACGCGTCGTTGGTGATGCCAAGGTCGCGCATGCCCGGCTGGCTGGCGATCCGATCGAGCAGATGCCGTGCCAGTGCCGGAATATCGCCTGTCCGTTCACGCAACGGCGGGATCGTGAGCTGGACGACATTGAGCCGATAATAGAGATCCTCACGAAAGCGCTGCGCCTCCACCTCCTCGATGAGTCGCTTGTTGGTGGCGGCGATGACACGCACATCGACCTGGCTGGGCAGACGCGCGCCAACCGGCTGGATCTCGCCATCCTGCAGCACGCGCAGAAGCTTGACCTGTGTATCGAGCGGCAACTCGCTGATTTCATCCAGAAAGATGGTTCCGCCATTGGCGCTTGTGAATTTGCCGACATGGCGGTCGAAGGCTCCAGTGAACGCACCGCGCTCATGGCCGAACAGGTCCGATTCGACGAGATTGGCGGGGATCGCTCCGCAATTGACCGTGACCAGTGGCATACGGGCGCGTGGCGAAGCGGCGTGGATCGCATGGGCGATCACTTCCTTCCCCACGCCGCTCTCGCCCTCGATGAGGATCGGAACGCGGGCCCGCGCAGATTTGGCGGCAATGGCCAACGCCGCTCGGAAGGTCGGCGAGGAACCGACGATCTCGTCAAAGTTGAGCGGCGCTCGAATTTTCTCGGTCAGCGGACGCAGTTCGCCGGCGGCGCAGGGCGTGACCAGCACTGACTGGAGCGCGGAAAGGAAGCTGTCCGGCGCGATCGGCTTGATGAGGAAATCATAGGCACCGGCACGCATCGCCTCGACGGCCTTGGCAGCGTTGCTGTTGGCAGTGAGAATCAGCACCGGGAGGCTCGGGCGCCGCTCGCGCACCGCGCGGATCAGGCCGATCGCCTCCAATCCCGCTGTCCAATCGTCGATGATGACGGCCGAGGCGCGCATTCCCTCACGGGTCGAAAGCATCGCGATTGCTTCATCGGCGCTCCCGGCGCAAATGACGCGCCAACCCGCCCTGCTCGCCATGGCAATATTCAATCGTCGCTGAGCAGGCTCATCGTCAACCAACAGCAGAATCGGATTGTCCGCGTCACTCATTCGCTTCTCTCGCCCGGCTTCCCACGCGCTACGTTACGGACGGGAGGTAAAGAGCGGATTAAGGCACTGGTGTTTCGCAAACACCCGCCCAAGCCTCCAGGCGCTACCATCTCACCAACCGGCTTGAGGGCGTGCGAGGTTGTCGCTAAAGACGGCGGCACGCAAGGAAGGGGTTTTCACGCGACATGGCACAAAAGCGGGACATATCTGAGGCTCAGGGTACGTACAGCGGCTTCGTAACACTCATCAAGTGGTCAACGATCGTCAGCGTCATCGGCGTCGCCTTCATTGTTTTGATCATCTCCTGATCCTCCTGGCAGGAGAAAGGCTCCCATGAAGATCGCTGTCCTGCGCGAGACTGCGCCGGGCGAAAAGCGCGTCGCCGCATCGCCCGAGACCGTCCGTAAGTTTATCGCGCTTGGTGCGCAGGTAGCCGTCGAAGCCGGTGCTGGCACGCCGGCATCGATCAGCGATGCTGACTACGAGGCCGTGGGCGCCACAATTGGCGACCGCGCAGCTATTCTCGCCGGCGCGGGTATCATCCTGTGCGTGCAAGGACCGGACGCTTCATCAATCGGCGGAACGGCACCGGGCGCGCTCCTCGTGGGCGGTCTCAATCCGTTTGGCGAGCGGGCCCGCGTCGACGGCTATGCCGCCGCCGGATTGCAGGCGCTGGCGATGGAGTTCATGCCGCGCATCACCCGCGCACAATCGATGGATATCCTCTCTTCGCAATCCAACCTGGCCGGCTACAAGGCGGTGCTCGACGCCGCCGCCGAATATGGCAAGTGCTTCCCGATGATGATGACCGCGGCGGGCACCGTCTCTGCGGCGCGCGTATTCGTGATGGGTGTGGGCGTGGCCGGCTTGCAGGCGATCGCCACCGCGCGGCGGCTCGGTGCGCAAGTCTCCGCGACGGATGTGCGAACGGCGACCAAGGAGCAGATCGAATCGCTGGGCGCCAAACCGATCTTCGTCGAGAAGGTTGCCGGCATTGAGGGTGAAGGCAGCGGCGGCTACGCGACGGAAATGTCGCCGGAATATCAGAAGGCGCAGGCCGAGCTGGTGTCCGGGCACCTCGCCAAGCAGGATATCGTCATCACCACGGCGCTGATCCCCGGCCGGCCCGCCCCTCGCCTCATCTCCGACGCGCAACTCGCCACGATGAAGCCCGGCAGCGTGATCGTCGATCTTGCGGTCGAGCAAGGCGGCAATGTCGAGGGCGCGGTTGCCGGCGAGATTGTCGAGAAGCACGGCGTCAAGATCGTTGGCCACCGCAACGTGCCGAGCCGTTTGGCGACCGATGCCTCTGCCCTGTTCGCGCGTAACCTGTACAATTTCCTGTCAGCCTATTGGGACAAGGAGGCCAATGGCCCTGACCTGCCGGACGATGACGAAATCGTGCAGGGTATTCGGCTGACCCTTGCGGGCAAGGTGGTGAACGCACGGCTGCTCGGCTGACATGACGCCCGCCGTGAACCTCGATCGCGGCACCCGCAAAAATCTCATTGCCACCACGTGGCGGAGCCGTCAGATACGGCGCGAACAAGATAGCCGCGCTCGCACTCGACAGACGTCGTTCGTGCGGCCAAAGTAGCGCGAAAAGGGAGGGGGTGGCGCGCGTGGATACGTTGAAATCCGTTGTCGGAAGCGTCTGGCCGGCGCTTGCCTTCAGTACCGCGCTTGCTGCGTTGCCGACCCCCGCGCTTGCCGCCGGTGTGCCACCCCTGCCGGCCCTCAAACCGTTCATGGTCGCCATTTCGGTTGCGGACCTCGAGGCCGAGACGGACTGGTATGTCCAGACGCTCGGTTTCAAGGTCGAGAAAGATGTCTCGATAGGCGATGGACGCGTTTTCTTCCGCTGGTTGACGCTAGGCGAACAGCGGGTCGAACTCGTCTATTCACCGGCCGCCAAAGATGGCACGCCGCGCCCCAAGCCGCCCGCGCACGCCAGCCTTCACGGCTTCACTCATGTGACACTCGAAACGGCCGATCTTGAGGCCACCAAGGTCGCTCTCGCGGCGCGCGGCGTGACCCCCGTGCTCGACGTGACCGAAGTGGCGCCGCTCGGCATCAAGGTGCTCTATCTTACAGACCCTGAAGGCAACGCGGTCGAGATCGCACAACGTCTAAACAACTGACCGGGAAAAGTTGTAATATCATGGATTTTATCTCAATTCTGTCCATCTTCGTTTTAGCCTGTTTCGTCGGCTATTACGTCGTCTGGTCGGTGACGCCGGCGTTGCATACGCCGCTCATGGCCGTAACCAACGCCATCTCGTCAGTGATCATCGTCGGCGCGCTGATCGCGGCGGCTGAGGCGGAAAGCGCCGGTGCGCAGTGGCTGGGGCTGGCTGGCGTGGTGCTGGCCTCGATCAACATATTCGGCGGCTTCGCGGTGACCGAGCGCATGCTTGCGATGTACAAGAAGAAGGAGCGCAAGTGATGCTGGGGAGCCTGCCCGTGGCGCCTCTGGTGGCGCTTGCCTACCTCGTCTCCGGGGTCCTGTTCATCCTCGCGCTGCGCGGGCTCTCCAGCCCGGAAAGCAGCCGCCGCGGCAACCGTTTCGGAATGCTGGGCATGCTCATCGCGGTGGGGACCACGATCGCGACGCACGATGCGGTGGCCCTGCCCAAGCTCGTGGCCGCCATCGCGGTGGGTGGCGTGATCGGCTACGTCATCGCGCGCAAGATCGCCATGACGGCGATGCCGCAACTGGTCGCAGCATTCCACAGCCTTGTCGGCATGGCCGCCGTGGTCGTGGGCGCGGCCGCCTATCGCAATCCGGCCGCATTCGGTATTTTCGACGAGGCGCTGGGTGCCATCCACCAGATCAGCCGGATCGAACTGGGCCTTGGCGTGGCGATCGGCGCGATCACCTTCTCCGGGTCGGTCATCGCCTTCCTCAAATTGAACGGCAACATGTCCGGCAAGCCGATCCTGCTGCCGGGGCGGCATGTCATCAATCTCGGGCTGCTGATCGCGATCCTCGCGCTGATCGGCTATTTCTACGCTCTGCCCAACCCGGCAACCGCGCCGTGGCTGTTCTGGACGGTCGTCGCCCTCTCCTTCCTCATCGGCTTCCTGCTCATCATCCCGATCGGCGGGGCGGACATGCCGGTCGTCATCTCGATGCTGAACAGCTACTCGGGCTGGGCGGCCGCGGCGATGGGATTCACGCTGGAAAACAGCGCGATGATCGTCACCGGCGCGCTGGTCGGCTCTTCGGGCGCGATCCTCAGCTACATCATGTGTCGGGCGATGAACCGCAGCTTCATCTCGGTGATCGCGGGCGGTTTTGGCGCTGAAGCGGCCTCGGGCGGCGACGCCACGAAGGAACAGCGCCCGTGGAAGCGCGGCTCCGCGGAGGACGCCGCCTTCCTGATGAAACAGGCGGAGAGCGTCATCATCGTGCCCGGCTACGGCATGGCGGTGTCGCAGGCCCAGCATGCGCTGCGCGAGATGGCTGACCAACTCAAGGAAGCAGGCGTCTCGGTCAAATATGCCATCCATCCGGTCGCCGGCCGTATGCCCGGCCACATGAACGTGCTGCTCGCCGAGGCCAATGTGCCCTATGACGAAGTTTTCGAACTGGAGGACATCAACAGCGAGTTCGCCCAGACAGACATCGCCTTCGTCATCGGCGCCAATGACGTGACCAACCCGGCGGCCAAGACCGACAAAAGCTCCCCCATCTACGGCATGCCCGTGCTCGATGTGGCCAACGCCAAGACCGTGCTGTTCGTTAAGCGCTCCATGGGCGGTGTCGGCTATGCGGGGGTGGACAATGACGTCTTCTACATGGACAACACCATGATGCTTCTCGCCGACGCGAAGAAGATGGTGGAGGACATTGTGAAGGCACTGGGGCATTGATGCGCAAGCTGGGCTTGATCGGAGGGCTGAGCTGGTCCTCGACCGCTCGTTATTACGAACTGATCAACCGGACCGTGCAGCGAAAGCTGGGCGGCCTGCACAGCGCCACGCTGCTCATCGACAGCCTCGATTTCGCGGAGGTGGCGCGCTGCACCAGCACCAACGACTGGGATTGCGCAGCCGGCCAGATGGTGGGCGCGGCCAGGCGCCTGGAAGCCGCCGGCGCGGAAGGCCTGATGATCTGCGCCAATTCGCTGCACAAGGTGAGCCGCCAGATCACGGAATCGGTCAATATTCCGCTGATCCACATCATCGATGAGATTGGTGCGCGGTTGAAAGCCGACAAGGTGAAGGCCGTGGCGCTGGTCGGCACCAGCAATGTGATGATCGATCGCGATTATCGCCAGCAGTTGGTCAGCGCGGGCGGCGTCTCCCTGCTGCCACCCGATGGCGAACTGGCGACACGCATCGACCGGCTCGTCTATGAGGAACTGGCGGCCGGCAAGATCACCCGTGACGCAGAGCGCTTCATGAAGTCGGAGCTGACCGACATCGCCAAGGAGGAGGTACAGGCGGCCGTGCTGGCCTGTACCGAACTGGACCTGATTGTCGATGTGCACGCCAATGTGCTCCCCATCTACGACAGCACGATCATTCACGCCGATGCAGGTGCGCGCTTCGTGCTCGGGGATTGACCCGGTCGCGCCTTCGCGTGCCAATAATGCCCTGGCGCAGGCGGGACGACAGTAATGGCAGAGATCGACATTACCAGGGAAGATGATGGTCGGCATGGCCGCTATGTCGCGCGCGTAGCTGGCATCAGCGCCGAGGCGGAGCTTGCCTTCACGCGACGCGCGCCTGATCGGATCAGCGCCGACCATACCGGCGCACCCGAAGCGCTACGCGGAACGGGCGCGGCAGCCGCCCTGGTTGACCGCCTGATCGCGGACGCACGGGCAGAAGGGTTCAAGATCATCCCCCTCTGCCCTTATGTCCGCGCTCGCTATGCCAAGAATCCCGATTGGCAGGACGTGATGACCGTGGCGCCGGGAGAAATGCCGTCCCCTTAGAAACTGGCTTGGCGAACCGGCCGCGCTCCATGACTGCCGGCAGGTATGTCCGTCCCCGGCCGCCGTTCCCTTGCCCGTCGCTCGCGGCAGCCTTGTCGCTCCCCTCGTTTGCGCCTAGGCTTGCGGCGCTGGCATGCGGAGCCCCACAAGAGGCGCACGCAGAGCGGAACGGCTCAGGACGGGAGAGGAGCGCATCGCATGATGCTCCAGGCGATCGACACAAATAGCGTGGCCGCGCGCGACCGGCTGCCATTCTGGACTGAACTGGCCGACCGGTTCATCGCGCCGTTGACGATCGAAGTTCCGGACCACAGCACCTTCGAGGCACGCATGTATCGGGCAACGCTGCGGGACTGCGAAATCATCTCGCCCTGCTCCTCGCCCGCCCGCATCTACAACGGCGCCGGCAACGACGTCGGCATGCTCAACCTCCAGCTCCAACATGTCGGGCGCAGCATCAATGAGACGGGCGGGCGCACCAGCCTGCTCAACGAAGGCGATTTCCTGCTGTTCGATCCCGCGCAGCCACTGGAACTGACCTTCACCGAGCCGACGCAGACCATCGTGCTCCGACTGCCGGTCGCCTATATCGAAGCGCGGATGCCCCGGCTGCGACAGATGGTCGGCGTCCCTATCCGCGGTGACAGCGGAGCAGGCGCGTTATTCTCCCGCTTCCTCCGCGCCGCCTGGGCCCAGATCGAGACGGGCGAGAACGATTGGGGCGATGCGATGAGCGACGTGATCTGGCCGCTGCTCGATCTGGCATATTCCCCGATCAGCGGGAGCGAACCGGAGGCTGGCCGCCGCGATCAGCGCCGCCGCGCGGTGCTAGAATTCATCGAGGCGCATCTGTGCGACGCCGGGCTCGATACCCATCAGATCGCCAGTCACGTGGGAGTCAGCGCGCGTTACGTCCAACTGCTGTTCGCGGAGATGGGGACGACACCGTCCGCCTATATCCAGCAGTGCCGGTTGGACCACGCAGCCTCCCGGCTGGATAAGGAGCGCGACGACGCAACGATTACCGGCATCGCCTTCGATGCAGGATTCAACGACCTCAGCAGCTTCTGCCGCGCCTTCCGCCGCCGCTTCGGGATGAGCCCCAGCGATTATCGCGCCGCGAGGGGCAGGCCAACCGTGCGGGAGTTGATCCTCTAGGCCGCGCCGACTGACGGGGCGGCAACGGCGCGCCCCGATCATTCCAGAGAGGATTTGGAAAGCAACGGCCTTTATGGGCAAGGCGGCTCTGCCTGCCATCGTCGCAGCCATGGCTCTGGACGGCTTGTCAACGAGACCGTCTTGCTGCAAATGCGAAGGGCGTCGAGGAGTGTTCTGATGCGGAAAATCGCCATAATCGGCACGGGCTATGTCGCCGATTATTACGCCGCTTCCCTGCGTAGCTTTCCCGATATCGCCGTTGTTGCCTGCTATGACCGCAATGGCGCGCGGCTTCAGCAATTCTGTTCACATTGGGGCCTTCCGGCGGTCGACAACCTCGAGACGGCGCTGGGCAGCGATGCCGTGCTGGTGCTCAACCTGACCAACCCACACGAGCATTTTGCGGTGAGCCAAGCGGCGCTTGATGCCGGCAAGCATGTCTATTCGGAAAAGCCGCTGGCAACGACGATGGACGAGGCGCGAGCGCTCCACGAACGTGCCGCGGCGTTAGGTTTGCAGATCGGCTCGGCGCCGTGCAGCGTTCTCGGCCAGAGTGCGCAAACGCTCCGCCAAGCCATCGAGACTGGCGCGATCGGCAGGCCACGGCTCGTCTATGCGGAGCTGGACGACGACTTCATCAGCCAAGCACCCGTCGGCCGCTGGCATAGCGCGTCTGGCGCGCCCTGGCCGATCCAGGACGAACTGAAGGTCGGCTGCACACTCGAACATGCCGGCTATTATCTGACGTGGCTGATGGACCTGTTCGGCCCGATCGAGACGGTGGTGAGCGCCTCTGCCCATATTGGCGACGTGGCTCATATCGTCTCGGAAGCGGCCGCGCCGGATTATTCCAGCGCCACCTTGTTCTTCGAGAGCGGTATGGTCGCCCGACTGACGTGCAGCATCATCGCTCCGCACGACCATCGGCTGCGCATTTTCGGGGACGCCGGCGTGGCGGAGGTCAGCCGGGCCTGGGACAACCAAGCCCCGGTGCGTGTGCGCAAGCGTTTCGTGATCCGACGCCGACTGGTGAACAGTCCCATTGCGCCCAAGGTCAAGCCGGGGGCATGGACAGCGCACCCCTTCGTCGATCGCAAGCAGGCCGCCATGAACTTCATGCTTGGCCCCGCCGAGATGCTGGACGCAATCGAGGCGGGCCGCCCATGCAAGCTAGGCAGCGACTTTGCCCTGCATTTGACGGAAGTGACACTCGCCATCCAGAATGCCGGCCGAACGACGGGGGCGCAGACCATGACAACACGCTTCAAGCGAACCGCGCCGGTGCGTTGGGCTGGCACGCGAACGGAGGCCTGACCCATGGCGAGCGACGTGCGCTTCGGCATCCTCGGCACCGGCCATATGGCGCAAAGCTTTGCATCCGCGTTGCGGACGATCGACGGCGTGGGACTGGCGGGATTCTGCTCGCGGGACGTGGAGCGCGCCAAGAGCTTCTCGACCTATTTTAGCGCTCCGACACATTTCGCAACGCTGGCGGATCTGCTTGCTGATCCGGCGGTCGACGCCCTCTACATCGCCAATGACAGCGCTAGCCATGCTCAGAGCGCCATCGCCGGCCTCGAAGCGGGAAAAGCCGTGCTGTGTGAAAAGCCGTGCGGAATCAACGCAGCCGAGGCTCGCGCCATCGCGGCAGCGGCTGACCGAACCGGAAAGCTGTTCATGGAGGCTGTCCCCACCCCCTTCCTCCCCGCCGTGGCTCAGGTCTTGGACGCAGCCCGGTCGGGCGAACTGGGGGCCCTTCGGCGGTTCACGGGGAATTTCGGCTATCCGGCGAGCCCGCAATCCCACCCGGCCTGCTTCGCAGCGGCAGGTGGCGGTGTCTTGCTCGATCGAGCCATCTACCCGGTGACGCTGGCGCTCCTGGCCATGGGGCCGGTCCGCGATGTGCGCGCCATCATCACGCACGATGCGGAGGGCGTGGCGGTGGAAGCCTGGATCACGCTGCTCCATGACAGCGGCGCCACCTCATCGCTTGGCGCCTCTTTCCTGTCCGAGTTGGACAACCGCCTCAGCATCGCCGGAACCAACGGGTCCGCTGTGGTGGAAGGGCCGCTTCTCGCCGCAGAGCGCTTCTCGATCACGCAGCACGGCGCGCCGACACGGGCGTCACCCCAATCGAGCGGACTGGCAGCGCGGCTGAAACGCAAGCCGTTATTGCGCCGCACCATGGCTATCGCGCGGATGGCCCGCCTCCCCTATCGTTCATATGGCTCCAGTATCTACGCCAGTGAGATCACACACTTTCGCGATCTGATGCGGGCAGGAGAACGCACCAGCCCCCTCCTCCCGCCGGCCCTTTCCGTGGCGGCTCTGGACATCCTCGATCAGGCGAAGGCCAACGCCTCATGAAGATTGCCTATCTGCTCAATGCCTATCCGATGACGAGCACCACCTTCATCCGGCGCGAGATGGAGGCGGTGGAAGCGTTGGGTCAGCCGATCCACCGGTTTGCCATACGCCATTGGGACAGCGCCCTGGTCGACCCGGACGATATTTCCGAGCAGGAGCGCACCCACTACCTGCTGACCGGCAGCAAGGCTGCGCTGGCGGGAGACGTGGCGCTGGCGATCCTGCGGCATCCGCTCCGCTTTCTGACGCTGCTGCCGCTGTGGTGGCGCGTGTGGCGCAACGCCAATCGTAAATTCGTGCAGCATGTCGCCTATCTTGCCGAGGCCCTCGCCTTCTACCGGCGCACGGCAGCGCTCGGCATCGACCACGTTCACACCCATTTCTCGACCAACGCGACGACCGTGGCGATGTTTGCCCATCATATGGGCGGTGCCCCCTACAGTTTCACCGTGCACGGGCCGGACGAGCTGGTTCCCGGCGAGCCGGGCCGCCTCTCGCTCCGGGAAAAGGCGAGCGGCGCGACCTTCATCGTCGCCATTACCCGCTATTGTCGCGACCGCGTCGCGCAGGAAGCACCAGAGAGCGCGGACAAGATTCGCATCATCCCCTGCGGCATCGACATGGATGATTTCCCGTTCGACCCCACGCCGCCGGCGAGCGCGCATGTCATCTGCATTGGCCGCTTGTGCGCCAACAAGGGGCAAATCCACATCCCACCCGCTGTTGCCGCCGTGGCGGCGGAGTTTCCCGAACTGGTCGTCGAGCTGATCGGCGGCGGCGAGGATGAGCCAGCCATTCGGGAGGCCGCCGCTCGATACGGCGTGGAGAAGCAGGTCGTCCTTCACGGTTGGGGTAGCAACGCCTATGTGCGCGAACGGCTTGAGGCGGGCCGCGCGATGCTACTGCCCAGCTACGCCGAAGGCCTGCCGATCGGCATCATGGAAGCGCTGGCGATCGGCCGGCCGGTACTCACCACGCGGATCGCGGGCATTCCCGAGCTGGTCGACGAAGGGTGCGGCTGGATTTTCGAACCCGGCGACGAGGCGGCCATCGCCGAAGCGCTGCGCGGCGTCATGCGCGCCTCAAGGGACGAGCGCGCGGCGATGGGCGCGGAAGGCCGCCGCCGCGTGGAGGAGCGTCATGACCGGCGCAAATCGGCGCAGGCGCTGGTGGCTGCCTTTGGAGCGAAATTGTGGGAGTCTGGCGCGTCCGCCAACGCCGGACAGATAGAAGAACCCGTCACTTAAGACGTCAGAACGAAACTTAAGACGTCAGAACGAACGGGCCGCGCCCTCCCCGACCCCGATCGACCGCCAGCGGTTGGCTGGGGATGGCCACGTCTCCCCGGCCCAAGTGGGCCATGGGCCAGCTCTTCCTAGCGGCGTGACCCGCGTCCAGAATCGGGCGAAACAGAACGGGGCGAGGTCAGCTCAGATGCCGCCCCGCCCCGCTATGCATATTCATCGGAAGCGATCAGGCGGCGTCGCCGGCCTTGCGCTTTTCGGCGAAGACACGGATCGGGTCCTTGCGGCCCTCTACCACGTCCTTGTCGACGACCACTTCAGTGACGCCTTCCATAGCCGGCAGGTCGAACATGGTATCGAGCAGGATCGCCTCGATGATCGAACGCAGACCGCGCGCGCCGGTCTTCCGCTCGATGGCGCGCTGCGCGATGGCGGTGAGCGCCTCCTCGGTGAAGGTCAGCTCGACCTGCTCCAACTCGAACAGCTTGCCATACTGCTTGACGAGCGCGTTCTTGGGCTCGGTGAGAATTTTCACCAGCGCCTCGATGTCGAGGTCCTCCAGCGTCGCGATGACGGGCAGACGACCGACAAACTCGGGAATGAGGCCGAACTTGAGGAGGTCCTCCGGTTCGCTCTGCCTCAGCAATTCGCCCGTGCGGCGCTCCTCGGGGGCGGCGACATGCGCGCCGAAGCCGATTGACTTGCCCTCAAGGCGATCCCCGATGATCTTCTCCAGCCCCGCAAACGCGCCGCCACAGATGAACAGGATGTTCGTCGTATCGACCTGCAGGAACTCCTGCTGAGGATGCTTGCGCCCGCCCTGCGGCGGCACGGAAGCCGTGGTGCCTTCCATCAGCTTGAGCAGCGCCTGCTGCACGCCTTCACCCGAAACATCGCGGGTGATGGACGGATTTTCGGCCTTGCGGCTGATCTTGTCGATCTCGTCGATATAGACGATGCCGCGCTGCGCCTTTTCGACATTGTAGTCGCTGGCCTGGAGCAGCTTGAGGATGATGTTCTCAACATCCTCACCGACATACCCCGCCTCGGTCAGCGTCGTCGCGTCTGCCATGGTGAAGGGCACGTCAAACGTCTTGGCGAGCGTCTGGGCCAGCAGCGTCTTGCCGCAGCCGGTCGGGCCGATCAGCAGGATGTTGGACTTGGCCAACTCGACATCGCCCGCCTTGCCGCCATGGTCGAGCCGCTTGTAGTGATTGTGAACCGCGACCGAGAGCACGCGCTTGGCGCGCTCCTGCCCGATCACATAATCGCTCAGCACGTTGCAGATCGCCTGCGGAGTCGGCGTGCCGCCGTCCTTCCGACCAACCAGCCCGCCCTTCGTCTCTTCACGGATGATGTCGTTGCACAGCTCGACACACTCGTCGCAGATGAACACCGTCGGTCCCGCGATGAGCTTGCGCACCTCGTGCTGCGACTTGCCGCAGAACGAGCAGTAGAGCGTACTTTTGGAATCCGATCCCGTAAGCTTGGTCATTCAATGCCTTCCTAGGTTCGGCCGGCGTGCTGCGCCGTTGACCCGAACGGTTTGGCCCGGCCTTATCCTAGACCGGGTCGCTGCCACCCGACAAGTAGCCATCATGTGGCAGATCAGCGTAAATTTACCGTTGCGCACTGGCTATCTCGTTCCGACCGAGACATGGGAACTCACCGCTGGATTGCAACGGCACAGCCATCTCCGGCTGGCCCGCCGCGATCAGGCGCCGCTTTCCTCTGCAACGCTCGGCCGCTTGTCATAAACTTGGTCGACTAGGCCGAATGCCTTGGCTTCATCGGCTTCGAGGAAAGTGTCGCGATCCATGGCTGCTTCGATCTTATCGAGCGGCTGGCCGGTATATTTGACGTAGAGATCGTTCAGGCGCCGCCGGATACGCAGGATTTCCTTGGCCTGGATCTCGATGTCCGACGCCATGCCCTGGGCACCGCCCGACGGCTGATGGATCATGATCCGCGCGTTGCTGAGCGCGAAGCGCATCCCCGGCTCGCCGGCCGCGAGCAGGAAACTGCCCATCGACGCGGCCTGGCCGATGCACACCGTGCCCACCTTGGGGCGAATATATTGCATGGTATCGTGGATCGCCATGCCGCTCGTCACCACGCCGCCCGGCGAGTTGATATACATCCAGATATCCTTCTTGGGATTCTCGGATTCGAGGAACAGCAACTGGGCGACGATGAGCGAGGCCATATGGTCCTCGACCTGGCCGGTCACGAAGATGATCCGCTCCCGCAGGAGGCGCGAATAGATGTCGAAGCTGCGCTCGCCGCGGTTCGACTGCTCAATGACGATGGGAACGAGAGCACCGAGCGGATCGAAGGGAGTGTCGGTCATGGAGGTCTTTCGTTGTTGGCTTCAGGCGGCTGCCTACATCGGACGTTTGGGCTGAGACTTCAAGGTGCTCCCGGTACCACGCGCAATGAGTCCGAGACCGACTTTTTCTCCGGCCAGCGGCGTACGAAGCGTTGCCCTGGCAATTCGATGAAACGGTAACTGAACCACGATGCGCAGATGACGATAGCCAGGAATAGGATGCTCATCATATCGCCGAACAGAGCGCCCCCGCCAACACTGTTATGCCCATCGGCACTCTGCACGAGATCCAGCGCTGTAAAACGCTCAACTAGGCTCAGACCATTGACGAACCGATACAAGAGAAAGCCGTGGATCATATAGATCGAATAGGAAAGGGCCCCGACGAGTATGAAGGGCGCGCATTTCAGCAATCTGCTGACGACGCCGGCTTCACGGGAGAAGACCAGCACAGCCAGGAAAAACATCAACGGCGCTGCCAAGGACAATGGTCCCGCCCCGGCAAACCAGACGAAGACGACCACACCAAGCGCAACCGCCAGTTCGACGACATGATCTCCCCAACGGCCAAAACGTAGACGCCCAACCCAATCGGCCAATCGCCAGCCTATAATGCCGAATGAGAAACCGAATATACAGCGAAGCAAGGCGCCATCATGAAACACCGCTATGTAGCGATCGGTAAGCTGACTCAGCACGATTGACGCAACGACGATAATCGCCAGACAGATCGGTATCGCGAACCGAAAAACATATCGCAGCAGAAAACCGAAAATGAGGTAGGTCCAAACTTCCGCGGCAATCGACCAACTCGGCCCGTTCCAAGGTGTCGCGTCTGGCCCAAAAAATATCTGAACAAGTAACAACGAATAACTGAGAATAGTCGGAGAGTATATACCCTCGAATGGCTTTCGATCAGCCATGTCATTCATAAACAACGAAAATGTAATTTCAAATCCAAGAAACATCATCAGGACGAAAAAGTGCAGTGGATATACACGCCCCAGGCGTAACCACATGAAGTGTTTTATCGAATATCCTTCCGCCAGCCGTTGGCCGTAGCTGGAACCGATCACGAAACCGGATAACACAAAGAAAAAATCGACAAAAAGAAAACCGTTCCGTACCACCGGAAGGGCGCTGATATGCCCTTGCGTCGTGAAATGAAGCAGAACGACCATGCACGCGCAAACACCGCGCAAACTATCGAGCACCACATAACGGTGCCTCCCCCCCTCTAAAGTCACGTGCGAGCCCCCCTGATCGCAGGTCCTGACTCGCCTTTTAACCGTGCTTAAGGAGTGATTGAAAGATCATTAACCTCACTGGGACGAACAGCAGTCGCCGGTGGCGGCATGGGCGCCCGATGAGCCAGATAAGCCAGACGCTTCACTTCCTGACGCCCCCGCGTGACCGTATCGAGGATAAGCCCGGTCATGAAGTTGAGTGCGGCAAGGATGCCCAGGCCAACGATGGCGATCACGGTCGGGAAGCGCGGCACGAGGTGCGTCTCCAGATAGGTCACGATCACCGGAATGCCGAGGATGACGCCAATGATGCCGACGAAGGCGCCAATGTACCCGTAGAACCACAGTGGCCGCTCAACGCGGTAGAGCTGGATCATCGTGCGCAGAATCCGCCAGCCATCGCGAAAGGTGCTGAGCTTGGACTGGGAGCCCTCCGGCCGCGCGGCGTAAGCGGTGACGATCTCGCCGACTGGCATGCGTAGTTCGAGCGCATGGACGGACATTTCGGTCTCGATCTCGAAGCCGGCCGAGAGCACCGGAAAGCTCTTGACGAACCGCCGGGAAAAAACGCGATAGCCAGACAGGATATCGGTGAAGCTGCGGCCGAACAGCTGCCGCAGCAAACCAGTGAGCACCCGATTGCCGAGCCGGTGGCCCCGACGATAGGCGCTCTCCACCTCCGACTTGCGGGCACCCACGACCATATCGAGATTGTCCGCCAGCATTGCCGCGATCAGCGCGGGCGCGGCAGCGGCGTCATAGGTGGCGTCCCCATCGGCCATGACATAGATGTCGGCGTCCACGTCCGCGAACATGCGCCGAACGACATGGCCCTTACCCTGCTGACGCACGCGCCGCACGACGGCACCGGCGACACTCGCGACATCGCCTGTCCCATCGGAACTATTGTTATCGAACACGTAGATGGTGGCCGTGGGCAACGCCCGCGCGAACTGCGCCACCGTTTCGCCGATCGCCGCCGCCTCATTATAACAAGGCAGCAACACGGCGATGCGCAACGTGTCCGGCAAATTCTGCCGGAGAGGAAGTTGCGCATCGGCCATGAGTGCCTGCGTCAGCCTTCAGCCTTGGCCGATTTCTTCTTGGCGGCCGGCTTCTTGTCAGCGGGTGCCTCGGCTGCAGCGTCAGCCTTGGCGGCCTTCTTGGCAGGCGCCTTCTTCGCCGGGGCAGCCTTCGCTTCGGTGGTGGCCTCGTCCTCAGCCTGTGCCGGAGCTTCCTTCTTGGCTGCCGGTTTCTTGGCCGCGGCCTTCTTGGCCGGCTTGGCGCCGTGATCGTGATCATGCCCACAATCCGGCCCATGGACATGCAGCTCGCTGTCCTCGCTCTCGATCGCGGCTTCCAGGTCAGCCCGCGCAACGCTGCGCTCGGTCACTTCCGCCTTGCCGAACAGGAAGTCGACGACTTTGTCCTCATACAGCGGCGCACGGAGCTGAGCGGCCGCCATCGGCTCGTTGCGGACATATTCGACAAACCGCTCGCGATCCTGCGGCGCATATTGCTGCGCAGCTTGCGCGACGAGGCGGTTCATCTCGGCCTGCGTGACTTCCACGCCATTGGCCTGACCGATCTCGGACAACAGCAGGCCCAGGCGCACGCGACGCTCGGCAATGGCGCGATAATCGTCCTTTTCGCTTTCCATCTCGGCGCGGGCGGCCTCGGGATCTTCCTCGTGGCTGGCCTCATGCTCGAGCTGCGCCCAGATCTGGTTGAACTCGGCCTCGACCATGCCCGGCGGCACCTCGAAATCATGGCCGGCGGCAAGCTGGTCGAGCAGGCGACGCTTCATGAAGGTGCGGGTAAGATTACCATGCTCCTGCTCGATCTGCGACTTGAGCAGTTCGCGCAGCTTCTCAAGGCTCTCAAGGCCAAACTGCTTGGCGAACTCGTCATCCGGCGCCTTCTCGCTCGGCACCTTCACCGCCGTGATGCTGAGGTCGAACGTGGCTTCCTTGCCTGCGAGATTCGCGGCCTGATATTCCTCCGGGAAGGTGACGGTGATGGTCTTTTCATCGCCCACCTTCACACCGACCAGCTGATCCTCGAAACCGGGGATGAGATTGCCCGAGCCGATAACCACGGCCATGTCGGTGCCGGTGCCGCCATCGAACGGCGTGCCGCCGACCTTGCCGACGAAATCCATGACGACCTGATCGCCCTGCTTAGCCTTGGCGTTCTTCGGCGCATCCTCGAAGCGCTGGCTCTGCTCGGCGAGCCGGTTCACCGCTTCGTCGATCTGCTCCTCGGTGACGTCGACGACGAGGCGCTCCAGCTTGATGCCCTCGATGCTCGGGGTAGGGACAACCGGCAGCACTTCCAGCGCCACCTTGATCTCGGCATCCTTGCCCGCCTCATAATCGCCAGTCAGTTCGACGGTCGGCTGCATCGCTGGGCGCAGCTTGTTGTCGGCGATGAGCTTGTCGATTCCCTCGCGAATGGATTTGTCGAGTGCCTCGCGCTGCAGGGCCGGGCCGTGCATCTTGCGAACGAGGTTGGCCGGGACCTTGCCAGGGCGGAAGCCCGGCATACGCACCTGCGGCGCAATCGTCTTCACTTCCTCGTCGATGCGCGCATCAATGTCCTTGGCGGTGACGGTTAGCGTATAGCCGCGCTTCAGGCCGTCGTTCAAAGTCTCGACAATCTGCATATCTTTACTCAAGCCTTCCAAGCTCTGCAAAATCTCGTGGAACCACCGGGGCATAAGCATCGCGCAACTGGTGCGGGCGAAGGGACTCGAACCCCCACATCTTGCGATACCAGAACCTAAATCTGGCGCGTCTACCAGTTTCGCCACGCCCGCATCGGTCGCCGGTCGGCGCGGCATAGTGCATGAGGCGGAAAAGGGCAATCCCGGAAGGCGCTGTATCCGTGCGGAACATTCAAGCAGGCGGCCCGTTACCGAATGGAGAGGAAAGGAACAGCCGATGGCCACGCAACCGGAAATGCCGCCACCCGATACAATCAACCCGCAATCGCCGCCGGAGACACCGCCGGTCGAACCGCTACCCGAGCGGCCCTATCAGGATCCGCCGGAAATCGTCCCCGACGCACCTGATGTGGATGAGCCGGGAAAAGGACCGGATGAAATGCCGCCCGACAACGACCAGGTCCAGCCCGGGGAGCGCTGAATCCTGTCGGGATGACACCAAACGCCTGGGCTGGACTCAGCCCAGCGCCTTCTTCAACAGTTCGTTGACGATCTGCGGATTGGCCTTGCCCTGCATGGCCTTCATCGTTTGGCCGACGAAGAAGCCGAACAGCGCCTCCTTGCCGCCCTTATACTGCTCGACCTTGTCGGCATTGTCGGCCAGCACCTTGGCCACCACTGCCTCAATCGCACCGGTGTCGGTCGTCTGCTTGAGCCCGCGCTGCTCGACGATCGTAGCCGGCGCGTCTCCCGTTTCCAGCATGATCTCGAATACCTGCTTGGCGATGCTGCCGGAAATGGTGCCATCCGCTACCAGCGCCAGCAACTCAGCGCCGCGCGCAGGGCTGACCGGGCTTTCCTCCAAGGTCTTGCCGAGCCGATGGAGCGCACCGTAAAGTTCTGACAGGAGCCAGTTGGCGCTCGCCTTGGCGACCTGTGCCTCGTCTTTCTTCTGGATTCGGGCACCTTCCGCCAACAGCGCCTCGAACCAGCGGGCCGTCTCGGCTTCCGCAGTCAGCACCTCGGCATTGTAGGCGGAAAGGCCCAGTTCCTCCTGATAGCGGCGACGCTTGGCGTCGGGCAACTCAGGCAGCGAGGCACGGCACTCCTCGATGAACGCTTCGTCCAGTTCCAGTGGCAGCAGGTCGGGATCCGGGAAGTAGCGATAATCGTGCGCATCCTCCTTGGAACGCATCGAGCGGGTGGTGCCGCTGTCCGGATTGAACAGGCGGGTCTCCTGGACGATCCGACCGCCGCTCTCGAGCACATCGACCTGCCGCTGCGCTTCATATTCGATCGCCTGCATGACGAAACGGACACTGTTCACATTCTTGGTTTCAGTCCGCGTGCCAAACTCGTCGCCCGGCTTGCGCACGGAGACGTTGACGTCCGCACGCATGGAGCCTTCCTCCATATTGCCATCGCACGAACCGACGTAGCGCAGGATGGCGCGCAGCTTGCGCAGATAGGCGCCGGCTTCGGCCGGGGAACGCATGTCCGGCCGGCTCACGATCTCCATCAGCGCCACGCCGGACCGGTTGAGGTCGACATAGGATCGCGTCGGATGCTGGTCGTGCATCAACTTGCCGGCGTCCTGCTCAACATGGATACGCTCGATGCCAATCTGCTTGTCCTGTGCGATCCCGGCCTTTTCATCAGCCTCGATGGTGACCGAACCTTCGCCAACAAGCGGATGATAAAGCTGAGAAATCTGGTATCCCTGCGGCAAGTCCGCATAGAAATAATTCTTGCGGTCAAAACGGCTCCAGCGATTGATTTGGGCGTTGATGGCGAGGCCTGTCCGCACGGCCTGACGAATGCATTCGCGGTTCGGCACGGGCAGCATGCCGGGCATGGCGGCGTCGACCAGGCTCACCTGCGTGTTCGGCTCGGCCCCGAACGCCGTCGCCGCGCCCGAGAACAGCTTGGCGTTGCTGACAACCTGCGCATGGACTTCAAGGCCGATCACGACCTCCCACTCGCCGGTTGCGCCCTGAATACGGTAGCTCGTCTGCGTCGTCATGACCTATAATCCGTCTATATTCTGATCTGCGGAAGGGGTGCGAGCACCACAGCTCCCGGTGGAACATCTTCAATCACCAGCGCGTGCGCCCCGATCCGGGCATGATCGCCAACCGTCACCGGCCCCAATATGCTCGCGCCAACCGAAATGTCGACATGCCCGCCAATGCGCGGCACCCCGCTCTTTCCACGCGAACCGAGCGTGACCTGCTGCATGATGAGGCAATTGGGGCCAATCTCCACATCCGGGTGTATGACGATGCCGTTCGGATGCGGCATCAGCAGGCCACCAGCGATTCGGCAGTTAAGCGGAATCTCCGCCCCGGTAACCGCCGACCAGAAACGGTAGCGACACACCGCGACTCGCCGGAGCAAGGCCGCCAAGGGTCCTCGCCTTCCAGCAAATCGCTGGTAGCTGCGCAAGGCGGCCAGCAACGAACGAGAGGGCAGCCATTGGAACACCCCCTTCGCTTCGCGGCTCCAATCGGGGATGTCCGCCGAAATCCCATCCGCCACATGCGTGTGGGGAGCCTCGCTCACCTTACCACCAAGGCTCCGCACGCGCAGTAAAGCCGGCACGCTCCTCAATGGCCAAGCCAGCATTGAGCACAGCCTGCTCATCCAACGCCGGACCGATGATTTGCAGGCCCAGCGGCAATCCCTCGTTGGAAAGGCCGGCGGGCACCGACATGGCCGGCAGACCAGCGAGGCTAGCGGGCACGGTGAACACATCGTTGAGATACATGGCGAGCGGATCCGCCTGCTTTTCACCAAGGGCGAAAGCCGCGCTCGGGGCCGTCGGCGTCAGCAGCACATCACAGCGCTTGAAAGCCTCTTCAAAATCACGTGCGATCAGCGCGCGGACTTTGCAGGCCTGCGTGAAATAAGCATCGTAATAGCCCGCCGAAAGCACATAGGTGCCGATGATGATGCGGCGCTTCACCTCCGGGCCGAAGCCGGCGGCGCGGGTCGCGGCGTACATGTCCTGCAAGTTCGCGCCATCCGGGAGATCGCGGAGCCCATAGCGCACGCCATCGTAGCGAGCGAGATTGGACGAGGCCTCGGCCGGCGCGATGATGTAATAGGTCGGCAGCGCGTAGCGGGTATGCGGCAGCGAGACCTCAACGATCTCGGCGCCAGCGTCCTTGAGCCATGCCATGCCCCGCTCCCAAAGCGCCTCGATCTCGGCCGGCATGCCGTCGACGCGATATTCCTTGGGAATACCGACCTTCTTGCCCTTGAGATCACCGGACAGACCCGCTTCCCACTGCGGGACCGGCAGGTCCAGCGAGGTCGCGTCGCGCGGATCGAAGCCGGCCATGTTCTCCAACATGATCGCGCAATCGCGCACGTCGCGCGCCATCGGCCCGGCCTGATCGAGCGAACTGGCGAAAGCAACGACGCCCCAGCGCGAGCAGCGCCCATAGGTCGGCTTGATGCCGCTAATGCCTGTGAAGGCCGCCGGCTGACGGATCGAACCGCCCGTATCCGTGCCGGTCGCCGCGGGGCACAGCCGCGCCGCGATCGCCGCGGAACTGCCACCCGAGGAACCACCGGGCGCCAGCGCCGCATTGTCGCCATCGCTCCGCCGCCAGGGCGAGATGACATTGCCGAAATAGCTGGTCTCGTTGGAGGAGCCCATGGCGAACTGGTCGAGATTGAGCTTGCCGAGCATACCCGCCCCAGCGTCCCACAGCTTTTGCGAGACGAAGCTCTCATAGGTCGGCGTAAAGCCCTCCAACATGCGGCTGGCCGCCGTCGTCTGCACGCCCTGGGTGCAGAACAGGTCCTTCATGCCGATCGGCACACCGGAGAGCGGCTTGAGATTGCCAGCCGCGCGGTCCTGGTCCGCCTGATCGGCCGCCGCCAGCGCCCGCTCGGGCGTCTCGACGATGAATGCGTTGAGCGCCTTGGCAGCAGAGACATTAGCATTGAATGCCTCAGCCACATCGCGCGCGGAAAAGTCGCCAGCGCGGAATCCGTCGCGGATTTGCGCGACGGTAAGATCGGTCAGCCCGGTCATTATTCGATCACCTTGGGTACGGCGAAGAAGCCATGCTCCGCTTGCGGGGCATTGGCCAGCACCTTGTCGCGCACATTGCCATCAGTCACGACATCGTCGCGCAGGCGCAGCACATTGGGGATGACGGCGGTCATCGGCTCAACACCGGCTACGTCCACCTCGCCCAGTTGCTCCACCCAATGGAGAATGCCGTTGAGTTCGGGCACGAGGGCCTCGGCTTCTGCCTCGCCCACGGCGATCCGCGCCAGGCCGGCGATCTTCTTCACTGTTGTCAGGTCTACGCTCATGAACGGCGCGCTAGCATCGGCGCGCCGGTCCATCAAGGCTCGGCGGCATTCTCCAGCGCTATCGGCTCGCCGACGGGCTTGCCGTTGATGAAAAGCTGGCGCCGCTCGACTGGACGCATCTCGACATGCCCTGCGCGGATTGCGGCGGCCTTGGCCTTGGCATCTTCTCCGGTGGCCAGATAGGCTATCTCGCTACTCCAACCAGTCTTGACCCGCTTCAGAAGGCTGATCGTTACGTCGCATCCCTCGCACTTTTCCGCCGGGGTGCGGATGACCAACGCATAATCCTGCCCGGGTACATAGCGCAGCACGCAGGCCTCGCTGCCGACGCCACAGGCTTCAGGGTCGAGAAGGCGCTGGCGGAGCGCCTCATCGAGCGGCACCGGCGCGGGAAGGATGGTGAGGCGGCGCATCAGCGGCGTGCCGGTTTCCCGCGCGGCGGCGTTGGGCGCCTCCGCCCAGCGGTTCGGCAGCCTACTCGCCTTGGCCGCGTAGGCACGAACGATCGGGTTCGCGGAACTAGCGGCAAGCCGCCTGATCGCGGCGCGACCGGGCGGGCCATAGTCGAACCAGAGGGCCTTATAGTCGAACGCTTCGGCCGATACCCGGCCGCTGGCCAGCCGGGCCAACTGATGCGCTGTGGCGATGCGCTCGAAGCCAAGCAGTGGCGTGGACAGCAACAGCGCGATCCCCGCCAACACGAAAACCAGGCGCAGATTGGCCAGTCGCAGCCGCGCGAACCAGCCGTGCCCGCCGATGATCACAATTGCATAGGTGATGGCGGTGATACCCGCTACTGCGATGAAAGTCAGTGCCCACAGCCGATCCGGGCTGAGGCCATATTGCTGAATACGGAGACCCGACGAGAAAGCGGCGATGCCGACCATTGGCAGCAATACGAGCCCCAACGCCGCAGCGCCCACACCCAGCACGGTCGAGCGCGACTCGTCCTCGACCCGGTCGCCCACCACCGCGTTGGCGAGGAAAAGCGCCAGCAGCGCGCCAGCGAGCATGATCGGCGTGGTACCGCCCGTGCTCCACAGCGGGGCAAGGCCGGTGAAGAGCAGCGCGGCAAGAAACACGAGGATGGCCGCAGCCACAACTGGTGCCAGAACGCGGAGCACCAGCATCGCGACCCGCTGGAGCGCGGAGATGATCGCCCCGCGATCACGCAGCAACCCCAGCGCCGCGCCGAACGCCGCGCCAAGCAGGATGGCCACGAACCACTCTTTGCGTAATGCAACCCGCAGGAAATCCAGCTTCACGAGCCAGAACATCTCAGCCAGCAGATGCGCAATTCCCAGCGCTATCAGCATGAACAGCCCGCTGAGCGCCAACAGCAAAGCATTGGTCCAGAGATGCCCATGCACATCGGGATAAAGGATAGCCTGGCGCCGCCATGCACGCAGACCCGCGGGAGACCATTGCTCGGGCCAGCCAACGGCACGACCCTGCCCCGCCTGGAACAAGGTCAGGAGAAAAGCTGACGCCAGCACCCCGCACACCAGATGCCATCCATCAGGATCGAACCCGTCATTGGGAACACCGTTCCAGATGAAGCTGCCGCTCGCGATGGCCCCGCAAAGCAGGGCGATGACGATCGCCGCGACCAGCCGCCCCTTTTCCCACGCGAGACCGAAGGCGATGCCAGCGACGCCGAGAAAGAGGATCGCCGCCGACACCAGTCGCCGTCCCCATTCCGAGCCCTGATCAGGCAGATTGGCGAATTGCTGGATCGCCAGTGCGATGAGCCCACCGAGAATGACGAGAACCCAGGCGCGCAGTGGCCAGTCGGCTTCAGAATTGTCCGGGCCGGTGGCCAAGTCATGCTCCCGCCATGCGTCCAAGGTTACCCGCCTGCCCTATCATGGCCATACTACGCCGCCAACCGGCTGCGCGCTTGCCCTGCCCCGACCGAGCGGGCATGAGCCGGGTGAGATCAACGAACGGAGTCGCGCTCCTCTTGGTTCGCAAATTCCTTTATGTCGTCGCGTTTTTCACCGCTTTGGCCATAGCCGGCATGATCGCCTTCTCCTTCTTCGGTTCGAAGTTGATGCAGAGCGCGCTTGTGCCGCATGTCGCCTTCGCCGAGCCGCAGGCGCTTCCGGCGGACATCTATGCACGCGCGGAAGGCTGGATCAGCCGCCCAGACGGACGCCGGAACGATCCTGCCCGCTGGCAGCCGACCAATGCCGCGCCGCTCGCGCTTCCGGAGGGAACCGAGCAAGCCGCCATCTTCTTCATCCATCCGACGAGCGCCTTCGATACGCTGCACTGGAACGCCCCGATCAGCGACCGGATCTCCGCCGCGCAGGCCGCCCGCTTCGTCCGCTTGCAGGCCAGCGCTTTCGCGCCGACCGGCGCCGTTTGGGTGCCGCGCTATCGTCAGGCGGTGTTCGGCGCCTTCCTCACGGACAAAGCGGATGCCGCTCTCGCGCTCGACCGCGCTTACGCCGATGTGAGGGCTGCCTTCGTCGCCTTCCTCGCCGCCAACCCCAGCGGACCGCTGATCCTCGCCGGCCATAGCCAGGGGAGCCGCCATCTGCTTCGGTTGCTCCGCGAGCATGCCGGGGATGCAGCGCTTCGCCCCCGGATCGTCGCGGTCTATGCGGTCGGCTGGCCGGTTTCAGTCGCGCACGACCTGCCCGCGCTCGGCCTTCCCGGATGCACAAGCGCCGGTCAGACTGGCTGCGTGTTGAGCTGGCAGAGCTTCGCCCAGCCCGCCGACACCTCCGCCGTTGAAGTAACTTTCGATCGTGAGCCGGGTTTCGATGGGCAAGTCCGAAAGGGCTCCGCGATGCTCTGCACCAACCCATTGACCGGCGGTAGCCCGGCGACAGCGCGAGCCGATGCCAATCTCGGTACGCTGATGGGCGATGGCGAGGCACTCTCCACCCAGCTCGTGGTGCCCGGTACGGTCGGCGCTCGCTGCGAAGGGCGCGGCTTCCTGATGCTGGACGGCGCGCCGCGTCTCGGCACCTACATGCTGCCGGGCAACAATTATCACGTCTATGACTACCCGCTGTTCTGGGCGAATATCCGGGCCGATGCGGCGCGGCGGCTGGTGGCATGGCAGACACCACGGTGATCACTCTGGACAAGACCGCCTTTCGCGCGGCGCTCCCGGGTGGCGGCCGTTTGCTGGGGCTGGACGTGGGGACGCAAACCATCGGCCTCGCCCTGTGCGATGCCGGCTGGAGCATCGCCAGCCCCGCTCATACCCACAAGCGCAGCAAGTTCACGCGGGACAAGGCAGCGCTGGGTCAATTCATCGCCGAGCAATCGGTGAAGGGCCTCGTCATCGGCCTGCCGCTCAACATGGATGGGAGCGAGAGCCCGCGTAGCCAGGCATCCCGTGCGTTCGCCCGCAACATCGCAGAGCTCGACCTGCCTGTTCTGCTCTGGGACGAGCGTTGGTCCACCGCCGCCGCCGAGCGTGCCATGATCGCCCAGGACATGAGCCGCGCAAAGCGGGCCGAGCGGATCGACGCCCACGCCGCCGCGCTGATCCTGCAGGGCGCAATCGACGCCCTCACCATGGGCTAGCTATGGCCGGGCCGATACTGACCGGCCTCTTCCTGCTCGCCATCAACCTTATCGCCTTCGCCGCATTTGGGATCGACAAGCGGCGTGCTCGCGGCGGCCAACGTCGTCTGCGTGAGCGTGACCTGCTGCTGCTCGCCCTGATCGGGGGCACCTGCGGCGCGTGGCTGGGGCGCAGCCACTTTCGCCACAAGACACGCAAGCGCGGCTTTTCCGGAGCCCTCGCTCTCATTACGCTCGGGCAGATCGCATTTCTGCTCTGGTTCGTTGCTCGCCCTTGAGTCCGCCTTCTCCGTCCGCTATCGGCGAGCTTTAATGACAAGTGCAGCCTCCCCCGACACTGGCCTCATCGGCCGGGCGAATTTCCCCCATCGCCATCTGCTCGGCATCGCCAATCTCGCTCCACATGAGATCCGCTTCCTCCTCGGTGAAGCGGAGCGTTGGGTCGCGCTCAATCGGGCGGAGAGCCGCAAGCACGATGGCCGGCTGGCCGGCCTCACCCAGATCAACGCCTTCTTCGAGAATTCGACTCGCACACTCCTCTCTTTCGAAATCGCCGGAAAGCGGCTCGGCGCCGACGTGGTGAACATGCACGCGGCCCAATCGAGCGTGAAGAAGGGCGAGACGCTGATCGATACGGCGGTGACGCTCAACTCAATGCGCGCCGACGTCATCGTCATCCGCCATATGAGTTCCGGCGCGGTGCAGCTCATCGCAGACAAAGTCGACTGCCCAGTGCTTAACGCTGGCGACGGTTGGCATGAGCATCCAACGCAGGGCCTGCTCGATGCACTCACAATCCGCCGTCGCAAAGGTGGGTTCGAGGGGTTGATCGTCACCATTTGCGGCGACATTCTGCATAGCCGCGTTGCCCGCTCCAACATGCTCTGCCTCACCGCACTCGGTTGTCAGGTACGTGTCTGTGCGCCGCCCACGCTGATGCCGCCGGCCATCGAGCGGTATCGGGTGACGCCGTTCACGGATTTCGACGCCGCGCTGGAAGGTGCCGACGTGGTGATGATGCTGCGCATCCAGAACGAACGGATGGAGGGCGGCTTCCTTCCTTCCTCGCGCGAATATCACATGCTCTACGGCCTTACTCCTGAGCGGCTCAAACGTGCTAAACCGGATGCGATCGTCATGCATCCCGGCCCGATGAACCGGGGGATTGAGATATTGAGCGGCGTCGCTGACGACCCCAACCGCTCGGCCATCACGGAACAGGTTGAAATGGGTGTGGCGGTGCGCATGGCCTGCCTCGACGTGCTGACGCGCAGCCAGCGGGGAGTCGAAGGATGGGCATGATCGCCATCGTCAATGCGCGGCTATGCGATCCCGCCGCCGACGCCCTCACCGACGGGACAGTGCTGGTCGATGGCGAGACGATCGCCGCGGTGGGTTCCGTCGACATCCCCGCCGACGCCGAACGGATCGACGCGCGCGGCATGATCCTCGCGCCTGGCATCATCGATCTGGGCGTCTTCAAGACCGATAAGCCCGCCTTCCATTTCTCCGGCATCACCCGCGCCGCGCTGATGCCCGATCAGACGCCCGTTCTGGACCATCCAGGGCTCGTCCAGCACGCCGCGCGAGCTGGCAAGCCCGATTTCTGGGTACATCCGCTGGGCGCCGCCACCCGCGGTCTGGACGGCACTGAGCTCGCTGAAATGGCAATGATGAAGGCCGCCGGGGCCCGCGCCATCGCCACCGGGCGGCGGTGGATCGCCGATGCGGGGGTCATGCTGCATGTGCTGCGTTACGCCGCCGCGCTCGATCTCACCGTCGTTACCCATGGCGAGGATGGCAATCTCACCGCTCATGCCGTCGCCACCGATGGCGAGACGGCGACGCGCCTCGGCCTGCCCAGCGCGCCGGCTTGCGCCGAAGCGATCGCCATTGCCCGCGATATCGCGCTTGCGCGTGAGGCTGGCGCGCGATTGCACGTCCGCCTTGTCACCACGGCGGCGGGCTTTGAGCTCATCCGCGCAGCCAAAAGGGAAGGTCTCCCGGTCACCTGCGGCGTCAGCCCGGCCTATCTGTTCCTTAACGATCAGGCGGTGAGCGGCTTCCGCAGCTTCGCCCGCCTCTCCCCCCCATTACGCGACGAGCGTGATCGCCTCGCCGCTATCGCCGCCGTAGCCGACGGCACGGTCGATGTGCTCTGCTCCGGCCACGATCCGCGTGGTCCGGAAGACAAGCGCTTGCCATTCGCGGACGCTGCGCCGGGGATCGCCGGCGCCGAAACACTGCTGCCGCTGGCACTCAATCTGGTGCGCGAGGGACACATTCGCGAAACGCGGATGATGGCGCTACTCGCGGCCAATCCCGCGCGTCTTCTGGGTTTGGCCGCCGGCCAACTCGCTGCTGGTGCACCCGCCGACCTCATTCTTATCGATCCCGATGCGCCGTGGATCGTCGACTCGGATAAAATGGCGGCCGCCGCCGGCAATACTCCGTTTGATAAGCTGCCTGTTCAGGGTCGCGCCCGGATGATCATGAAGGGCGGCATGGTGCGCTGAAGAGAGGGCGTCCCTTCGTGGCCGCCCCCAACTGGAGCACTGCTTCGATAATCAGAGTCAGCGGGCCGCGACTCGTTGGCCCCGGCTCGCCGGTTGGTGAGCAGCGACGGGACTGCCCTTGCGCGCCGGTTCGTCTGCCATGCGGACCTGGCTCGCATCGTCCCGTCGCACAAAGCAGGATTGATTCGCCGCGCTCAGCGAGCGACATGTCGCCAACGCCGCATTGCGGTCCTGGAAGCCGCGGATAGCAAGGCGATGGAACAGACGGCCATGGACTGTCGTCTGGCTGAAAACCTCCTGATACGCGCCGAGCTTGGGCTGCTGGCGACTGATCTGCCGCCATTTGGCATGCGCGATGGGCGCTGAATCGAACGCGCCGAGCTGGATCACCCAATCACTGACGGCCGGGCGAGTCGGCGTGGCGCCGGGAATAGAGAGGGTGGCACGCGCACGCGCCGAAACCGGCGTTTCTCCACGACGAAATTCCTCGCGCGCCTCATGCATCGGAACGTGCGACGCCGCGACCAGTTGAGCCGAGCCAGCCTGAACGGCAGGCGCATCGTCGGCCGCCATCGCGGACGGCGGCTCTGCCGGCGTGAGCGCTGGCAGGTCCGCCCGCGCCTGGGCAACCAAACCAGCCTCAGCCAGCTGGACCGGAGCAGGCTCGGCATGGAGGGCCAACCGCGCCGGAAGGCCGCTATCGTTGCTGCGTGGCGAAACGCCGAGCATGGCAATCACGCGCTGCTGCTCGTCACCGACGCGCGACCATTCGCTGATGCGCCTCTCAGCTTCCTTCGCGGACAGATCCTGCCCGGCAATCAGGCGCGCCTGGGCCCATGCGCCGCCGAGAGCCAGTGCATAAGCCAGGTTCTGGCGGGTTTGCGCTGTCGCCTCCGGCTGGTGCACCGCTTCCACCAACGCCCGGACGCCCTCCTCGGCATTCCCGGCGATCGCCATCGCGAGACCATAATCGGCAGCCGGCAAATCCTCGATATGGTCGGCGAGCAGATTTCGCGCGGAGCGCGCGCTCCCCAGCCCCACTTCAGTCAATGACAGGCTGACGATGGTTCGCACATCGCGATTTCCAAGCGTCATCGCGTCCTGAAAGGCCGTGCGCGCAGAACCATAACGGCCATTTGCGAGATAAGTCCGACCGAGCAGCGCGCGATAGGCGCCCTCCTGCGGCGCGGCCGCGACCAACTCCTCGGCCTGCGTCAGTGCGCGCTCATAATCCTTTTCAGCCAGCGCCTTTTCGATACGCGGCGCCAGTTTCTGCACTGGCATGATGGATGCAACCGGACGTCTTCCTGTCCCGACATCGCTACACCCCGCCATCGAGGCGCCCATGAGCACCGCCGATGCCAGGATCACCGATAGGGGGCGGGTCTGGTTCGTCATCGTTGCGACTTCGTTTTGTCAGACACGGCGGTCGAGCGGCTCTCGATCTGCTCGGCGAGCGCACGCAACTCGTCATTTTGCGCGAGCATCGCGTCAAGCGCCTCGATCAGTAGGCGCTGCGCAGACCTGTTCGACAGTGCGCTCAATAGCCGCAGCCGCAGATGACGTTCCGCGTCGATCCGCAGCGTGAAAGCCGCTTTATGCCCGGTGGCGACGAGCGTTGTGGGTCTTGCCTTGGCGGGCGCCTTGGCCTTCGCCTTCGCCCGCGCAGATGTTTTGAGCTGTTGGGTGAGAACGCTGATCTGCTCGGCGATGGGCGACGACGACGGTTGGCTGACGTCCGGCGGAGGCACGGCTGCAGAAATCGGTTCTACGACTGTGCGGCCTTCGCCTTCTTCCCCCATGTCGTTCCAGCCGAGGTCGTCATGATGATTGTTGCCCGACAGTCCGTTGAGGATCGGCTGACGACGCATGGCCGGGCGTGCACCGCCACGGCGAGCGAGGAGACTGCCGGTGAGCGACGCGGCCGGACGCGGCTCCGGCATGGGATTCTCGGAGCCCTTCATCAGTTCGCCACCCTTCTGCCGAAACCGTTGCCATTGGCTTGCCGTGCGACCATGCTCGGATGCGTCGGCGAGAACACCGTGCGGCGGAAATTGCGCTCCAGCCGATCGGCAATATAGCCCCACAGCGTTTCGATCTCCTGGCTCGACTTGCTCTTGGGATCGAAATCCATGACCGTACGGCCATCGATCATCGAGTATGCGAAATCCGTCCGATGATGGACCGTGATTGGCGCAACCGTGCCATGCTGGGAAAGCGCAATGGCGGCTTCCGACGTAATGCGAGCCTTTGGAGTGGCGGCATTGACGACAAAGATCAATGGCTTGCCCGCGCGCTCACACAGATCGACCGTCGCGCCGACCGCGCGCAGATCGTGCGGGCTGGGCCGCGTGGGAATCACGATCAGCTCAGCGACATTGATCACGCTCTGGATGGCCATGGTGATGGCGGGCGGCGTGTCGATCACCGCAAGCTTGAAGCCCTGATGGCGCAGCGCCTCCAGATCCTGCGTCAGCCGCGCAACCGTCGTTTGCGCAAATGCCGGAAGATCGTCTGTCCGCTCGTTCCACCAATCGGCCAGCGATCCCTGCGGATCAATGTCTATCAGGACGACAGGCCCCGCCCCGGCGCGCTGCGCCTGAACCGCGAGATGTCCGGAGAGGGTCGTTTTGCCCGACCCTCCCTTCTGTGACGCCAGTGCCAATATGCGCACGATATTCCCCTAGGTGGTCCTCCACCGAAGGGCAAAAAATCACACGGCGCGCCTAAGATTTCGTTAAGTGGCAAACTGGACAAGCGCGCCTGTGCTGCGTGATCGCCGCTAGTCCTGCACCCAGTCCGCCCGTGCGATACCAAGTGCATGAAGCAGCACGCCAAGGTCGCCGCGCTCGATTGCTGCATCAGCCGCAGCCCGCGTCTTGGGCTTGGCATGATAGGCGACCCCGAAACCCGCAGCCTCAATCATCGGGATATCGTTTGCGCCATCGCCGATGGCAATGGATTGGGCGGGGGCGATACCAAGCGCCGCGATCGCCCCGAGCAGTTCGGCACGTTTGCGGGCGGCGTCGACGATCGGCTGTGCCACCGTGCCGGCCAGCTTGCCGTCAGCCATATGCAGCACGTTGGCGATTTGAACATCAAAACCGATTTCCTGCCCGACCGGCTGTGCAAAGGGAATGAAACCTCCGGAAACCAGGATTGTGCGTGCTCCACGGGCCTTGAGCGTGCGCACCAGCGGCCGCGCGCCAGCCATGATGGCCACGCGCTCCAGGCGGCATTGCTCGATCACGCTTTCGGCCAGCCCCTTGAGCAACGCCACACGGCCAGCCAACGCCTCGGCAAAATCCAGCTCGCCACGCATGGCCCGTTCTGTCACGGCGGCGATCTGCGCCTTGATCCCCGCATAGTCGGCCAGTTCGTCGATGCATTCGACAGTGATCATCGTCGAATCCATGTCGGCGATGAACAGCCGGCAATCGCGGTTGGCTGGCTCCAGCACGAACAGGTCTGCCGGTAATGCCAGCGATTCCAGCGCCGCGCGCGCGACCGCGCGCTCACCGTAGAAAGGCAGGTCCACAGCCTCGCCCGCGTCGATCCAGACAGGAGCCTCGACAGCAAGACCCGCTTGCGCCAGCGCGTCGCGCGCCGCACTCACATCCCCCTGCCCAAGTCCGTCATGCGCGACTAAGGTCGCGATCATGTGTGTACCGCCTGCCATGCCCGATCCTGCTTTCTTATCCGATGCCGGCAACCAGGGACGGCCGCCGGTCGCGCTTATTGCCGGGCCGACCGCCAGCGGCAAGAGCGCAGTCGCGCTGCGGCTCGCAAAGGCACATGGCGGCGTCATCATCAACGCCGATGCGAGCCAAGTCTACGCCGATCTGGCCGTTCTCACCGCCCGCCCTTCGGCCGACGAGATCGCCGAGGCGCCTCATCGCTTGTTCGGACATATCGACGGAGCGCAGGCTTGTTCCGCCGCTTTTTGGGCGGATGAAGCGCGCGACGAAATCGAGCAGGCCCATGCGCAAGGCCGGCTGCCGATTCTCGTGGGCGGAACCGGCCTCTATTTGGATACGCTGCTCTACGGCATTGCGCCTGTTCCCGATATCGACCCGGCAATCCGCGCCGCCGTGCGCGCTTTACCGGTCACCGAAGCGCACGCCGCTCTCGCCAACGAGGATCCCGCCGCCGCTGCCCGGCTCAACCCCGCCGACTCGACGCGTGTAGCTCGTGCGCTGGAAGTCGTCCGTTCGACGGGTCGACCGCTCCACCACTGGCAAGCGCACCGCTCCGGCGGCATCGCGGGCCGGATGCATGTTCGCGCTGTCGTGGTGATGCGGCCACGCGAGGAATTGGCGATGCACGCCGAACGCCGGCTGACGCAGATGCTCGCCGGAGGTGCCATCGAGGAAGTAGAAGCACTGCTTGCCCGCGGCCTGCCGACGGACCGCCCGGTGCTGCGCGCACTCGGCGTCCGGGAGATTGGTGACATGCTGACGGGCCGCCTTTCCATCGCGGAAGCGCAGGCCGCCATCCTCGCCACAACCACCGCCTATCAGAAACGCCAGCTTACCTGGGCGCGCAACCGCCAACGCGCCTGGGCGAAATCGACACCCGACGCCATCGGCGCTGTCGATGACCTGCCCTTGCTCCTCCACGACAGCCGCGCAGCGTGAGATCATGACGTGGGAGGTGGTGCCGGCTACAGGATTCGAACCCGTGGCCCCCTGATTACAAATCAGGTGCTCTACCAACTGAGCTAAGCCGGCGATGACCGGGTTCCCTAAGGATTGCGTGGAACATGGTCAACGCGAAAGCAGTCCGCGAAGTGGTCAGAGACCGATCAGTCCAGCGAGCATAACGGCGGGCAACACAGCAAGGCCGAGGAACAAGCCCAAGGGTAGTCTGGTTTCCCCTGTTACTGCCTTGCCCCGCAATCTCGCGACCAGCGCCCATAGCAAACCCGCACCACTGGCCATCAGCAGCACGAGCGGCAGTACTTGCCAGCCCGTCCATGCTCCTATCGCACCGAGCAGCTTGGCGTCGCCAAGCCCCAGCCCGTCCCGTCCGCGCAGCCGTTGATAGCCCCAAGCCAGCACGAACAGCATGCCGTAGCCGAGTGCAGCGCCGATCGCGCGGTCCCAGAAGGGAGCCGGCAGAACCCAGTCGCCCAATGTGAGGCCGATCACCGCCAGCGGCAGTGTCAGGGCATCGGGCAGCCAGAAATGGCGGGCATCGAGCACCATCAAGGCCAGTAAAGTCCAAGCGGCTACAGCGACCAGCAGCGCCGCGATCGGCGGCAAAAGCCAGAACGCGACGCCGCCAATCAGGGCGCAGCCGCCCTCCATGATGGCATGAACGGGATCAATGCGCGCGCTACATTGTGAACATCGCCCGCGCCGAATCCATGCGCCGATCAGCGGAATGAGATCGACCGCACCGAGCGTTCGCCCGCAGGAATCGCAGTGTGACCGCCCCTTCACGACTGATTCACCGCGCGGCCAGCGGGTCACCACTGCCCCAAGAAAACTGCCGATGATCGCCCCTAACCCGCTTCCGACCAGGGTGCGGACCACCTCGCCGGCCAGGGGCGTCACAATCGACCGACTGTACGCAAGACTTGCTCGTCATCTACCGCGCGGAAGCCATTCGCGCCCAGAGCCGCGCCCAGCAGTGGATCGGCGGTCTTGATCCGCATCGTCGCCTCATAACGCCCGCTCGAGCCGATACGCACCGTCAGACGCTCCAATCCGGACTGGCTGACCAGCGGCAGCTCGACAGCATCTCCCGCGCACTTCGCCTCACCACTCAGACCGTTTGCCAGACTGAGACCGTTGATGAGTGCCGGCACCCGTGCTCGCACCCGACCTTCCGCCACCACACAGCGCCCACTCGAAAAGTGGACCGTCAAATCCTCGAATTCGACCCGGCTGACCGGCAATGGGGCCAGCGGTGCGGCGAGCGCCACCGCGCCGGTCACGTCATCAATGCCGCGCTGTCCCCAACCAACCGTGAATGCGCCGCTGATATCGTCAGGTGCCCCCAAACGACGGCTCATGTCGATGCGCACGCGCCCAAGGAGAAGTTGGACCGGGTTGAGAAAGACATTAACCGTCCCGAGCTGCACGCCACGAATTTGCAACTCTTCCGCCCCGCCCCACCAGATCGGCCCCCGCAACGACCGCGCTGCGACCCCCATGTCGGCAAGGCCGAAAATGGAGAATGCCGCCCGCAATGGCCAGGTCACCAGCAGGCCGATGACGAGGATGAGGACCAGCATGATCCGCGCGCGGGTGCTACCGAACCACCCGGTCATGACTGCACCTCCTGAAACAGCGCTTGCATGGCCACCGTGCCTTCCGTTGCGCCCGGAACGATGCTCATCGTCTGCACCGTCACGCCCGCCTGTTCCAACCGGGCGATCCATTCCAATAGCGGGCCGGCGCGGGCCGACGAGATGTTGACGGACATCCGCCCCGTTCCCTGCTGCGTCGCACGATCCAGCGTGAAGCCCGCCTCAGCCGCGCTTTGGCTGATGCGTTGGTCGATTGGCAGTCGGTCGGCCTGCGGTGCCCGGGCGGGCCGACGGCGGAGCTCAGCCACCTTGGCGCGCACCGAAGCATAGCGATCCAGCGCCGCACCCTGCCGTTCCCACGCGTGTTCCAATCCTGCGGTGACAGGCCGCCAGACGCCCAGCCACAAAAAGACGACGGCGGCAACAATCGCCAGCGTGGCCATCAGCCGCCGCTCGCCAATACTGTGATTGCCCCACCAGTTGAGCATCGCGTCTTTCATCAGCGGACCACCATGATATCCGCGACCAACCGCGCCCCACGCTGCTGCACGGCGTTGGCGCTAATCCGCCACCCAGCTTCCTGAATTGCAATGAGCACTTCATTGATCTCCTCGGCCCTGTTCCCGGCGAACTGGACCCGCAGCGACCCATCTGCTCCCTGATTGACGCTGGTCAGGACTACATTGGGATTCACCTGCATCGCCGTCATCAACCCGGCCATCGTGCCCGTAAAGCCGCCGCGCCCGCCACGCGCCGCGAGCAGGCCGGCGATGCGACTCTCGGCCATCTCCGGATCACTGATGGTCGGATCGACCGTTTGTGCCAGCGCCACTGTCTGGGAATCGAGACGGGAAGCCTCGGCATTCAACCGCAGGATGGCGATGAGCGAAATGAGCAATGATGCCAGCACGGTGCCGCCGAGCATGATGGCAATGCGCGTCCACCGGGCGCGATCGAACACCCGTGCCGAGCGGCGCGCGAAGCCGCCCTGGCGCAGATCCAGGGGCGGTTCGTCCAGCGCACGCAGCAGCGCGACGTCAATGGTGTCGACCGGCACAGCCGTGACCGGCGCATCGCCAACGATGAGCGGCGCCATCGCCTCATCGGCAGCAAAGGCAGTGTCGCCCCCACGCACAATCTCTGTCGCCCCCACCGTCGCTCGAGCGAAGCCATCGTCCGGCGCAGGTACCAGCAGTGCCGCCGGGACGATGCTGGCGTGACCGATGTCATGCGCCTCGCACCAGTCGATCCAGTGCGCCATCGCGCTCTGGCTGGCGACCGCGACGATATGCGGCGCTTCGGGATCGTCATTGGCGGCGACCACGGCGTGCAGCCCCTCGCCGTCTCCAATGCTTGCTTCCAGAGCCATCAGGCGTGCCGCCGTGGCGCCCTGTCGCGCCGTCATACCCGGGCAAGCAATCCAATGGAGCGTGGTGGCTTGCGGCGGTAGCACGAGCATGGCCTGCCCGACCGCCGCCTCCGCCCCATCCTCATGCTCGGGCGGGAGCCAATCGGTACCCTTGCCGCGGCGCACGATCCGATCTCCATCCACCCGGTACCAGGTCGGAGGCGCTTCACGTTCGGGCGAAAGCAGGATGATGTAATCGTGCACCACGGTCAGCCGTCACCCTCGCCCCATTTGCGGCGCACCAGGCGGACCTGCCCATCGTTCGCATCGAAAAGCACTGCTTCTTCCACTTCGTCTCCTCCAAGTTCCGCTCGCAGCGCGACCTCGAACCAGCGCGATTTCTGCTGTACTTGCTCAACGGCGACATCGGGCATGCCGGCCTTAGCGCGCGCCATAGGAGGCAAATTCCAGAAGGCCAGCAAACTGCCATAACCCGTGGCTGGACGTTGCGCCAGCACCTGCCGCGCCTGATCCAGTCCCAAGGTATCCGGGGCAAGCATGGCCAACAGGACAGCCTGCCCGGGAAGCAGCGTATTGACGTTGATGGGGGACATTTCCGCATCCGGTAAGGTGCAAATCCACGGCCGGATACGTTGATAGAGATCCGGCGTGACCGCGTTGACCATCAACAGTTCGCTGGGATCCGCCATCAGCGTATTGGCGGTGCGATAAGGAGGATCGAAGCTGCTGTAATAGTCGTCTTCCGCGCCGCCGTTACCGGGCACGGAGTCGCTGTCGATCCAGTCCGCCGCCGATGTCGCCACCTGCAAGGCAAGGGTTGCATCAACGCCAAGCAGACGCATCAGGCCTGCAAACTGCGCGATCGCCTCCGGGCGCGCCGTGAAGGTCTCCTCGGTCTGTGACGTGCCGCCGGCGGCGGAGCGCACCAGGCTGTTGAGGTTGAAGCAATTGCCTCGATCGACAATCTGCGCGGCCACTGTGCCACCGGGTACCGCGAGAATTTGCTCGCTGCCCATCCAGCCGCCTTCCAGCGTAGTGCGATCCGGCCGCAGAGCGAGCAGATCGGCGATGCGCGTGGCTGCCATCCGCTCGGCCGTGAGCAGATAGGCGCGGCCCTGATCGGCGGAGACGATGTTCCGCGTCATCCGAGTAGCAACGGTCAATCGCTCCAGCGCAACCGCCGCCACCACCGAGAGGATCGCGATGAGCAGCAGCACGGTCATCAGCGCCGCTCCCCGTTCGTCGGGTCGTCCGACAGGAGAGTACAACTTAGTTCGCACCGCCGGCTCCGCCTTCTTGCGGCACGCCCGCCTCTTCGTCCGGTTGGTTGATTGCTGTTCCAACAAGGAAGCGCAGAATGAGTGGCGGATCGCTTCCCCGCGTCAGCACCATTTCCACTGCCGTCGGCATGGCCTTAGGCGTCTCGGGCGCCCAGCGTTCAAGCCAATCCCCCCGCCGGTCCCGATAGCGGAGCGTCAGACCGCGAACGCCATCGAACAAAATTGCCGGCTCCGGAGGGGTGGCACCGTCCACGGCCGGATAACCGGCCCGCTCGATCCGTCCATTGCGCCACCAATATTCAATCTTTTGCAGGCTGGCGCGACGCAGTGTACCGGGATTGCTCCAGCCGTCCCGCACGAACTGCATCAACGGCTCTTCGCCCTGCGCGCTGCGGCCGAAGAAGGCCGGTGCGTAGGTGCCGGCCTGCGTGCGACTGATCCGGACCGCCGCTTGCGAAAGATCGGCGTCCAGCGTTGCAAGGCCGCGCTGCACATCCGCCAGCGCATCGAGATGGGTTGTAACCGCAGCCTGCCCTTCTACCGCGCCGCGCAGCAGAACGACCCCGGCCGTGGCGAGCATCGCGAAGATCATTACGGCGACGAGCATTTCAATCAATGTGAAGCCACGCTCGCCGGAGCAACTTAAAGGCAGAGCATCATGCTCGGCGAACCGCGCCGACATCGCGACGCAGTGTTCGGCACCGGGCAAAGATGAGGCACGATTACCCACCGCTCGTCACCCTGCCATCCAGGTCCATGCGCAGAGTGATGGCGTTTCCGCCACGCTTGAGCGTGAAATGCAGTGTCTGATCGGCGCGACCAACAGTGTCGAAAACTGCGCGCAGCTGCGTTGTCGAGCCGATTTCAGCCCGCGTCTCACCCGCCCAGTCGCGCGTCGCCAAGGGCCCTTCCGTGACCGCCTGCCAGGTGCCCCCATTGCGACGTTCGAACCCGTAGGCGGTCGTCGAGACCCATAGGGCAACCGGCCTTCCAGAGATAATCGCACTATCCCGCGCAGCACGGGTGCGACCGGCGAAGCGATCAATATCGTCCGCTATCCGCCCGCGCGGATCTGCCATCGTCAGCACGACGGCGCCCGAGAGCAACCCGATGATGACGATAACGACCATCAGTTCGACTAGCGTGAAGCCGTGTTCGGCGGAGCGCCTCGAAGATGCGAAGCCGTGTTCGGCGGAACACCGTGTCGGCAGGCGGGTCACCGGCATCGTCATTGCGCTGGACGCCCGAAGGTGAGGACCGCAGGCGACTGGCCTGCCCCGCCATCGACGCGAACGGTGACGACAAGCAACCGGTCGTTGTCCGCCTTGTCGACCTGCTGCGCCCAGTGCCACTGGCGGCCGGCATTCTCGACAACCCCGTTACTCACGCCCAATACTGGCGGGCGCGGATCGGTCAGCCGCTCGATCATCAGATTGCGCGCCACGATCTCCGCCATGGTACGCGCGCGCAAATCCACGGTGGACCGGGCCGAGACAGCCTGCAACCGCACCAGCGCCAGGGCCGCGAGGCTGAAGATCGCAAGCGCGACGAGCATTTCGAGGAGGGTGAAGCCACCATCACGAGAAGCATGGCAGCCGGCGCGCCGCAGACGGGTGACCACGCTGATATCGCGCCTCACTTCACATCGCTTGCTGCGCGGAGCCATCGGTGCGGTGCTTCCTGGATCCGCCGTGCGCTACAGATCGCTCGAATAGATATCGGCGTTCTCACCCTCGCCGCCGGTCTGCTTGTCTGCCCCCAGAGAATAGATGTCGAAAGCACCTTTGCGGCCGGGTGCAATATATTGATAGGGCTGACCCCACGGGTCGTTCGGGAGCTTCTTGATGTAGCCGCCCTGCCGGTAACGCTCTGGCTGCGCTAGCCCCGGCGGCGGCGAGAGGAGTGCGTTCAAGCCATCGCTTGTGCTGGGGTAGGTCAGATTATCAAGCCGATACTGATCGAGCGCCGATTCCAGCGTGGCGATATCGGCCTTGGCCTTCGCGACATTACTGGTACCCAGCGCACCGAACACGTTGATGGCCACGATCGTGCCCAGCAGGCCGATGATAACAATGACGACGAGCAGCTCGACCAGCGTGAAGCCGTGTTCGGCGGCCCCTCGCGCGGCCAGAATGCCTTTCCGACCCTCAGCCGCCCCGGCGTCGCGTGGATGAAACTTCTGCATGATCAAACTCCGGCACCTGTGAGATTCTGCAACTGCATGATCGGCAGCAGAATCGAGAGGATGATGATCGCCACGATGCCACCCATCACGATGATGATCAGCGGCTCCAGCATCGCCAGCGCGGCGGCGGTGAAGCCGTCGAACTCGCGCTCGAGATAGTCGGCGGCGCGCTCCAGCATCAGGTCCAGTTGGCCGGCGCTCTCACCGCTGGCGGCCAGATAGACGAGCAGCGGCGGGAACACGTCTGCCCGGCGCATCGCGGCTGAGAGGCTGCCGCCGCCGCGCACCGCCTCGACGATGTCCGCCGTCGCCGCGCGCAGCACGCGATTGTGAATGGTCGGCACGGTGAGCGAGAGGCCTTCCATGACCGGCAGGCGGCTGGCCACCATGGTCGCCAATGTGCGGGCCATACGGGCAGCATGCAGGTCGCGCAGCAACCGACCCACGAAAGGGATGCGCAGCAGCACTCCGTCCACCCGCAGCCGCACCGCTTCGTTGCGCAGCGCCCGCCAGCCCAGCGTGCCGAGCAGCGCCAGAGCGATGAGCAGCGCCCACCACCATGTCGCGAGGAAATTGGAAATCCCCATCACGACGCGGGTGAGCAGCGGCAGTTGCTGGCCCAGCGTATCGAACTGCTCGACGACCAGTGGCACCACGAAGATCATCAAAGAGATGACGACAATCACCGCGAAGGTTGCCAGTACGGAAGGATAAGCCAGCGCCGTCAGCATCTTGGATCGCATCGCTGCCTGGCGTTCCAGCAGGATGGCCAGCCGCTCGGTCAGGGCCGGCAGGCTCCCCGAGCGCTCGCCTGCGGCGATCATGGCGCGGTACAGACCGGGAAAACTCCGCGACTCCGCGCTCATCGCCTCGCCCAGGCTGCGTCCCTCGACGACGCCGCCATGCACGCGCCCGACAATCTCCCGGACATGCGCTCGCTCACTCTGGCGCGTGATGGTGCGCAGCGCCTCCTCCAGCGGGGAAACCTGTGCCAAGGTGGAAAGCTGCCGGGTGAACAGCGTCAATTCCTTGGCCGAAAGCCGGTTGCGTTCGAAGCTGAGCAGGCTGCGGCGCGCCATGCCGCCCTCGCTCACGCCTCCGGTCGCGCCACGTCCTTCTGCGATGCGCACCACGAACAGCTTGCGCGCCGACAGCGTCGCGCGCGCATCGCCGACCGAGTCCGCGCGCAGCAGGCCACGCTTCTCCCGGCCCGCCTTGTCGATCACCACATAATCGAAATCAGGCATCGATCGCTTCACGCCGCGAGATGCGGATCGCCTCCTCCGCGCTCGTCTCGCCGTCACGCACCAACGCTCGTGCTGCCGCACCAAGATTGGGGGCGTTCAGGAAGGCGTGGCGCGCGATCAATGACTCGTCACCGCCTTCATTGATCATCCGCCGGATCGCTTCATCAACGCGGATCGCTTCAAACACGCCGACGCGCCCCTTGTAGCCGCTGTGGTTGCAGGCATCGCAGCCAACCGGGTGATAGATCAGCGTCCCCTCGTCGATCCCCAGCAGGGCACTCACCGCCTTGTCCGCCGGCGCCTGTTCACGACATTCGTGGCACAGCCGTCTGACGAGGCGCTGCGCCAACACCGCGCGCAGGGTCGAGGCGAGCAGGAACGGTTCCACCTTCATGTCGCGCATACGGGTGATCGCACCCACTGCATCATTGGTATGAACGGTCGAGAGCACGAGGTGCCCGGTCAACGACGCCTGCACGGCGATTTCGGCCGTCTCGCGATCGCGAATTTCGCCGACCATCACCACGTCCGGATCCTGTCGCAGGATCGCGCGCAGACCAGCGGCGAAGGTGAGGCCGACCTTGGCGTTCACCTGCGTCTGCCCTACGCCTTCGATGGCATATTCCACGGGATCTTCCACCGTGAGGATGTTGCGGCTGCCGTCGTTGAGCTGGCGCAGGCCCGCATAGAGCGTCGTCGTCTTGCCGCTCCCGGTCGGCCCGGTGACCAGGATGATCCCGTTGGGCTCGCGCAACGCACCGCGCAGCACCTCGTCCGCCGCGCCGGTGAGACCGAGCACGTCGAGCGCGATGCCGGCATTTTCCTTGTCGAGAATGCGTAGCACCACCCGTTCGCCTGCGCGGCTCGGCAGCGTGGAGACGCGCACGTCGAGTAGCTTGCCGCCCAGCGTCAAACCGATGCGCCCATCCTGCGGCACCCGCCGCTCGGCAATATCGAGCCGTGCCATCACCTTGATGCGGCTCACCACCACGGGCGCGACATGCGGCGGCATGCGCAATGTCTCGGTCAGCACGCCGTCCATGCGCATCCGCACGACGAGCCCGGTCTCATATGGCTCGATGTGGATATCGGACACGCCCTGCCGCGCCGCCTCGGCGATGATGCCATTGATCAGCCGGATGGCCGGCGCATCGTCGCCGCTCGCCAGCAAGTCTTCGGCGGTCGGCAGGTCGCCGGCGATAAAGTCGAGATCATCGCTGCCCAGCGCCAGCGACCCGGCCATGGCGGCGGCCGAACCCTCCATCGCATAATGATCGGACAGGTTCCTGTCGAAGGTCGCCGCATTCACGATCGTCACTTCGAAGCTGCGCCCAAGATGCCGCCGCACTTCAACCAGCGCACGTGGATCTGCACCGTCCCGCAACGCGATGGTGAGCCGCCCGCTCCCATCCACCTCGTCCCGGCCCGACACGATCACCACGCCATGCTTGCGTGCAAAGGCGTAAGGAATGTCGACCGGCAGCAAAGCATGGGGGGCCTCGGCGGTCGGCTCCGGAACAGAAGCATCGGAACCCGGCGGCGCCGGAACCGGTGCCGGTGCTCCTATACCGTCTGGTGGTAGCTCGACGGGATTTCCTGTCATTTCCGCTTGCCCGTATCGACGTGTTCAGTGGTTGGGCGGACCACGTGCTGCGATTGCGTCGGTTCGATCGGCACGACACGTCCGTCAATCACCTGGTCGCCCGCCTGCGAGTCGGCCACCGGCAAGTCTGCTCCCATATAGTCGCGCACCAGCTCGTCGATGGACGGCTCCGCACCCGGGTTAGCGAGCGCCTGCCGGCCGCGAATATAGCCATAGCGCCGCGCCGTCATTTCCTGCGCGTCCGCCTTGTTCGTAAGGATCGTCGGCCGGATGAACACCATGAGATTGGTCTTGGTGCGGGCGCGGCTCTTGGACTTGAACAGATTACCAAGCAGCGGCAGATCACCGAGCAGTGGGATTTTTTCGATTGTGCGGCGCTCATTGTCGTCGAGCAGACCGCCCAGCGCGAGGATGTCGCCATCGTCGACCAGCACCGTCGTCTCGAACTGGCGCTTGTTGATGATGAGGTCACTGCTGTCGTTGGAGACCGGCCCGGCGACGCTGCTCACCTCCTGCTTGATGAACAGCTTGATGGTACCACCCGCGTTGATCTGCGGCGTCACGTCCAGCATGATGCCGACATTCTGCCGCTGCACGGTCCGGAACTGGTTATCGAAATTGGGGCTGAGCGCCTCGCCCGTGGCGACCGGCACTTCCTGACCGACCAGCATGTGCGCCTTCTGGTTGTCCAGCGTGGTGATGGAAGGCGTCGAGAGCACATTGCTCTCCGTATCCGACTGTACCGCGTTGATAATCGCGCCCAATATGCCGTTGCGCCCCAACTGGGTGGCCACACCGCCGAAGCCACCGGTTGCGTTCTGCAACGTCTCTACCGCCGCACTTTGGAGCTGGTTGGCGAGGCCGCTGTTCTCGGTGGTCGTCGTGGTCGTCCGCGTGCCGTCGGGGGCCACTACCACCGTTTCCTGCGTACCGAGCTTGGTCGCCCCGATGGCGCCGGCCAGCGTCAGCAGATTGGGGCTGGCGTTGGAGTAATTCGTTGCCGCGAAGCCGGTCTTGGTGCTGCCCAACAAGAATTGAACGCCCAGCTTGCGCGCAGCATTGTTACCGATCTCAACGATGATCGCCTCGACCAGCACCTGCTCGCGCCGCGTATCGAGCTGGCGGATCACCTCCCCCAACATGCGCTGGGTGTCTCCGCTTGCCGCCACAATGACGGCGTTGGCGCCCTCGTAGCGTGTTACCACCGCCGCGCCGCGACCGTTAATTCCGGTCCCTGGCTCGCCTGCGGCAACGGTGACGGGCGTGGACTCGGCCGGCCCCGTATTGCGCATACCGTTCCCAGCGGCGCTATTGGATGAAGAGGCCGTCGCGACCGGCGCTGCCCCCTGACCGAGTAAGTGCTGGAGCACCGGCAACATTTTGTCGGCGTCAGCATTCTGCAACCAATAGACACGGATTTCAGTGCCGGATTCCGCGCGCTTGTCGAGGTCGCGCACCATGTTGGAGAGGCGCGCTACGCTGGTGGCATCCCCGCGAATGGCGATGCTGTTGGAGCTGTCGATCGCAACGATCGTCGCGTTGGCGACACTCCCTTCACCGCCGCCGCCGACCAGCGTTTGCAGCGAGGTCGCGATCTCACGCGCGCCGGCATTCTTGAGCGGGATCAACGCGGTGGACGAGCCGTCGGTATCGACCTGCGCCAGCACTCGGCGGATGCGCGCGATATTGTCGGCATAATCCGCGATCACGAGAGAACGACCGGACCGGTTGGCGGTGATCGAGCCGTCCTTGCTGACCAGTGGCCGGAGCGTGTCGAGCGCGGATTGCGCATCTATCGAACGCAGACGGACCACCTCGGTCACAAACTGGTTCCGGTTCGCCGCCCTTCCGACAGGCCCCGGCTGCCCAGCCGCGCCTTCGACGGGCTGGATCCGGAATGCTCCGCCGGCAGCCGGCACCGCGACCAGTCCATTTGCTCGCAGCGTGGACAGGAAAATTTCGAAATACTCCGAGCGCGTCAACGAACGATCGGTAACGACCGATACCTTGCCCTGAACCCGGCTATCGATAATGAAGGTGCGCCCGGTGTTACGCGCTGCATCCTGGATGAACGCACGGATATCCGCGTCGCGCACGTTGAGGGTGAGCTGGGCGAACCCTGGCGCCGCGCAGATCAGGGCGAGAAAAGCGGTTCCGGCGAGACGCCGCAGCTTGAACATGGGACTCATTTATTTTCCGGAAGTACGAGGGAAATGGGTACGGTCGCAGCCCCCCGCTCGACCATGAGGGAGATGCGAGCACCGGGCTGGATAGCCCCACGCAGGGCGTTCATGTCCCCGGCGCTCGTCACCGGCCGGCCATTGACCTGCACAATGATGTCGCCAGGTCGAAAACCCGCCAACGAAGCCAACTGGCTATTGCCTTGCGCCCCGACGACAATGCCCGTCACCTTACCGTTCTCGCTCCGCGGCGCCAGGTTGAGTGAACTCGCCAAAGCACCGGATTCCAGCAGAGAGGCCGGCCCCGGCGCTGAAGGCCCGCTTGCGGGTGCCGCAGACGCATTCGCAGGGGGGGCACCTTCGTCGCCAACGACATCGCCGCTCGACTGATCGATATACAATGTCTCTGTAGCGCCGCCACGCTGGATGATGACGTGGTCAAAAGCCACCGCCTTTAGAATTACGCCGGGCGCGATCTCGTCACCCACGGCGTAGCTTGCCTGTTCATCATTCTCGTTGGCGATGATCGCCGTGCCCTGACCGGACGCTTCGTTGACACTGGTGCCGTAGAGCGTGAGCGGCAAGGTGGTCACCTGCTGCATGGCGCCACCCGCGCCAAGCGCGGCGCCGGTGCGGAAGAACGGATCGAAGCCCGCAAAGAGAGCCTGACGCGCATCAGCGCTGACGACCACAGGTTCCCGTGCCCGCCATTCTCCAAACAAGCCGACCGGCGTCACCAGCGCCCAGAGCAGTCGGGCGATCTGGATCACCAACAGCACCAAGAGCGCCGCCTCAATCCACTGGCCGACATCCGACACGGCTTTCGCCTGCGCCGGCTGCGCACGCCGCATGAAATCGCTCCACCGCATGTTACGTTTGATGCCCTCCACAGCACGCGCTGCCTAGGCGCCTACTATGACTGATAGAAGACAATATGGTTACCAAAAAACGACAGGCACCCTGTGGCGTCTGATCGGTTGATTGCGTCATGGGCCTCTTGCTAGACCTTGGCGCGAACCATGTCGACGCGCGCAGCTCCCTTCTTGGCCGGCCAGCCCGGCATCCAGCGCTTTCCGGGCAAGGAACTGGAGTTGTTCATCAAGCGCGATTTCCTCAGTTTGGAGGAATGTGTTGGCTTGATGGCGCGGATCGACGCCAATCGTCGCCCGTCCACCATCGCCGACGACATGGGCTACGAGGCGTTCCGCACGAGCGAAACCTGCGATCTGGATGATGCAGATCCGTTCATCGCGACCATCAATGGCAAACTCGCGACATTCGCCGGCATCGATCCCGCTTACGGCGAACCGCTCCAAGGGCAACGCTACGCCGTGGGACAGGAGTTCAAGGCGCACACCGACTATTTCGAGCCGCAAGGCGGCGATTATGAAACCTACTGCGGCCGTTCCGGCAACCGCACCTGGACGCTTATGGTCTATCTAAACGCTCCCGGCGCGGGCGGCGCCACGCGCTTCACGCGCATCAACAAGATCATCCAGCCGGAGCCTGGCAAGCTACTTGCCTGGAACAACCGCCTGCCCGATGGGGCCGTGAACGGCGCCTCGCTCCACCACGGCATGAAGGTGCGCGCCGGCACCAAATATATCATCACCAAATGGTATCGCGAGCAGGTCTGGGTGGGCTGAGGCACACAGCGGCGCCCCCTCAATCCGCTGGCGGCGGCGGCAGGTCGGATGGCGGCGTCAAGTCCAACTCTTGGCGGCCCGTTTGGGCGTCCAGCGAGGGATCGTTGTCGACACACGACGTCACCTCGTGAAACACATGCCTCCGATCGCGCGTGTAGGTCATCACCTCATCATAGGGCCGCTCCAGCACATCCGGCGCCACGATCCGCACGGCGATTTCCAGCGTATCGGTGTCGCGTAGAGTCAGGCGCTCGGTAAAGCGCGCGCCCTTGCCGAAAGCGACGGGCACCCCATCCCCTTTTGTCCCAATCGTCTCGATAATCAGCGTACGCCCCGCCCAACGGCCGACCGAAGTGCCCATACTCGATTCCTCGACCGTGGCGGGTAGCGTCGAGCCGTCCAGCGGAACACGGCGGACGAGCCCTTCCTCGTTAAGGATGGTAAGCCGCCCCGGCGTGAACAGGAACTCGACGGCGGCCGCCACGTTGCCGCTCGCACCCGCAAAGACTGGTGGACGGCAAAAGGCACGGCGCTGGTCGACACCAAAATCGGCGAGATCCGGAAGCTTGGCCCGCGCGAACCCGTCTCGCATGGTCCTAACCAGAACAGCCATATCCCCTTTGAGCGGCGCATCCAGAAAGGGAAAAGGCGGCGCCCCATTTTGCGGGGTCACCCACACCCACCACCCACTCAAATCGGGGGGTGCGGTGACGCCAGGCTGGGCATCGGCAGAGCCAGCCATGAGGAGTAACGGCAGAGCAGCAACGCGCACCCATCGTGGCAGACCGGCGTTCATCGCGTCCCATCCTTCGTCGGCAGCGAATTTGTCTTGGCCAACTCGCGCGCGACGCCCGGCGCGTCCGGATCGCCGATGAGCTCAGATCCGTCGGGGCGCACGATACGGATCAGGTAACCGCCATTCCCACCGTTGTTGAGCGGGAAATAGTGCATGGTGATCCGATCACCAACCTTGAGCACTGTCTTCGACCAACCATTGCGCGCGGCTCTGCCCGGCGGATCGCTCTGAAAGCGCCAAAGATCATATTTCCCTTGCTGCCCAACCGCCGGCACATAGAGCCACAGCGAGATGTGAGGATTGACCCATTCGACCTTGGCGACCCGCCCATCGAGCGCCAGTGGCTTATTCATGTCGAACATTGCATAGCTGTGATGTCCGACCGCGGGGCTGGCGAGCGATGCGAGCGCCAACCCACCCAACGCGACGAGGCTGGCGTTCGGAGCATGGCGCGTGAGCCCGTATCGATACATTCTTCAATCCTCCCCTGCTCCCGCCCCTGATGCCGGCGGCGGGCGGGAGATTATGGAAGGATCGATAAATCGCCGCCTCCATCAAATGATGGAGACTGGGACCAATGCAGTCTCATTTTTCCCCTCTTCGTCGGAAGGGGCGCCCAACGTCGAGACAAACCAAAAACAGGAAAGGGCGATCTGGCGACCGCCCTTTCCGTACGCCATGGAAGTGCCTCGCTCAGAAGGTCGTGGACAGGGACAGGTTGACGGAAACGCCACTGTTGTAACGATTGTAGAACACCGCGTTGGCCCCGTTGGACTGCTGCTCGCGATATTTGCGATTGGTGAGGTTACGCGCTTCAAACTTCACGTCGAAGGCTCTCCCCGCCAGATCAAAACCCTGCCGTGCAACGAGGTCCAGGTTGAACCCGGGATACTCGTAGACGTCCGGTTGATTCTGGTTAGCGATGCCCCGACTGGTCACACGCTTGCTGGCGTAAGACATGATGAGCGTCTGTTGTGACAGGCTGTCGGTATCCTCAAAGCCCACTTGCAAATTCACCAGATGATCCGACTGCCCGGTGAGCGCCGCTCCGTCGCGGAAGAAGTCCGTCGCGTTGGTCGAAGATGCTCCAAACACCGCCACTGAGTCGTGGGCGCCCACCTTAAGCTTGGACTTGGTGTAGGTGTAGTTCGCGATAGCCACGATCCTGCGGCTCGCGAAAAAGTCGCCATCCGACAAGGCCGAGGCATCGAAAAATTTCTGCACTTCCACCTCGGCGCCATACAGATCCGCCTTGGGTGCGTTGGCGAAGCTGGTCACCAACTTGTCGGCAAGAATGAAATTGAATGGCTCGATGGGGTTATCCAGCCGCTTGAAGAAGCCGGCGACGGACAGGCGCTGGTTGCGTGCGAAATACCATTCGTAACGCGCTTCCGCATTGAACAGCTGGCTGTCCGTCAGGAGCGGGTTACCTCGATACTGCCGGTTCGAGTCAGGATCGAAATAATATTGGAAGATCAACTCACGAAACTGCGGCCGTGCGATGGTCTTGGAGGCATTCAGGCGAATCTGCATGTCCGGCTGGATCTGCCACGTGATGGTGGCGGCAGGGAGCCAATAGTCATTATCGAGATTGGTCGCCGCCAGCGACGAGCCCGGGACCGTGAACACCTGCAAAGGCGCCACCCCCAATTTGGCAGTTTCGTAACGCACACCAACGTCGATCAGAAGGTCCGGCGTGATCTGCCAGTTCAGTTTGCCGTAGCCAGCATGGTTGGCCAGTGTAGCCCGGAAGGCCGGACTGCTGTCATCCTCGACCAAGCCGATCTGGAAAGCATCGATGATGTTGCCCGATAGGAGCAGGTCGGGCCGGAACATGTCCACGCCGCCCGGAAGTGTACTGGGAGCGCGAAACTGAAAGTCCCGGCGCGAGCTGTCGCGGATCGTTTTCTGATAGGCGTAGCCCATCGAGAGCGCCAGATCGGGCAGAACGCGATAAGTGACATCCGCGCCGAACGACCAGAGATCCTCGTTCAGGTCGGAATAGGTAATCTCGGCGTTACCGCGATTGCCATCGAGCCGATTGACGAAATGGGCCCCGTAGGGATCGGCTTCCGCATTGGTGCGGACATACTCGATCGAAAGCTCGCCAGGCGCCTCTCGCTGGGAGTTGGCATAACCGCCGCGCAAGTCGATGCTCAGATTCGGCGTTACCTTGAATTCGCCGGCAAGCTGCGTGCTCATCAGCTGCCGCTCATACCAGGCGGTGTCCTGCTGCATGTAATCTGTCTGGGTCTGGTTCTTCTGCCCCAAACCCAAACGCGTGTGCTTGAGCGTGTCGCGGATATAGAGATTGGTCCAACGCAGCTTGTTGTCGCCAAATTCGAGCCCGAGGCCGACAAGCCCGTTCACCACCACGCGGTTATCGGTGGACACACGCTCGAAGTTCGAATCGAGCGAGGACAGATCAGAGGTGACCGAGAATTGCTGGGTCGCGTCGCGCGTCTGCCACTTGTTGCTGTAGCCGGCGGTCGCAATGAGGCCGAGCGTAGTATCGTTGCCAATCTCGAATGAGGTGCCGCCCGAGAGCGTCGCCGACCAGTTTGGCGCGACCGAGCCCCAGCGCTGCACGATACCGTTGCGCCAGCTAACAAGCTCCTTGCCGATCGCCTGTGTATCAACGGTGCCATTGTTGAGGCGCTCCCCGCTAGCGAAATAGGCTGCCAGCGCAGGCGGAATATTGCGTGACCCGTTGTCGAAGCCGGTCCAGTCCGTTTTGGCGCCGTAGTGAACGTAGCCGACCGATCCAGTCGTCTCGCTGTTCCCGCCGATGCCACCGCTCACCGTCAGGAAGCTCTCGCTTGGCACCGCACTGGTCGTCAGATTGATGACGCCACCGCCGAACTCGCCGGGGAAGTTCGGCGAATAGCTTTTCTGAACCAGCGACGAGGAAACGATATTAGTCGGGAAGAGATCGAGCGGCACGACCCGCTTGAGCGGTTCCGGGCTGGGAAGCGGTGAACCGTTGAGCAGCGCCAACGAATATCGGTCACCCAGGCCGCGGACATAGACGTAACCTCCGCCAACCACGCTGAGACCCGTTACGCGACCAAGCGCCCCAGCGATATTGCCTTCCCCGGTCCGGGCGATATCGGCGCTGGAAAGCACGGAGACGATTGCAGGCGCACTCTTCTGTACATTGGCGCCGCGGCGGCCAACCACCACGATTTCCCCGCCGGGAAGCGAGATGTCGGGGGCTTCCGCCTCGTCATCCACAGGAGCAGCATCGGCAGCAGGGGCCGTCGTGTCGCCGGCGATGGGCGCGGCATCGTCAGCCACGGCCTGCGCGAACGCGGGTGACGCAAGCGTCGATGAAATGAGGAGCAGGCCCGCATATTTGAACGGCGTTGCCATGGAATGTCCCCTTGGGTCTGGAAGATCTCAATCACGGCGGGGTGCGATCCCGAACGGCCGCACCCCGCGCTTCATTGGTCAGGCAACGACCTCAGGCGATGGGCAGCGAGGTGCAGGCGCGGTTACCATTCGCCGCGTCGTCGAACGTCGCGGTGGTCGAGTTGCAGGTCCACCCCTTGAACCAGCCATCATTCGCATCCTTCACGGCGCCAATGTGGGTCGTCGTGTCGAAGAAGGCATCGAGCGTCTTGGCATCGAAGGCCGCCACCTGGCTCTCATTGGCGCCGTTGACGAACAGGCTGGAGAGCGTGGTGGAGAACACGTCGTTGTTCCCATTCCCCGCGAAGATCGCGGCAATATCCGACGCCGTGTAGGCGACTCCGGCGGCACCGCTACCGATGAACTTCGTGCTGTTGCAGGTCAGCACCGTGGAATGTGCGACGAGCGTTGCACGATCCGCGAGCGAGCCCGTGCCGTGCAGACGCAGACACTCATTGTTGGGCGTGACGACGATGCCGTTGGCGAAGGTCGTATCCGAGTTGCCGCGCAGCAGGATCGAAGCCTGATCGTTCGCTTCGTTGTTGCTGCTCACCTGGCCCTGGATGGCGGTGAAGTTCACCACCTTGAGGTTGGTGCGCGGCGTATCGCTTTCCTTGCCGTTGCTGTCGATTTCCATCAGCGCGTCACCGGCACCGGGGCGCTGGATGAGCAGGACATGCTGGAAGTTCGCGCGGGCGCCCGTGTCGACGTCAAGGCTGTCGTCGTCCGCGCCAGTAGCGATGTAATGCTTGACGTTGACCACGCCGCCGAAGAACTCAGCGCCGTCGTCCGAGCTGTTGTGAGTCTGGATATACGCAAGCTCCGTACCACTGCCGATGCCCTCGGTCGTGAGCGCCTGCAGTTCGACGTCCTTGCCGAGAACGAAGCCGGAATAACGGATCTGCACATACTTCATGCGACCGCTGCTGTCGGTATCGTCCGCGCCGCCAAAGATTGCGGGATCCGCTGACCCTTCCGTGTCACGCTCGCAGGTGCCGGCAGCCACGGAGCCATAAGTGCAGTCCGTGATCTTCGCGCGGCCCATCAGCACGACGCCGCCCCACTGGCCCATCGACGAATCGGTATTGATCCCCAGGACGTTGTCACGGCTGGTGAAGATGATCGGCTTGGTCTCGGTGCCCACGGCATCGATTTTGTTGCCGCGATTGACCGCGAGCCAGGACTGACCGGTAGCGCCATAAAGGATGACGCCCGGCTCGATTTTAAGCGTAACGGACGGCAGCGTGCAGCTCGCCGGAACCTGGCTCTCGCTGAAGCCCCGATCGCAACCGACATCGACACGTCCGGGCAGCGAGTAGAGCAAACCGGGCACCTTCGTGAGCGTGATCGACTGATTGATCGTCGCGGGCAGTTCACAGATCCGCCACACGCCGGTCGGCGTCTCTGCGGTCACGCCACGGTCTACCAGCGGGTTCGCACCAGCAGGCAAGGTCGGGCAGCCGCCCGCCGGGGTTACGGTCGCTGCCGGCGTCGGCGTCGGCGATGGCGTGCTGGTCGGCGGAGGATTGATCGTGACGTTGCCGCCCGTCCCGGGCGAGGCGATCTCGTTGGCGCCGCAGCCGGCCAGAAGCGGCAGGGCAGCGCCCACCAGCATGATCGTCTTGGTCCGCATGATATGTTTCATCGTCGTCTCCGCTGCCGGATTGATCCGGGGTGTCGAGTGCAGGACAGCCAACGGGAGTAACGACTCTCTGGTGCCCCCTTGTGCCCTCGGCGGCGCAGCTAGGGGATGAGTGTGACAACGGGATGCGATTCCCGTGTCAGCGCGGTGATGATTTCATGTCAGATTTGTTACGGTAACAGCCGAGCCCCAAAGACAGCCCATGGCAGCGGGCCGGGCGGATGAGCCTAACCGCGTGACCGCGCGTCAGACATTCCGCTCAACCGGACAGGCCGCAAGCAGGTCCAAAACCGGCGCGGCAAGGTCGGGCTGACAGATCAGGAGATCGGGCAGGTATACGTCCGGTCGATTGTAAATGAGCGGCGTGCCGTCGATCCGCGAGCAGTGCAGGCCGTGCGCGTGCGCAACGGCGACAGGGGCACAACTGTCCCACTCAAATTGTCCACCGGAATGGAGGTAGATATCTGCCTCCCCACGGACCACTGCCATGGCCTTGGCCCCAGCGGATCCCATGGGGATCAACTCAGCCGCCAATGCCTGCGCCACCGCCAAGGCCTCGGGGGCAGGCCGGGTCCGGCTCACGACCATGCGCGGAGGCATTCCGCCGGATGGCAGTGACGATGGCGTATCGGAACGCAGCACGAGGCCAAGCCCCGGTAGCGCCACCGCACCGATGGCCGGAACACCGTCTATTGCGAGCGCGACATGAACCGCCCAGTCCGAACGTCCCTCGGCATATTCGCGAGTGCCGTCTACGGGATCGACGATCCACACGCGCGAGCGGGCCAGCCGTGTGCCATCGTCCCGACTTTCTTCCGACAACAGGCCGTCGTCCGGTCGCCGTTCGCGCAACGCCGCGACGATCAGGCGGTTGGCTGCCGCGTCGCCTTCCTTGCCAAGGGCCTTGCCATCGAACCGGCCAGAGGCGCGCAGGGCCAATAACAGGCGACCGGCCTCCCCCGCCAGCTCAGCGGCCAGATCGGCATCGCTCAAAGATCCGGGCTCCACACACCCACCACCCGCTCGATGATGAGGTCAGCGGCCTCCTCGGGCGTCGTCCGTGTCGTATCGATATGGATTTCCGGCTGCTCCGGCGCTTCATAGGGGCTGTCTATGCCAGTGAAGTTCTTCAACTCCCCCGCCCGCGCCTTGCGGTAAAGCCCCTTGACGTCTCGTCGTTCGGCCTCGGCCAGCGGGGTATCGACGAAAATCTCGAGAAACTCGCCCTGCGGCAGCATCGCACGCACCATCTCGCGCTCGGCGCGGAAGGGCGAAATGAAGGCGGTGATCACGATCAGCCCGGCGTCGGTCATCAACTTCGCCACTTCGCCCACGCGGCGGATATTCTCGATCCGGTCCGCTTCCGTAAAGCCGAGGTCCTTGTTGAGCCCATGACGCACATTGTCGCCATCGAGCAGGAAGCTGTGCCGACCGAGCGCGTAGAGCTTTTTCTCAACAATGTTGGCAATGGTCGATTTTCCCGAGCCGGAGAGGCCGGTAAACCACAGGAGGAAAGGCCGCTGCCCCTTCTGCGCCGCGTGCGCCTCCCGCCCGATATCGACTGCCTGCCAATGGACGTTCTGCGCGCGCCGCAGCGAGAAATGCAGCATACCGGCCGCGACGGTGGCGTTGCTGAGCTTATCGATGAGGATGAAGCCGCCAAGCGCGCGACTATCCGCATAAGGCTCGAACACGATCGGCCGATCCGTCGCGATCTCGGCAACGCCGATGGCGTTGAGTTCCAACGTCTTGGCCGCCAGATGCTCCAGCGTGGTGACGTTCACCTCATATTTGGGCGTCTGTACCGTGGCGGAGACCATCTGCGTGCCGATCTTGAGCCAATAGGCCCGGCCGGGCTTAAGCGCCTCATCCGCCATCCAGACCAGCGAGGCTTCGAACTGGTCAGCTGCCTGCGGGGGATTGTCTGCCGTCGCGATTACGTCGCCGCGCGAACAGTCGATTTCGTCGGCCAGGCAAAGCGTAACAGATTGGCCGGCAACGGCCTCGTCCAGGTCGCCGTCCATGGTGACGATGCGACTGATCGTGCTTGTCTTGCCCGAGGGGAGCACGCGCACAGCATCGCCCGGCCTGATGGCGCCACCGGTGATGAGTCCGGAGAAGCCCCGAAAATCGAGATTGGGCCGGTTGACCCATTGCACCGGCATTCGAAACGGCCGCGCCCGATCGGCACTGTTATCCACCTCCACGGTTTCCAGATGCTCGATCAACGCGGGCCCCTTGAACCAGGGCGTGTTGGCCGAAAGTGCGGTGATATTATCGCCTTTGAACCCGGAAATCGGAATCGGCACGAACCGTTCGATGCCAATGCTGTGCGCGAAGGCGGTGTAATCCTGCACGATCGCGTCGAACACGGCCTGATCGTAGCCGACAAGGTCCATCTTGTTCACCGCCAGCACGATATGGCGGACGCCGACGAGTTTGGCGAGATAGCTGTGTCGCCGCGTCTGGGTGAGGACGCCCTTGCGCGCGTCGATCAGGATCACGGCGAGATCGGCAGTCGAGGCGCCCGTCACCATGTTGCGGGTATATTGCTCGTGGCCGGGCGTATCCGCGACGATGAACTTGCGCTTCTCGGTGGTGAAGAAGCGATAGGCGACGTCGATCGTGATGCCCTGCTCGCGCTCAGCGGCGAGTCCGTCTACCAGCAGTGCGAAGTCGATTTCCTGTCCCTGCGTACCGACGCGCTTGCTGTCCGCCTCCAGCGCGGCGAGTTGATCCTCGAAGATCATCTTGCTGTCGTAGAGCAGGCGGCCGATCAACGTAGACTTGCCGTCGTCCACGCTGCCGCAGGTAATAAACCGCAGCATCGACTTATACTGGTGGCGGCTTAGATAAGCGTCGATATCCTCGGCGATCAGGGCGTCGGTCCGGTAGATCGGTTCAGCGAGATCATCCATCACAACACCCTCCCGAACCGCAGGACATCAACCTTGGCCATGGAAGCACGCGAACGCAGGCACATCAGAAATAGCCCTCCTGCTTCTTCTTCTCCATGCCGGCGCCGCCCGCATCCTTATCGATCACACGACCCTGCCGCTCGCTGGTGGTGGTGAGCAGCATTTCCTGAATAACTTCAGAGAGGGTCGCCGCCTCGCTCTCCACCGCACCCGTCAGCGGGTAGCAGCCAAGCGTACGGAAGCGGATGGAGCGCATCACAGGCTCTTCGCCCGGTTCCAGCCGGAAGCGCTCGTCATCAACCATCAGCAGTACCCCGTCGCGCTCCACCGTGGGGCGCGGTGCCGCGAAGTAGAGCGGCACGATTGGCACGTCGTTGAGCTGGATATATTGCCAGATATCCAGTTCAGTCCAGTTGCTGATCGGGAAGACGCGGATGCTCTCGCCCTTGTTTTTGCGGGCATTGTAAAGGTTCCACAGCTCCGGCCGCTGGTTCTTGGGATCCCAGCCGTGACTGGCGGTGCGGAAGGAGAAGATGCGCTCCTTCGCCCGGCTCTTCTCTTCGTCGCGCCGCGCGCCACCAAACGCCACGTCAAACCCGTGGAGGTTGAGCGCCTGTTTCAACCCTTCGGTCTTCCACATGTCGGTGTGCAGCGCGCCATGATCGAAGGGATTGATACCGCGCTCTTTGGCCTCCGGGTTCTGATAGACGAGCAGCTCCATGCCACTCTCCTTCGCCATCCGGTCGCGCAATTCATACATGGCCCTGAACTTCCATGTCGTATCAACATGGAGCAGCGGGAATGGCGGCGGTGAAGGATAGAAGGCCTTGCGAGCGAGGTGCAACATCACCGCCGAATCCTTGCCTACCGAATAAAGCATGACCGGCTTTTCAGCTTCCGCCACGACCTCCCGCATGATGTGGATGCTTTCGGCTTCCAGTCGTTCGAGGTGTGTGAGGTTCTCGGTCATTCCATCGTCCTGGCCCGCCGGCGCGGGGCACGTTGTCAGCAAGGTAGGGGGCTCGGCTAGCCCCTTGCGCCCGCTTTGGCACGCGCCTTTTGCTAACAGCCGCCCCTACCCACGCTTTAGCGCTCCGCGATGACCCACAGCCCATCACAGTGCTATGCGCAGAACAGCGCGGTGCGCGCTCATTGGCTCAGGACGCGGCGGGAGCCTTCTTCTTCGCCGGCGCCTTAGCCTTGCTGCCAACCGTCTTCGCCTTGGCGCCAGCCGTTTTCGCCTTGGCCTTGGCAGGTGCCTTGGCTTTCGCCTTGACCTTGCGCCCTTTGCCCTTGGCGGGGGCGGCCGCTGCGCGATCGTCAATGAGTTGCGCGGCTTCCTCGAGCGTCAACGCATCAGGCGCAATCGACTTGGGTAATGTCGCGTTGGTTGTGCCGTCCGTCACATAGGGGCCGTAGCGCCCTTCCATGAGCCTGATCTCTGCCTCCGTGCGCGGATGGGCGCCCAGAACCTTCAGCGGCTCCGCGCTCTTGCGCCCGCCGCGATTAGCCGCCTCGGCCAGCTTGACGACAGCCGCGTTCATTCCCGTCTCGAAGATCTCCGCCGTGGAGCTGAGCCTGGCATATTTGCCCTCATGCGCCAGATAGGGTCCATAGCGGCCGAGGCTCGCGGTGATCGGCTTGCCCGTCTCAGGATGGTTGCCCAGCGTGCGCGGAAGTGAGAGCAGCTTCACCGCCCAGTCCAACGTCAGTTCACCGCCCGGCAAATCCTTGGGGATGGAGGCGCGCTTGGTTTCATCTCCGATCTTCGTCTCGATATAAGGGCCGAAGCGGCCGGCCTTGCGCAGCACCGGTTCACCGGTCTCGGGGTGCGCACCGAGCTCCTCCGGCCCGCTACTCTCGGCTCCCTCGCCCGATCCCCCGGGTTGGCCGAATTTGCGCGTGTACTTGCACTCGGGGTAGTTTGAGCAGGCGATGAAAGCGCCATAGCGTCCACCGCGCAGAGACAGGCGCCCATCCGCGCACAGCGGACACGCACGTGGGTCGCTGCCGTCGCCCTTGTCCGGGAACAGCATCGGCGCGAGGAACGCGTCAAGCTGTGCCGTCACCTCCGAGGGCTTCAGGTCCATGATCTCGGCGGTCTTGGGCTTGAAATCGCGCCAGAAAGCGGCGAGCACCTCCTGCCACTGCGCCCGGCCGCCGGAGATGTCGTCCAGTTCGTCCTCAAGTTCGGCGGTGAAATCATAGGCCACATAGCGCTCGAAAAAGCGCTCCAGGAACGCCGTCACCAGCCGCCCGCTCTCCTCGGCGAAAAAGCGATTCTTTTCGACGCGAACATAATCGCGGTCCTTAAGCGTTTGGAGAGTCGACGCGTAGGTCGAGGGTCGCCCAATGCCAAGTTCCTCCAGCCGCTTGACCAGGCTCGCTTCGCTGTAGCGCGGCGGCGGCTGGGTAAAGTGCTGCTCAGCTCGCACGCCCTTCTTGGCCGGCTGGTCGCCCGCCTTGAGCGCGGGAAGCAGCTTGCTATCCTCGTCGGTCGCATCATCCCGACCTTCCTCGTAGAGCGCGAGGAATCCGGGGAACAGCACCACCTGACCCGTCGCGCGCAGCGCGTGCTGACCGGTGCCATCAGTCAGCTCCACGCTGGTTCGCTCCAGCCGCGCCGAAGCCATCTGGCTCGCCAGCGCACGCTTGAAGACCAGTTCGTAAAGCTTGGCATGCACGCCCGAGCCGACGCTCGCCCGTGAGAAATCGGTCGGACGAATCGCCTCGTGCGCTTCCTGCGCATTCTTCGCTTTGGTCTGGTAGTGGCGCGGCTTGTCCGGCAGATAACCACCGTCATAGCGGTCTGCGATCGCCTTGCGCGCGGCAGAAATGGCGCTGCCATCCATCTGCACACCATCGGTCCGCATGTAAGTGATCGCGCCATCCTCGTAGAGCTGCTGCGCGATCCGCATCGTCTCGCTGGCCGAGAGGCCGAGCTTGCGAGCCGCTTCCTGCTGGAGCGTCGAGGTCGTGAAGGGCGGCGGGGGATTGCGCGTCGCGGGCTTGGTCTCGACCGAAGCGACAGTGAACCGCCCCGCCTCCACATCCGCCCTGGCGGCGAGCGCCTCGCCTTCCTTGCCGATGGTCAGCCGGTCGATCTTCTCGCCACGCCAGCGCACCAGCCGCGCCTCGAAGCCCTGCCCCCCCTGCTCCAGATCCGCGGTGACGGACCAATATTCTTGCGGCACGAACGTCTCGATCTCGCGTTCGCGCTCGACGACTAACCGCAACGCGACAGATTGGACGCGTCCGGCCGATTTGGCCCCCGGCAACTTGCGCCAGAGCACCGGCGAGAGGGTAAAGCCAACCAGATAGTCCAGCGCCCGCCGCGCCCGGTAAGCATCAATCAGGTCCGTATCCAGCGCACGCGGCTTTTTCATCGCCTCCGTTACGGTGGCCTTGGTGATCGCGTTGAAGGTCACGCGCTCGACATCCTTAGGCAGCGCCTTGCGCGCCCGGAGCACCTCCTGCACGTGCCAGCTAATCGCCTCGCCCTCGCGGTCAGGGTCAGTAGCAAGGATCAGCCGATCAGCCTTCTTGGCCTCATCGGTAATCGCCCGAAGCTGCTTGGCCTTGTCGCCATAATTCTCCCAAGCCATCGCGAAATCCTGATCGGGGTCGACCGACCCGTCCTTGGCCGGCAGATCGCGGACATGGCCGTAGGAGGCGAGCACGCGATAATCGCTGCCCAGATATTTCTCGATGGTCTTCGCCTTGGCAGGCGATTCGACAATGACAAGCTGCATGGAGCGTGCGCTAACCTCTCTCACGTGTGTGCGCGAGAGTGAAAAGTGAAACACTCCCTCGTCAAGCCTTCCCGTCTCCACCGTCAACGCCGGCTAGATCGCGGCAGAATATAGCAGTTCGCGCCACCTAGCCCGACTCGCGCACCCTTTTCTAGCTCGATCGCGGGTCGCCAATTTCCCGGTAGCCGGCACAGCGCCTCAAGACCCCGCCTGCCCCGCACTTCGGGAAATGCACTTCCGTGCTCAGGCCAAACTCACCCGCCCACCGGCATGGCGCTGCAACCGCCCGGCAATTTCCAGTTCGAGCAGCGCCGTCTGCACCAGCGCAGGTGGCAAGCCAGACTGCCGGATCAGTTCGTCGACCGAAACCGGGCTCATGCTCATCAGGCCGACCACCCGTGTTCGCTCGGTTTCGGTGAGGTCGGCCGGCGGAGCACCGTTATAATGGCTTTCCGGCGACCTCACGGTGTCAAAATCATCGCCGCCAATCGCTTCCATCACCTCTTGCGCGTTCTGTACCAGGGTCGCGCCGTCGCGGATGAGGCCATTGCAGCCTCGCGCGCGAGGATCGGCCGGAAAGCCGGGCACTGCCATCACTTCACGCCCCTCATCACCTGCAAGCCGCGCAGTGAGTAGCGAGCCAGAGCGCGGCGCCGCCTCGACCACCACAGTGCCCAGCGTCATCCACGCGATGATGCGATTGCGCGCCGGAAAATGCCGCGCGAGAGGCTCTGCGCCCGGTGGCAACTCTGTGAGCAGCAGGCCATCAGCTGCGATCTGTTCCTGTAAATCTGCATTCTCCGGCGGAAAGACCATATCGATCCCGCAGCCGATCACCGCCGCCGTCGCCGCCGGCCCCGCACCTGTATGCGCGGCGGTATCGATCCCGCGCGCAAGCCCTGAAACGGTCGTCATACCGGCACTTGTAAGGTCATGCGCCAATTCGCGGGCGAAGCGGCATGCGGCGGCCGAGGAATTGCGAGCGCCGACGATGGCAACACAGCGGCGCGCAGCCAGCCCCAGATTGCCCCGCACAATTAACGCCGGCGGCGCTGCCTCCGCCTGTGCCAGCAGTGGAGGATAATCCGGCTCGCCAAGGAAACAATATCCTGCGCCCAATGCCGCCACGCGTCGTGTCTCCAGTTCGACGGACCGCGTATTGGCCGCTTGGAAACGCCGGGCTCCGCCCTTCGAGGCTAGCCCGGGCAATGCCGCCAGCGCCGCCCGGGCTGTGCCAAAACGCAGCAGCAGATGGCGATAGGCCACGGGGCCCACATGAGGCGATCGGATAAGCCTGAGCTTGTCGAAGCGGTCGGCCGTAAGCGTGGCCGCGTCGGTCACGAGCGCGATGCGCCGATACGCGGCTCCTCACCGCGCAGCAATCGGACAATGTTGGGGCGATGCCGCCAGAGGACCAAAACCGCCATCGCAGCAAACGCCGGCAGAAGGGAGATCAGGCCGAGCAGCCAGGCGGAAAGCGGCGCACTAATTGCAGCGCTCATCCCGCCCACCGAAGAAATCCGTGACAGAGCCATCGCTCCCAGCCACACAATAGCAAACGCAACGCCCACCGGCCAGGCCAGCGCCAGACTGACGCCGAGCATCGTGGCGACGCCCTTCCCACCCAAGAAGCGCAGCCAAAGCGGATAGCAATGCCCCACCAGCGCGGATACGCCGGCCAGCACCGCTCCGCCTTCCCCAAGGAACTGCGCGCCAAGCCAGGCCGCCAGCGCACCCTTCAGTCCGTCGAGGAAGAGAGTGGCTGCCGCAAGGCCCCGGCGCCCCGTGCGCAAAACGTTAGTCGCGCCAATATTACCCGAACCGATGGCGCGCAGGTCGCCCGCTCCGCCCAAACGGGTCAGCAGCAGACCGAAAGGAATCGATCCCAGAAAGTATCCGATTGCGATCACCAGCGCCGGCATCTGCCACTCCGCCAAACCACTCCTCCTGCTGTCGAATCGTCGCCTTGTTGCGCGCCAGCGCCCGCCGTTGCAAGCGCTGCAATGAGATAAGGCGGCAGATCAGCGGATCATCGTCATACAGCACGGCCTGCGAGGCGCGTTTATGCAATGATAAATAAACGGTGGGCCATTCATCAGGTCACTCAGGACATCGGCCAGGAGCCGGTTACGCGACGCGGCTGCCCGCTCCGGCGAATAAGGCACGCGCACTCTCCGCAGCCATGGGCCGGCCGAAGTAGAAGCCCTGCACCTTGCTGCACCCCATCGTACGGACAAGTTCGAATTCTTTCTCGGTCTCCACGCCCTCGGCGGTGGTCGTCATGTTCAGGCTCCGCGCCATCGCCACAACCGCGTGGATAATTGCCATACTTTCGCGTTGATTGCGCGCCGCACCGCCCACGAAGCTCTGATCGATCTTTATCGTGCTGAAACGCGTGCGAGAAAGGTACCCCAGCGACGAGTAGCCTTTGCCGAAATCATCAAGGGAGAGCCCGATCCCGAGAGAAATTATTCGATCGAAAAGCTGACTCACCCCTGTCCCTTCGCGCAGGAAGACGCTTTCGGTCACTTCCAGCTCCAAGCGGCTGGCTGGCAATCCGCTATGCGCAAGCGCTGATACGATCGTATCCAGGAATTCGGGCACATATAGCTGCTCCGGGGACACATTGACCGAAATGCGCACGTTTTCGGGCCAATGTCTCGCTTCATGGCAGGCGGTGTTCAGCACCCAATTGCCGATGGAGGAGATGAGTCCCGCTTCTTCGGCAATCGGGATAAACCTGGCCGGGGAGACTACTCCTAACGTGGGATGAGTCCAACGCACCAATGCCTCGAACCCGGCGACGCTGCCGGTCTCGCAATCCACTATCGGCTGATAGAGCAGATGCAGTTCATCGTTCACCAGGGCATCTCGCAGCGCTACCTCCAAAGCCCGCCGTTCCTCGGCATCGGCGTGCATGGAAGCCGCATAGCGGAAATGCTTACCACGCCCCGCATCTTTGGCACGGTACAGGGCGAGGTCCGCACCACGCATCAGTGTCTCGGCATCCTGTCCATCCTGCGGCGCCATGGCAGAGCCGATGCTTGCGCCCACGAACAAGGTGTGGCCATCCACCACGAACGGATGCGAAACAGCCTCGATCACCTTGAACGCAATTTGTTCGCCGTAGAGGGGATCGGCCAAATCCTCGATAACGATGGCAAACTCATCACCGCCCAGTCGCCCGCAGGTTTCATTGAGGGAGCATATCGCTTGGATACGTTCCGCGACCTGCGCCAACAGCTGGTCGCCAACGAGATGTCCCAGTGTATCGTTGACCGATTTGAACCGGTCGAGATCGATTAGCAGGAACGCACAGCGCTTATTCCAGCGCACGACATTTTCGATCGCAATCGCAAGCTTCTCGGTGAGGTGCAGACGGTTCGGCAGCTTGGTGAGGACATCGCTCCGTGCCATGCGTGCGATGCGTTCGGACGTCTCCTTTTGCACCGTGATATCCGAGCCAACGCCCCGGAAGCCAAGAAAAACACCCTTTCCATCCCGGCGCGGCGATGCGGATATCTCCCACCACCGCCGCAGCCCCTGAATTGTTACAGGGATCACCAGATCCGAGAACGGCTGGCGTTGCTTGAGCTTCTCCGCGAACAGGTGCAGGGCAGGATCGAAGCTGCCTTCCTGCCATGCAGGGCCGGCCAGCACCTCCAGCACCGATCGTCCTTCCAAATCATTGCAGTTCACCCCGAACATGCCTGCAAAGGACGGAGAAACGCCGGTAAGACGTCGCGCCGCGTCGGTCTGCCAGAGCCAATCAGCCGCCTCGACGTCATGCTCTTTCAGCAGCAGGCTTACCACTTCGCCCTTCTCAGCCAACATCCGACTGGTATGGATCTGGACGCCAAACCGGTGCGCAAGCCACAAACTGGCCCCGAGCAGCAGCACCATATAGGCCGTCACCACTCCAGCAAGCAACGGATCGGCATGGTGCCACAACATCCACGCGCCCCCACCGCCTACCATGACAACGAAGCTGGAAGCGGCCAGTGGCGTTGCTTGAAAAGCGATCGCAACGATCGCTGTGAGGCAGCAACCGATCGTCCAGAGGGTCATGATATCCACGGGCCGTCCGTTTGCCGACAGCAGGATCATCGCTGCGCTCCACACCGCACCGTGCAACAGCGAAATTAAGCCGTGGCGCAGTAGGCCTCGCCGCATGCCGGATGCGTAATCGGCAGCATTATTTTCATCACGCAGCTTAAACGACAAATAATGCGCACTAAACGCCAGCAGCGTCCAAATCGCAAGAAACCATAATGGCGCCCAAATCGCGAAGTGGACGTTAACAAGGATAACAGAAAAAGCTGTGAATGCGGCATAGACACTGAGCATCTGGTCCGTAGCGCGTAATTGACTGCCGTATATATGATCGGCATGCTCGGCCGGAATCCGCTTCAGTCCTGTAAGCACCGCCAAAGACAGGGTCTCAGGAAGGGAACTGTCCCGCTGTATGTGGGGCGAAGCGCTATTCGTCACGCCCCCATCTTAACGTCAATCAGGTTATCAAGCGGTAAGCGGTCTAGCTTGCTCTTACTCTGCTTCTGTCAGGCCGCGATATCATAGGGAACGATCTCGCCCTCCAGATACAGCTTTCGGGCCTTGGAACGGCTAAGCTTGCCGGAACTGGTGCGTGGCAGCGAACGTGGCGGCACCAGTTCTACCACACAGTTCATGCCGGTGATTGAACGGACCCGCTCGCGGATATCCTCGCGCAACTTTACGCGCTCGCTATTGTCGGAGACCCGGCAATGCACCAACACAGCCGGCGCCTCCTCCCCACCCGGCGTGGTGATCGAAAAAGCAGCAATGTCGCCTTGCTTGAACCCCGGCAACTGCTCCACTGCCCATTCGATATCCTGCGGCCAATGGTTCTTGCCATTGATGATGATCATGTCCTTGGCACGGCCAACGATGTAGAGATAGCCATCCGACAGATAGCCCATATCGCCAGTGTCCAGCCAGCCGTCGACCACGCAAGCGTCTGTCGCTTCCTGATCGCGGAAATAGCCGGTCATCAAAGAAGGCCCAGTGGTCCAAATCTTGCCGATCGTCTTGTCGGGCAAAAGCCCACCGAAATCATCGCGTATCTCCACGGTCATGCCCATCACCGGCTTCCCGCAATTGACAATGGCACGATAGCGCTGCGGCCGATCGAGCGGAGCATTGCCGCCAGAGAGCTCAGTCTCCTCGACCAGTTCCACAACGATGCCCTCCCCCGGCGGCATGATCGTTACCGCCAGTGTCGCCTCGGCAAGCCCATAGCTCGGCAGGAAAGCCGCTGGATTGAAGCCTGCTTCCGCAAAGGCATCCACGAACTGCTGCATGACGTCTGGGCGGATCATGTCCGCACCATTCCCTGCCAGCCGCCAGCGCGAGAGATCGAACCGCTCAGAAGCCTTGGTTTGGCTGGACATGCGGCGTGCGCAAATATCGTAGCCGAATGTCGGCGAGTAGCTGATCGCGGTCCCCTCATGACGCGAAATAAGGTCGAGCCAGGCGAGAGGCCGCCGCGCGAAGTCCTCGGTCTTGAGATAGTCCGTCGAAACCTGGTTGGCGACGACGGAAAGGAAACAGCCGACCAAGCCCATATCGTGATACCACGGAAGCCAACTGATGCAGCGATCCGATGTGGTGAGTTGCATGCCGTTGCTATGAGCAGCGAGATTACTGAGCAAGGCCTTGTGCGTTACCGCTACACCATGGGGAAAGCGGGTCGAGCCGCTGGAATATTGCAGATAGCAAATATCATCGCCCGCCGCCTCCGGAAGCGGACAAACCGCAGGTACAGCCTCAAGAAACTCGTCGAAGCCCAATGAGGCCACACCCGCGCGACGCGCCGCCTCGCGTGCCATTTCGTCCAGCTCACCGGGAAACAGCAGCATGAGCGGATCGCAACTGTGCAATTGCACAACGAGCTGATCGATATAGCTTTCCTTGCCGCCGAAGCTGGTTGGCAGCGGCAACGGCACGGGCCAGGCCCCGGCATAGACGATGCCAAAGAAAAGCTGAGCGAATTCAACACCCGTCTCGGCAATCAGCGCAATGCGGTCCTGCGGCTTCACGCCACGTGCAATCAGGCGATAGGCGCAGGCCAGCGCATCATCCCGCATCTCGGCAAAGGGATAGGGACGCGCAAGATTGCCCCGCGCATCGTGGAAGTTGAGACCACGGACGCCCTGCGCGGCATAGTCCAGCGCTTCGCCCAATGTATCAAAATCGGCAAATCTGCGCGCAAGCCGATCTTCCGTCGGTGTTGGCTGCATCAAGGGACCCTTCTTTTCCGCTTAATTCCGTCCGAAACCGAACCATGGAGGGTTGTTCGGCGCGCCATGCGCTTGTCAAGCCGAAAGCCACAACCACGTCGAACTAGCCGCTTTTCTTGTATCGATCGGGCAGCCTCCATTAAGACAGGGACTATGGCACAAAAAAGGCGCATCGGCCGCACAGGCCAAAATTCTTCGCCGCCGCGACCGCTGGATCGGGCTACACTGGAAGCATTGGCGCTTGCGTATGTAGGACGATTTGCCACCAGCCGCGCCAAGCTGATCGCCTATCTGAGCCGCAAGCTTCGTGAACGCGGTTGGGCACCGGACGCGGAAACGCCTCCCCCCATCGAGGCCATTGCCGACCGGATGGTAGCACTGCGCTATGTCGACGACGAAGCCTATGCAGCCATGAAGAGCAGCGCGATGCAAAGGCGCGGTCTTGGCGCCCGCCGCATCACGCAAGCGCTGCGGTATGATGGCATCGGAGAGGATATCTGCGAGGAAATGAGGCCTGATCCACTTGCCCGCTGGGAGGCCGCCGAGCGCCTGGCCCGGCGTCGGCACATCGGCCCCTTCGCATCCGAGCGGGCGGACCGATCGGCGCGCGAAAAGCAACTCGCCACTTTCCTGCGCGCCGGGCATGACTTGGAAAGCGCGCGCACGTGGGTGGATGCCTCTCCAGGCGAATACCCCCCTCGACCGGAAGAAGAATGATGCGCAGCAAGCTTCATATGATCGTAGCGCTTGCCTTTCTCCTCACCGTGGGAGCCTGTAACATCTCGTCCGATGAGAGGTCTTCCACCCACTCCGACGCAGTCGACCTTCAGATCCGCACGGTGACAGGCAAGCGTCACACCTTCACCGTGGAACTCGCCGTGGACGAGCGCAGCCAACAGCGCGGCTTGATGGGACGCAGCGCCCTGCGCGACGATCACGGCATGCTGTTTCCCTTTCCAGTGCCTCGGATGGCCTCCTTCTGGATGAAGGACACCCCGGTAGCGCTGGACCTGCTGTTCATCCGACCGGATGGCACTATCGCGGCCATCCTGCCTGGCCACCCGAACGATCTTCACCCCATTTCTGTTGGTGAACCGGTAACTGCCGTCCTGGAAATCCGGCAAGGTCGGGCGCGGGCGCTGGGGCTCGCGCCTGGTGACCGTGTGCGCTGGGGAGATTGCACGGATGCGGGTGCGCCCCTCAGCCAAACATGGCGACCGGATCGTTTCTGTCCCGAAGGGTTGGATTGAGCGACGGACTGCCCATTTCCTCAGTTGCCAATGGTGGGGCAGAACGGCTAAGCGCTGCGGCCATGGGCATCGTCAAGAATATCTTCACATGGTGGGAAGGCTCGACCTTCGGTACATGGCTCAACACCGTTCGCCACGGCACCCGTGTCGGCGAGGATAGCCAGGGCAATGTCTATTATGAAGGCGGCAAGGACCCCAACGGGCTCACGCGCCGCTGGGTGATCTACAACGGCGTCAACGATTCCAGTCGGGTGCCTTCCGAATGGCACGGCTGGCTGCACCACAGCATCGATGGTCCGCCCGAAAGCAACCTGCCGCCTCCGCGCATCTGGGAGGCGGAGTTCACGCCTAACCTCACCGGCACGCCGAAGGCCTATCGTCCCTCGGGAGCGATCGAAGCTGGCGGACGTCGCCAGATGGCGACGGGCGACTATGAAGCTTGGACTCCGGACGCGTGAGGCGTTGCCGGTCCGCGGCACCGGGCCGGTGGCTGATCCCGCTGGGCCTGCTCCTTCTGGTTTCCGCCTGCGGACCTAAACCGGCGGGCACCGACAACGCCGCAGACTCCGCCAATCGCGAGGAGCGCTCGCGCGACCAACCGCTGGCGCGTGCAAGCGCCGGACTGCCCGGTACGCCGATGGCAGAGCGCGAGGCGGTCCTCGGCCTGCTCAACAAGCGCAACGGCATTACCCGTGAGCTGAAGATGAAGCCCGGCGAAGCTGTGCGCGTTGGCAACGCCATCGTGCGGCTGCGCGCTTGCGAGACCACGGCGCCGTGGGAGACGGAACCGGAAACCGGCGCTTTCGTCCAACTCGACGTGCAAGAAACCCGTGACAACAAGTGGCACCGCATCTTTTCCGGCTGGCTGTTCAAGGAACGGCCGGACCGGAACGTGGTCATCCATCCCGTCTATGATGTCTGGGTGATGAGCTGCGCGATGAGCTGGCCGGAAACCGGCCCGGACACAGTGCGCGCGGCAGAGCGAGCCGGTCGCTCAGCTGAGTCGTCGGACGCGGCGGACAATGCATCCAGCGCGCCAAAGTCCGCGGATAATGCCTCCGCACCATCCGCTAGCGCATCGCCCAGTAAGCCCGAATAGGCTTCCGCACTGACCTCAATCGCACCGAGCGAGGCGAGGTGTGGCGTCATAAACTGGCAATCGAGCAAGGTGAAACCACCAACCCGCAGCCGCCCGACCAACCACGCCATCGCCACCTTGGAGGCATCTGCAGCCCGGCTGAACATGCTCTCGCCGAAGAAGGCTCGCCCGAGCGCCAGCCCATAGAGCCCGCCGACCAGCGCACGTTCCTCCCCCTCCCCGCTCCAGCACTCGATGCTGTGGGCGAGCCCGCGCCGGTGAAGGCGATTGAATGCCTCCTCGATATCGGCATTGATCCAGGTGGTCGGCCGATCCACGGCGCTCTCGGCGCAGAGCGCCACCACCTGCGAAAATGCGGTGTTCGCCGTTACCTCGAACCGATCGGCTCGCAGGGTCTTGCGGAGTGATTTCGAGAGGTGAAAGCCGTCCAGCGGCAGGATGGCACGCTTCTCTGGTTCGACCCAATATATGGAACGCGCGCGTCGATCGTCGGCCATGGGGAAGAGGCCGACGGCATAGGCACGCAACAGAATAGGCAGGTCGATGGCCACGCGCCCTCTTTAGCAGAGCATCTCCGTGGATCGACAGCCTTGATCCGCAGGGACTGGATATGACGGGAACCAGCATCTAGACCATTTGGCGATCACGATTCGCGCAACGGGAGAGGGGTAATGGCGACGTACGTGCTGGTGCATGGCGCGTGGGGCGGAAGCTGGGGCTATGCGCCGCTGGCAAGAGAATTGCGCGCTCAAGGCCATGACGTGCACGTTCCATCGCTGACCGGCCTCGGCGAGCGCGCCCACCTCGCCCATGGCGGCATCACCCTTACCGATCATATCAACGATGTGATCGGCTTGATCGACTGCGAACAACTCTCGGACATCGTCCTGGTGGGCCACAGCTATGGCGGAATGGTCATCACCGGCGTCGCGGCGCGTCGGGGCAACCATGTTCGTAGCCTCGTCTATCTCGACGCGTTCCTGCCACAGGATGGGCAGGCATTATGGGATTTGGCGGACGAGGCGACACGCCAGCTTTACATCGAGAACCAGAAGGCGACGCCCGGCCTCGTTCAACCCATCTTTCCCATGCCCGAGGGTCGCACGGCGCGCGTCTCCGGCCACCCCCTGCTCACCTTGCTGGAACCGGTCAAACTCGGCGGTGAAGAGAACGCAATCAAGCGCCGCACCTATGTCTATGCCAATACCAGTCCGCTCACAATCTTCACCCAGTTTCGTGACCGCTGCGCCGCCGACGCCGGCTGGCATGTGCACGAAATCGCCACCGGCCATATGGTATGGGACGACGATCTGCGCGGCTGTCTGGAAATCCTACTAGCTGAAGCGGACTGATTCGAGATCAGGCGCACGGATCGTCCCATCAGCCGGAGAACCCGAAGCGAAGCCGGGCAGCGCCTCGCGAACCGCAAAGACGAGCAGGATCAGCCCTGCCACACCGAGGCCTATCAACCCGGCGGACACGTCGCTGGAATATTGCTGGACGCCCAGAAGCATCTCGGCTTTCCCCGGACGGGAGACGAGGATGATCACAGCCGCCAGGACCCATGCCGGACAGGCGGCAACGGTGGTTAACAGGATGAGTGGGATCAGCAGGATCGTTAGATCGTAAATGTGCAACGGCATGAGGCTAGCAATTCCGGCCGTCAGCAAGAGCAAGGATGGGATCGGCCGCGTCGGCTGCCGGCGCATCAGCCGGGCTGCGCAGACCGCCAGCGCGGTGGCCGCCAAATTCTGCCAGAGCAGGCCGACTCCCTCAACGCCCAGCCGCGCGAGCAGACCAGCCGGACCGCTCGATGTAAGCGCGGTGTTGGAAGGCAAATCAGCCCATCTCGCTGCGTTGGCGAGATAGGCATCTATGGTCCCAAATACGCCGAACTGGATGACATGCGGCAGGGTGAGAAGCCCCGCGCTCCCGAGGCCAGCCAACGCGGCGATTCGGAACGATGGCACCAAAAACACCCAAAGGAGCACTATAACCCCGACCTGCGGCTTGAAGGTCACCAACAGCACGGCAAGGCCCACGAGCCATCGCCGACGACGCAGCGCTCCGGCCACCAGCATGCTCAGCGACAGGTAAACGAACCCGGCGCTCTGCCCGAACGCCAGCAGATTGGCAGTCGGCTCGATCAGGAGCGCCACTCCGCCCCACAGCACCATCGCAATCCGGCGCCGGCGCGAATCTCTCTCCAAGGAGGCCACAACGAGAGCGGTGCCCAGCAGAACCAGCGCGCTGTTGACCAGACGCCAAACCATGACGGCCTGCTCCAGGTCCAGCAATGCCATGGTACGGCTAACGATCCACCACTGCGGGGGATAGAACCAATAGAGAACCGTGTTACCGGGCGGCAGTATTTGAGCACCTATGGCCCGGAAGCTTTCGCTATAGGGATCCAACCCGTTGGCCCAGAGCTTGCCGGCAAGCCAGAAGAACCGGAAATCCACTTCTCCCCGCGGATCAATCACCGATCTCAGCAGAACGAATGCAATGCCGGTCAGCAGCAGCACAGTTGCGCAAGCCGGAGCCCATTTCGAATCGAGGAAGCGGCAGAACGGTTTCACCAGCTATCTCCGGCTCGGGTCCAACAAGGCGCTTACGTCCGCCCAAGCAGACTATGCCCGCTTATAGGCGCGCGATGACCAAAAGGTGAATGGCGCCTTCCTCCAGAATGGATGCCGCAATGCAAAAGCCTGCCCATCAACAGAATCGCTCCCGTGGGGCGTGCTTTGCTCATCCACGACTTGCGCCGCCCTGCCACCCGGGTTAAGGGCGTCGCCTTCGCCGGCACAGGAGTGTAGCTCAGCTGGTAGAGCGTCGGTCTCCAAAACCGAATGCCGGGGGTTCGAATCCCTCCACTCCTGCCAAGGCTTGCCCCGACGCGCGACTGCGCGTAGGGAATGGGCCGTTGCGAAACGAGGCCGCGGACTAGCCGGGCAGACAGGCCCGGACTTGGTCCGTTTTCTTGTGTTTCAGGCAGTTTCGGATTTTTGAAAGAGAAACGAGCGTGGCGAAAACGTCTCCCACAGAGTTCATCAATCAGGTCAAGGCTGAGACCCGCAAAGTCGTGTGGCCGACGCCGCGCCAGACGATGACGACGGCCATAATGGTCATCATCATGACAGGATTGCTGGCTTTGTTTTTCTTCGGCATTGACGCGATGTTCGGCTGGATCGTGCGTATGCTGCTAGGATTGGCCAGCGGCCAGGGCTGAGCCCGCGCACGCGATGCGGTGAACTGAGGAAAAAGAGAGCATATGGCGCGCTGGTACATCATCCACGCTTATTCGGGCTTTGAGAACAAGGTCCGCGATTCCATCCTGTCCGAGGCCGAGCGCATGGGCCTGGAGCAGTTGATCGAGCAGGTCGAGGTGCCCACCGAGACCGTGACCGAGGTGAAGCGCGGGAAGAAGGTGCAGGTCGAGCGCAAGAACATGCCCGGCTATGTCCTCGCCAAGCTCAGCATGAACGACGACATCTATCACCTTATCAAGAACACGCCGAAGGTGACGGGTTTCCTGGGGTCTTCGGGCAAGCCGCAACCGATCAGCGAGAGCGAGGCAGCGCGCTTCTTCGGCGCCCGCGAGGAAGCCGCCGCGCAGCCGCGCCACAAGGTCAATGTGGATTACGAGATCGGCGACAGCGTCAAGGTGATGAGCGGCCCGTTCGCGAGCTTCATCGGCACTGTCGAGGAACTGGACTTCGAGAAGAGCCGCGTGAAGGTCTCGGTTTCGATCTTCGGCCGCGCCACGCCGGTGGAACTGGACTTCGAGGAAGTCGAGCTTTCCAAGTAACCGAACAACCAAGGTTTCGAAGGCCGCCGGAGATGATCCGGCGGCCTTTTTTTTCATGGCCGGGAGAGGCCGAATTTCTCGAAGTTCGTGCGTATTGAGCATGGCGAATTTTTCGCAAACTCCGCGCACGACGGAGCCTCCCGCGTGAGGAAACCGGGGGTGAATGGACGATATCAAAGAGCGGAAAGCCGCGATCATGCCATGGATCGGCGGCGTAGGACAGCGAAGGCAGGGCGCCGCGCCTCGTCGGGGAGATAGCGCGTCAAATCCGCCTCCCGCGTCACAAGCCCCTCCCCGACCAACCTCACGCCGACATGCGCCGCTCTGCCCGCCATGCGGCCAGCAGACCGGAAACCCGAGCAGCGCCGCGCCCCCCATTCGCCGCTTTCCCCCTTGCCGATTTCAGCAAGGTAGATCAGAGATGGAATCGTTGCCTTGCGAATGAATCGCTGGCGATGACGGGAGAGGACCAGCCATGGCGAGTGTGCCGCGATCCATTGATATTGCCGGGTTTATCGACGGGCGCAAGCTGGGCGGGTTCAACTATCGCCTCATCATCCTCTCATGGCTCATCACCGTGTTCGACGGGTTCGACATGATGATGATCAGCTTCACCGCGCCGTGGATGCGCGACGAGCTGGCGCTGGATACGCTGATGCTCGGCCACATTTTCTCCGCCGGCCTGTTCGGCATGATGCTCGGCGGTTTTGCCTTCGCCTATATCGGCGACCGGATCGGACGCCGGCAAACCATCATCTGGGCGGCCTTTGCCTTTGGCATCCTCACCACCGCCACCGCATTCGCGCGCAGTTACGAGGCCCTGTTGATCCTGCGCTTCCTCGATGGCTTCGCGATCGGCGGGATGCTGCCGCTCGCCTGGGCGCTCAACATCGAATATGTGCCCGCCAAGATGCGCTCGACGGTCGTAACCGTCATCATGATGGGCTACAGCCTCGGCACCGCCATGGCCGGCCCGGTGACGGTGTGGCTCGCCCCGACCTGGGGCTGGGAAGGCGTGTTCGTGTTCGGCGGCGTGTGCACGCTGATCTGCGCGGTGGGCCTGCTGCTGTGGCTGCCCGAATCGATTCGCTTCCTCGCCAGCAAAGGCCAGAAGCCGGAGGTGATCGCCGCCACCCTCAACAAGATCGACCCGACCCTGCGCGCCACGGCCAGCGACCGCTTCCTGCTCAGCGACGAGAAGCAGGACAGGAGCAATTTCACCATCGGCAAGCTGTTTCAGGCTGACCTCAAATGGCTGACTCCGCTGCTGTGGATCGGCTACATCGCCAGCACGCTCGCCGTCTATTTCAAGGCGAACTGGGGCCCGATCGTTTACGAGGACCTCAACTTTTCGCGCGATACGGCCGCCTATGTTTCCTCGATCTCCGGCATGCTGGGTGCCCTGCTCGGCCTGTTGCTGATGCGCTTCACGGACAAGATGGGCCCCTATGCCGTCGCGGTTTATCCGCTGGTGGCTTTCCCGCTGCTCGCCGCGGTGGGTCTCATCCCCATGTCGCAGACGACCTTCCTCTTCCTCTCGGTCGCCTCGACCAGCTTCGTGGGCGGCGCGCATTTCGGCATCCTCTCCATCGCCGGCGTCTTCTACCCCAGCGCCATCCGCGCGAACGGCGCGGGCTGGGCAACGTCCGTGGCGAAGATCGGCGGCATCGCCGGCCCGATCATCGGGGCCTATGTGCTGGCGAGCGGCCTGCCCATCGTGCGCAGCTTCGCGATCCTCGCCATCTGCCCCGCCGTGCTGGCGCTCTGCGCGATGGGAATCGGCGCCATCGTGAAGCGGCGCAGCGCCGTCGCCGTGCCGGCTGCCGTGGCTGCACCGGCTGAGTGAGCGCACGCAGACAGATATGGCCGCGGGGGGCGCGTCCGCTCCCCTCCGCCTCCCCGAGGCCGAAGACGGATCGCCACGCTGCGACCGCCCCCTTCGCAGCGCGTGCCGACCGGTGCGAATACGCCACGTCTAGCGAGGCGCGATGGCGCGCGATGCGCCCGAAGGGCTTCACCCGGTGGGCCCGGATGCCCTCCCCTGCCTGTGCACAACGCCCATGCCGGTAACGAGCATCCTTGCCTATGCGGGCGCGGCGTTGGCGGAAATTGCGGGGTGCTTCGCCTTCTGGGCATGGCTGCGCCTGGGCAAGAGCGCGTTGTGGGCGGTGCCCGGCACCCTGTCCCTTCTGCTGTTCGCCTGGCTGCTGACGCTGGTGGATACGAGCCAGGCCGGCCGCGCTTACGCGGCCTATGGCGGCATCTACATTGCCTCGGCGCTGCTCTGGCTCTGGGTCGCGGAAGGCGTGATTCCAGACCGCTGGGACCTGGGCGGCGCGCTCATCTGCCTGATCGGCGCAGGCATGATCTTTTTCGGGCCACATCGCGCCTGATCGCGCCGTTGGGTTCACGCCCGGAGGCGTGCCATCGCCGCGCGGCCCACCCGAACCTGATCTGGTCCGCGCCCCCCCTTTCCTTTTTGCGCTTACCTCCCTATAGGGCCGCACACCCGGGCCGGCCTTTCAGGCGGGCGCGGAGCCAGATGCGGGAGGAGCACCCATGGGCGCTCCGTTCGACCGCTCAGCTTGAACCGGGCGGCGCGCATGGGCCGCCTTCTACAGAGTGAGACGACATGGCCAAGAAAATTACGGGCTATATCAAGCTCCAGGTGCCCGCTGGAGCCGCCAATCCCTCGCCGCCGATCGGCCCTGCCCTGGGTCAGCGCGGCGTGAACATCATGGAATTCTGCAAGGCGTTCAACGCCGCGACGGACAAGGAAGAGAAGGGCACGCCGCTGCCCACCATCATCACCGTCTATGCGGACCGCAGCTTCTCCTTCATCACCAAGAAGCCGCCGGTGACCTACCTCATCAAGAAGGCCGTCAACCTCAAGTCCGGCTCCAAGGAGCCCGGCAAGGTCTCGTCCGGCACGATCAAGCGTTCGCAGCTTGCCGAGCTGGCGGAAGCCAAGATGGTCGACCTCAATGCCAATGACATCGAGGCCGCGACCAAGATTCTTGAAGGCAGCGCCCGCTCGATGGGCCTCACCGTGGTGGAGGGCTGAGACCATGGCAAAGCAGACCAAGAAGGCGAAGGCTCTCGCCACCGCAATCGACCGCGACAAGCTGCACGGCGTCGATGAGGCGATCGCGCTCATCAAGCAGCACGCAACCGCCAAGTTCGACGAGACCGTCGAAGTCGCGATGAACCTGGGCGTCGACCCGCGTCATGCCGACCAGATGGTGCGCGGCGTCGTCACGCTGCCCGCCGGCACCGGCAAGGACGTGCGCGTCGCCGTGTTCGCTCGTGCGGACAAGGCCGACCAGGCCAAGGAAGCGGGCGCCGAGATCGTCGGTGCCGAGGACCTGCTGGAGCACATCCAGGCCGGCAATTTCGACTTCGACCGCGTCATCGCGACGCCGGACATGATGGGCCTCGTCGGCCGCCTCGGCAAGGTGCTGGGCCCCAAGGGCCTGATGCCGAACCCGAAGCTCGGGACCGTGACCCCGAACGTCGCCGAAGCCGTGAAGGCGGCCAAGGGCGGCCAGATCGAGTTCCGCGTCGAGAAGGCCGGCATCATCCACGCCGGTCTCGGCAAGGCCAGCTTCTCCAGCGACGACCTGCGCAAGAACTTCGACGCGTTCGTCGATGCCATCGTGAAGGCCAAGCCGGCCGGTTCGAAGGGCAAGTATGTCCGCAAGATCGCCCTCTCCTCCTCGATGGGGCCGGGCGTGAAGATCGACGTGGCGGAAGTCGCGACCGCCTGATCCGTCACGGCCGGGCGACCGGCCGGGCCAGCGAATGAGATCATCCCCGCCGCGAGAGGATCGCGGCGGGGATTTTCGTTTGTGGGGACCTGTCATGGGATCGGAGCGAAGCTGATATTGTTGCGCGGGCTCCAGCCCGGGACCAGCCGAAGCGCTTGACCGCCCTAGACTCGTGCCCTCGCAGGAGCACAAGTCGCGCCGTGAGGGAGAAGTCTGCGCTTACGGAAAGAGCGGCCTCGCACCGCACCTCATCTGGCCGAGGCTCTTGCCGTCAAGGACCTGCTCTGACAGGGCCTTGATGCCGCCGCGCGCCCTTCCCTGCCCTCGTGCAGCATCGCGCCCCGTAGCGACAGCCAGCCCCGCAGCATCGCTGGTCATCGCAGGCATCGTCGGTGATCAGCGCGACATGATGCGCATGACGGGCGGCGTGCGCACCCGAGCCACGGCGCCCCGTGACCAAGGCACCGCTTGCAATTCTGCCCGATTGCGCCTATCGGCCTCTCGCTTGCCGGGATTTCCATCCCGGCGCACCGTCCGAGACAGCTGGTGATGGCGGATTGCCGCCCTCTTAATGTCCAGCCGAGACGGGGAAACGTTCTAGCCGGATGGCCCTGCGCGCGCGCAAGGACACCGGGTCTGCCGATGCCGATTGCGGCATGCGGCCAGTCAACCCTTCCCCTCGGACTATCCTGCCGTACGCGGCCCGCCATGGGTCGCGCCCGGCGCACGTACGAACGCGGCCGCGCGTGACGCCTCTCCCCTTCGGGGTGAAGCGATGCGCAACGCCGCAGAGGAGAATGGCATGGATCGCAATGAAAAGACCGAGGTCGTTTCCGCGCTTCACGCGTCTCTGAAGGAAATGGGCGTGGTTGTGGTCACTCGCAACCTGGGCCTGAGCGTCGCTCAGTCCACCCAGCTCCGCCAGAAGATGCGCGAGGCCGGTGCGTCCTACAGGGTGACGAAGAACCGGCTTGCCAAGATCGCCATCGTGGACACCGACTATGCCGCCATTGGCGACATGCTCGTCGGCCCGATCGGTCTTGCCACGTCGGCGGATCCCGTCGCGGCCGCCAAGGTCGCGATCGAGTTCGCCAAGACGACCGACAAGCTGGAGATCGTCGGCGGCGCCATGGGTACGCAGCTGCTCAACGCCGAGGGCGTGAAGGCACTGGCTTCCCTGCCGTCGCTCGATGAGATGCGTGCGACGCTCATCGGCCTCATCCAGGCGCCGGCGACCAAGCTCGCCGTCGTTACCAAGGAGCCGGCCGCGCAGCTCGCCCGCGTGTTCAACGCTTACGCCACGAAGGACGCCGCCTGATCCAGGCACGTCCCACTGATTGCAACAGAAGATCCGGGCCCGAGGGCCCCGCTAGAAATGGAGTAGATTATCATGGCTGACATCAACGCTCTCGTCGACCAGCTGTCCGCGCTCACCGTCCTTGAGGCCGCCGAGCTTTCCAAGGCGCTCGAAGAGAAGTGGGGCGTTTCCGCCGCTGCTGCCGTCGCCGTTGCCGGCCCGGCCGCTGGCGCTGGCGCCGCCGCTCCGGCTGCTGAAGAGCAGACCGAGTTCGACGTGATCCTCACCGGCGACGGTGGCAAGAAGATCAACGTCATCAAGGAAGTCCGCGCCATCACCGGCCTGGGCCTGACCGAAGCCAAGGCGCTCGTCGAAGGCGCGCCGAAGGCCGTCAAGGAAGGCGTCAACAAGGCCGAGGCCGAAGAGCTGAAGAAGAAGCTCGAGGAAGCCGGCGCGACCGTCGAGCTCAAGTAAGCTCGTCGCGTTCCCGCGAACAAGGAAGGGCGGTCCCGCTGGGGCCGCCCTTTGCTTTTATGGGCAGACGGATCGAAAGAACCGGGGGGATGGCTGCGCCAGAGGCCGCGCCTCAGGCGCCAACCGGGCGTGATCGATCCTGGCCATCGGGCTGCGGCACCGGTTTCGCCGCGGCGGCCTGCATGGCGATAAGCGCCTCGCCGAGCGTCGCATAAGTCTGCCGCACGCCGAGCCTGGACAGGCTCCTCGCCTGATCGGTACGCTTGGCGAGCAGCATCGTGCGCAGGGCAGCCTCACTTTCCTCTGGTGGCCCCCATTGAATCGGTCCCTCATCATCCATCACTGGCCGCGCGCGGCGACCCCTGCCCAGACGCCAGCAAGCCCACGCGACGACGAACGCCACCAGCCCGACCGCCATGTCAGGCGACCACGGCGGCAAGTTGGCGCGACGCACGAACGTATCGACACGACGAACCCATGACGCGAAGGCGCCCGCACACGATGGTGACGCCGACTCCTCCCGCGCAGATGGGGGGCTCTCGGGCGCTACGGGAAGGGCCGAGATCCGCTCAAGGCTATGATCGACACTCGGCCCATCGGCGGCGGTGGAACCATTGCCGCCACCCGCCGCATCATGACGCGATGCATCCGACCCGTCGCGCTGCCGATCCGGGCGGGATGCCGGGCTGGCGATTGCCGGCAACGCAGCCTGCGGCAGCGAGGCGAGGTCCGGCTCACTGGCAACGAGGCGCAAGGACGGTGCCGGTCGCACGGGCAGATCCGGCGGAATCGGGGACGGAGTGGCGGCCGGTTGGGACGGCGGGGGCCGCGCCGGGACCACGTTATCCGGGTTAGCCGCACCCTCCCCCTGCCCCAGCACAGGGCCAGGCGCGACAACGCACGCTATGCTGAGCCACAGGAAAGGGTACTGTGATGGCCTCATGGCGAATGCCCCATTTTGAGACAGTTATGCGTGACGGCCCGGCCCTGTAAAGGAGAGCCTCGAATCGACGCGACCGCACGTGGTTTCACCGAGGCGGACGGCCAGCGAATCCACCGTGGTTCCATGCTTCCGCCTTTTGATTGAGGACCGACGATGACACCCGCCAAGCCGCCCGCTCCCACCGAGGCACGCGCATTGGAAGATAATGCCGATCTGAAGGCGCTGATTCGCACCATCGCGGATCACCCGGTCCCCGGCGTCCAGTTTCGCGACGTATCGACGCTGCTGCTCGACGGGACCGCCTTCCGCGCGACCATCGACCGGTTGGCAGAGGCGATTGACCCGGCACAGATCGACCTGATCGCAGGCATCGAGGCGCGCGGCTTCATCGTTGCGGCCGGGCTCTCATACAAGCTTGGCAAGGGCAAGGTGATGCTGCGCAAGCAAGGCAAGCTGCCCGGAGAGACGGTGGGGGTGGACTATGCGCTCGAATATGGCTCTGACCGGATCGAAATGCATCTCGGCGCCGTCCAGCCGGGACAGCGCGTCGTGCTGGTCGACGACCTGCTCGCCACCGGCGGCACAGCCCTTGCTGGCGTGGCGCTGCTCCGTGGCCAGGGCGCCGTGGTGGATACGGCACTCTTCATCGTCGACCTGCCCGATCTGGGTGGTGGCGAACGATTGCGCGCGGAAGGCGTGACACCGATCGCGCTGGTCCGCTTCGACGGGCACTGACCCGATGAGGATCATCCTGCTGGCCGCGCTCGACGAGGAGGCGGACGCCTTCATGCCCGGCTTTGGCGATGCCCTCGACGGACATTGGCCACCTGTCCGCCGGATCGAGACCAACGGCCACACCGTCCTGCTGGCGACCACGGACATCGGCAAGGTGAACACAGCCGCGGCGGCGGCGCGGCTGCATATGCTGCACGGGGCCGACCTGTTGGCCATCACCGGCACCGCCGGCAAGCTAAGCGCGATCGAGGGCGATTGCTTCTATCTCGCCCACGCGGTCCAGCACGATTACGGCGCGCGCAAGGCGGACGCGTTCGTCCATTACCCGCCCGGTGCCTGGCCGATCGGCCCGGCCCAGGTCCGAACCTATGGTGCGCTAGCCAATCCCGGCCTGACGCTGCCGCACGCCGTCATCGCCAGTGGAGACGCCTTCATCGAGGATGCCGCCTATGCCGCGCATCTGGTGGCTGCACTCGATGCCGATCTCGTCGACATGGAGACGGCGGCGCTGGCGCAATATGCCCACACCGCCGACCTGCCCTGGGTCGGCATCAAGGCGACGACGGATGACGCCAACCACACCAGTGCGGGCGATTTCCATACCAACCTGCGCGCCGCCGCGCAGCGATCCGCCCAAGAGATCGCGGCGATGATTGCACTGCTTTGACAATTTGTTTCGTGACGAAGCGTTGATCCCATCTCACAAGTCGATAGACTGCGGCCATCCCCACCAGATCGATGAGGTCACAATGTCCATGCCCCGCCTCGCCTACGCAACCATCGGCCTCGCCAGCCTCTCTTTGACCCTCGTCGCCTGTGCGCCCAAGGCTCCTCCCGGCGCGCCCCCGCCGGCCTCGCCGTTCGCCGAAGCGATCCTCTACGACACCAACGGGCAGCAAACCGGCCAGGTAACGCTGATCCCGAACGGCCATGTGCTGGCCGGCTCCGTGCGGGTGACGCGCGGCCTGACGCCGGGTCCGCACGGTATGCACATCCATGCCATCGGGCAGTGCACGCTCAAGGATTTCGCGTCCGCCGGCGGACACCTCAACCCGACAGGCAAGCAGCATGGTCTCGACAATCCCGCCGGCTCGCATGTCGGCGACCTGCCGATGCTGGTCGCAGACGCCTCCGGCGCGGCCGCGATGGAGTTCACCGTTCACGGCGATCTCGACACCGTTCTCGATGCCGATGGCGGCTCGTTCGTGATCCACGCCGACGCCGACGACATGAAAACCGACCCCGCCGGCAACAGCGGCGCGCGCATCATGTGCGGCGTTTTTTATAAGAAGGGTGGCTGACGGCTGAGGGAGCGGACGGCCGCGCACGCTGCGGACGCTCCCTTCGTCCTTGCATTCCGACGCTGTAGGATTATATCTCGACCTTCACGGATTTCCTGTGGCTCAACCACATGGAGTCGCCTGCCCTCACCCGGGCCAGCATACCGAGTTGCGCACGGTATGCGTTTGTATGGGGTGACGAGCAGGTTCACCAGACGCTGCAGTGCGGATCGGACAGCCCCGGCCCGCACTTTTTTTCGTGGCTGAGGTCGCCGATCGAGCGTGCGCCCTGGGTCATATCGGCTGAATTTTCGCTGCGATGCGAAAATTTTTGGGACCATTTCAGGCAGGACACGCATGGCAAGCAAGGCTCTCCCCCCCCTTTCGGCCGGTGACAGCGCGAAAAAGCGCATCCGCAAGGTTTTCGGCAACATCCACGAAGTGGTGCAGATGCCGAACCTCATCGAGGTGCAGCGCGAAAGCTATGAGCAGTTCCTGCGCTCCAACCCGGCCATCGGCTATGTCTCCGGGCTGGAAAAGACGCTGCGCAGCGTTTTCCCCATCCGCGACTTCGCCGGCACCGCCGAGCTGGACTTCGTCCATTACGAGCTGGAAGAGCCCAAGTACGACACCGAGGAGTGCCGCCAGCGCGGCATCACCTACGCCGCGCCGATGCGCGTCACCCTGCGCCTGATCGTCTTTGAGGTGGACCAGGACACCGAAACCCGCTCCGTGCTCGATATCAAGGAGCAGGACGTCTACATGGGCGACATGCCGCTCATGACCGAGAACGGCACCTTCATCGTCAACGGCACCGAGCGCGTCATCGTGTCCCAGATGCACCGCTCCCCGGGCGTGCTGTTCGACCATGACCGTGGCAAGACCCACAGCTCCGGCAAATATCTCTTCGCCGCGCGCGTCATCCCCTATCGCGGCTCGTGGCTCGATTTCGAGTTCGACGCCAAGGACATCGTCAATGTCCGTATCGACCGCAAGCGCAAGCTGCCGGTGACGGCGCTGCTCTATGCGCTGGGGCTGAACAGCGAGGAAATCCTCGGCGAGTTCTACAAGAAGGTCACCTATGTTCGCGGCGAGAATGGCTGGGAAATCCCGTATGTGACGGAAGCCTGGCGTGGTCTCAAGCCGGCGTTCGACATCGTCGACGCCAAGACCGGCGAGGTCGTCTTTGCCGCCGGCCACAAGATCAGCCCGCGCGCCGCGCTGAAGGCGGAAAAGGATGGGCTGGAATCGCTCGTCATCCCCACCGAGGAAGTGTTCGGCCGCTACAGCGCCTATGACCTCATCAACGAGGGCACCGGCGAGATTTACATCGAGGCGGGTGACGAGGTTACGCCTGAGAATCTGGAGAAGCTCGACAAGGCCGGCATCGACCGGATCGAGCTGCTCGACATCGACCATGTCAACACCGGCCCGTGGATCCGCAACACCCTCAAGGTCGACAAGGCCGAGGACCGCGATCACGCGCTCAGCGATATCTACCGCGTCATGCGCCCCGGCGAGCCGCCGACGCGCGAGACGGCCGAAGCGCTGTTCGAGGGCCTGTTCTTCGACCCCGAGCGCTACGACCTTTCGGCCGTGGGCCGCGTCAAGCTCAACATGCGCCTGGGCCTTGAGTGCGACGACAACATCACCACCCTGCGCCGCGAGGACATCCTCGCCGTCGTCAAGGAACTGGTGAACCTCAAGGACGGCCACGGCGAGATCGACGACATCGACAATCTCGGCAACCGCCGCGTCCGCTCGGTGGGCGAGCTGCTGGAGAACCAGTATCGCGTCGGCCTGCTGCGCATGGAGCGCGCCGTCAAGGAGCGCATGTCCAGCGTCGACGTCTCGACGGTGATGCCGAACGACCTCATCAACGCCAAGCCCGCCGTCGCGGCCGTGCGCGAGTTCTTCGGCTCCTCGCAGCTCTCGCAGTTCATGGACCAGACCAACCCGCTTTCCGAGATCACGCACAAGCGGCGTGTCTCGGCGCTCGGGCCGGGCGGCCTCACCCGCGAGCGCGCGGGCTTCGAGGTGCGCGACGTCCACCCGACCCACTATGGCCGCATCTGCCCGATCGAAACGCCGGAAGGCCCGAACATCGGCCTGATCAACTCGCTGGCCAGCTTCAGTCGCGTCAACAAGTACGGCTTCATCGAGACGCCGTACCGCAAGGTGATCGACGGCAAGGTGACGGATGAGGTGGTTTATCTCTCCGCCATGGAAGAGGCCAAGCACACCATCGCGCAGGCCAATGCCGAGTTGAACGAAGACCGCACCTTTGCCGAGGACCTGATCTCGGCGCGCGAGGGCGGCGAGTTCCTGATGGCGCCGAAGGACCAGATCACGCTGATGGACGTGAGCCCCAAGCAGCTCGTGTCGGTCGCGGCCTCGCTCATCCCCTTCCTGGAGAATGACGACGCCAACCGCGCGCTGATGGGCTCCAACATGCAGCGCCAGGCGGTGCCGCTGGTCCGCGCCGAAGCCCCGTTCGTGGGCACCGGCATGGAAGAGACGGTCGCCCGCGATTCCGGCGCCGCCATCGTCGCGCGCCGCACCGGCATCGTCGACCAGGTCGACGCGACCCGCATCGTCATCCGCGCCACGGAAGACGTGGAGCCGGGCAAGTCCGGCGTGGACATCTACACGCTGATGAAGTTCCAGCGCTCCAACCAGGACACCTGCATCAACCAGCGCCCGCTGGTGAAGGTGGGCGAGCAGGTGAACGCCGGCGACGTGATCGCCGACGGCCCCTCGACCGAACTGGGCGAGCTGGCGCTTGGCCGCAACAGCCTCGTCGCGTTCATGCCGTGGAACGGCTACAACTACGAGGACTCCATCCTCATCTCCGAACGGATCGTGAAGGATGACGTGTTCACCTCGATCCACATCGAAGAGTTCGAGGTGATGGCCCGCGACACCAAGCTCGGGCCGGAGGACATCACCCGCGACATCCCCAACGTCGGCGAGGAAGCCCTGCGCAACCTCGACGAGGCTGGCATCGTCTACATCGGTGCCGAGGTCGAGCCGGGCGACATTCTCGTCGGCAAGATCACGCCCAAGGGCGAAAGCCCGATGACGCCGGAAGAGAAGCTGCTGCGCGCCATCTTCGGCGAAAAGGCCAGCGACGTGCGCGACACGTCCCTGCGGCTGCCACCGGGCGTGGCCGGCACGATCGTCGAGGTGCGCGTGTTCAACCGCCACGGCATCGACAAGGACGAGCGCGCCATGGCGATCGAGCGGGAGGAAATCGACCGTCTCGCCAAGGACCGCGAGGACGAACGCGCCATCCTCAACCGCGCCACCTTCAACCGCCTGCGCGAGATGCTGCTGGGCCAGACCGCCACGGCGGCCCCCAAGGGCATCAAGAAGGGTAGCGAGATCACCGAGGACCTTCTGAGCGAGGTCGAGCGGCACGAGTGGTGGAAGTTCGCGGTGGCGGACGACACTGTTCAATCGCACCTGGAAGCGGTGAAGACGCAGTATGACGAGGCGGTCAAGCTGATCGTCGAGAAGTTCGAGGACCGCGTCGAGAAGCTGCAGCGCGGCGACGAGCTGCCCCCGGGCGTGCTCAAGATGGTCAAGGTGTTCGTCGCGGTGAAGCGCAAGCTGCAACCGGGCGACAAGATGGCCGGCCGCCACGGCAACAAGGGCGTCATCTCGCGCATCCTGCCGGTGGAGGACATGCCGTTCCTGGAGGACGGCACCCCGGTCGACCTCGTGCTCAACCCGCTGGGCGTGCCGAGCCGCATGAACGTGGGCCAGATCTTCGAGACGCATCTGGGTTGGGCCGCGCGCGGCCTCGGCCAGCAGATCAAGACGGCTCTGGAAGAGTGGCGCCAGGCCAACCCCAACCCGCAACCGGGCGCTATGCCGGAAGCGGTGAAGGAACGCCTGCTGGCCATCTATGGCGAGCCTTACGCCGAGGAGATCGGGTCGCGCACACCGGAACAGGTCGTCGAACTGGCGTCCAACCTGGTGACGGGCGTGCCGATCGCCACGCCGGTGTTCGACGGTGCCAACCAGCAGGACATCATCGACATGCTGGAACTGGCGGGCTTCGATCACTCGGGCCAGTCCACGCTCTATGACGGGCGGACCGGCGACGCTTTCGACCGCAAGGTGACGGTGGGCATCATCTACATGCTCAAGCTGCACCACCTCGTGGACGACAAGATCCACGCCCGGTCGATCGGCCCCTACAGCCTCGTCACCCAGCAGCCGCTGGGCGGCAAGGCGCAGTTCGGCGGCCAGCGCTTCGGTGAAATGGAGGTCTGGGCCCTGCAGGCATACGGCGCCGCCTACACGCTGCAGGAAATGCTGACGGTGAAGTCCGACGACGTGGTCGGCCGTACCAAGGTCTATGAGGCGATCGTCAAGGGCGACGACACGTTCGAGGCTGGCATTCCCGAGAGCTTCAACGTGCTGGTCAAGGAAATGCGCTCGCTCGGCCTCAATGTCGAACTGGCGGCCCTGGAGGACCTCACCGACGGCGATGGCCACAGCGACGGGGAATTGCCCGAGGCGGCGGAATAGGAGCGGACGGAGCGTCGCCCGCACAGGGCGACGCTCCCTCCCCCGCTTCGCCTCCCGACACGACATTCAGCCCTCAAGAGGGAATTGAGACATGAACGAACTGACCACCTTCGCGAACCCGATGGCCAAGCCCGACGTGTTCGACCAGATCCAGATCGGCATTGCGAGCCCCGAGCGCATCCGCAGCTGGTCCTTCGGCGAGATCAAGAAGCCCGAGACGATCAACTACCGCACGTTCAAGCCAGAGCGTGACGGCTTGTTCTGCGCGCGCATCTTCGGCCCGATCAAGGACTATGAGTGCCTGTGCGGCAAGTACAAGCGCATGAAGTACAAGGGCATCGTCTGCGAGAAGTGCGGCGTGGAGGTGACCGTCTCCAAGGTTCGCCGCGAGCGCATGGGCCACATCGAGCTGGCCGCGCCGGTCGCGCACATCTGGTTCCTGAAGAGCCTGCCTTCGCGCATCGGCCTGCTGCTCGACATGCAGCTCAAGCAGCTTGAGCGCGTCCTCTACTTCGAGAGCTATATCGTCATCGAGCCGGGCCTCACCCCGCTGGATCGCTACCAGCTGCTCACCGAGGACGAGCTGCTCGACGCGCAGGACGAATATGGCGAGGACGCTTTCACAGCGGGCATCGGCGCAGAAGCCGTCAAGCAGATGCTCATCAACCTCGATCTGGAAGGCGAGCAGAAGGCCCTGCTGGAAGAGCTGGCCGTCACCAAGTCCGAGCTGAAGCCCAAGAAGATCATCAAGCGCCTCAAGGTTGTCGAGAGCTTCATCGAATCGGGCAACCGCCCGGAGTGGATGATCCTCGACGTGGTGCCGGTCATTCCGCCCGAACTGCGCCCGCTGGTGCCGCTGGACGGCGGCCGCTTCGCGACGTCCGACCTCAATGACCTCTATCGTCGCGTCATCAACCGTAACAACCGCCTGAAGCGGCTGATGGAACTGCGCGCGCCGGACATCATCGTCCGCAACGAAAAGCGCATGTTGCAGGAAGCGGTCGACGCCCTGTTCGACAATGGCCGCCGCGGCCGCGTCATCACCGGTGCCAACAAGCGTCCGCTGAAGTCGCTCTCCGACATGCTCAAGGGCAAGCAGGGCCGCTTCCGCCAGAACCTGCTCGGCAAGCGCGTCGACTATTCCGGCCGTTCGGTCATCGTGACCGGCCCGGAACTGAAGCTGCACCAGTGCGGCCTGCCGAAGAAGATGGCGCTCGAGCTCTTCAAGCCGTTCATCTACGCCCGCCTCGACGCCAAGGGTTTCTCCTCGACCGTCAAGCAGGCCAAGAAGCTCGTTGAAAAAGAGAAGCCGGAAGTCTGGGATATCCTCGACGAGGTCATCCGCGAGCATCCGGTGCTCCTCAACCGTGCGCCGACGCTGCACCGCCTGGGCATCCAGGCCTTCGAACCGATCCTGGTCGAAGGCAAGGCGATCCAGCTGCACCCGCTCGTCTGCACGGCCTTCAACGCCGACTTCGACGGCGACCAGATGGCCGTCCACGTCCCGCTCTCGCTGGAAGCCCAGCTTGAAGCGCGCGTGCTGATGATGTCGACGAACAACATCCTGCATCCGGCGAACGGCGCACCGATCATCGTTCCCTCGCAGGACATGGTTCTCGGCCTCTACTATCTGTCGATCCAGAACCAGAACGAGCCGGGCGAAGGCATGGCCTTCTCCGACATGGGCGAACTGCACCATGCGCTCGAAAACAAGGTCGTCACGCTGCACGCGAAGATCCGTGGCCGCTACAAGTCGGTCGACGCCGACGGCAAGCCCTACACGAAGATCTATGAGACGACGCCCGGCCGCATGATCATCGGCGAGCTGCTGCCGAAGAACGGCAACATCCCGTTCGACATCTGCAACCAGGAAATGACCAAGAAGAACATCTCCAAGATGATCGACACGGTCTACCGTCACTGCGGCCAGAAGGACACGGTCATCTTCTGCGACCGCATCATGCAGCTCGGCTTCGGCCACGCCTGCCGCGCCGGCATCTCGTTCGGCAAGGACGACATGGTGATCCCGGATACCAAGGCGAAGATCGTCGGTGACACCGAAAACCTCGTCAAGGAATACGAGCAGCAGTACAACGACGGCCTGATCACCCAAGGCGAGAAGTACAACAAGGTCGTCGACGCCTGGGGCAAGGCCACCGAAAAGGTCGCGGAAGACATGATGGCCCGCATCAAGGCCGTCGAGTTCGACCCCGAGACCGGCCGCCAGAAGCCGATGAACGCGATCTATATGATGTCCCATTCGGGCGCCCGCGGTTCTCCGAACCAGATGCGCCAGCTGGGCGGCATGCGCGGCCTCATGGCAAAGCCGTCGGGCGAGATTATCGAAACGCCGATCATCTCGAACTTCAAGGAAGGCCTGACCGTGAACGAGTACTTCAACTCGACGCACGGTGCCCGCAAGGGTCTGGCCGACACCGCCCTGAAGACCGCGAACTCCGGTTACCTGACCCGCCGTCTCGTCGACGTCGCGCAGGATTGCATCGTCACGCATGTCGACTGCGGCACCGACAAGGGCCTCACGATGACGGCGATCGTCGATGCAGGCCAGGTCGTGGCATCGATCGGCACCCGCGTTCTCGGCCGCACGGCTCTCGATGACATCGATCACCCGATCACCGGCGAGCGCATCGTCGATGCCGGCAAGATGATCCTCGAAGCCGACGTCGTCGAAATCGAGAAGGCCGGCATCCAGTCGATCCGTATCCGTTCGGCGCTGACCTGCGAGATCCAGACCGGCGTCTGTGGCGTCTGCTACGGTCGCGACCTTGCACGCGGCACGCCCGTCAACATGGGCGAGGCCGTCGGCGTCATCGCGGCGCAGTCGATCGGTGAACCGGGCACCCAGCTCACCATGCGTACCTTCCACCTTGGCGGCACGGCGACCGTGGTCGACCAGTCGTTCCTGGAAGCGTCGTATGAAGGCACGGTGCAGATCAAGAACCGCAACATGCTGCGCAACTCCGACGGTAACCTCGTCGCGATGGGCCGCAACATGGCGATCACGATCCTCGACGAGCGTGGCGTGGAGCGTTCCGCGCAGCGCGTCGCCTACGGTTCGAAGATCTTCGTGGACGACGGCGACAAGGTGAAGCGCGGCCAGCGTCTCGCCGAGTGGGACCCCTACACCCGTCCGATGATGACGGAAGTGGAAGGCACCGTTCACTTCGAAGACGTCGTCGACGGCATCTCGGTTCTCGAAACGACCGACGAATCCACAGGCATCACCAAGCGTTCGGTCATCGACTGGCGCTCGACGCCGCGCGGTACGGACCTGAAGCCGGCCATCGTCATCAAGGACAAGAACGGCGCCGTCGCCAAGCTGTCCCGCGGTGGCGAAGCCCGCTTCCTGCTCTCGGTCGACGCGATCCTTTCCGTCGAGCCGGGTCAGAAGGTCTCCCAGGGTGACGTTCTTGCCCGCTCGCCGCTGGAAAGCGCCAAGACCAAGGACATCACCGGCGGTCTGCCGCGCGTTGCCGAACTGTTCGAAGCCCGCCGTCCGAAGGACCACGCCATCATCGCGGAGATCGATGGTACGGTTCGCTTCGGCCGCGACTACAAGAACAAGCGTCGCGTGACGATCGAGCCGGCGGAAGACGGTGTCGAGCCGGTCGAGTACCTGATCCCGAAGGGCAAGCCCTTCCACCTTCAGGACGGCGACTACATCGAAAAGGGTGACTACATCCTCGACGGCAACCCCGCGCCGCACGACATCCTGGCGATCAAGGGCGTGGAAGCACTCGCTTCCTACCTCGTGAACGAAATCCAGGAAGTCTACCGACTGCAGGGCGTGGTGATCAACGACAAGCACATCGAGGTGATCGTTCGCCAGATGCTGCAGAAGGTCGAGATCACCGATGCCGGCGACAGCACCTATATCGTCGGCGACAACGTCGACCGTATCGAGCTGGAAGACGTCAACGACGCCCTGATCGAAGAAGGCAAGAAGCCGGCTTCGGGTGAGCCGGTCCTTCTCGGCATCACCAAGGCCTCGCTGCAGACCCCGTCGTTCATCTCGGCCGCCTCGTTCCAGGAGACCACCAAGGTCCTCACGGAAGCGGCGATCGCCGGCAAGACCGACGGCCTGCAGGGCCTCAAGGAGAACGTCATCGTCGGCCGCCTCATCCCGGCCGGTACGGGCGGCACCATGACGCAGATCCGCCGCATCGCGACGGCGCGCGACGAGATGATCCTCGACGAGCGCCGCAAGTCGACCGGCGCCGGCGTTGCCACCCCGATGCTGGCGGACCTCGCCGGCGGCGAGACGACGCCTGCCGAATAAGGCTCGAAGGGAAGGGCGGTCCGCCGCCCTTCCTCTTCCCGCAAACAAAAAAGCCGCCCGGCATCCGGGCGGCTTTTGCATTTCGGGGAGGGGGCGCTTATGCGAAGCGGATGATCGCGACTTCGCCTTCGAGCGCGCCCTTGTAGGCGGAGGCGTGCGGCTCGTCTTCCGGTGCGCCGGTGAGCGTGCCGATCTGGTCGAGGTCGGCTTCGAGGAACCCTTCCTCCGAAAGGGCGTTCAACGCCTCGCGCACGGCCGTGTCGTCGTCCGGCGCGCTGAGCATGACGTGGATGTCGATGCCCTCGTCGCCCTCGCGCTCGTAGGCCTTGCCGATGATGATGAAGACCATCGGGTCGTCGAGCGTGTTGTTGTCGTTGTCGGCACTGGACGCCATGGCGGTCTCCTTTCGGGATCGGGTTGTGCTCGTTCTATAAAGGGTAGGGCGGCCGGACCCAAACGCAAAATCGCCGGCCCTCGCAAAAAAGCCGGAGGAGGGAATCGGTGGGCGGGCGGCCGGTGCGGCAATGCTTTCCTGTTGATTCCGTCTTCATGCTTTCTTAATGTTCCCGGGCGATGGCTTTTGCGTATCGAAGGCTGGCTAAAGCGGAGAGGAGAGGGGCTCGAAGCCCTGCTTTTCAGGCGTATCAGCCCTTCGCGGCCGGGATTCTTTCGCCCCGCCCCTTGACCTTTGACCCTTTAGTCAGTATTCCGCACGCCATCAGAGCCTATGTGAGGCTGGCTGGTTCGGAATGACTCGTTCTGAAGTTCGCCTCAAACAGGGCTCGACGCACGTTGAGAACATGAATGCTGCACGCATGACGCGGTTATAGCGCGTCCTCTGCCTAACGAGGCCATCCGTAAAAGCGGAATGGCCTCTTATTGCGCATGAACACGCGTGTGGCCATGTACTCGCCCGCAAGGGTGACGACGATCCGCCCGCAAGGGTAACGAGACTAGATTTGCAAGGGATGGTTATATGCCTACCGTAAACCAGTTGATCCGCAAGCCGCGCCAGGCGTCGGTTAAGCGCAACAAGGTTCCTGCCCTGCAGGAAAACCCCCAGAAGCGCGGCGTTTGCACCCGCGTCTACACGACGACCCCGAAGAAGCCGAACTCGGCTCTGCGTAAGGTCGCCAAGATCCGCCTGACCAATGGCTTCGAAGTCATCGGCTATATCCCGGGCGAAGGCCACAACCTGCAGGAACACTCCGTCGTCATGATCCGTGGCGGCCGCGTGAAGGACTTGCCGGGCGTGCGCTACCACATCATCCGCGGCGTTCTCGACACCCAGGGCGTCAAGAACCGCAAGCAGCGCCGCTCCAAGTACGGCGCGAAGCGTCCGAAATAATACAGTAACCGGCGCCATTTCGCTGGTCGGAACCTTTTGAAGAAAGACGAAAAATATGTCCCGTCGCCATAGAGCAGAAAAGCGCGAGATCAACCCGGACCCGAAGTTCGGCGACCTCGTCGTCACCAAGTTCATGAACGCCATCATGCTTGACGGCAAGAAGTCCGTCGCCGAAACGATCGTTTACGGCGCCTTCGATGTCGTCCAGGGCAAGGCCAAGCAGGATCCGGTGACCGTGTTCCATTCTGCCCTCGACAACGTCGCCCCGCACGTCGAAGTGCGTTCGCGCCGCGTCGGTGGTGCGACGTACCAGGTTCCGGTCGATGTCCGTCCGGAGCGTCGTCAGGCTCTGGCCATCCGCTGGCTGATCGCCGCTGCCCGCAAGCGTAACGAAACGACCATGGTCGAGCGCCTTTCCGGCGAACTCATGGACGCAGCGAACAACCGCGGCAGCGCCGTCAAGAAGCGCGAAGACACGCACAAGATGGCCGACGCCAACCGTGCGTTCTCGCATTACCGCTGGTAACCGAAACTAGACGTCTCGAAAGGAGTCCGTTAATGGCTCGCGAATATAAAATCGAAGACTACCGAAATTTCGGTATCATGGCGCATATCGACGCCGGCAAGACGACGACGACCGAACGCATCCTCTACTACACCGGCAAGTCCCACAAGATCGGCGAAGTCCATGACGGCGCCGCCACGATGGACTGGATGGAGCAGGAGCAGGAACGCGGCATCACGATCACGTCGGCCGCCACCACGACCTTCTGGAAGGGCCGTGACGGCAAGACCCGCCGCTTCAACATCATCGACACCCCCGGCCACGTCGACTTCACCATCGAAGTCGAGCGTTCGCTGCGCGTGCTCGACGGTGCGATCGCCCTTCTCGACGCCAACGCCGGCGTGGAGCCGCAGACGGAAACCGTCTGGCGTCAGGCCGAGAAGTACAACGTTCCGCGCATGATCTTCTGCAACAAGATGGACAAGACGGGCGCCGACTTCTACCGCTCGGTGTCCATGATCAAGTCGCGTCTCGGCGCGACCGCCGTCGTCATGCAGCTGCCGATCGGCGCTGAAAGCGACTTCAAGGGCGTCGTCGACCTGATCGAGATGAACGCTCTCGTCTGGCGCGACGAATCGCTCGGCGCCCAGTGGGACGTCGTCGAGATCCCGGAAGACATGAAGGCCCAGGCCGAAGAATACCGCGAGAAGCTCATCGAGACCGTCGTCGAAATCGACGAAGCCGCGATGGAAGCCTATCTCGAAGGCAACTACCCGGACAACGACAAGATCCGCGAACTCGTTCGCCGCGGCACCATCGAGGTGAAGTTCCACCCGATGTTCTGCGGTACCGCGTTCAAGAACAAGGGCGTCCAGCCGCTCCTCGACGCCGTCGTCGATTATCTGCCGTCCCCGGCGGACATCCCGGCGATCAAGGGCATCGACGTCAAGACGGAAGCCGAGATCGAGCGTCATGCCGACGACAGCGAGCCGCTTTCCATGCTCGCCTTCAAGATCATGAACGACCCCTTCGTCGGTTCGCTCACCTTCGCCCGCATCTATTCCGGCAAGCTCGAAAAGGGCACGTCGGTCATGAACACGGTCAAGGAAAAGCGCGAGCGCGTCGGCCGCATGCTGCAGATGCACTCCAACTCGCGTGAAGACATCGAAGAAGCCTTCGCAGGCGACATCGTCGCTCTCGCCGGCCTCAAGGACACGACCACGGGCGACACGCTCTGCGATCCGCTGAAGCCGGTCATCCTCGAGCGCATGGAATTCCCCGAGCCGGTCATCCAGATCGCCATCGAGCCGAAGACGAAGAACGACCAGGAGAAGATGGGCCTCGCGCTCAACCGTCTCGCTGCCGAGGATCCGTCCTTCCGCGTCAAGACCGACGAGGAATCCGGCCAGACGATCATCGCAGGCATGGGCGAACTTCACCTCGACATCATCGTCGACCGCATGCGGCGCGAGTTCAAGGTCGAAGCCAATGTCGGCGCCCCGCAGGTCGCCTACCGCGAGACGATCACGCGCAAGACCGAGAAGGACTACACGCACAAGAAGCAGACCGGCGGTACCGGCCAGTTCGCCCGCGTGAAGCTCGTGTTCGAACCGAACCCGGACGGCGAAGATTTCGTCTTCGAATCCAAGATCGTCGGCGGTGCTGTTCCGAAGGAATACATCCCGGGCGTCCAGAAGGGCATCGAAAGCGTCCTGTCTTCGGGTCCGCTCGCAGGCTTCCCGATGCTCGGCGTCAAGGCGACGCTCATCGACGGCGCCTTCCACGACGTCGATTCCTCGGTCCTCGCCTTCGAAATCGCATCGCGTGCCTGCTTCCGTGAAGCCTCCCGCGAAGCCGGCGCCCAGCTTCTGGAGCCGATGATGAAGGTCGAAGTCGTGACGCCGGAAGACTATGTCGGCGACGTCATCGGCGACCTGAACTCCCGTCGTGGCCAGATCCAGGGCCAGGAATCGCGCGGCGTCGCCGTCGTGATCTCCGCCAACGTGCCGCTGGCGAACATGTTCAAGTACGTCGACAACCTGCGCTCCATGTCGCAGGGCCGCGCCCAGTACTCGATGGTCTTCGACCATTACGCGCCGGTTCCGTCGAACGTCGCACAGGAAATCCAGGCAAAGTACTCCGGTCAGAAGTGACCGGGGTGCACCCCACCAGTTTTGAATGAATTTCCCCTTGCGGGATCAGGAACGGAGAGCCGGAAATGGCAAAAGGTAAGTTTGAGCGCAACAAGCCTCACGTAAACATCGGCACGATCGGCCACGTTGACCATGGCAAGACGTCGACGACTGCAGCGATCACGAAGTATTTCGGCGAGTTCAAGGCGTACGACCAGATCGACGCC
>DASRXX010000006.1:0-226268 GCA_035654015.1 Sphingobium sp.
CTCTGGCCGAGCGTGGCATTGCGCCCTGCATCCCGTCAAAGGCCAACCGCAAGGTCCCCATCCCTCACGACACCGCGCTCTACCGCCAGCGCCACCGGATCGAGAACATGTTCGGAAAACTCAAGGACTGGCGCCGTATCCACACCCGCTATGATCGATGCGCCCACACCTTCATGTCCGCAATCTGCATCGCTGCAACCGTCATCTTCTGGCTCAATCAATGAGTCCTGAACCTAAGTCGGATGCCATTCGCGTGGCTCACGCTTCAGGCCTCCAAGACCCGCGTCTTTAGTCTGCGAAGGCAGGATCGAGCCGATACGCTTTGCGAAGGAGAGCAGGCCAAGCAAAGCTGTTGGCAATCGTCTTCACCCCTGCTCTGCCCTGTTCGCTCGTGATCTCCGGCACGCCCTGTTTCGGCTTGTTGATGTTCGCCGGGCCGGCCGTCAGGGCCAGCACCTGAGCCTCGCACGCCCGCTCCAAGAAATAGAGCCGGAGAAACGCTTCCCCGACGGTTTCACCCACGGCCAATGTGCCATGATTGCGCAGCAGCAGCGCGTGCTTGTCGCCCATGTCCGCGACCAGCCGTTCGCGTTCGTCGAGGTTGACGGCGATCCCCTCGAAATCATGGAACGCGATGTCGTCGCGGATCGCCATGGCCGTCTGGGTGAGCGGCAACAGGCCATCGACATGCGCCGAGACAGCCTGCCCGTAAGACGTGTGCAGATGCATCACGGCATGAGCGTCCGGTCGGTTCATGTGCAGGGCGGAATGAATGACGAAGCCGGCCGGGTTCGTGGCGTAGGGTGTCGGCATCACCGGCTTGCCCTCAATATCGACCTTGACCAGGCTTGAGGCGGTGATCTCATCGAACATCAGGTTGAGCGGATTGAGCAGGAAATGATGGTCCGGCCCGGGCACGCGGGCGGAAAGATGCGTGAAGATGAGATCGTCCCAGCCGAAATGGGCCACCAGGCGATAGGCGGCGGCCAGATCCACCCGGATCGCCCATTCCTCGTCGCTGACCTGATCGCGAACCGACCGGGTCGCGGCGGCCGCCTCGGTCGTCATCTGAGGCAGTCCATCAAAAGCGTTCGTGCGTGCCATCCATTTGATCCTTCGCGCCTGTCCTTGCTCAGTGCCGCACGCCCAGGGCGACGAAGATGGTCCTCGTCCCGTGGAAGGGAGATCGACCGTGGGCGCGTAGAATATTGTCGAGGAGGAGGAGCTCTCCTTGCTGTAACGCGATCCGGAACGTCTGCTCTTCCAACCGCTTGTGGATAAACAGCGCATCATCGTCATCCAGGGGCGATCCGTCATCGAGGACGGCCGTATCCAGCGTCTCCGGCGCCTCGACCATCGCGACCTGCATTCTGTTCCAATCGTCGATGCGCCCATCCATTTTGGCGAGGTAGGACTGGATCACCGGGAGATAGGCGAAGGCCTGGGTGCACCAGATCTCCCCATGGATCGGGTGCTGACGGAAAAACGGGAACGGCTCCTGAAGCACCTCCAGAAAATCATTGTCGGTCCAGCGCAGGTCCCAATTGCGCTCGGCGGCGATGGCGCGCGCCTCCTCCCGGTCCGACGTACCGAGCATGTCGTTCCAGCATCGCCGCAGTCGGAACATGCCATGGTCGGTCCCGCGTGGCGGCATGAACCGACGCAACCGCGCTGTCCGGCCCCGATATTTTTCAAACACCCAGTCCGGCAAGCTCCGTGTGAACGTGACCATGTCACCGACCAGATTAGTCTTCTGACCGTCGGACGCGGCGGAACTGCAGAACAGGGAAATATAGTCGGGAATCACCGCCACATAGGCCATTTCCTGATGCAGCGGAATCGTGACATCGGCCGGCAGCTCGGTGGACTTGAAGACATGCTCCGCCACCGGCGCGGATCGGATCGCCGTTCCTCCCACATAGGAAGAAAAGGGCTTGTGGCCGATCGCCGCGAGAAACGCCGACAGATCGGCAGCGTCCCGCATGTCCGACCTGATCAGCAGCGCGCCCTCCTGATCCACGACATTGAAAATCGCGCGCCCAAGCTCCGCGTCGGCCGTGCCATTGGCCTGGCGGCCACCAGCATCGAGCGTTGGAATGTAAGTGCCGAGCGGGAGATCGATCCTGCCGATGTCGAGCGCGTCCGACGCCAATGTCGTAGCCATCCAGCTCTCTCCTATGATCGGACAAGTTTACAGTGTGCCGGTGACGCTCGTCCAATGTTAGTTGCATAACCCAATCGACCGAGATTGGCGGTGCGGCCGCTGGTGACACAAAGCGGGTTAAACGCCGGGCGCCTTACGCTAAGAACAAGACGATGGATGAGGTCGGCGCAATCATTGTCGGGGCGGGTGTCGTGGGGCTGGCGATCGCACGCGCGTTGGCGCGCGCCGGTCACGAGGTGATGATCCTTGAACGCGAACAGCAGTTCGGAACCATTACCTCCGCGCGCAACAGCGGCGTTATCCATGCCGGGCTTTATTATCCCGATGGATCCCTGAAGGCAGAGCTGTGCGTTGAAGGGCGCCAGCGCCTCTACGATTTCTGCGAGCGGCGCGGGGTCGCCCATCGGCGCTGCGGCAAGCTGATCATCGCGGCGAGCGAGGAGGAGCTTCCCGCGCTCGACGCGATCATGGCACGCGGCGCCGTGGCCGGGGTCAAGGATCTCGTGCGGCTTGATGCTGCCGAGGCCCGCGCGCTCGAGCCGGCTCTGGCGTGCGCGGGCGCCATCCACTCTCCCTCGAGCGGCATCGTTGACCAGCACGGCCTGATGCTGGCGCTGCTCGGCGAAGCCGAAGCACACGGTGCCATGCTGGTGTGCGATGCCCCGGTGGCCACCATCGCGAGGAAACAGGCGCGCTGGGAGGTGCGGGTTGGAGAAACACGGCTGGTAACGCCGATCCTGATCAATGCGGCGGGGCTCGGAGCGCAGGCGCTGGCGCAGACGATCGAAGCGCTCGACCCGATGCTCGTGCCCCCCCTGTTCCTGGCAAAGGGCTGTTATTTTTCTTACGCCGGACGGGTCCCGTTTTCACGGTTGATCTATCCTGTGCCCGGGCCTGCAAGCCTCGGCACCCATTTCACCCTGGATCTTGGTGGGCAGGCGCGCTTCGGGCCGGACATCCATTGGGTCGACACGATCGATTATACGGTCGACCCGGAGCTGAAGCCGGCGTTCCTTGCTGCGGCGCGGCGGATCTGGCCGGAAGCCGAGGAGGATCGGCTCCAGCCCGCCTATGCCGGCATCCGGCCAAAGCTGGCTGGACCGGGCATGGCCACTGCGGACTTCGTCTTGCAGGACGAGACGGTTCATGGCCTCTCGGGTCTCATCAATCTGTTCGGGATTGAATCGCCGGGGTTCACCGCATCGCTGGCGATTGCTGCGCGGGTGGCGGCAATGGTGGGGGCGCCTGCCCATCTCTGACGGGTGATGTTGGTTCCGGTGGCCGCCGCGGGATCGAGCGAAGGCGGCATTGCCCCCTGCCCCAACGTGCCTTGGGGCCAGTGCTGCCATATGCCCGGCGCTCTCATGTTTTGAGAGCGCCGCCTTAGTGCGGCCACAGTGCGAGTCCGGCTGATCGACATTCTGCGCGCTTCAGGGCTCGATTTGCAGGCACTGGCCGAGGGGTTCGACCGAAGCGGCTGGCGCGTCCAAAGCCTTAGATTGCAAGCCTGATGCTGGCACGGCGTCCGCTTATGGTGCAGTCTGTCGCATTCAGTGGACATTCAAGCCGGCATCCTTAACCCTCCCGTCATGACAAGCATTCTTCGACCCTTCGCCCGCGCGCTGACCATCGGCGCCGCGTTCACCGTGCCGCTGGCGGCGCTCGCGCCTGTGGTGATTGTGCCTGCTCATGCCGCCGACAACGACGATCTGGCCGCAGTCAACCGCGCCATTCGTGGCATCAATACGCTCAGCGCCGACTTCACCCAGACGGATCGCAACGGCCAGATCTCGACCGGCAGGCTGCTGCTCAAGCAGCCCGGCCATGTCCGCTTCGACTATGGCAAGGGAAGCGATCTGCTGATCGTTGCGGATGGCAAATCGCTCTACATGATCGACTATCAGGTCAACCAGCAGCAGCGATGGCCCATCCGGAACTCGCCGCTTGGCGCGCTGCTCGATCCATCGCGCGACCTCACCCGCTTCGGCAAGATCGTGCCTTCGGGCGATGCGCGCGTCGTCTCGGTGGACGTGCGCGACCCCGCCCATCCGGAATATGGCGTGCTCAACCTCGTCTTCCTGCGCAATTCCGCCTCCGCATCCGGCCTTGACCTTTACGGGTGGGTCGCGAGGGATGCGCAGGGCAACCGCACGACCATCCGGCTGACCAACGTGAAATATGGCATTCCGATCGCGGATTCAGCCTTCCGTTGGCGCGACCCGCGCCCCAATCAGGTCGGCCCGCGGCGATGAAGCGACCCGGACGCGCGACGGTCACCATCCTGAACAGTTTCATTCATCCAGCGCTCATCTGAACGGCGATATCTAGATTGCGTGGCACCGGGAAAACGGCCGGGATTCCCCCCTGTTGCTCGGCTGGTCCGGTGCCACAAGCGCGCCGCAAGCGCATATGAGACCCCCGTTCCACGCCCCCCGGAGCGGGGGTTTTCCTTGTCTGGAAGAGCCAGCCCGCGTCCCCGTGCGAAGAAGTTTTTTGCCTCGGGCGCTTGGGTTTGGGGGAGAGGGCCGCTAGGGACAGCGCCATGTCCATAAAAGCCAGCCAAACGCTCAAGGTCGCTTCCTGGAACATCAACAGCGTCCGTGCGCGGCTCGAAATCGTCGAGCGCTTCCTGATCGAATATGCCCCTGATATCCTGTGCCTGCAGGAGACCAAGGTGATGAACGAGGTGTTCCCCGAGGGACTGTTCCGCCGCCATGGATACAATCATCTCGCGCTGCACGGCCAGCGTATGCATCACGGTGTAGCGATTGCCAGCAAGGTGCCGATCCGCGACGACGACCGTCTCGACTGGCAAGCCAACGGCGAAGCGCGGCATGTCGGCGTGCGGCTCGACAACGGCCTCCGCATCGAGAATGTCTACGTTCCCGCAGGCGGCGATGAGCCGGACCGCACGATCAATCCCAAATTCGGGCAAAAGCTCGATTTCTTCGAACGGATGATCGACTGGTCGTCAAAGCTCGACGTGCCGACCCTGCTCGTCGGCGATTTCAACGTCGCCCCCCTGGAATGCGACGTTTGGAGCCACAAGCAGCTCATCAACGTGGTCAGCCATACCGCCATCGAATGCGAGCTGCTGGACCGGCTCCAGAAGGCGCACAATTGGGTCGATCTCGGTCGCCACTTCGTACCGCCACCCGGCCGCCTCTTCACCTGGTGGAGCTACCGCGCGCAGGATTGGGCCAAGTCGGATCGTGGCCGCCGGCTCGATCATATGTGGGCGAGCCCGGAAGTCGCCGCCAAGGCGGTCTCGCATGTCGTTGCGGAGCCAGTCCGCGGCTGGGCGCGCCCCTCGGACCACGCGGCGCTCATCACGGAATTCGTTTTCTGATGGACGCGCGCGCCGCAGCCCGTGCGATCGACGCTCTGCGGCGCGGCTGGCCGATTCGTTTGATCGGCGACGACGGCGCGCTGGCGTTGCTGCCCGTCGAGGGCGCGACGACGCAGAGCCTCGCCGCCTTCGACCCGCAAGGACAAGCCCCTCTGCTACTCTCGGCAGCACGCGGCGCGACGCTCAAGCTCGCCAACCAGCGCGAGGCAGCGGATCCGCACGCCCCGGTGCTGATCGCGCGCGAGTCCTGGATCGACGGGCCGGCGGCGGCGATGGCGATCGCGGACCCGGTCAGCGATCTGGCGACACCGCTCAAGGGACCGTTCTGGGCGCTACCGATCAAACAGGCCGAAGCCGCTTCGCAAGCTTTGGTGCTCGCCCGCCTGGCGGGGTTGCTGCCGGCTTATTTCATAGGCGACGCGGATGCCCCGGCCGAGGTTGAGGTGGCCGCCGAGGCGATCTCCGCTTATGCCGACCCGGCGCGTCTCGCCATCGCCGCGCGGGCGCGCCTGCCGGTGGAGGCGCGCGAGGATGCCGAGATCGTCGCCTTCCGTTCGACCGACGATCCGCGCGAGCATGTCGCGCTCATCGTCGGTCAACCGGACGGCAGCCCGCCGGTGGTGCGGCTGCACAGCGAATGCCTGACGGGCGACGTTCTCGGCAGCCTCAAGTGCGATTGCGGCCCGCAACTCCACACCGCGCTGCACGAAATCGCCGGCGCGCGCTGGGGCGTGCTGCTCTATCTGCGGCAGGAGGGGCGCGGCATCGGCCTCATCAACAAGCTGCGCGCCTATGAGCTGCAGGATCAGGGGTTCGACACGGTCGATGCCAATGTCCGCCTCGGCTTCGCGATCGACGCGCGCAATTTCGGCGTGGCGGCGCGAATGCTGGCCCTGCTCGGCATCAAGGCAGTCCGGCTGCTCACCAACAACCCCGCCAAGGTAGGAGGGCTGGAAGCAGCCGGGATCACCGTCACCGAGCGCCTGCCGCTCGCCCTTCCGGCCAACCCGCATAACGAGCGCTACCTTGCAACCAAGCGCGACCGCACCGGCCACGACCTCTGATGAGCTCGGATGCCGCGATCCTCGTCGACGGCGCCGCCGGGACGCTGACGCTGGGTGACTGGACCTGCCCCTGCGTCATCGGCAAGGGCGGCCTGATCGACGCCGCCGACAAGCGCGAGGGCGACGGCGCCACGCCGCGCGGCGACTGGCCGATCCGCGCCGCGCTGCTGCGGCCGGAGCGTATCAGCGCGACGCACGCCCCTGCCATCCCCTGGCGCTGGATCAGGCCGGACGACGGCTGGAGCGACGATCCAACCGATCGGGCCTACAATCGCCCCGTCCGCCTGCCCCGCGCCACCAGTCATGAACGGCTGGTGCGCGCCGATCAGGCCTATGATGCGATCATCGTGCTGGGCCATAATGATACGCCGCCCGTGCCCGGCCTAGGCAGCGCCATTTTCTTCCACCAATGGGTGATCGGCGAAGCCGGCTTGCCAAAGCCCACCGAAGGCTGCGTCGCGGTCGCCCCGGAAAGCATGCGCGCACTCCTCCCGCGCCTTGTGCCGGGCATGATCCTGCGCGTCTGCTAGCTTGCGCAGGCGCGGCGACACGACACGCCGCCGCGCCGAGCGCTCACTTCAAGAGTTGTTCCTGCAGGAACTCGCTGCCCACCACCTTACGGAAAGCAGCACGATTGCCGTTTTCCTTGTTGAGCTGGTCGAGCGATTTCGACTGCCAGTCCATATAGGCCTTGCGCTGATCAAGCATGGCCTTGGCATTGGGGAAATCCCCATAAATGATCACAAGATACAGGTCCGCTTCGCCCTGACGCGGGTAGAGGTTGGACAGGACATGGTATGACTTGATCCAGCCCTTGGACTTGGCAAATTCCTGCTCCTTCTTCCACTCCGATGCGATCCACTGCAGATATTGAAGGTCGCCGCCATCGAGCATCTCGATGCCGGTCACATCCCAGAAGTCGCCCGGGTCGGTCGGGTAGGTTTGCGCGGCACCGGGCGCAGCGGACAAGAAAAACATGGGCGCGCAGGCAAGTGCTGCGGCCTTCAGAAGCACGTTCTTCATGACTAGTCCCCTCAGATCGTGACTTATCAGCCAGTCTGCTCGATCATGCGCCGGGGTTACCTGATGCAGCTCCAGCCAATCGTGCTGCGCCCATATGAGTCGCGATCGTGATCGCGCGGATTATCGCACGATGCGCGCTATTCGCGAAAAGAATAGGCGAGTATCACCGCTTCTACTCGGCGGCATCCTCCAGCGACGTTTCGCCTGCTTGCGGATTCATCCGCTCAGCCGCCTGCCGCGCCCACATCTGCGCATAATGACCGCCCTTGGTGAGCAGCTCGGCATGGCCGCCCTGTTCGACAATCCGGCCGTCCTCCAGCACGATGATCTGGTCGGCATGGACGATGGTGGAGAGGCGGTGGGCGACGATGAGCGTGGTGCGCCGCGCGGCGATGTCGCCGAGCACGCTCTGGATGGCCGCCTCGGTGCGGCTGTCCAGCGCGCTGGTCGCTTCGTCGAGGATGAGGATGGGCGGATCCTTGACCAACGTGCGTGCGATGGCGACGCGCTGCTTCTCGCCGCCCGAGAGCTTGAGCCCCCGCTCGCCCACCCGCGTGTCATACCGGAGCGGCTGCGCCTCGATGAAGCGATCAATGGCCGCGCCCTTCGCCGCCGCCTCGATCTCCGCCTGCGTGGCGCCGTCCCGCCCGTAGCCGATATTGTAGCCGATGGTGTCGTTGAACAGCACCATGTCCTGCGGCACGATACCGATGGCGTGGCGCAGCGACGCCTGCTGCACCTGCGCGATGTCCTGCCCATCGATGAGGATGCGGCCGCCCTGGATATCGTAGAAACGGTAGAGCAACCGCGCGATGGTCGACTTGCCCGCGCCCGAATGGCCGACGATGGCGAGCGTACTGCCCGGCGGCACGGTGAAGCTGACGCCCTTTAGGATCGTGCGCTCCGGGTCGTAGCCGAACACCACGTCCTCGAAGCGCACCTCGCCGGCCGTCACCCGCAGCGGCGGCGCACCGGGCTTGTCGACGATCTCCGAAGGTGTGTCGATCAGGCCGAACATCGCCTCCATATCGATCAACCCCTGGCGAATGGTGCGATAGACCATGCCGAGCAGGTCGAGCGGGCGGAAAAGCTGCATCAGCAGCGCGTTGACCAGCACCACGTCGCCGGGGGTGAAGCGCCCCTTGCTCCAGCCCCATACGGTGAAGGCCATCGCCCCGCCCATCATCAGGTTGGTGATGAACGCCTGGCCGATATTGAGCATGGCGAGGCTGTTGTTGCTCTTGGTCGCGGCATCCATGTAGCGGCGCTGCGCCTGCCCATAGCGCGCCGCCTCGCGGTCCTCGGCACTGAAATATTTCACCGTCTCGAAGTTGAGCAGGCTGTCCACCGCGTGCGCGACTGCACCGGTATCAAGGTCCACCATCTCGCGACGCAGATGATTACGCCACTCCGTCACTGTCTGGGTGAACCAGATATAGGCACCGACCATAACCAGCGTCGCCGCGACGAGCCCGGTGCCGAACTTCACCTGGAAGATGACGCAAACCGCCAGAAGCTCGATCGCGGTGGGCGCGATGTTGAACAGCAAAAAGTGCAGCATCGTCTCGATGGTTGTCGTACCGCGCTCCACCACGCGCGTGACACCACCAGTCTTGCGGTTGAGGTGGAAGCGCAGCGAGAGGTCGTGCAAGTGGCGCAGCACCTGCTCGGCCATCAGCCGCTGGGCGTTCCGCCCGACCCGCTCGAAGGCGACGCTGCGCAAATTTTCCGAGAGCACGCCCCCGAACCTCGCGCCGGCATAGGCCAGCACCAACGCCAGCGCGAGCAGTACGCCGCCCTCCATGCCCGGCCCCATCGCGTCGATAATGCCCTTGTAGGCAAAGGGCATGATGAGCGTGATCGCCTTGCCAGCCAGCACCAGCAGCAGCGCGATGACGATGCGCGCGCGAAGCTTCGGTTCGCCGACCGGCCAGAGATAGGGCAGGAAGCGCCGGAGCGTCGCCCAGCCCGTTGGGGCCCTGCTCACCCGCGCCTGCTCGTTTCCTGTCATCGACCCCGAGTTAGGAGCCGCGCACCCACTTGCCAAGAGCGGCGGACGCAGCGGTCAGCCGAGAGCGATGCGGCCCTGCGCGGCATAGCGGCCCCGCCCGTGCCCTATAACGGCGAGTGTCATGGCAGCCAGCTCCGCCGGGCTGTTGTCCGCGAACACATAATCACGCGCCAACGCGAAGCGCGCGAAGCTCTCGGCCGATCCGGGATAGGCGACGGCATCGGCATAGGCAGCCCGCGCCATCTCCGCCGGAATGATGAGCTGCGAGGTGAGCAACGCGTCCCGCCCGGTCAACGCCGCGTCCAGACCGGCGAACACCTGCACATGGATATGTGGACAACGCCCCGCATAGCAGCCGGGGACGATGGTGGTGAAGCGCACGCGCCCCGCCGCGTCCGTTCTCTGCACGCCGCGCAGATAGCTTTCCCGCGGCGCACTGTAGAGCGAATAGAGTCCGTCCGCGTCGCTCTGCCACACATAGATGGCACGCCCGGCAAGCGGCGCGCAGCCGTTGGCGTCGACCAGCGTCAGCGTGAGGTCGAGCGGCAGGCCCGCCGCCACGCGCGCCGAGCCGATAAAGCTGGCGCGGATATCGCTGCGCACGATTCCCGGCGCGGCCAGCGCATTGCTGCTGGGGCCGGGCGCCCGATTGGTGCCGTCGGCCGGGAAGGGCCCGGCGGTCTCGGCGGGGGCGACGAGGCAGCGAGCGGCTTGCTCGGCCGCCCGGGTTCTGCTGGCCGCCGGGAGCAGTGCCAGCACGCCCGCCCCGCCAATCCAACCGAGCGCATCCCGCCGGCCAAGTGCATCGAGCGCCGCCAGATCGCGGGCGAGGCTCTCCTCATGGGCTGGGGGGTCTGCAGTCATTGGCCTCTCCTTATCGGAGCGATGGAAGTCTGATCCAGATCATCCGGCGACGCAAGGTGCCCGTGAGCGGGCGTGGAACGATGCCATATTGCTGCACAGACAGGAGACCAGCATGGTGAGGCGCCGCCCATGCGCCAAAGCCCCCTGCTTTCGCCGGACCACCAACGCACCTCGCGCAGCCCCCTATGGGATATCGGCGAACGGTGCTCCCTTCCGCCCCGCAGCCCACCAGACACGGTGCGGCACCGCCAGCGGGTCCTGTGGGAAGCGCTCCGCCAGCAACGTAGCGAGATCGGCATCGAAGCGCGCGACCGCCGCCGCGTCGAGACTGGCCTTCACCGGCGCGCTGGCGCGAATGCGGCCGCGCCAACCCTCATGGCTGTAGGGCTGCGCCACATCGAAGGAGGCGGTCTCGATTCCGCCAAAGCCGGCACCGCTCATGCCCGCCAACCAGTGCGGATAGAGGCCGGTGCCGCGCCCCAGCCCCCAATCCGGGCTGTACGTGCGGATCAGATCCTCGGTCGCTTCCACCATATTGCCGGGCAGCGGCAGCCAGTCGAAATGGGCAATGACGAGCGCGCTCCCGGAGCGCAGCACCCGCGCTGCCTCGCGCGCCGCCGCCGGCCGGTCGAACCAGTGCCAGCACTGGCCGGCCAGAACGACATCGAAGACGCCGTCCGCAAAAGGCAGTGCCTCGGCCGCGCCCGGACGATAATCGACCTGCACGCCCGCCTCCGCATCGAGCCGGCGCGCCTGCGCTATCAGCGCCTCGCTGGGGTCAATGGCGGTCACGGTGAGACCAAGGCGCGCGAGGCCCCGTGCGATGCTCCCCGTGCCGGTGCCCAGATCGAGTGCCCGCAGCCCCGGCGTCAGGCCGAGCTGAGCGACGATCCGCTCGAAGAAATGGTCCGGAAAACCGGCGCGGTGCTTGCCATAATCCTCCGCAGCCCGTCCGAAATCGACCTTGCGAGCGAACGACCGGGCAGTCTCGATATCCTGCTCATCCATCACCCGCCTCCGGTGCGGCGAAATCCTCCGGCCGGCTCGTGCTGGAGATTACCTGCGCGCAGACCAGATCGCCGATGACATTGAGCGCGGTGCGGCACATGTCGAGAAAGCGATCGACACCGAGCACGAGGCCGATGCCCTCCGGCGGCACGCCCACGGTGCCGAGAATCAGCGCGATCACCGGCAGCGATCCCGCCGGCACCCCCGCCGTGCCGATGCCCCCGAGGATGCAGATCAGCATCACCACGAGCTGCTGCCCCAGCGTCAGGTCGATGCCGAAAAACTGCGCGAGGAAGATCACCGTCACCCCCTCGAACATCGCCGTGCCGTTCTGATTGGCGGTGGCGCCGATGGTGAGGACGAAGCGGGCGATGGGGCGCGGCAGCTTGAGTTGCGTATCCGCCACCCGCAGCGAGGTGGGCAGCGTCGCGTTGGACGAAGCGGTCGAGAAGGCCATCAGCATCGCCTCCTGCGTCTCACGGAAGAAGGCGACCGGGTTCTTCCGCGCAATCAGCGCGAGGATCAGCGAGAAGACGCCGAACATCTGCAAGGCCAGCGCCACCAGCACGACGAACACATAGGCGGAGAGGCGCCCGATCAGGTCCCAGCCGAACTGCGCGGCAAGGTTGAACATGAAGCAGAAGATGGCGAGCGGCGCCATGCGGATCACGAGGCCGATGAGGCGCATCGACACCTCGAACACGCCCTCCACCCCGGCTTTCAGCACCGCCGTCTTCGCGGGATCGACCAGCAGGAAGCCGATGCCGAAGAACAGGGCGAAGAACATCACCGCGAGGATATCGTTGCTGCTCATCGCAGCGACGAAATTGGTGGGGACGACCGCCACCAGCGCCTCGACCCCGGTCTTGGATGCGCCGGCCTGCTCGACAATGGAGGCCGCGCCCTCTGCGGAGGCGTCGATCATGCCCCGCGCCAACTGTGGATCAACACCCGCGCCGGGCTGGAACAAGTTGACCATGGCTAGGCTGATCGCAACCGCGATGGAGGAAACGATCACGGTATAGAGCAGGGTGCGCAGCCCCACCGTCCTCAGGTGCCGCGCCTCCCCCATGTCCGCCACGCCGACGATCAGCGCCGAAACCAGTAGCGGAATCACCAGCATGAACAGGAGCCGCAGGAAAATCTGACCGATCGGCTGGGTGATATAGGTGGTTACCGCATGGACCCAGACCGCGTCGGCGGCGACGGCATGGACGACCAGCCCGAGCGCCAGCCCCGCCAGAAAGCCCCCCAGCATCCAATATTGCAGGCGCTGGCTACCGTGCCCGCTGGCCTCCCCCTGTGCGGTCTGTGCGGTCATTTTACGCTGTGTCCCTGTGGCCCTTCCCCGCAGGCTAACAGCGTGAATGGGGCCGCGCAAACACTGCTCGGGAAAATGGAGACCCCGCGGTCGCAAACGGGGCCCCCAAAGGGCGATACCGAGAATCGGAATGGATGACACGGTACCGAAGTCGTCGGCTCAGCGTGACCGCTCGGCACATGAACCACTTTCTCTAAGACACACCGTTTTGCGCCACGCCAAGACCACGCCGGGCCTGCCGGCGCGAGTCTTGCACGGTTCACCGGCTGGCGTTCGTTAGAATGAGGCGTCAGGCGGCGAACGCGCGCCTCAGCTGCCGAGGAGATGCAGTGCGATTTCGCGGCGGTGGGGTACGCGACGATGCTCTACCAGATACAGGCCCTGCCATGTGCCGAGCGCCATCCGTCCGCCGATCAGCGGCACGGAGAGGGTGACGCCGGTCAGCATCGCGCGGATATGGGCCGGCATATCATCCGGCCCCTCGTCGTCATGATGATAATGCGCGCCCTCCGGAGCGATGCGCGCCAGCCAGTCGAGCAGGTCGCGCTGCACCGCCGGCGCGGCATTCTCCTGGATGGTGAGCGAGGCGGAGGTGTGGCGGCAGAGCAAGGTCAGCAGCCCCTCGTTCATGCCCTGCGCGGCGACCCACCGCGCCACCTCGCGGCTGATCTCGACCAGCGCCTGACCGGGCGTCTCCACGCGCAGCAGACCAGTGGCCTGCCGCAACTCAGCCATGGCGCGTCATCCTCAACCGCATTGTGCCCGATGGAGCAGCGCCTGGTCAGCGAGCACCAACGCGACCATCGCCTCGACCACCGGCACGCCGCGAATACCGACGCAGGGATCGTGCCGGCCCTTTGTCATGATTTCGCTCGCTTCGCCCGTGCGTGTCACCGTCTCGACGGGAATGAGGATCGAACTGGTCGGCTTGAAGGCGACCCGCAGCCGGATTGGCTGGCCGGTCGCGATACCGCCGGCGATCCCGCCCGCATGGTTGGCGAGAAACGCCGGCCGCCCGTCCCCGCCGGGACGCATGGGATCGGCATTCTGCTCGCCGCGCAACCGCGCAGCGCCGAAACCGTCGCCGATCTCGACCCCCTTCACCGCATTGATGCTCATGCAGGCCGCCGCCAGCTCACTATCGAGCTTGGCGTAGAGCGGCGCGCCCCAGCCGGCCGGTACGCCGGTCGCCACGCACTCGACCACCGCGCCGAGCGAGGAGCCGTCCTTGCGCGCAGCGTCGATCAGGGCTTCCCAGCGGACGGCTGCCGCAGCATCCGGGCAGAAGAAGGGATTGTTGCCGATCTCGGCTTCGTCAAACCTGGCCGGGTCGATCCCGTCGCCGCCGATCTCGCTGACATAGCCCATGATGCGCACCTGCGGGATCACCAGCCGCGCTACCGCACCCGCCGCCACGCGCGATGCCGTCTCGCGCGCCGATGAGCGCCCGCCGCCGCGATAATCGCGAAAGCCATATTTGGCGTCATAGGCGTAATCGGCATGGCCGGGGCGATAGGCCTTGGCGACCTCTGAATAATCCTTCGAGCGCTGGTCGACATTCTCGATCATCAGGCTGATCGGTGTGCCGGTCGTCTTGCCCTCGAATACGCCGGAGAGAATGCGCACCGCGTCCGGCTCGCGCCGTTGCGTGGTGAAGCGCGACGTGCCGGGACGCCTTTTGTCGAGCCAGGGCTGGATGTCCTCCTCACTCAGCGTAAGGCCCGGCGGGCAGCCATCCACGACCGCGCCGATCGCCGGCCCGTGACTCTCTCCCCAGGTGGTGAAGCGGAAGACCCGCCCGAATGTATTCAAGCTCATGGAATCTATTCCATTATCGTGATAATCGCTTATATTCCAATATTTAGCACCTCTACCTCACGTGAGGTAGCGAGCCACCACTCACGCCCCCTTATCTGTCGATCACGACTTATCAAAGCTAGAAAGCCGCGCATGTCGACACGCTTGAAACTGCTGTATGGCTTTTATGAACGCATTATACCGGTTCTCCGGTCGCGTCGGATGGCCTTTTTCGAGCAAACCATGGGCGTCAAGCCCGGCATGCGAATCGTCGACCTCGGCGGCACCAGCTATAATTGGCAGTGGGTCTCGACGCCACTCGACATCACGGTCGTCAACCTGCCGGGCGTCACCGTCGATTATGCGACGTGCGGCCCGCACCGTTTCCATTTCGTGGAAGGTGATGCGACCGACATGCAAGGCCATGCAGATGGCAGCTTCGACATCGCTTTCTCCAACAGCGTGATCGAGCATGTGGGGGACGCCGCTAAACAGGCCCGGTTCGCGCATGAAGTGCGACGGCTGGGCCGCGGGTACCAGGTCCAGACGCCAAGCAAATATTTCCCCCTGGAGGCGCATACAGGCATGCCCTTCTGGTGGTATTATCCGCCATCTCTCAAGCAGCGCCTGATCAGGACCTGGGAACAGAAAGTGCCCGAATGGACCGACATGGTGAAGGGCACCACGGTTCTTTCCTCCATGGAAATGCAGCGCTACTTCCCGGACGGAGCCCTGCATGTCGAGCGCGTGGCCGGGATACCAAAAAGCTACACCATGTATCGGCGCTTCGCCGGCTGACTCCGATCACCGGAGCCATCCCTTTGAATTTGCAACGTTCGGAAGCATGGGCCGATACGCTTGCGGCCCATGCTCCAGATGCTTTGTCGTCTGCCTTTCCGGATCGTCAGAAACACTTCTGAACGCTCACAATTATCACGCCAGGGCGATGTCCGGCGCGTCCTCCGCCTTCATGCCGATAGCGTTGTAGCCGGCATCGACATGATGGATCTCGCCGGTGACGCCGGAGGCCAGATCGGACAGCAGATAGAGCCCCGCGCCGCCGACATCCTCGATGGTGACGTTGCGGCGCAGCGGGCTGTTCAACTCGTTCCACTTAAGGATGTAGCGGAAATCGCCAATCCCCGAGGCAGCGAGCGTCTTGATCGGCCCGGCGGAGACGGCATTGACTCGAATATTCTCCGGCCCCAGATCAACGGCCAGATATTTGACGCTGCTCTCCAGCGCCGCCTTGGCAACGCCCATGACGTTGTAGTGCGGGATCACTTTTTCCGCGCCATAGTAAGTCAGGGTGAGAATTGATCCGCCATTGGCCATCAACGGGCGCGCCGCCCGTGTCACCGCCACAAGGCTGTAGGCCGAGATGTTCATGGTGAGCAGGAAATTGTCGAGGCTGGTGTCGACATATTTGCCGCGCAGCTCATTCTTGTCCGAGAAACCGATAGCGTGGACGAGGAAGTCGATCGTCGGCCAGCGCTCGGCGAGCTGTGCGAAGCAGGTGTCGATTGCGGCCATGTCTCCCACGTCGCAGGAGAGCAGGAAGTCGGATCCCAGCTCCTCCGCCAGCGGGCGCACGCGCTTTTCCAGCGCTTCGCCCACATAGGAGAAGGCAAGCTCCGCCCCCTGCGCGCGCAAGGCCTTGGCGATCCCCCAGGCGAGCGATTTATCGTTGGCAAGGCCCATGATGAGCCCCCTTTTGCCTGCCATAAGGCCGGTCATGTCGGCTGTTCCTCCGTCTCTTTCGCTGGCTCTCCATCATCGGGAAACTCGGCCAGCGCCGCATTGAGTTCGGCGCCAATTACCATGCCAAGTCCGATCACGAAGAAAAAAATGAGCGTTATCATCGCCCCCGCCAGACCGCCATAGGTGAGGCTGTAATTGGCGAGATTAGCCAGGAAGACCGGCAGCAGCCAGGTCGTTCCATACCACCAGAGCGCGGTGAACAAGGCGCCCGGCCATTTGGGAAAGGGCCCCATGCGATACTGACCCGGCGTTAGCGCCACGAACAGGAAATAGAGGGCCAGGAACAACATGGCCGTCGGCACGAAGCGCGTCGCCGCCAGAATTTCCAGCGCAATTTCCGCGAAAGGCAGGAAGCGACCGATCAGCGCCTCGGCCGTGACCAACAGCACCTGGAGCGAGAGCGCGACCAAGGCCCCCAACACGCTCAGGATGATCAACCCCATGGCGCGGAGCCGGTAGTGCCAGAAGGGCTGGGTCGATTTCGTCCCGTAAGCCCGGCGCAATATATCGCGGATCGTCTCGATCAGGCTGCCCACCGTCCACAGGCCGACCAACGCGCCGATCCACAGGAGATTGCCGGTGCGCGCGGTCAGCACGTCGGTAATGGCCGGGCGCAATACGTTGGCCACCCCCGGCGGTACGGTGAGCAGGAAGGCGTTGACCGTCTCCAACCCCGCCCGTGTCTGGCCGAGCAACTGCGCGGCGGCGGCGGCGAGGATGAAGAAGGGAAAAAGGGAAACCAGCGTGAGATAGGCGAGGTTGCCGGCGTGGATGAAGCCATCCGAATAGACGCCCACCGCAACCCGACGTAACACGGTGAACACCCGCATGCCAAACGGGCTACGCTTGATCTCCGCTTGTAGCCGCGCGCGCCGGTCCTTGAGCCGATGGCGCCGCGCTTCGGGCGTTTCGGGGGACGAGCGGAGCATCGCAGCCATCCTAGAGCGCTTTCGCGCCGGAGGGAAACGCTTGCGGACAGGAATGCGGCAGGCGCCCCTTTCAGGGCTTGCGCGCGATCGTCAGCGAGTAATAGCCGCAGGTCGCATGGGCCTCGCAATCGACGAAACCGGCCTCGCGCAACAGGGCGGTCAACTCCGGTAGCGCACGCTGCTGCCCCTGCGTGCCATAGAGCATCAGAATGGAGAAGCTCGCGACCGTCGCCGGCCCGTCGAGATTGTCGTTGACGAGCGCCTCATGCAACAGGATCCGCCCGCCGGACGGCAGCGCCTCGAACGCCTTGCGGGCGAGGAGCAGGCACGTCTCGTCGTTCCAGTCGTGGAACACGTTGGAGAAGAACAGCGCGTCATAGCCGGTGGGCCAGGGTTGGCGGAACATATCCACCGCCATCGCATCCACCCGGCCCGCCACGCCGCCTTCGCGCACATAATGCATCGCCGCCTCGCACATCGTATCGAGGTCCATGATCGTGCCGCGCAAATGCGGCCATCGCTGCGCCATGGCGATCGGGAACACGCCCGATCCGCCGCCGATGTCGAGCAGGCGCTCGACCTGCTCGAAAACGGGATGCTGCGCCGCGCCCACCGCCGCCGCGCAGCTATGCGCGTGCATGAACGCCGCGATGTGGCGCGCCCGCTCGGCCGGAATTTCCCCGGCCTCCCAGCCCTTGGCATTCTCGCCGCCCTGATGCTGGGCATCCGGAGCCAGCGCGGCGACGATCAGCTCGGTGGAAGGCGCCGCCTGACGGAAGCCCGCCAGAAGCGCCCCCCAGTAGAAATCGCTGCTCTTGACCAGATAGTGACGGCTGACCGGCGTCAGCCCGTAGCGCCCATCCCGCCGCACCAGCAGCCCCAGCGCGCACAGCAGGCTGTTGACGATGGCCAGCGCGCGAGGGTTGACGTTGCAGCGCCCGGCCAGCGCGGCCACGGCCAACGGCTCATCCACCAGCGCATCGAACAGGCCCACCTCGTCCGCGGCCAGCATGGTGGGCAAATTGTGGTAGCTCAGCCATGCGTCCCAAAGCGACCGGTCGTCGACCGGCGGCGACAGATATTGTCCCTTCACGCACCCTCTCCTCGATGGGACTCGCGAGTCCGCTTCTCCGGCGGTCGGGCCCAGCATGGGTTATAGGCCACGCGCGCGCGCTGTCACGCGGCATGCTGCGTGGCCGCGAACGGGTGTGGATGAAGGCAGGAGCCCAACAGAAGACGGTCGGGCGGGTAGCATGGGGGCAGGATTCACAGGAATCCGATCCACCGCCCCGTCTCACAACCCGCCTGCCCGCCTGCCTCAGACTCCCAGATTGCTGCGTAGCGGACGCGTATCCTGCCAGCCCTCGATGAAACTCTTGAGCGCAGGATCGTCGCCGGGCACGTCAATCAGCAGGGTGACGAGCTGATCGCCGCGCCCGCCGCGCTTGCGGGTGAAACCCTTGCCCTTGAGACGCAGCGTCTGGCCCGATCGGGCCCCCGCCGGCACGCTGAGCATCACGGGCCCGTCAACGGTGGGCACCTTGACGCGGGCGCCGGCGACCGCCTCGTTGAGGCTGATCGGCAGGTCGAGCCGAACGTCGTCGCCGTCGCGCGTGTAGAACGGATGCGCCGCCACCTCGATGGTGACGATGGCATCGCCCGCACCGCCAGGGCCGGGCTGACCCTTGCCGCCGAGCTTCATCTGCGTGCCGCTCTCGACGCCGGCTGGCAATTTGAGGTCGATCGTCTTGCCGTCCGCCAGCGTGATGCGCTGCGGCGCCAGCGTGGCCGCATCGACGAACGGGACCGAGAGGCGATAGGCGACATTCGCGCCGCGCTGGGGCGGCGGTGCGCCGCGTCCGCCAAAACCGCCAAAGCCGCCGCCACGGCGACCGCCGCCGAACAGCCCTTCGAAAATATCGCCGAAATCCGCGCCGCCGGAATTGAAATCGAAACCGCCGGGCCCCGCGCCGGCACCACCATAGCCATGCCCGCCGCCCTGACCGTAGCCGAAGGGATGGGTCGGGTTGCCGTCCGCGTCGATCTCGCCCCGGTCAAACTGCGCCCGCTTGTCCTTATCGGAGAGCAGATCGTAGGCGCGCGTCACTTCACTGAAGCGCTCGGCGGCCTTTGGGTTGTCCTTGTTCCGGTCCGGATGCAGTTCCTTGGCCAGCTTGCGATAGGCGGATTTGATCGCCGCCTCGTCCGCCCCGCGCGGCACCCCCAGCAAAGAATAAGGATCAGCCATGCCCCGTTTGTCACCATTTGTTAGCGGCGCACCCGCGCCGTGCCTTCATCTGGCGATTCTGGCGCGCCGCCGCAAGTGGCTGACGCCTCGCGGCTGACGACGCGGCTCTACGAGGGGTTAGGAAAATGCGCGAACAAGGCCGCCGCGAGACGCCCCGCAATCGCCTGATCGGTCCACTTGGCGTCACCCTCGCGCGTGGCGATCTCGGCGCGCCCTTCCCACAGCGCCTTGCCGGTCACGCGGTCGCGCAGCCGGGCTTCAAGCCGGGTGGAGACGAGCGCCTTCTTCGGCTTGCTGAGATCAACGGCGATGGCCATGCCGGTCATCGTACCGCGGTTGGAGACGCCGACCATCCCCTCACCGCTCACCGGCTTGCGCTTGGCCTCCGGCGGCACCAAAATCTCGCGGACGATCCGCAGCTCGGCCACCTGCCCGCCATCGGGATTGGGCGCGGTCGTGTCGTAACCGGCCTTGACGAGCTGGTCGATCACCGCCGCCTCATAATAGGCGCGATCACCCGGCGCTTGCGCCGCGCTGCCTTCCTCCGGCGCCGCGACCACCGCGATCGGGCCGTGTCCGAGCGCATCGCCGGCATCGTCCGCCACGAACTGGGCTGCATCCACTCGTCCCTCGCGGCTATCCCGCCCGTCACTGCGCGGCTGCGCACGCGTGGTGCCCCAGCCGCCATAGGGGGAGGACGCCCAGCCGGGGCGCCCCCAACCGGGCTGGGCGAGCGCCGGCGCGGCCGCGGCGAGCGCGGCGATCATCAAGACAGCAGAGGTCAGGCGACAAACGGACATGGCGGCTCCTTCGGCATGCGGTCGATGCCACCCCTAGCCCACCTAGGCCCGAGCGCCTTGCCCGCGCATGAATGGCGCAGGCCGGCGGTTCCGCGTTCGACGAAAATGCTCTAGACGATCCTATCATGACAAAGCAGATCGACACGCCCCTCCCCGCGACCACGACCACCGACGATCCCTTCGCTCTGTTCGATACCTGGTTTGCGCAAGCCCGCGCCAGCGAGGTTCATGATGCCAGCGCCATGGCACTGGCCACGGCGGACGCGCGCGGGCGCCCTGCTGTGCGCATGGTGCTGCTCAAGGGGCACGGGCCGGAGGGGTTCATCTTCTATACCAATTTCGAGGGGCGCAAGGCGGCCGAGATCTTCGCCAATCCGCATGTCGCGCTGCTGTTCCACTGGAAGTCATTGCGCCGGCAAATCCGTATCGAAGGGCCGGCCAGCTGCGTCGACGACGCCACGGCGGATACCTATTTCGCCACCCGCTCGCGCGACTCGCAGCTCGGTGCCTGGGCATCCGACCAATCGCGCCCCCTGCCCGACCGCGCGACTTTCGAGGCGCGCTTCGCGGAGGTGGCCGCTCGTTTCGAAGGTCAGCCGGTCCCGCGCCCGCCGCACTGGTCCGGGTTCCGCGTCATCCCTGAGCGGATCGAATTCTGGTTGGACCGCGCCCATCGGCTGCACGAACGCACCGTCTATGAGGCGGACGGTGCGGGCGGCTGGCGGTCGGCGATGCTGTTCCCGTGACCGACCCGGCGCCCACTCAGCCGGCGAGCCAGCTTGCGATCAGTGGTGCGCTCAACCGCCGCGCTGCCATCGCCTCGGTCTGCGTCGCGCTGATTCTCGCCGCGCTCAAAAGCTATGCGGTCTGGCGCACCGGGTCGATCGCCATGCTCGGCTCGCTGGCCGATACCGGGCTGGATTTCGTTGCCAGCCTCGTCACGCTCATCGCCGTGCGGGTCGCCGCGCAGCCGGCCGACCATCACCACCGCTTCGGCCATGGCAAGGCGGAGGCGCTCGCCGCCCTGTTCCAGGTTTCGCTGATCAGCGTCGCCGCGCTCGGCATTATCATCCGTTCGGCACAGCGCTTCAGCAGCGGCGGCGAGCCGGCCGCAATCGAGTATGGAGTCGGCGTCTCACTGGTCGCGATCGGGCTGACGCTGGCGCTGGTCTGGTATCAGATGCGCGTCGTCCGGCTCACCGGCTCGGTCGCGATCAATGCGGACCACCTTCACTACCGAAGCGATCTGGCGCTCAACGTCTCGGTGATCGCCGCGCTTGTGCTCGAAGCACTCCTGCACCTGCACGGCGCGGATGCGCTGTTCGGCCTCGCCATCGGCGTCTGGCTGATCCTCAACGCCTGGCGCACTGCCACCCACGCCATCGATCAACTGATGGACAAGGAATGGCCGCGGGAAAAGCGCGAGCGCTTCCTTGCCGCCGCCGCCGGCCACCCGGGACTCCAGGGGATCCACGATCTGCGCACGCGCAGCAGCGGCGCCCATGATTTCGTCCAGTTCCACATCTGGGTCGACCCCGCCATGACGGTCGCACAAGCGCATACCCTCATGGAGGCGCTGGAAGCCCGGCTGCACGCAGCTTTTCCCGGCGTGGAGCTGCTCATCCACGTCGATCCCGTCGGGCAGATGGACAGCGATGACCCCATCGCCGAGCGCGATGTGCTCGCAGACCTCAAGCCAGCCGAGGGGGCCAAGCGATGACTGATCTCCCGTTCACCCAGGTCGATGCCTTCGCGCACGGACCCTTCACCGGCAATCCCGCAGCGGTGATACCGCTCGACGCCTGGCTGCCGGACGCGGTGCTGCAAGCCATTGCCCAGGAAAACAACCTCGCCGAGACCGCCTTCACGGTGCCGCTCGGGCCAGATGCCGGCGCGGACTACGAGCTACGCTGGTTTACCCCTGCGGTCGAGGTCGCCCTATGCGGCCATGCCACGCTGGCGAGCGGCCATGTGCTGATGGACCGGGAGCGCGATGCCATCCGCTTCCGCACCCGTCAGGCAGGCGACCTTGCCGTCCGCCGCGCGGACGACGGCTATGCCCTCGACCTGCCCGCCTGGACCATGCAGCCGACCGATCGCGCAGACATCGCCGCCCTGCTCGGCGGCGGCGCGCCGGTCGAGATGCGCTGGCGCGAGGGCGGCTATCTGCTGGTCGTCTATGCCGAGGAGGCGACCGTCCGTGCCCTCGCACCGGATTTCCCCGCGCTGGCTCGCGAGGGCAACATCCTCGTGATCGCCACCGCGCCGGGCCGCGCAACCGACATTGTCAGCCGCGTCTTCGCCCCCGGCGCCGGTATCGACGAGGACCCCGTCACCGGTTCCGCCCATTGCCTGCTCACGCCCTACTGGACGCAGCACCTTGGTCGCGATCGGTTCACCGCCTACCAGGCCAGTTCCCGCGGCGGTTATATCGGCTGCAAGCTGGACGGCGACCGCGCTATCCTCTCCGGCCAATGCCGCACCGTGATCGAGGGGCGGTTCCGGCTGTAGGGAGAGGCCAAAGGCAGCCAGCCTTCGGACCCGATTGCCCTCGCCGCCTCTACACCCACTGCGCCAGCCAGTCGGCCAGCGCTTGCGGCGTCATGCGCCGGGCATCGGCGAGTGCGAACAGATGGTCGCGGTTCAACAGCTTGTTGCTCTTGGGATCGACGACCAGCAGCGCCGGCACGCCCTTGAGGCTGGTTACGCCATAGGGCCGCACGACCTGCGCGTTTTTGTCGAAATGGCCGACGTCGACCATGACCAGCACATAATGCTTGTCGATGAACGCCCGAACTTCGGGCAAATGCAGCACGCCTGCCAGCACGCGGCAATCGGGGCACCAATTGCCGCCCAGGTCGAGAAGCAGCTTCTTGCCCTCCTTCGCCGCGCGCGCCTTGGCGGCGGCGACCTGCCGGTCGGCATTGGCCTTCTCGTCATAAGGCAGCGGCAGCGGCTGGGGCAGCTTGTCGAGGGTCGCGACGGAGACGCGCGGGGCGCGCACGGCGGCTGCCTGCGTCGCGACCGCGCTCAGCGCCAGCACGGCAAAGGCGTTCAGAAAAGATCGGAGTTTCATGCCAGGCTCCCTGATCGTTACAGACCCATCTAGCGCGTTCCGGCGTGTCCTTACACGGAGACATTCTTTAGCCCCGCCAAGACGCGCGCCCGCTCAACTCGGGAAGCGTCGCACCAGCCGCGCCATGGCACGGCGCAGCGCGTCCATGTCCTCCTCGCGCGTCACGCCGAGGCGGACGACCACCAGGCCCTGTTCGGGCGAGATCAGCAGATATTGGCCGCGATTGCCCACGGCCGCCATCAGCGTGGGCAACGCCTCGCCGGGGAACAACAGGGTCTGGTCGCTGGCGCGGTTGAGCCAGATGTGCATGCCATAGGCCGGGTTGGCGAGCGAGGGCGCGGTCATCAGGTCGAACCATTTGTCCGAGACGACCTGCCGCCCGTCGAGATTCCCGCGCCGCCGGATGAACTCGCCGATGCGGGCATAATCGCGCGCGGACATGTGCATCATCGCCGCCCCGAGCAATGTGCCGCTCTCATCATATTCGGGCACGAAGCTGGTGAGGCCGAGCGGCCCGGTGAATCGCGCGGCGATGAAACGCGCCATCGCGTCGCGCCGCACGCGCGGATCGCGACTCGGCGTGAGCAGGTCGGTCATGATGCCGGCAAGGATCATGCTGGTGGCGCTGCTGTCTGCGAAGCGCTGGCCGCGCGGATAGACTAGCGGCTTGCCGATGGCGAAGGCCGCCTGATCCCGCGCGCCTTCGCCCACCAGCATGTCGAGCGTGTCGCTGTGGACCGCCGGCTGCCATTGCTCCTCGTTACGCAGGCCCGCTCGCATCTGGAGCAACTCCCGCAGCGTGATGGCGCCGCGCGGATCGCCCGGCTGGTGCCAGGCGGGTACCGGCGCGGGATCATCGAGCGCCAGCCGCCCGTCCGAGACCATGATGCCGGCGAGCAGCCCCGTCACCGTCTTGGCGATAGACCAGGAATGGAAGCGGCTTTGCGGCCCGTAACCCGGCGCATAACGCTCGGCGATCACCGTGCCGTGGCGCATGACGACCAGCGCCCGCGTCTCGCCGGTGGCTGGCTCCGCCTCCGCATCGAACAGCGGATCGATCGCCTCGCGCAGCGCCTGAGGGGAGACGCCGGGACTCTCCGCCAGCACGGCATAGCGCGCCGCCCCGGGCTGCTGGGATGCGCTCGCCCCTGCGAGCAGGGCCGTGCCGGCAACAACGCCGAGCCAGCGGCAGAGCATGATGATCCTCATGACGCGCCCCCTATCACGCCCGGAGGCGAAGAACAGCCGGATCGTGCGAGCGCCCGGCGCGCATCGGCGCCGCCCTCGCGGCGCTTCTCCGGTGGCCGGACGTTTCACGCGGACAATGGACTCCTACGCAGGCCGGAGACCAGGCCGGAAAGGACTTGCAGCAGGCCCCGGCCTCCCGCCCGCGCAGAACGCGAATAATCAGCCCGCTACACCGGCGGCAGGAAATGATTGAGCGCCGCCAGCGCGATCAGCATCGCCACGCCGATACCGAGGCTCCAGCCGATCAGCTTCTTCTCGATCGGCAGCAGCGGCTCGACCTCGGCTTTGTCCAGTTCCTCGCGCAGATTGGGTTCGCTCATGCCGGGTTCCTTGGGATCAGGCCACGATCGGCGGCTTGATGCCGCTAAAGAACAGCCAGGAAATGACCAGTCCGACCCAGATAACGAAGCCGAACAGGCACAGGAAATAGATGGCGGCCAGCTTGGCAAAGCCGTCCTGCCAGAGCTTGCGGAAGTTGGAGAGTGCGCCGATCGAGAAGAAGGTGAGGATGAAGAAGATCACACGGAAGGTGTTGGCCTCCGCAATGGCCGGCGTCATCCGTGCTCGCGTTTCCGGTCCCACGCTCACCGCGATGATGAAGCAGATCGCGAAGGTGATGACGAATCCGATGATGAACTTGGGGAAGCGCTCCCAGATCTCGCGCGCCTTGGCTCGCTCGCCGCCTTCCGCCACGTTGATGTGGTTGGTCCAGATATAGGCGAGGACGAAGGCCCACACCCCGATGAACACGTCGATGAAAACCTTGACCGTCGCGGTGGTGCCGAGGATCCAGCCGGGCTCGTAATGGATGCCCGCCGCCGAATTCTTGGCGAGGATCAGCGCCTCTGTAATGCCGCCGGCCGCCACCGCGCCGCCGTCCGTCTTGACCGCAAGCCCTACCCATGCGGCCGCCACCAGCGGCTCGTCAGAAAGGAATGTCTGCGCAAGAAATGGCAGGATCAGCACCTCGACCACCGCGAAGATCACCACCAGCGACGAAACCAGCACCGGGATCACCGGCCGCGCGCGGATCGCCCCGCCGGTCGCAATGGCGGCAGAGACGCCGCAGATCGAGATGCCCGAGGCGAGCGGCACCGCCCACTCGCGGTTGAAGCCGAACCATTTGCGCGAGACGTAATAGACCACCGCCCAGTAGATCAGATAGGCCTCGATGATCGCCGCCGCGCCGCGCAGCATCAGCGTGCTGGCGAGCGCCAGCCGGCCGACCACCGTCACCGCCAGAAAGGCGCCGAGCACGACGATCGCGATCTTGATATACAGCTCCGGCCGGATCGCCTCGTGCAGCCACTCGGCAAGACGCGGGAAAAAATTGGCGACGATCAACCCGGCAATCAACGCGACGATATAGCCGCCCTCGTTGGTCAGCCGCAGCGACCAGCCAATGCCGAACTTCTCCAGTTCCGCCGGCGTCACCGCCGCCAGATGCGCATGGCTGCCGATGATCCACGAGGCGTAGGAAATGACGAAAACGACCGTGAACGCCGCAGCGAACCGCCCGAGCGCCAGCCCCAGCGCCACGGCGCCCGCGCCGAGGACGACGAGGAGGCCCAGATAGGTGGCGACCAGTGCCCCCGCGCCGCCGAGTGCGGCATAGGCCTTGCCCACCGGCGCCATCGCGGCGGCGGGGTCGGTCCAGACCGATGTGGTGACGGCCCAGCCGAGCAGATCGAGACCGCTCAGATGAACCAGCGCCAGGGCGAAAAGGAGCAGACCGATCCAGACGGCCAGCCAGTCTTCATTCAACCGGCCGCCTGCAACTTCTCCCCCAGAAGTCGAGTCGTTCATGGGCCGAGGCTAGGAACGTGCTCTGGGGCGCTCAACAAAGTTATGCTTGGGGCTCGACAATCAAAGATGCCGACAACTTCCATCTTTTTGGCGCAGCCATTGATGGCGCCCATCCTGCGTCTCGCACGCGGCTGCCGCGCGATCCTTTTGCTCTTCCTGGAGACGCGCCTTATCAGGCGCAGCCATGAAAGGGGAAATCTGGACCGCGACTCGTGCTGCGCGCCGGCTGCTATGGGTGCCGCTCGCGCTGCTCGTCTTTTACGGCGCGGTCAATTGGACAGGCTGGCAGCGCCGCGCCGATCTGGCGGCCGGGCTGGGCGCACGCATGGTCTGCTCCTGCCGCCATATCGAAGGCCGCGCCCTGGCGGATTGCCAGAGCGATCTTGCCGGCATCGATTGGATGGCCCTCGTCCGCTATACCGACGATGGCGCCCACAAGCGCATCATCGCGTCCGTCCCGATGATGGCCCAGCGGGCCGCGCGCCTCAAGGATGGCTTCGGCTGCCTGCCGGAAGGGCATTGACGACGCGACGCCCAACGACCTGCTGCCAAATGAGCCGTTCGTGCGGGGTGGCCGCTCTGGAGGCCGACTTAACCTTTCATTGAACGCCGTCGGCCATGATGCCCTTGGTCATGATGTCGGCAACCACCCCAACAGGCGCACCTATCTCTACCAGACGTGGCCAGGCCGCTTGGAGCCTCGCCATGGGCGCGGCTATATTCGCGCTGGCCCTGCTCGGCATACTCAGCCGCCCGCAACTTGACGTGGCATCTTTCTGGCCAGCCAATGCTGTGATGCTCGGACTGCTGGTCCGCTTCCCGCACCTTGCCCGGGCGACGTCCTGGCTCGGTTGCGCAGTCGGCTTCTTCCTGGCCGATGCCCTCACCGGCTCTCCGCTCCCCGCCAACCTCATCCTCAACAGCGGAAATCTTCTCTCAGTCGCCACCGGTTATGCGCTCTTGATGCGGCTGCCCGAAGCCGAGCGAGCGCTCAAACGGCCGATGTCGATGGTGCATTTCCTGCGCGCCATTCTGGCGGCCTCACTCGTCGCCGGATTTGTCGGCGCGCTTGCCAATCCAATTTTGTTTGACGGGCCGCAGCTGGAAGGGCTGTTTTTCTGGTCCATCTCAGAACTGGTCAATTATGCCGCGATCTTACCCGTCATCCTGACCCTGCCGGCCGCGCAGGTCGCGCCGCCGGCGCGCGAGGCGTGGTTCCCGGGTTTGCGCAAGCGCGCCGCGCCCCTGGTGACGCTGGTGGCATCGATCGGGGGCAGCATCGTGATCGGCGGTCCGGGCGCGATCGCTTTTCCCATTCCCGCGCTGCTCTGGTGCGCGCTCGCCTATCGTTTGTTCACCACCGCTTGCCTTGCCCTGGTTTATGCGGCCTCCACGCTGATCTCCATCCGGTTGAATGTGATGCATCTTGGCGACGGCTTCGACACCCGGGAGGCGCTGACATCCGCACGGCTTGCCATTGCGCTAATAGCGCTGGGGCCGCTCGTGGTCGCGAGCGTCATGGCGGCACGTTCCGATCTGCTGAAGCGGCTCCGGACGCTTGTCGATCTCGATGCGATGACGGGCCTTCGCAACCGCCGGGCCTTCTTCGAACATGGCGGGGCGTTGCTGGAGGTTTGCGCTGCGCAGAACCGCCCGGTCTCCGTGATGATGCTGGACATCGACCACTTCAAGACGATCAACGACCGTCACGGCCATGAAATGGGAGACCGGGTGCTGATCACCTTTGCCCAGATCCTCGCCCGCACTGTGCGGCCGGATGATGTTGTCGGGCGGGTCGGCGGCGAAGAGTTCGCCGTGGTACTGCCGGATTGCGCGGCGGTGGAAGCGATGGCGGTAGCGGCGCGGATCAACAGCCAGTTCCGATCCGCCGCGATCGACCAGGCCGATGGTGCACCCGTCTTTGCCACGGTCAGCATCGGCATCCATTCCGATCCAGGGCCTGCGAGCCTGGAACAGCGGTTGTCGCAGGCGGACAAAGCGCTCTATCGGGCAAAGAACAGCGGGCGCGACACGATCGACCTGTCACAAGGCGCGCAATAGGCTGCACTGTCCGTGGGTCACGGCATTGCGCCGCGCCACACGCTATTTCGGATTGCCCATCTCGTCGCGCAGCACCTCGCGGCGGCCGACATGATTGGGCGGCCCAACCAGGCCCTCCTCCTCCATCCGTTCGATAAGCCGCGCGGCGCTGTTGTAGCCGATCCGCATCTGGCGCTGAAGCCAGCTGGTCGAGGCCTTCTGGTTCTCGAAGACGAGCTGGCAGGCCTTGCGAAACTGGCGGGCATCGCTGCTGTCGTCGCCAAGGTCCACACCGTCCAGCGCGAAGCTGCCGTCCTCCGGCTCCTCGGTAACGGCGGAGATATAGTCCGGCTGGCCCTTGCTGCGCCAATGGTCGGCGATATGCCGCACCTCGTCGTCGCTGACGAACGGCCCGTGCACGCGCATCAGGCCCTTGCCGCTCGCCATGTAGAGCATGTCGCCCTTGCCCAGCAGTTGCTCGGCGCCCTGCTCGCCCAGGATGGTGCGGCTGTCGATCTTGCTGGTAACGAAGAAGCTGATCCGCGTCGGCAGGTTGGCCTTGATGACGCCGGTAATGACGTCAACCGAGGGGCGCTGCGTGGCGAGGATCAGGTGGATGCCCGCCGCGCGCGCCTTTTGCGCCAGCCGCTGGATCAGGAACTCCACTTCCTTGCCCGCCGTCATCATCAGGTCGGCCAGCTCGTCGACGACCACGACGATCTGCGGCAGCGGCTGATAGTCCAACTCCTCATCCTCGTAGATGGGCTGGCGGGTCTGCTCGTCGAAGCCGATCTGCACGCGGCGGCCGAGCGGCTTGCCCTTGGCGAGCGCGCTGCGCACCTTCTCATTATAGTTGGCGAGGTTGCGCACGCCGATGGCCGCCATCATGCGGTAGCGGTCCTCCATCTGCTCCACCGCCCATTTGAGCGCGCGGATCGCCTTCGCCGGCTCGGTGACGACCGGCGAAAGCAGATGCGGGATATTGTCGTAGATGCTGAGCTCCAGCATCTTGGGGTCGATCATGATCAGGCGCAGCTCATCCGGCGTCAGCCGGAAAAGCAGCGACAGGATCATGGCGTTGAGGCCCACGGATTTACCGGAGCCGGTGGTACCGGCGACCAGCAGGTGCGGCATGGCGGCCAGGTCCGCGATCACCGGCTCGCCGAAGATGTTCTTGCCGAGGATGATCGGCAGCGGCGCCTTGGATTCGGCAAAGGCGCTGCTGGTAATCAACTGGTGGAGCACCACCGATTCCCGGTTGGTGTTGGGCAATTCGATGCCGATCACCGTTCGCCCCGGAATCGTCGCGACACGGGCCGAGAGCGCCGACATGTTGCGCGCGATGTCGTCGGCAAGCTGGATGACCCGACTGGCCTTGATGCCCGGCGCCGGCTCCAACTCATACATGGTGACGACCGGGCCCGGGCGCACCTCCGTGATCGCGCCTTTCACGTGGAAATCGTCAAGCACGCTTTCGAGCAGCCGGGCATTGCGCTCCAGCCCCGGCCGATCGATCTTGTTCGTCGTGGTTTCGGAGGCCGGGGTCAGCAGCTCGGGCGAAGGCAGCGCGTCGTTGCCGAACAGGTCGTTTTGGCCGGAAACGGGGCCGAACGCCTTGGGCACCGCATTGGCATTGGGCGCCTGGATGGTGATCGGCTGACGCGGCCCGGCGTCGACCGCACGGCGCGGTTCCGCCTCGCGTGCGGCCGGGCGCTCGTCTTCGCTCAGGGGCGCCCCCTCGGCGCGGCGCGCAAAGGCCCGGCGCAATGCCGCGAAGCCGGGCAGAGGCGGCATCGCCGGACGGGCGAGATGCCAGAGCGGCTTGTCGAGCGCGAGGCTGCGCACCCATAGCCACAGGCCAGCGCCAAGGCTGATCGCGAGCAGCAGCCACTCCACCCAGCGATCGGCGGGCGTGCCGAGCTTGGCAGTCAGCGCAGTGAGGCCATTGGCGGCGAGGAAACCGATCACGCCGCCCCAGCGGGCGGGCAGGCCGACCAACGGCTCGGGCTGGAGCAGCCAGAGCGCGGTCCCGATCAGCACGATGCCGCCGGCACATTTGGCGATTTGCCCCTGCCAGCCGCTCATGTCCTGGTCGGCCCACAGCCGCCGAGCGGAGACGACGAGCAGCGGCAGCACCAGCAGCGCCGCCACGCCGCCCAGCGTATAGAGCAGGTCCGCCGCCCAGGCGCCCGCCGCACCCATCAGATTGCGCGTGTCGGTCCCGGCTGCGGTGTTGAGCGCGCCGTCACTCGCCTTGTAACTGAGCATCGCGAGCAGCAGAAACAATGCGAGCGCGTAAAGCCCCACCGCACCGGTCAGCGTGCCGATGCGGATCAGGCTGCGGCGCAGCATCGCCTGCCATTCGGGTGTCCGGTTGACCGTGGCCCGGCCTGCCATGCGCGTTCGTCTCCGCTGCTTGCGAGCCCCGCCCATGCGCGCGCGTGCTCGGAATGTTCCGCTCCGGCACAATCCTCTTTCACGGAGTCGCCGTCAAGAGTCCCTGTTTTTGCGGTGGAATCATGATGCGACGGGTCGCGCTACATCGGGCCGGGTACCCGGCGCCACAGCTGCGCCGCCCAACGAGACCGGCTCAGGACGCACCTGTTCCCGATTTTGTGCGCCCAGCCCGGCCGTCGTCCTCTTGCCCTCTCCCCTGCGCCGGACAACAACGGCAGTGGGGCGCGCGTCGGGAAAACCGAGCGCAATCCCACGCGCAGGGGCAGGTTCATCACCATCGGGGTGCAGATGGTTCAGCACCGAACGCCGGCCCTCAAGCCGCCGTCATCTCCCGCGCCAGCGTCGCCACCAGTTCGGCCGCCGGCAACGCGCGCGCCAGCGGGGCGCCCTGGCCGGCCCAATGCGCGCCGTAGCCGGTTTCGCCTGCCGCTTTGGCCGCGGCGATCAGCGCCTTGCCGGCGTCGTAGGTCATCGGATAGCCCGGCGTCGGCGCCGCAATCTCGCTCCCCAGCGCGGTGAAGCGGTTGGCGAGGCAGCGCGCCGGGCGGCCGGAAATGGCGCGCGTCATCACCGTGTGCTCGGCCGCGCCGCTCATCAGCGCGGCGCGATAGGCAGCATCCGCGTTGCTCTCGGGGCAGGCGACGAACGCCGTGCCGAGCTGCGCCGCGACCGCACCCAGGTCCAGCGCCGCGCGGATACCGCGCCCGTCCATGATGCCACCCGCCGCGATCACCGGCAGGTCCGCCTTTGCCACCAGCAGCCGGGTCAGCGCCATCGTTCCCAGCGCATCGTCGGACGCGGCGGGGTCGAAGATCCCGCGATGGCCACCGGCCTCGATCCCCTGCGCGACCAGCACGTCGACGCCTGCGCGCTTCGCCGCCCGCGCCTCGTCGAGACTCGTCACCGTCGCGAACAGCTGGCAGCCCGCGCTCTTGAGCGCCGCCGTGCGCTGCGCGTCGAGCAGGCCGAAATGCAGGCTGACCACCGGCGGCGCCCGCTCGATCAGCAGCGCCATCATCGCATCATCGTCGGCCAGGCTGCGATAGACCGGCTGGAGGTTCACCGGCGGGCTGGCGCCGAAGCGCGCGAAAGTCGGCGCCAGCGCCTCCAGCCATGCTGCTTCCGCCGCCGCATCCTTGGCATCGCACCGGTGCGCGAACAGGTTGATGTTGAACGCCCGGTTTGTGCGCCCTTGCACCGCGTCAATCATCGCGCGGGCACCGGCCGCATCGCTCGACCCCAGTCCTAGCGAGCCGAGCGCACCTGCATTGGAGACGGCCGCTGCCAGTTCGGGCGTCGCCGTGCCCGCCATCGGCGCCTGTACGATGGGAAGCGCGAGGCCGAGCCGTTCCAGCACATCCCCCATCGCGCGCGCCTTATTCCGCCGCCACCGCGTCGGCCTTGCCAGCCTCGGCCGCCGCGTCCGCTTGCTCGATCTCGGCCGCCTTGGCCTCGACCAGCCGCACGATATGGTCGACCATGTCGGCATCCTGCACATGGTGGTCGGTCACGCCGGAGAGATAGACCATATGCTTGCCGTGACCGCCGCCCGTGATCCCGATGTCGGTCTCGCGCGCCTCGCCCGGGCCATTGACCACGCAGCCGAGCACGGAGAGCGAGATCGGCGTGTTGATATGCTGGAGACGTTCTTCCAGCGCCTGCACGGTGCGGATCACGTCAAAGCCCTGCCGCGCACAGCTGGGGCAGGAAACGACGCGCACCCCGCGCGTGCGGATACCGAGCGCCTTCAGGATCTCGTAGCCGACGCGCACCTCCTCCTCCGGCTCGGCCGAGAGCGAGACGCGGATGGTGTCGCCAATGCCGGCCCAGAGCAGGTTGCCGATGCCGATGGCGCTCTTCACCGTGCCGCCGATCAGCCCGCCCGCCTCGGTGATGCCAAGATGCAATGGGCAATCCACCGCCTCGGCCAGCTGCATATAGGCGGCAACCGCGAGGAACACGTCGCTGGCCTTCACCGCCACCTTATAGTCGTGGAAATCCTGGTCCTGCAGCAACTTGATATGGTCGAGCGCGCTCTCCACCAGCGCCTCGGGGCACGGTTCGGCATATTTTTCCAGCAGGTCCTTTTCGAGACTGCCGGCGTTGACGCCGATGCGGATCGCGCAGCCATTGGCCTTGGCCGCATCCACCACTTCCTTGACGCGCGCCTCGCTGCCGATGTTGCCAGGGTTGATGCGCAGGCAGGCCGCCCCCGCGTCCGCCGCCTCCAGCGCGCGCTTATAGTGGAAATGAATGTCCGCGATAATCGGCACCCGCGCCGCGCGGACGATCTGCTTGAGCGCCGCCGTGCTCTCCACGTCCGGGCAGGAGACGCGGATCAGATCCACCCCCACCTCCTCGCAGCGGCGGATCTGGTCGACAGTCGCCTTCACGTCCGATGTCGGCGTGTTGGTCATCGTCTGCACCGTCACCGGCGCACCGCCGCCCACCGGCACATTGCCCACCATGATCTGGCGGCACTCACGCCGCGCAATGTCGCGCCAGGGGCGCAGACCGGGATTATGATCGGACATGGCAGGGACTCGTCTGGACCGGAACGGACATGGCCGCGCTTATAGCGCCGCCCCCCGCTGGTTGCGAGGGCGGGGCAGGAATTTTCCTGAAGGACCGTTTGAGGGCTTGGCGTCGAGCCGAAGGACGGGGTCGCTGCCGCCTATTGCGCACAATCGTGCCTGCAGGCTGCACACGGAAAATCGACACAGCCTAATGGCGCTATAGCGAGGCTGACAGCCCGACGCGGGGCCGATGATGGACCGAAACCGTCGGCATCGCAGGCGAGGCCGCCTTCCCGAACGAAGGCAACTCTTCCGCGCTGCGGTGCTCTCTTATGTCGTTGCGCTTCAGCCCTTCACGCCGAAGCGGCTCATAAGCCGTTTCGCGACAGACTGGCGAATGGGCATCCCCTTGCTCAGCTTCATCCACGTATTGGCGCTGATGCCGAAAGCGTTTTGGATGCACTCGGCTGTCTGCGCGGGCAGATGATTGCGCAACTCCGCAACAAAGGCCGGATCGAGGTGACTGAGATTGATGTTGCGGCTGACCTTGCGGTCATTCCTTGTGGACGAAACCGGAATCTGCACCGTGCGCTCGATCGACGCGGCGCTGCGCGCTTCGCCCTTGATCTTCCTCTGGCCGTCTTCTCGCAACTCGGACATTGCTACAACTCTCCTCAATCCCTTCGGTTCGTTAGCGTGGATGTGGGGCCTCGCTCTCGCCGCAGTCGACATTTTATGGTTGGGCGGCGTTGCTTTCAGCCTGCGGTGCGCCACCGTTTTCCGGCCCATAAACGCTTGCCAGATAGCCGGCGATCATCTCCCCTTCGGGCTCGGTGATCTGCGCGCCATACTGCACCATGCGGTGCACGATTTCCTGCCACTCATTCCTGGAGTTTCGCTGCACAGTCGCGGTCTCTAGCTCGTGACAAGTGCGGCAACGGGCCGAAAAAAGGTCCCTGCCTTGTTCGTGGGCAGCAGCCTCATCCGCGACGGCCTCGGCCGCGCCAGACTCGCCCACGGCTGGCTCCGTCACCTGATTCCCCGTCGCCATCAACGCAGCGGACGAGCACAAAATGGCAACCGGGGCCAGTAGTCCTCTCCGAATGAACGTCATCATCCTCTCCAGAACGGCTCCTGTCACGCATATGACTGTTGGCCACTCGACCGGTTCACGCCTCATCGTGGGCCGGAGCACGACACGCATAGATCGTGCCAACTGACCTTTTTCGGCGATTCGGCACGCTCGACGATCCCGGCGCTGTTGGAGGGGCGGCAGGAACCGTTACCTTTGTTGCCATTTGAGGGAAAACGACCAAAAGGTGGCAAAGCGGGAAGTGCCTTGTGCCCAAATTCCCGTCCGCTCAGGCTGCGTCAGCGACGCGCTGCTGCTCGCATCCAAGGCCGGCTTTTGTCGGCCTCGCCCACAGTTCGACGACCGCGTGGGTCGCCTCGCACGCCCTCAGCCGACCGACGAGCCAAGCGTGGCGGGCTGGGGGTCACCATGCAGAGCATAACCCGCGATCAAACTGGCAAGAGAGATTTCGCCGGCGCTCAGTGTTACGTCGCGTCGCCAATCAGAAACAAGGTAACAGATAAATGGGGTCGATGGCGCTTTGATATTGGCGGCCATGGGTCAAAATCGCGTGTGCCGCAAATGGCACGTCTCATGCATCCCTCAATGTGAACTGTTTGCCGAATGCGGCGAAAAACATCGCCGAGCGGAGGGACTTGGATGAGGCTGCGATCGTCGGTGGCATCGGTTCCCGAGATTGCCCAGAACCGACAGGCTCCCGGCGATGGCGGGCAGCAATGCGCTTTTGCTGCCGTGTCCGCAGCGCGAGGAACTTCCCGGCCGGTCCCTCGAATCCGCCCATCAACGATCGTCCTGCGCACCGAGCGCGCCGCCACCCCAACGGGCTCGATTGCGACCGACGGGCGGCGGGTCCGGGGTCAATGACTGCAACGAGTATGACAGAAAAAGGAGAGATGAGCATGATTGCACGCAGCGGCATTGCCGCCCTGAAGTCCTCGGCCTTCGCCGTGCTGATGACCTGCGCGTTCGCGCCGGCGCTGGCGCAGGAGCAGGCGCCGGTGCCCCCCGGCTTCACGTCGCTCTTCGATGGCAAGACGCTGAACGGCTGGAGAGGCGACCCCACCGTCTGGTCGGTGCGGGATGGTGCCATCACCTCGAGTTCGGAAACGGGCTTGTCCCACAACACCTTCCTGATCCTCGACAAGCCTTATGCGAACTTCGAAATCCGGCTCAAATATCGCTTCGTGACGAAACTTGGGAATTCAGGTTTGCAGATCCGCAGCCAGCAGGTGGAAGGCAATTACGTGCTGGCGGGTATGCAGTCCAACATCACGCCAGCGAATTTTTCCGAATGCGGCCTCCCCTCATGTGGCCAGGAACGGTTCGGGATGCTCTATGAAGAGCTGAACCGTCTTGAAATGGTCCTGCTCGGCGAACGCGCCACCATCACGCGCAAGCAGGCAACCACCGGTGGCACGGGAGCAATCGTGCGCACGGTGACGGGCACGACCAACCCGCGCGAGGCGATCATCTCATCCATCAAGACCTATCCCGAGTGGAATGAGGACGTGGTCATCGTTTACGGCAACCGCATCGTCCATGCGATCAACGGCTACCTTGCCTTCGATGCGACCGACAACGACCCGCTTGGCGCCAAGGATGGCCTGATCGGCCTTCAGGCCCATGCCGGCCCGCCGAGCACGGCGCAGTTCAAGGACATCGTGATCCGGCCGCTCACCGCAATGCCGGACATCAGCCATTTCAAGTCGCAGCCAGGGCCGGCTCCGGAGCCGTCCAGCGTGCAGATCAACCTCAAGATGGAGAAAGTAGCCGCGACCACGCCGTGACCTGAGTGCGCGCCAGCGACACGGCGCCCTTCGGGTATCGCGTGATAAGAAGACCATGGAACCGGTTCCCAAGATCGCTTGGGGGCCGGTTTTCCTTACCTGTCCCGCTGCCTGCAATGCGAAGACGGCCCCGCGCCGTCAGCCCGATGGGCCGCACCAGACGCAGACATCGCGAGGGGGTTTCCTGCCGAAGGTTCCCGGATGCGGGAAGGCCCAGACGATCGAGGGGGATCGCCTGGGCCAGGTCATCGGGTGAGAGAGAGGCCGCCCGATGCCAGTGTATGCCATGTCCGGCGTGTGCAGGACCGAACATGGCATACGGGGAGACGGTTTATTGGGGGAGCGCCTTGTCGGCCATTCCGACCATCGTCGAATCCTTGTAAGTTACCCGCGGTTCAGGGGCAGCATGCGGCTTGGTGATGAAGCGCCCCGTGATATCCGGCATCGCGGTGAGCGGCCGGATCACGATATCCTTGAACTGGACGGTGCTGGCGGGGCCCTTGTGGAACTGCCAGCCGAGCAGCCCGTCTCTCGCGTTCAGCGGATCATCATCCGTCGCGTCGAAGGCGAGATAGCCATTGACCGCGTGCCAGTAGCGGTTGCCATAAACGATCAACACATCCTCGTTCCATTCGCCGGTCGGCTTCACATGGCTGAGGATTTCCTCGCGGGAATTGACCATCTCGGTGACGGTCCGGATAATCCGGCCTTGCCCGCCACCCGCCGCCTGGGCGCGCGTGATCGTGGCTTTCTGGCCGAGCAGCACCATCTCCTGGCGCTCGCCGAGCTCGTCATAGAGCATGGCGAACCGCTCGGGCTTGCCGACCGGGGTTACATTGGCCTGCATACCGGCCAGAATATAGTTGCCGGCGATCTGACCGCTGCGGAACTGGAGGCCGGAATTGCCGACGTCGGTAAGCCAGCGATATTTGAAACGGATCTCGAAGTTCGCGTAGGGCTTTTCGTAGATCAGATACGTGTTGGCGCTGATCGGCGTGTCCGAGCTGCCAGTGATCGCGCCGTCGCGCACCGACCAGATGGTCGGATCGCCTTTCCAGCCATTCAGCGTCTTGCCATCGAACATGGACGTGAAACCGGCGGGAACCGGCGCCTGCTGACCCTGCGCCATCGCCGGCGCGACCGCACATGTCACGAGCATGGCGAGAGCCGAGGATTTCAGCGCGGCGATACCGCGACGTGCGGTCATGCTCATGGTTCCTTTATCCGACAAAGCGATGGTGATCATTTGCCCTGGACCCCAAAGGCCTGGAGACGGTCGGTGCCGACGAGGACGAGGCCATCGGCCACGGTAGGCTCGCTGTAGTTTCCGGTGGGATGGAGCACGCCGGGCTCCGTCTTCCAGATCGTCTTGAGGGTCACGGCATCGAAGGCATAGAGGATCGGCTGAGTGGCATTGGGGCCGAAGATATTGACGGTGCGCGCCGCATTCTGGTCGACCATCCAGACGATGGCATCCTTGCCGCCATTGCTGCTGATGACCGGCGAGCCGGCGTTCTTGAACGTCGTGGTCGTCTCCAGCTTGTCGACCTTCAAATGGGCGGGCGCATCGGGGCTGGTGACCACGGCCACCCGAGCGAGGCCGGGAGGGGCCGAAGTGTTGAAGAACTCGCCCGTCTTGCTGGCGCCGGACACATAGATCCATGTCGCGCCGGCCTCGTCGCGATAATAAGAGGCGGAGGTCCGGCTCTTCGCCTGATCGTAGGCGCCATATTCATCAGAGAAGGGCTTGAAGAGGTTGATCGGTCCGCGCGTTTTCCACTCGGGCTGGATCTCGGGCGAAAGCAGCGAGAGATCGGTCGAGGGATCGAGCGAGCAAGGCTGGCGCTTGGTCAGCCCGCCGGGCATGTTATCGCGGTCCAGCAGATAGATATTGCCCTGCTTGCCGCCGCCCAGCGTGGCAAGGCGCGGCGTCTGCGACGTGCCGGCCGGCAGGTCGAGGACGATGACGGGGCTGCTGCCGATATCGATATCGGCCTTGCCGGCCTGGCAGTAGTTATAGGGGGTATAGGTGCCGGTCAGCTTGAGGCCGTTCACCCGATCGTCCTCGAACTGGAGGATGGAGTGCGACCAGCTGTTCTCCTTGTCCCAATGCATGCTCGCGAGGCCGAGCCTGATGCCGTCCTGGAGGTTGGAACCGGTGCTGACGTAAAGCCGCCCTTCCTTGTCCACCGACGGTCCGCCCTGCGCCCACATGCCGCCACCATCCTGCACGTCGTCGGGGGTCGACGAGAAGGCCGAAACCACCTTGCGCGCGTCGACGTCGAGCACGAGCATCCAGCCCACCGCGTCTGCGCCGAAGGCAAGATAGAGGCGCTTGCTATCGGGGCTCATGACGAGCGCACCGCGCTGCACGTAGCGATATTCCCGCCCCATTTTCCACGTCCGCGTACCGTTGCGGTTGAGCGAGGGCTGGTCGATCATCGTCTGGCTGAGGGCAACGGGCCAGCCGCTCAGCTGCTGGCCGCTGCGGATGTCGAGTGCATGCGCGCTCCACATGTTGGAGCCGGGGTCGGTGGTCGCATTGCTGCAACTCGTCACATAGAAACGGTTGGATTTGGCGTCGATGACGCCGGTGCCGTAGTTGCCCAGCGTGCCCTTGTTGCACGGCGTCTCGGTCAGCCGCGCGCTCCACAGGATCGTGCCGGCGGGCACAGCCCCCGAAGCCGCGGTGCTGATCGCATAGGCATAGCCGGTGGTGGTCGTCACGAAAGCGGCCGAGAAGGTCTTGCCGCGATACTTGCCGCCGTTCATCCGGATCGAGCGCATGTAGAGCGGTGCGGAGAACAGCCGTGGCGGCGTGCCCTCGAAGCTATCCAGCTGAGGCGATGACCACAGCTGGCTCATTGCCCCGCTGGCCACATTGCTCGGCGTGAGCCGCGTCTCGTGCGGGTTCCAACCCGATCGTGCCGGATCATTATGGGCGACCAACTTGTCGACCGAGGCAGCGGGTGCGGCTTGGGCCGGCGCCGTGGCGAGACACAAAGGCAGAGCGGCTGCCGACCCAACAAAAAGAATTCTGGCCAGTTTCAACATTTCGGCACCCTCCCTCATGTCCGTCTACGCGGATCCGTCGCCATCCGCTGTGCAGGAACCATGCCAAGCACCACAATCGGGGCGTTTTAGTCCCGCAGGCTGGCCGTGGACGCCTCCAGCGCTGTTACCCATGACAAGATGGTTGTTACCTGCCTCCTCCAAGGTGACAGGCCACCCGCCGCAGACCGTCGATCGGCGGGCTGCCCTGCGGCGGCTCCTTCACTGCCAACACGGGCGCTCTGGTGCACAAGGGGCGGGAATCGGCGGGGCGGGACCCATCTTCGCCCCTTGACTGCGAAGTATAGAAGAAGCAGCGACCTGATCGCGGCTGAAGCGCATGGAGACGGTTTCCGACAAGCTGACCAGCCGAACCTTGCCCTTCGCAGCCCATGCTATCGGGACGCCGGGGCGAATTTCCTCTCGCCACCAAGGCTCGTGATATCTTCGTCGTCGGATCGCGTCGCGTTCTGACGGCGGCCCCTCAGCCGACGAACGGAGCACTCGGCCAGACGTGAGGCCGCCCCGTTTTAAGGTTAACTTTTATAAATCAGTCAGTTATGAAATGTCACCGCCCTTCGTGCCGATAAGCGGCGCGCCGCCTCGGGAGAGTGTTACCCGTGACGCCCTGATCGACAATCAGGCAACAAAGGAAACGACCACACGCACCGTTCCACACGATAAAGGGGGGCAACTGAGAGACTCCGCCCATTTGGCACGTTCCATGCATTATCATCGCCGTAGGGGGCGGGATGGCTCCAAGCATGTAAATTGGCTGCGCCTCATTTCGACAACAGGTCAGCCGCCGTCAAATTGATCACCTCGCCATATTCTGGCGGGCGTGCAGTTATTTCGATAAAATATTATTTTTTATGGTGAATAACATTCAGACTATTTTGCTTTTCCGTATGACGCCAATGGAATGTCCTTCAGATTATATGGTGACATGTAACTGATGGCGCACAAGCCAATAGTTGATTTTGACGAAATCAATACAAATGAGATAAATATTTGAAGTATTCCGAATACTTCGAATGACGGTCCATAAATCTATAATTTGGTAGGGGATGGAAATGAAAATTTCAAAAAATTGCGGACAGTTTATGGGTTCCGTGGCATTCTTATCGCTGGCACTCGGCCTATCGCTCCCGGCTCACGCACAGGACGAGGGTGCCGATCAAACCGGAAGCGAAGAGGCCATCATCGTCACCGGTTCCAGCATTCGCGGCGCGCCTGCGGTTGGATCGAACCTGATCAGCGTCGGGCGTGACATGATCGAGGACGCTGCTGCCCAGACGGTTCAGGACTTGCTGAAGAGCGTGCCAGCCGTTTGGGGTGCGAACGCACCGAGCCAGGGCGGACATGCCGCGAACGATACCGCCGGTGCGGCCGTACCGCAGATTCACGGCATCGGCGGCGCCAATAGCTCGTCGACCCTGGTCGTTATCGACGGTCACCGTTTTCCGCTGACCGGCATCATTCGTAACCTGCCGGATCCCAACTTCATTCCGCCGAACGCGATCGAGCGCGTCGAAGTGCTCGCCGAAGGCGCGTCGTCGATTTACGGCTCCGACGCAGTGGCCGGTGCGCTCAACTTCATCACGCGCCGCCGGTTCAGCGGTGTGGAAGCATCCGCCCAATATGGGTTCGGCGAAGATTATCATAACAAGAGCGCCACGCTGTCGCTCGGCACCCGGTGGGATAATGGCGGCGCTGCCTTCTTCTACAGCTTCTCCGACAAGAGCCGCCTGTCCGTCGCTGACCGTCCGCTCGCAATGGCCGACCAGCGGGCGCGTGGTGGCCGCAATTTCGCGAACTTCAACTGCTCGCCCGCGACGATCCAGCCGGCTGGCCAATCGCTGCTGTTTCAGTTCCCCTATTCGGGTGCGGGCTTCGCAAACAACCTGAACACGGCGGCTTCTGCGAATCTGTGCGATCAGTCGAACTATTCCGACCTGATCCCTGCGGAAACCCGCCACTCGATGATGGTCAAGCTTGACCAGCAGGCCACTGACAGGCTCTCGCTCAGCGCCGACGTCGTCTATTCGGTTCGCAATTCCAACAGCAACAACTCGGTCGCGGTGGCTCACGGACAGGGCGGCACGCCCACCGTTCAGCAGCTTATCACGGCGAAGGCCTTCGGCCCGGGTGCTGCGAACCCGGATCAGATCAACCCCTTCTTCGAGAACCCCACGGGGATCAGCGCGACCGAGCAGACGATCCGCTGGGATGGCAACGATCTGTTCCCGAACAGCGCCAAACAGCGCGGTTTCAGCGAATCCTTCTACGCTTATGGCCGCGCCGAGTATGAACTGTCCGACAAGTGGGAAGTTGCCGCGTTCGTCGTGGCCGGCCTGAACAACGCCAGGACGACCATCACTGGCCGTCTCTGCCAGAGCTGCGTGATGCAGGCCCTGAACGGCACGTTCAACAGCGATGGCAGCGGCGCCGTGACACCGCTCACCACCGCCAACGCCCTCGACATCTGGCGGCCGCGTGAAACCAACCGCACCTCGCCGGACGTGCTGAAGCGCCTGCTTGATGCACGCACCTACCAAGGCTCGCGTCAGACCATCCAGCAGTATAACCTGAGCACCAACGGCAGCCTCTTTGAGCTTCCGGGCGGCGAGGTGAAAGTTGCGTTTGGCGGCGACCTCGTCAAATATTCGCAGGAAGCAGAGGTCGTCGATACGGCTGGCGTCGGTCCGTCGAGCCAGGCATCGACCTATAACGCCGTCAAGTATCTGAGGACGGTGAAGTCGGTCTACGGCGAAATTCTGCTGCCGATCGTCAGCCCGGAGATGAACGTTCCGGGTATTCGCACCCTCGTGTTCAACGTGTCGGGCCGCTACGACCATTACAATGAGTTCGGCTCGATCAAGAACCCGAAGTTCGCGATGAACTGGGAGGTTACCGACGGTCTGAAGGTTCGTGCCAACTATGCGACGTCGTTCGTGGCGCCTCAGTTCTCGACCTATGGGCCGGACACGCTGAGCGGTCGCGATGGCTTGAGCGTGGATAGCTATTTCGGCCCGGTTGCGAACCAGATCACCATTCCGCTCGACCTTTATCCGGAGGCGCGCACCATTCCGGGCTGTGACACGCCCGGGCAGGCGACCTGTCTCCTCGGCACCGGTGGCATCAACGGCATGCGCGTCGAAGGTGCCAACCCGAACGTCGAGCCTTCAAAGGGCAAGACCTGGGCGATCGGGGCGGATTTCACGCCGAGCTTCCTGCCCGGCTTCACCGCTAGCCTGACCTTCTGGCATACGACGCTGACGAAGGCAGTCGGCGCTCCGCCGATCGGCATCGTGACCAACTCGCCCACATTCAAGAACCTGATCACCATCTACCCGACAGGTGCGACACCGGCCCAGATCGAATCGTTCCGCAACGGCCTGCGTCAGATCTCGCCGCTCAATGCGGGGCCGGTCTACTTCTCGAACGACGCGCGTAACCAGAACATCTACAACGTTGAGTTCGAAGGTCTGGATTTCGATGTCCGCTATCGTCACCGGTTCAGCTGGGGTGCGATCCGTCTGGGTGTGAACGGGACGCTTAAGACGAAGCTTGACCAGTATGCTGCGCCGGGCGAGCCCGTGTTCAGCGTGCTCGGCAAGCACCGGTTCAATGGCACCTTCCCGGCCAACAAGTTCGATGGCCGTGCGGAACTGGGTCTCGATGTGGGTGATTTCTCGGCTGGCCTGAGCGCCAACCACACCGGCGCCTACACCTTCTGGGGCAACTCGGCACTGAACCCGGTCGTCTCGAAGAACGGCATCCCGCAGAGCGGCGGCGACAAGGTGAAGGGCTACACCACCGTTGACCTGAACCTGAGCTATGACTGGAAGAATGTCCTGGTGAGCAACATCGAGACGTTCGTGACCGTGGATAATCTGTTCGACGCTTACCCGCCTTTCCAGAACAGCACCAACGGTCAGGCCTACGGCTCGGGCTTCGACAATCTGCTGGCCTTCCCGATGGGGCGGGTCGTGACGATCGGCGCCCGGCTTAAGTTCTAAGCCGAACGACACTCTGAGGCCGGCAAGTCGATTGCCGGCCTCAGCTTTTATCGCTCGCCTTCTCTTTGGCGATCGCGGACCAAGCCCGGAAAGCGGGCCAAGACTCAGAGCACATGCTCACAATTGCAGATCGATAGATGGAGGGTGGTATGAACGTGCGAACAGTCCTTCGAATGGGCGCAAAATTGGCCGGCGTGGTTCTGCTGGCTGCTCCGGTAGCAGCTTATGCGCAGTCCGCCGTCCCCAAGGGCTTCACGTCCTTGTTCGATGGCAAGACGCTGAAAGGCTGGCAGGGTGACACGACGATCTGGTCAGTCCGTGACGGCGCCATTTCCGGCGGCTCGGATGAGCGGTTGCCGTTCAACACCTACCTGATCCATGACAAGCCCTACGCCAATTTCGAGTTGCGCTACAAATATCGCTGGCTGACGTCAGAGGGTAACTCCGGCTTCCAGTTCCGCAGCGGCATCGCCGATGGCCACTATGCTCTGGCCGGCTATCAGGCGAATGTCGTTCCCGCTAATGTGAAGCCCGAGCGTTACGGCATGCTCTACGCCGAGCTGACCGACCGGCAGGAAATCGCGCTGCTGGGGCAGAGGGTCGAACTGACCCGGCGCACGGCGACGGGCGGCGGCACGGCGCGGATCGTGCGCACCGTCAAGGAGATGGTGAACTCCCGGGAAGATCTGATGGGCTCGATCCGCTCAAACCCGGAATGGAACGAAGTGGTCGTCATCGCTTACGGCAACCGCATTGTCTCCGCGATCAACGGCCTCCTCGCCTTTGACGCGCTGGACAAGGATCCCCTGGCGCCCACCACCGGCCTTCTCGGCCTCCAGGCACATAGCGGCCCGCCGATGATGGTTCAGTACAAGGATATCTACATCAAGCCGCTGACGTCCGCTCCGGACTTCACGGGGCGCTTCAAGTCGACCCCGACCGCCGCGCCGCAACCCGTCCAGACCTACAAGGACTCGGTGCGAGCGGGGCTGGACGACGTGGCCTGCCGGACAAGCGGCGAGTTGACCCCCGCCAGCTGGGAAGGGGCGTGCTGACCACAGTCGCACACGCCTGACTTCGCTCAGACATCAGCATCGTGATGAAGGGCGGCGCTTCCACAAGGAGCGCCGCCTTTTTCGAGACCATCCAGCTTGGAGGGCGAGAGAGCCTGCATGCTTTCTGGAAAACGTTACGAGACGGAATCTTTCAAGGGTGGCATGCGCTTGCGCCGTTGGCGCGGCGGGGCGTTCCTTATCGCGGCGATGGCCGCCTTGTTCATGCCCGCCGCCGGCCTAGCGGAGCGTCTTGCCGCTTCCGATACTCAGGCCGAGGACGCGGCAAGCCAGCCTGTCACACAGTCGGGCAGCGCGGCCGATGGCTATCTTTTCAACCTGTCCGAAGCCGGCCGCGATTTTGGTCAGGAGCTGAAGGAACACGGTATCTATCTCAGCTCGGCGTCGACGTTCAGCGGTGCGACCATCGCGTCCGGCGGCCTCAAAAAGGGCCATTACGGCACTTTTCAGCACACGCTCGGCGTCAATCTGGATTTGCAGCCGCTGCTGGGCCTGGACAACGCGGTGGTCCATACGACGATCGTCAAGCGATATGGCGTGAAGAACAACCGGGCATATCATGGCAGCGCCTATGCCGGACTTGCGATCGCTGGGCCGGTGGAGACGACGCGCCTGACCGAGCTGAGCGTCGACCTCAGCCTGCTCGACGATCGGCTCCGGTTGCTGGTCGGCCGTGCGCCGTCCGCCACGGAATATGCGACGTCCGATCTCTACTGCAGCTTCTCGACCGGAATTTGCGGCCACGTCGCGCCCTTCGCGTGGTCGAGAAACAGCAATGCGGGCTTCTGGCCGCTGGCCTCGTGGACCATGCGCGCGACCATCAAGCCGACGCCTGCCACCTATGTCCGCTTCGGTATCAGCGACGTCAACACCGCCGGCTACAGCCGCCCCGGCTTCCCCTGGAATGGCGGCTGGAGCCTGAAGCAGTCCACCGGGGTCTTTCTGCCGGTGGAGATCGGATATCGCACGAGCTTCGCCGACGACAGCCATCCGCGCGCCATCAACATCGGCGGATATTATGACAGCAGCCCTTATGACGACCCCTATTACAATGAGGCGGGCCAGTCCTTCACCTTGCATGGTGGAACCCGTTCCCGACACAAGGGGCGGGCATCGGTGTATGTCCAGGCGCAGAAGATGCTGTGGCGGCCCGATCCATCGTCCCGGCGCGGCCTCCACCTCTTCGGCGCCGCGCTGATGGGCGTCCATGGGATCGAGCAGACTAAATATCACATGCTGGCCGGATTGGTCGCGACCGGTCCATTTGCCAGCCGGCCAAACGACACGCTGGGCGTGATGGGGTTCATGAACCGGTTCGATCGCCGGGTATGGGGCGATTATCAGGCGTCGTTAATCAAGACCGGCCAAGGCGGAAAGGCGCCGCGTGGAGAAGTCGTGATGGAGCTGAATTACGGCTTTGCCGCCGCCCCCGGCATCCAGGTCAGGCCTTTCATGCAGCAGATCTTCCGGCCGGACCAGATCGGGTTCCGCCCCGTCGTCGCGTCCAACAGGCACGCGATGACCGTGGGGTTGCAGGTGTCCGCCTCTGTCGCCGAGCTTTTCGGCCTGCCCGTCTATCAGCGCCGCAGATAGGGCTGGCAGAGGCCGGGCTGTTCGCAGGAAGCGCCGCCCCCTTCAATCCTTCTTGGACCAGCGCCACCGCCAGCCGCCGCGCGTGCGCCGGCGGCTGACCGCGACCAGCACCAACGTCGCGACCATCAACAGCACGACCGCGCCGATCTGGGGCGCCGCACCCGGCCGTTGCACCAGCCAGACGAACAGCGCGACGACAGCGCCATAGGCGCCGAGCACTACCCAGCCCTGCCAGGCAATGGGCAGGCCGGCGCCATAGCCGTAGCGTTTAGGCAGGAACCAGGCGCCGTCTTCACGGGGCGTGCGGGCCATCAGCGTTGCTCCTTCCGGTGGGGGTGGCTTGACACGAAATCGGCAATGGCGGCGACCACGTCCGGCGCAATGGGCAGGGCCGGGTCGGCATAGGTCGCCATATTGGCCGCGGGGTCATCGCTCGGCACGGTTTTCAGCACATGGTTGACAGCGGGCAGGATGGCAAGGCGCGCGCCCGGCTGTGCGCCGTGCAGGGCCTCGGCATCGGCCGGCGTGACCTGCAAGTCCCGGCCACCCTGCACGATCAGCATGGGGAGGGCGACGCGCGCGGCCTGTGCAGCGGGGTCATGGACCAGCATATCCATGAGATAGGGCTGCACCTGCGGCGCGAACAGCGGCTGCAACGCCGGATGCAAGGCACTGGCGTCGACGCTCTCGCGCTGCTCCAGCCGGTCCAGCGCGCCCAATGCCTGGTCGAGGATCGGCGCATTGGCGGGGTTGGCCTTGAACTGCTCGCGCATCACGACCCCAAGCGGACGTCCCGGCGTGCTCAGCAGGATGACGCCGCACAGGCCATCCATATCCTGCCCCTCGCCGGGCTGCGCGGCGGCGAGCGCCACCAGCCCGCCTTCGCTATGCCCCGCGAGCCACACGCAGGCAGCGCCTGTCCGCGCCCGGATGCTGGCGACCCAGCTGCGGACATCGTCGGCATAAGCGGCAAGCGTTACGGCGTTGGGGTCCGCCGCAGCGGCACTGGCGAACATGCCGCGCTTGTCGATCCGCACCGAGCCGATGCCGCGTGCCGCCAGCCCCTCGGCCAGCAGGCGATAGGACGCAGCTCGCACGCCAAGGGGATTGTCGCCATCCCGATTGGTCGGGCCGGAGCCGGGGATGATGAGCAGCACCGGCCCGCCTTTGGCCGGCGGCAGCAGCGTGCCGTGGAGCGCGCCTTGCGGGCCGGGCGCTTCGATCTCCTCGGCCACCGCGCCGCCCACGCCAGCAAGGGCCAGCAGCGCCATGGCAGGCGCAATCATCGTCGATACCACCATCTCTAACCGTTCCTCTCGCTGTCCGGCTCGTCTCCCTTGGGCGGCCGCCCGCGCCGCCGCATGGCCGGCGGAGCGAGCTTCACGCCGCGCTTCGCCAACCCCTCGCGCGCCATCAGTTCGATCTGGGCATTGACGCTGCGCAGCTCCGCCGCCGCGCAGCGTTGCAGCGCATCATAGAGCGCCGGGTCAAGCCGCAGCGCGAACGGCTTCTTTGGGGCTTCACTCACCGGGTCCTCGCCGCGCCGACGCGCCTACTGGTAGAGCGAGCCGGCATTGACCACCGGCTGCGTCTCGCGCTCCCCGCAGAGCACGACCATCAGGTTGGAGACCATGGCGGCGCGCCGCTCATCGTCCAGCTCGACGACATTCTTCTGGCTGAGCTGGTCCAGCGCCATCTCCACCATGCCCACGGCGCCCTCCACCAGCTTCTGCCGCGCAGCGACCACCGCCTGCGCCTGCTGGCGGCGCAGCATCGCCCCGGCGATCTCCGGCGCATAGGCCAGGTGCGTGAGGCCGCATTCGTCCACGGTGATGCCCGCCACCTCGAGCCGGGCGATCAGCGCCTCACGCAGTTCGCTATTCACGACGTCATGATTGCCGCGCAGCGTGATCTCCTCGCGATGCTCCAGATCGTCATAGGCATAGCGAGAGCCGATGGCACGCACCGCAGCCTCGGTCTGCACGACGACGAACGCCTTGTAGTCCTCCACGTCGAACAGCGCCTGCGCGGTGTCGGTCACCCGCCACACGATCTGCGCCGCGATCTCGATGGGGTTGCCGCGAAGGTCGTTCACTTTGAGCTTTTCCGAGACCATGTTGTTCGCGCGGACGGACACTTTCTGGCGCCGCAACCACGGCCAGACCCAGCGCAAACCCGTGGACCGGTCGGTGCCGCGATAGGCGCCGAACAGGGTGATCACGACCGATTGATTGGGTTGAAGCATATAGAAACCGACAAGCGTCGCCACGAACAGGATGCCGCCCGTCCAACCCGCGACGCCAGCGAAGAAAGGGCTGCCCTGCGCCGCGGCAGAGAGGACAGCGAACGGCGTCAGGATCAGCAGCGCCAGCAGGACCAGCAGCATCGCATAACCGCTGCGCGAGCTTGCGGGGCTTTCTCTGGACGCGGAGAGGCGTGAACCCCGACCGGATGGTGCGGCGGCGGTGGATGCAGCAGCAGTCATGACGGGCACTCCAATAATGATGATATCATATTAAAATCATGAATGGGTTGAGTCAAGCAAGCGCCGCGTCCGCGCAAACGCCTCGGATCGATACAGCGTGTCCCGATGAGGGAACCGCCCTGAGTCTCGCACGTTCGGGGGGGAAGGAAGGGACCGCTCATGACCCACCAACCCGATGCCACCGAGTGGTGCGCCATTCCGGCGCCGCCCCCAGCCGGCCACCTCGCCATCGCTGCCCATTATGCGCTTAATTATCACCCCGGCACCCTCAACTATTGCCCCGGCTGCGCCGGCACGCACTGGCTGATCGGGCGGGTGATGGCGCAATGCGCGCGCTGCGACACCGCTCTGCCGCTGGCCCAGGTCGCCGAAACGCCGGTGCGCCCACTGTTTGTCTCACATGCCACGCGAACGATTCGGCGCAGCGGGTAAGGCGTCTTCACGGGCCGCTTTCGAAGCTAGGGCTTCAGCGGGCGCCCGCTCATCCGGCGAACGGCGTCTCCGGCAAGCCCGGCACGTCCACGCGGAAGGCCAGGATCGCCCCCGCATATGGCTGGTCCGCGCGTTGCTCGGCGGACAGACCGGCCCGCGCGCTGGTGACATAGGCCGTGCGCAAATCCGCGCCACCGAACGCGATCATCGTCGGTCGGCTCACCGGCAGCGCAACTGTTTGCACAATCTCCCCTTCGGGCGACAACCGCACCACCCGTCCGCCATCGAACAGCGCGCTCCAATAGCAGCCCGCGGCATCAAACGACCCTCCATCGGGTCGCCCCGTCCCCTGAATAAACTGGTGAATTATCCGTCGGTTAGCGATCTCGCCCGTTGTAGGATTGACGTCATAGCCGCGCAACGCATGGCTCGGCGTATCGGCATGGCGGAACGCCGTCCCCCCCGCATCGAACGCCGCGCCGTTACACGTCAGCATATCGTTCTCTACAAGAGTCCACATGCCGTCCGCGTCCACCCGATAAAGCGCTGCATTCCGGGCGCTTTTGGCGGTGTTGACGCTTCCCACCCAGAAGCGCCCGGCCGGGTCGGTACGCCCATCGTTGCAACGGAGATCGGGATTGCCGGCAAAAGGCTGGTCCCCGAACGGCACCGGCTCGCCCGCCCAGTCATCGAGCAGCGCTAGCCCGTCCTTCATCGCCAGCACCAGACCTCCCTCTCGCCGAAACGCCAGGCAACCGACCGGCTCGGCGAAGCACCGCATTTCATCCCGCCCGCTCGCCGGGTCGAACCGATGCAATTCGTTGCGATGGATATCGACCCAGTAGAGCCGCCCCTCGCCGCCATGCCAACGCGGCCCCTCGCCCAGCTCGGCGAGGGCTTCGAGGGCGATCTCCACGATCGGCCCGCTCATGGCGCCGGCCTGTCCAGCCGAATGAGCACCGTCAGCCCCGGCGCATCCGGCGCCCGCAGATCGGGCGACAGTTCCAGACGGACAGCATCGGCCCGCGCTCGTGCCAATATGGCCGGCGGCGTCCCCGGCGGATGGATGATCCGGTCCGCCCGCCCCAGCGCCCGCGCATCGCGTACGGTCAGCAGGTCCGGGTCGGGCGCGGAGACGCTCACACAATGGATTTCCGCCAGCGCCCCGCTGTGGCCGGACCCGAGCCATTCCTCGACATCCGCCCCATCCCCGAACGGATCGAGCAGCCCGCCCGGCGCCAGTGCCTGCGCCAGTGCGCGCCGCCGATCGCCGCCATCGGGCCAGCGCCGCCGCATCGCCGCCCGTGCCGCCTGAAGCCCGCGCGCGAGCCGCCCGAGTGCGGTCGGCAACATGTCCTCCAGCCGTTGACGCAGCGCGGCGGCGAGGCCCGACGAGGCGCCACCCGTTCCGATCGCCAGCAGCACCGGATCGCGATCGACAATGGCGGGGGTGGTGAAATCACACAGTTCCGGCCGATCGACGACATTGACCAGCAACCCGCGTGCCTTGAGGGCCGCCGCCCTGGCCTCCGCGTCCTCCTCGAGCGCCACGAAGGCGAGGCGCGCCTCTCCTGCCCGCGCGTCATCCGCGCCGACCGGCACGCCTCCGGCTCGTTCGATCAGCCGCCTTTTGGCCTGCGCCGCCTCGCCCGTGCCGACGAGGATGACCGGCGCGCCGTGGAGTCGTACGAAGATGGGCAGACTATGCATCGGGCCATCCTATCCGCGCACGCCTCGCCTCGTCGAGGCCAACAGCACCGCGCTCAGTCCCTCAGGAAATCCGGCACCCGTTCGGCAGCAATGATCGTCTCGGGCAGGATGCGCTCGGCGACCACGGCGAATTGGTCGCCGTCCACCATCACCTCGGGCACGAGCGGCCGGCTGTTGTAGGTGCTCGCCATCGTTGCGCCATAGGCGCCGGCTGTGCGGAACACGGCAAGGTCGCCGCTCTGCACCGCGTCGATCCCCCGTGCCATGGCGAATGTGTCGCCGCTCTCGCACACCGGCCCGGCGATGTTGGCGACCATCCGCTCGCCGCTCGGCGCCACCGCCTCGAAATCGTGCCAGGCATCATACATGGCCGGCCGCGCCAGATCGTTCATGGCCGCGTCGACGATGACGTAGGGATGGATCACGCCGGGCTTCACCCAGATGACGCGGGTCAACAGCACGCCGGCATTGCCGACAATCACCCGGCCGGGCTCGAACATGAGCGTGACGTCCCACCCCTTGGTCACGCGCGCCACCATCGCGCCATAGTCGGCCGGCGTCGGTGGCACCTTGTCGCGTTCATAGGGCACGCCCAGGCCACCGCCCAGATCGACGCGGTCGATGGTGTGCCCCTCGCCGCGCAATTGCTGTGCGAGCCCGCCAACCTTGGCATAGGCCGCAGCCAGGGGATCAAGGTCAAACAATTGGCTGCCGATATGCAGAGCCAGACCACGCATGGCGAGGCCGGGATTGGCCGCCAACCGCGTGAAAATGCCCCCGGCCCGGTCGAACGGAACGCCAAACTTGTTTTCGCCCATGCCGGTCGAAATCTTGGCATGCGTGCCGGCATCAACGTCCGGGTTGACGCGCAGCACCGCGGTCGCCTGCTTGCCCATGGCCGCGGCGATCTCACCGAGCGCCACGCCCTCCTCCTCCAGTTCGATGTTGAACTGGCCAATGCCCGCGTCCAGCGCCTCGCGCAGCTCCGCGCGCGTCTTGCCGACGCCAGAAAAAACGATGTCGCCGGCCGGCATACCGGCCGCCAGCGCGCGTTTCATCTCGCCGCCCGAAACGATGTCCGCGCCGAAACCCTCGCGTGCCAGCACTTTGAGGACGGCGAGGTTGGGGTTGGCCTTGATCGCGAAGGCGATGTGCGTGCGCGGCAGATCGGCCAGCGCCGCGCGGAACACGCGGGCATGCCGCTCCAGCGTGGCACGCGAGTAGATATAGACCGGCGTGCCGACCGCCTCGGCGATCCGCGCCATCGGCACATCCTCGGCGTGCAGGGCGCCGTCGCGATAGGTGAAATGGTCCATGGAGCAGCTTTCTATCGCTTGGGCGCGTTTGGATCAGTCTTGGTGGGCTCAGCGGGCAGTCCCTCGCCAGATCCGCTACCCGGCGCCACATTCTCCGGCGGGGGCACGTGCGAGGCGGCGTCGCTTGGGCGTGCCTCCGGCAGGCCGTTGTGCGCCTGCGGCGGCAGGTCGAAAGGATCGTCATGGCGAGGCGCCGAGCGACGGATGAGGTCCGCCTGCCGCTCGGGTTGCGCCTGGGTGGAAGGACGCATCAATTCCTCGGCGGTTTGCGCGCGCGCGGCTGCAGCGGCTTTCGGTACCGCCGTCATTCCGGGTTGCGGATAGAGCCGCGTGCGGGAGCCGCAGGCCGCGAGCGCCGCCAGCAGCGCAAGGGTGACCAGTGGGCGGATCATCGGGGGACGTCCAGCGCAGCCAGTGCCTGCGCGATGCGGGCGCGCACCTGCTCGGGCGCCGTGCCGCCATGGCTTTTGCGGCTGGCGACCGAAGCGTCGACGGTAAGCACCGCATAGACCCGTTCATCGATGCGCGCGTCGATCGCCTGCAGCGTCTCCAGCGGCAGATCGGCGAGGCCGATGCCTGCTTCCTCCGCCGCCTTGACCGCACGGCCGGTGATGTGGTGCGCCTCTCGGAACGGCACATTGCCCTCGCGCACCAGCCAATCGGCGAGGTCGGTCGCGGTGGCGAAGCCGCTCTCGGCCAGCGCCCGCATCCGGTCAGTGCGGAACGTCGTCGTCTCGACCATCCCCGTCATCGCAGTGATGCACAGGCCGAGCAGGTCGTGCGCCTCGAACACCGGCGGTTTGTCGTCCTGCATGTCCTTGGAATAGGCCAGCGGCAGGCCCTTCATGGTGATGCACAGGCTGGTCATGCAGCCGATGATCCGCCCGGCATGGCCACGCACCAGTTCGGCGGCGTCCGGATTGCGCTTCTGCGGCATGATCGAACTGCCCGTGGAGTAGGCGTCCGGCAGGCTGATGAAGCCGAAGGGCTGGCTGGCCCAGATCACGAATTCCTCGGCCAATCGCGAGAGGTGCAGCGCGCACTGCCCGGCGGCCATCAGATAATCGAGCGCGAAATCGCGGTCCGAGACGGAATCGAGGCTGTTGTCGGTCGGCGCGTCGAAGCCCAGCGCCCGTGCGGTCATGTGCCGGTCGATGGGGAAGCCGGTCCCGGCCAGCGCGGCGCTGCCGAGCGGCGAGCGATTCATCCGCGCCCGCGCATCGGCAAAGCGCGAGCAATCCCGTTCGATCATCTCGTAATAGGCCATGAGATGGTGGCCCAGCGTCACCGGCTGAGCCGACTGCAAATGGGTAAAACCGGGCATGACGGCGTCCACATGCTGTTGCGCCCGCATCACCAACGCGCGCTGCAGCGTACGCAGAGCGCCCAGCACCTCGTCCATCGCGTCACGCACCCACAGGCGGAAATCGGTCGCGACCTGATCGTTGCGCGAGCGGGCGGTGTGCAGCCGCCCGGCGACCGGGCCAATCTTCTGCGCAAGGCGAGTCTCGGTCGCCATGTGGATGTCTTCAAGGTCAAGATCGTCCGGCAAATCGCCCGCCGCATAGTCGGCGGCGACGGCCTCCAGCCCGGCAATGATCGTCTCGGTATCCGCCGCGCTCAATATGCCTTGCGCGCCCAGCATCCGGGCGTGGGCGATGGAGCCGGCGACGTCCTGCCGCCACAAACGCTTGTCGAAGGGCAGCGAGGCATTTATCTCGCGCATGACCGCCGCGGGTCCCTGCGCGAAGCGCCCGCCCCACATGCTGTTCGCGCCGTTCTTGTCGGAGTCTGCCATGCGCCTGAAATTTGCCCTTGCTGTGCTGACCGGCCTCTCGCTGGCCGCGAGCGGCTGCGATAAGCAATCCGGGGAGTCGGCGCAAGGCGCGCCCAACGGGACGGCTGCCGCGCCGGACGAGGTGACGAGCGACGAGGTGCCGCCCTCGGCCGGCAACGAGGCCGGTGGAGACGTCTTCAAGCATGTGGTCGACCGAAGCCACAAGGGCACGGCGATGCCGGACAAAACCTTCACCGCGCTGGACGGCACGCCAACCACGCTGAAGCAGGTCGCAGGCGGCAAACCGCTGCTGGTCAATCTCTGGGCGACCTGGTGCGCGCCCTGCGTGGCCGAGTTGCCGGCGCTGGATACGGTCGCCGCCGATGCCGCCGCCAAGGGAATCGCCGTCGTCGCCGTCTCCCAGGACCAGGAAACCGCCATTGTCGCGCCCTTCTGGCAGGCACGCAACCTGACGACCCTCAAGACCTGGCTGGACCCGGAGAATGCGCTGGGCTTCCATTACGCCACCGGGACGTTGCCGACGACCATCCTCTACGATGGCAAGGGCAAGGAAGTCGCCCGTATCGTCGGCGCGCTGGACTGGAATGGCCCGGATGGACAGGCGCTGGTGAAGGAAATCGGGGGCTGAGCGCCGCCCTCTCAAGGGCAGATCTCATCCCGCCTCCTCCGCCTGTGCTCGCTGTGCGGCAGGTCTCGTCGGCCCTGGTTACGAACGGCGTCGAAGCGACCCAGTGGCTCAGCGCCCTGGCGCAACGGCACGGTCTTCTCAGATCCTTTGGGACGCCCGTCGTCGGGATTGGCTTAACCGAGCGGCCAGCCGCCAAGTCCACTCTACCCTCCAGGGGGATGCAATCGTGGCTGAAGGGCGGGCAGACTCCTCGAGCAGGTGACGGCCCGCGTGTCATGAGAGTAGGCTCCCTGTTGTTAGCTGAAATGCCCCCTTGTTGCTTCCGCCATGCTTGAGTCGAGGGCTGGTCGGTCACGCGGTATGACTGACACGAAAGCCCCGGCGCGACCCTGCCTTGGCTCAGGCCGGGTCGCGCCGGGAGAATCGCTGCGCATCAACGATGCACTGGGTAACAATTATCGGCTGCTGACCTTGAGCTGTTCCGGCACGGGGAAACCGCAGTTGAAGGTCTTGCAGACCGTGATGGTGTGCACGTAGCGAAGCTTGCCCTTTTCAACGCGGAAGCTGTGGATGTCCGGCAGCTTATTGTTGCCGAAGGTCAGCAGGACAGCCACGGCACCGATCGTCTCGTCGACGATGTAGCGGCGATCGACGAGCTTGGTATCACTGGGCACGCCGACATCACACCTGTCTTCCGCGGTCGCCACGCCCGGTGCGCCTTTCCCAGTGTAGAGCCCACCTTCCAGGCGCGCGCAGGGCGTGCCCCAGGGTACAGTGACGCTCTTGTCATGAAAGGAGTCGAGATAGGCATTGGCGGCGGCAATGATCGTCTCGCGACTGTCACGGTCCGCCACCGGAATCTCCGTCCACTTTTCCGCCTTGCTGTATTTGAGCGTGTTGGCGGCGTTGAAGAGCCAGTCGTCGGCATCGGTGATCAGCGTATCGATGGCATTGACCGCGCTGCCCCGCACGGACAGCACCGTCCCCAGTACATAGGGGTGCGCGGGGTCAGTAATCACCGCCTCGGTGAAGGTCGAGCAGGTTACCGGGTCAAGAAAGCTGCGGTGGAAGTCGATCTTCTGCGGCTTGGAGAGGATGCCCGTGGACATGCTCGCGGAATCGTCGAGCTGCTCGGTATATTGCACCCACTGGCCCATCGGCAGTTTGCCGGCATCGCCGGCGGTCTGCGCCGCGATGTAGCCGTCCACCACCCTCTGCAGATCTGCGCGATTACAGCCGCCTTGCGCAAATGCCGGCGTCGCGGTCGCGAAAAGACCGAGAGCGGCAACCGTGCCGAGAAGAATCTTATGCATCGGAACTCCTTTCAGTCGAAGAAAACGGATAAGCGGCTGCGAACCCGCTGGAGCGATCCTGCGGGACAACGGAGCCGGCCTGTAAGCTGGGGGAATGACGCGCGCGTCCATTCGTGACGCCATACGGCAAGCCGGCGCGCGGAGCGCCGGCGCGGGCTGAAATCACGACACTTCCCCCTCGAAGCGTGTTCCGATGAGGTATATTGCCGATCAGTCCCTCCATGTCACGCGGCAACGCCGGTGGCCGCTGCGCGCTCCTTCGCAGCCGAGAAACACGCTGGACATGTTGTGGAGAAAGTCAACGCGTAAACCGCGAAGCAGATCGGGATGCTCCGCCCCCGCGGGGAGGCCGGAGGGGGCGGAGCGGGTGGGTCGCTGAAAGCGCCCCGCTCGCGACGCGGTGCTGGCCGTGCCGAGAGATATTGTCGTCATCGCGCCGCCGCGAGTGACCCCAGGAGCACCTGGGGCTTTCTACGATGCCCCATCAACTGCGGAATGCGTGTACACAGCGACTAACGATGGTCGTTAGGAGAGGGATGCTAATCGGAACCCTCCCCCAAACAAGTTACGAACGGTAGAGGAGGCCCGATGCAACGTTACAACTTTTTGCGACACGCCAAAAACGCGCCCTTCGCTGTGGGCGTTACTGCGACCGATCCTCGAGCTCGGCATCCCACATGCCTTCGGCGGAGCGGGCGTTGACGGCGATGAGGGTCCCACGCAGATTGCTCTCGCCCACGCCGTCAACGGCGTAAAGCGCTTCAAAATAGGGGCTGCGTGCGGTATCCTGGAGTTGCGTGAGGGTTGTCGGCGTACTCAATATCTCCACCGCCTGGAGGAGCGCAGGGTCACGCGTACCGGCCACGATTATAATGGTATTACCGTTGGGACCAGGCAGCTTGGCGACGTAAGCGTAGTTGCGGCGCGCGGCCGCCGGGTCGCGCGGCGGAAAGGCGATATAGACCTTGCCTGTTTGGCTATCGATGATCTCGTCGAAGCTGCCCGCGAAGGCAAAGCGCGAATTGGCGAAGACCGGCTGCTGCAGCAAACCCATCCCGCTCAGCAGGCCCACATAGACGAGGTCACCGTCCTTGATCAGATTGGGCGTAAGCTTGGAGGACGGCACCAGCCACGACGCTCGTCCGCCACCAAGACCCGGCGTGATGATCGGCATCAAGGTCTTGAGCGCATAGCCGGCGCTCACGGGCAGATAATAGAGATTGAGGTCCACATAGCGCTCGCGCAGCGACGGCTCGCGCATGAACCACTCATCCAGCTCCTCGCGCGAATTGACCTCATATTCGCGCACCAGCCGAGCTGGATCCGCGGTCGGCGCGTCCCGCTCTCCCATGATATAATAGTCGCCCGGGACCACGATCAGCGCGCGCCGGCTGTCGATCATCGGCCGCCAGACACTGGAGGCCCGCACCGCATCGAGCGGATCACGCGGCGTCAGCGCCCACGTGGCAGCGAACATCAGCACAGCACCGGCAATCAGCCCCAGAACCAGAAGCAGCCAGCGCTGCCGTCCCGGCTCCATCAACGCGGAAGAAGCCCTCGCGTCTGCGTCACGATCGCCCTCGACCGCGACGACCGAAGAGTCGTCTGCCCCCGCATTCCTGAGCTGGAAACGGTATTCGCCCTTCGGCAAGGTAAGCTGTTCGCTATCGGCCTGGCCGGGGCCGGCATAATATTCCTCGATCTTCTTTCGCAGGCGGTGGACATAGACTCGCACCGAGGCATCGACCAGCAGATCGGAACCGGATTTGCCGAACACGTCGCCGGCGATCTCGATCTCCTTGGGCGTTTCGCCCTCGAGCGTGCGTTCCAGCAGATAATCAAACAGCCGATGCAGCGTACCCGAACGGCCGAGGCTTTGCGCAGCGCGGATGCGCCCTGCGACAGCGGCTAGCCTTTCCTGTTCAGAAGTGTGCGACACGGATACTCGTTCGATGGCGACAACGGAGCGCCGGCACGGCGCCAGCGGCGAATGTGGAGGGCTTTAGCAGTATGTCCCGGAAAGCGCGATGGCTTGTTGCGAACCGGTCTGTGCATGATTTTTGCACGACTAAAATCCTGTCATGGCCCTCATGGCATTGATTTCCACGGGGGGGCCGATTATTTTCGTTGCCAATGCGGGCCGGGCCCCTCTGGCGATCGCGAGTGCGATCGTGATGTCGGACCGCATCGAGTGCGCTCGATGCCGGTCTGAAATATGTCTTGTTACCTGCCGGCAGACAGCCACTCGTTTGGAAAGCAAACAAACGAGGTTTTTGTCATGTACGAACAAGAGCGGCTTCTCGGGCGAGGCGCGGTACAGGATGCCGCGCTCTTCGACGCGGGTCTGCGGGCCCATATGCTGCGCATCTACAATTATATGGCGTCGGGCGTGCTGCTCACCGGCATCGTCGCGCTGCTCGTCGCTTCGACCCCATCGATCTACCAGCCCATTTTTGGCACGCCGCTCAAATGGGCGGTGATGTTCGCGCCGCTGGCGTTCGTGTTCTTCTTCTCTTTCCGCATTGAGCGAATGAGCGCGCAAGCCGCGCAGACCGCCTATTGGGCCTTCTGCGCCGTGATGGGTCTTTCCATGGCGTCCATCTTCCTGGTCTTCACCGGGATGAGCATCGCGCAGACCTTCTTCATTGCCGCCGCGATGTTCACCGCGATGAGCCTCTACGGCTACACCACCAAGGCCGATCTCTCGCGCTTCGGCAGCTTCCTCATCATGGGCGTGATCGGCGTGCTGATCGCCAGCCTGGTCAATATGTTCGTGGGGTCGAGCGCACTGCAATTCGCCATCTCGGTGATCGGCGTGCTCGTGTTTGTCGGCCTCACCGCATGGGATACGCAGAATATCAAGGTCCGCTATGCCGAGAATCTCGGTCACGAGACGGAGACCAAGATGGCGGTGTTCGGCGCGCTGTCACTCTATCTGAACTTCGTGAACATCTTCCAGCTGCTGCTCAACCTCACGGGCGAGCGCGAATAGTCCGCCTGAAAGGGGACAAGACATGATGGAAGGTCTGGCTGCCCTGGCGAGCGAACCCGCCGCCTGGGCAGCGCTCGCCACGCTCGTCGCCATGGAAGTGGTGTTGGGCGTGGACAACCTCATCTTCATTTCCGTGCTCAGCAACAAGCTGCCGGAACAGCACCGGGTGAAGGCGCGCCGCGTCGGAATCAGCCTCGCGCTGGTGATGCGGCTGGGGCTACTCGCCTCGATCGCCTGGATCGTGCAACTCACCGAGCCGATCTTCGAACTGTTCGGGCGCGCCTTTTCCTGGCGGGATGTCATCCTGATCGCCGGCGGGCTCTTCCTCGTGTGGAAGGCGACTAAGGAGATCCACCATACGATCGACCCGCACCCCAGCGACGACATATTCGATGCCGGCGCGCTCGGCATCGGTTTCACCGCCGCCATCGGCCAGATCATCCTGCTCGATCTCGTTTTCTCGATCGACAGCATCATCACCGCCGTGGGCATGACGGACAATCTCGCTATCATGGTCATCGCGGTTGTCATTGCGGTGGGCGTGATGATGTTCGCAGCGACGCCGCTCGCCAACTTCATCGAGCGCAACCCCACGGTCGTCATGCTCGCATTGAGCTTCCTGATGCTGATCGGCACCACGCTGATCGCGGAAGGCTTCGGCGCGCATGTGCCGAAGGGCTATGTCTATGCGGCAATGGCCTTTTCGGCACTGGTCGAAGGGCTCAATATCCTTGCCCGGAGACGCCATGCCAAAGCGACTGTAATGCAAAGCTAATATCAGGCCGGCCGCGGCGCCCGTGCGCTGCGCGGCCGGTTTGGCCGGGTCGGTGCCGCTTGCGGGATGAGCGGCGCCGAAACCGGTTCTGTCTGCCCACAGATCAATTCTGATTGGCGACCTGTGGGGTCGCGGCAAGCTGGTAATCTTCCTTGCTCTTAGCAATCACGGCGCCACGCTGTTCCCATTCCTGCTTGGTCAGGCAGGTGCGATGGGGCAGGGTGGATCCGGTGATCGTCGACTGCACGCAGTAGAGCGTCTTGCCATTCTTCTGGACGACCTTTGCCTGCGTCTTGACGCCCTGTGCCGAGACGGCAGTGGCAGGCACCGTGAAAGCAAGGGCGGTTGCGGCAATGATGATGGCGGTGATGTTCGACATGGCTTTTTCTCCTCACTGAATTTCCGCAGGCTCTTGCCCGCGCCCACTGCTTTGCAGGATGCGTGCCAGATTAAGAATCTGACTAAATATCAATGAGTTAACGAAAATTTCGCCGATGGGACAGATGATTATTTCTCAGCTATTGGCATAATTTCCTAAAATTTGGCGAGCGTTGAGAATGGTGCGACGAAGCGATGGGTATCGGCTTGACTCATTTTGCCCAAATGAGAACATAAAGGGAACATGCGTGAGCCGAGTCGTCTTTCTCCAGCCCTGAAACGGACGCTTGCCCCCCTGGCATCTCCCGTTCATGAGCGCGCGCGCATGCACTCGCTGGGTATGCCAGCCATCGACCAAATCTTAGGCGGTGGCTTGGCGGCAGGGCATCTGCACGAGCTTTTCGCCGGCAGCGCCAGGGATGAAACAAGCACAATTGGGGCGGCCACCATGTTGGCCTTGTGTCTTACCCGCACAACACCCGCACGTCCCATCCTCTGGTTGCGGGAGGCGGCCATGCAGCGCAAGGCTGGGCTGTACGGGCCAGGTTTGGTTGCTCTCGGGCTAGACCCGACGCGCTTGATCCTCGGCCTCCTACCCGATGCGACCGCACTCCTGCGCGCCGGGGTGGACGCCCTGCGCTGCGCAGGATGGGGGGCAGTGGTGCTGGAACTGGGAGGGAACCCGGCGCCACTCGACCTGACCGCAAGTCGCCGCCTCGCACTGGCCGCAGGGGCATCGGGCGTGACGCCGCTACTCGTGCGCACGCATAACGCAAGGCCAGCGCCCAGCGCGGCGCAGACGCGCTGGCAAGTAACGACTGCTCCCTCCCCAGCGTTGGAAGCTAACGCACCGGGCTACCCTACGCTGACTCTGGCGCTGCTGCGCCAGCGCGGCGGCGTGGCGGGGCTCGACTGGACCGTAGAATGGAATCGTGATGCAGGCTGTTTCAGGCCGGCGGCATTTCCTGGCACTCGTTTTCCCCTTTCTGGCGGCAGATCTCGTCCATCGTCGGAACAGGCGGACAGCGGCAGCGAGGATGCCGGTTGGCGCATCGCCATCTGAATCGGCACCGCTCGTCTTCATCGCCAAGGAGCGGGGCGCCTTCCGGCTGCACGCACTGGATGCCGATGCGCTGGCAATGGGCCTGACGCCAGGCATGCCGCTCGCCGACGCACGAGCGCGCGTCCCCTCTCTCCGCACGCTGCCATACGATCCGGCAAGCGAGGCGCGCTTGTTGGAGAAGCTGGCGGATCTGTGCGACCGCTTCACCCCCATGATCGAGATCGCGCCGCCCGATGGGCTGCTGCTCGACATTACCGGCTGCGCGCACCTGTTCGGCGGCGGCGCCGCACTCGCCCACGACGCGCTGCGGCTGATGCACGCACAGGGAATGCGAACGCGAGCGGTGCGCGCTGTTACGCCAGAGGCCGCGCTGGCGCTGGCGCAGCTGGATGGCACCTTACGTGCAGGCGCCGTGGGAGACGAGGCGACAGTTCGCCACCTGCCGCTCATCGCCCTGCGTGCCGGAACCGATGCACTGCTCGCCCTGCGCCGCGCCGGGTTCGTCACGATTGGTGACCTGGCCGACCTCCCCCCCGCGCCGCTCGCCGCCCGCTTCGGAGCAGGATTGGTCGACGCGCGTGACCGGCTGCTCGGTCGAATTGACAGCCGCATCACCCCGCATCGACGGCTCCCGCCAATTTATGTCGAACAGCGCTTCGCCGAGCCAGTCGCACATGTCGAAACGATGCTTATGGTACTGGGCGATCTGCTGACTCTGGCCTGCGAACAATTGCTCGAGCGGCACCAGGGGGGACGGTGCTTCCTCGTGCGGCTCTACCGCAGCGACGGAGAGATGCGGGTTCTTACGGTCGAAACCGGTCAATCTGTGCGTGAACCGGCAGGGGTGCTGCGCCTGATCCGCGAAAAGATCGAGGCGTTGACAGATCCGCTCGATCCCGGTTTCGGCTTCGATCTCGTGCGGCTGGCTGTGCCCACGGTGGAGCCGCTAGGCGCGGCGCAGCCGGCACTGGACGGCGACCCGGCGCGGGATGTCGATATCACCGCGCTGCTCGATCGGCTCGCCGTGCGATTCGGGCCAGGCCGTCTGTGCCGCTTCGTGCCTCGCGACACGCATATACCGGACCGAGCGTCCCGGCTGGCACCGCACGGGGAGAAGGCACCGACCGCACCCGCTTGGGAGGTCGCGTCGCCCGACGAACCACCGCTGCGCCCACTCATTCTGTTCGATCCGCCCGAGCGCGTCGAAGCGGTTGCACAGGTGCCGGATGGGCCACCCCGCCAGTTTCGTTGGCGCGGAGCGCTGCACCGCATCGTGCGGCAAGAAGGACCGGAGCGCATCGCGCCGGAATGGTGGCGACGGCCCGAGGGCCATGCCGGCAACCCCGGCCTCACCCGCGATTATTACCGCGTCGAGGATGAGAGGGGCCGGCGCTTCTGGCTGTTCCGCCACGGCCTCTACGAGCGCGAGACCGCGCAGCCGCATTGGTATGTACATGGCCTGTTCGCCTGATCGACCGCCGCGCATGCACCGGCTGCACAGGGCTGTGCCGGCTGTCGCGCGTCACCATGACGCCGCTCCCCTACGCGGGCACAGGAAAGCCCGGCTGTGACCAAGTCGCTTCCCTATATCGAGTTGGCCTGCACCACGGCATATAGCTTCCTGCATGGCGCTTCTGCTCCCGGGGAAATGGTCGCGCAGGCAATCGCGCTGGGCCACGCTGGCATTGGCATCGCCGATCGCAACACCGTGGCTGGCGTGGTGCGCGCCAAGATCGCCATCGATAGTCTGCGCGAAGCGGGCGAACCGGTACCGGACGATTTCCGACTCGTCACCGGCGCACGCCTTGTCTTTGCCGACGGCACCCCGGATATCCTCGCCTACCCCGCGACCCGCCACGGCTGGGGGCGCCTGACGCGGCTGCTCACAACCGGCAACCGCCGCGCCAAGAAGGGGGAATGCACGCTTTATCTGGATGACCTGCTGGCGCACCTCGACGACCTGCTGCTGATCGCTCTCCCCTTAGACGAAGCGCCTTCGGCGCTGGCCCTGCTGCGCCGCCTCGTCGGGGCGGCACCGGATCGCGTCTGGCTCGGCGCGGTGATGGGGCGAACGGGTCGGGACGCCCGCCGGCTCGTCCAGCGGCAGGATCTGGCCCGCATGGCCGGCGTGCCGCTCGTCGCCCTCAACGACGCCCTCTATGCCACACCGCAGGATCGGCCATTGCAGGACGTTATGACCGCGATCCGCCTCCACACCACCGTGCAGGCGGCCGGCCGTGCGCTCGCCGCCAATGCCGAGCGGCATCTGAAAGCGCCGGCCGAGATGGCGCACTTGTTCGCAGCCTGCTCCGAGGCGGTGGCGCAGACCCAGGTCGTTTTCTCACGCATCGACTTCCGGCTGGAGCATCTGCGCTATGAATATCCCCATGAGCCCGTGCCTTATGGCTGGGAAGCGCAGGACTGGCTTGAACATCTCGTCATGGAAGCAGCCCATGCGCGGTACGGCGATCCGCTACCCGCCGATGTGACGGAGCGCCTCGACGAGGAATTCGCGCTGATCCGCAGGCGCACTTATGCCCATTATTTCCTGACCGTGCATGATCTGGTCAGGTTCGCGCGCAAGCAGGAGCCGCCTATCCTCTGCCAGGGGCGCGGCAGCGCCGCCAATAGCATCGTCTGCTTCCTGCTGGGCGTGACTTCGGTCGACCCATCGGCGCACAAGCTGCTCTTTTCCCGCTTCTTGTCCGATCAACGCGGCGAACCGCCGGATATCGACGTCGATTTCGAGCATGAGCGGCGCGAGGAGGTCATCCAATATATCTACAAGCGCTACGGCCGCGAGCGCGCCGGCATCGCCGCCACCGTCATCCATTACCGCCCACGCAGCGCCGTGCGTGAGGTCGGCAAGGCGCTGGGACTGAGCGAGGACGTGACGGCCCGCATGGCGAGCACCGTCTGGGGCAGCTACCATTCTGATCACAGGCAGGGCCGAACGGCCGAGGCAGGATTCGATCCCGAAAACCCGCAGATCAGGCGACTCAACGATTTCGTGCAGCGCATCCTCAACCTGCCGCGCCACCTCTCGCAGCATGTCGGCGGGTTCATCCTGACCCAGGGCCGGCTCGACGAGCTGGTGCCGATCCACAACGCCGCGATGGACGAGCGCACCTTCATCGAGTGGGACAAGGACGATATCGACGCACTCGGCCTGATGAAAGTAGACGTGCTCGCGCTCGGCATGCTCACGTGCATCGCTAAAAGTTTCCAGCTGATGCGCGACCACGGCCTCGGCGACCACACGCTGGACATCGATCTGGAGGCCGACGATCCCGCCGTTTACGACATGCTCTGCGCAGGTGACAGCATCGGCGTGTTCCAGGTCGAGAGCCGCGCGCAGATCAATATGCTGCCGCGCCTCAAGCCGCGCACCCTCTACGATCTCGTCGTACAGATCGCGATCGTTCGCCCCGGCCCCATCGAAGGCGATATGGTCCACCCGTATTTGCGGCGGCGCAATGGCGAGGAAAGAGCCGACCTTCCCTCGCCCGGCCCCGCCTATCCGCAGGACGAGCTACGCGAGGTGCTCGACAAGACCTTCGGCGTACCGCTGTTCCAAGAACAGGCCATGAAGCTCGCCATCACCGCGGCCGGGTTCACACCGGATGAAGCCAACGGCCTGCGGCGTTCCATGGCAACGTTCCGCAATCTCGGCACCATCGACACGTTCCGCGACAAGATGATCGGCGGCATGGTGCGGCGCGGCTATGAGCGCGACTTCGCCGAGCGCTGCTACAAACAGATCGAGGGCTTCGGTTCATATGGCTTCCCCGAGAGCCATGCACAAAGCTTCGCCCGGCTGGTCTATGTCTCGGCCTGGCTCAAACGGCACCACCCAGCGGTGTTCACCGCCGCGCTCCTGAATTCACAGCCCATGGGGTTCTATGCTCCTGCCCAGCTTGTCCGCGATGCGATCGCGCACGGCGTGAAGGTACGCGGTGTGGACGTTAATGCCAGCGCTTGGGATAATGGATTGGAACCTTGTGCTGTCGGCTCCGGGCCGGACCGGCACGGAGACGCAGGCGCGGGGACGGCATCCATCGGGAGGCAAAACAACAGTCCCCATTTGGCCCTGCGCCTCGGCTTCCGCCAGATCGATGGCTTCACCAAGGCCTGGGCGAATACCATTGCCGCGACCCGTGCGGCGGGCGGTCCCTTCACCAGCATCGAAGAGCTTGCCCGCCGTGCCGACCTACCAGCCCGCGCCCTCCACCTGCTCGCCGACGCGGACGCCTGCACCTCGTTGGGGCAGGATCGCCGCGCGGCCTTGTGGGAGGTGCGCCGCATGCCGACGGAGGAATTACCGCTGTTTGCCGCCGCCCGCGCACGCGAACTGGGCGAGGAGCCGGCCGTCGCCCTGCGGCCGATGACGTTGAGCGAGCATGTCGCGGCCGATTACCAGACCCACCGCCTCTCTTTAAAAGCGCACCCGATGGCGCTGCTGCGACCGTTCTTCACGGCGGAAGGCGTCATCCCGTGTCGGGATCTACGTACGGCCAAGGCCGGTGCGCATGTCCGCATCGGCGGCGTAGTGCTCGTGCGTCAGCGGCCGGGCAAGGGCAACGCCATCTTCATCACGCTGGAGGATGAGGACGCCGTCGCCAACATCGTGTTATGGGCTCGCCGGTTCGAACGCTACCGGCGCCCGGTGATGGCGGCGCGGCTGATGATCGTCGATGGCGAGGTACAGCGCAGCCGCGAAGGCGTGGTGCATGTGATGGCGAGCCGAGTGATCGACCGCTCGGAGCTACTGACCCATCTGTCGCAGACCCATGTGTCCACCCCACAGCTCAGTCGGGCGGACATATTCCTGCATCCCCAGACTTCGCGCCGGACACCCCGGGCGCGCGCCTCCTCGCATCCGCGCAACGTGCGCCTGTTGCCGCCCTCGCGAGATTTTCATTAGGATTGCGGGCGTCTCAGCTATTGGCGGCAACGCAACGCTCGAAGCGCTGCGTCCGCCCCTTGGCCGAGCCGTCGCGCAGCAACACTGTCCCTTGGCGGCAGGCCTTACCATCGCGCATCTCGATTTCCCCGACCACCACGACACCATGATATGTGCCGGCGACCCAGCTTTGTGCTTCGCCGCCGGCCACGGCCTGCGCGGCGGCCCTGGCCACCGGCGGGATGAGCAAGAAATTTCCTGAACTCACAATCGCTTCCTCAGGAGCTGGCGCGCTATGGCCACTTTCCTCAGGGGGCCGCGGACGGATTGCCTCCCCTTCCGCGATCGCGACGGCAGCACGCGGCGCTGGCGCCACGGCGGGCGCAACCTTGCCCTGCTCAATAACCGCATGCAAATGGACCGGCTTGCGCGGGGTCGGGATGACGGTGGGATTTGCAGGCGCCTTCCCCGCAAGTCCCTCCTCAGCCCGATCGACAATGGCTGCGGAAACCGTGTCACCGCCCATGATGCTGCCATTGCGCGTCGACCACAACCACCCAGCGACGGCAAGGAGCAACGCCGCAGTGGTCAGGGTCCCGACGAGCGCCATCAGCCGCCAGCCGAAATCGGGCTGCGGCGCAGGAGACGTCGGCCGAGGGGTTTCCGCTTCGATTCGCTCGCTGGCCCGATCGAAGCCAAGCTCAAGGGAACCGAGGGACAGCCGCCAGCGGCTCCGCCGCGCGCTGTAGCGGCCGTGAGGGGCGCGCTCGACCATGTAATCCGGCGGCCTGATAGGCTGCAGATCACCGATATGTTGCATCGCGGCTCTCCCTCAAGCGCCGAAGTTGATGCCAATATTACAGTAAATGCAAGGAAAACCGACGTGGGCGCAGCACTCCCGTGTCACACGACGTCAGCCTCCGTTCGGACCGGGGCCGGATGGGCCGGTCGCACCGCCCATTCCGCCAGCGCCGACCGCGCCGATATTGCCGAAAACCTCGTCAAGCAAGCTGCGCTTGCGGCCAAGCGTCGGCGTCTTGTCACCGACAGGCGAGATATTGGCGACCTGATCGAGCGAGCTATTGCGGTCGATGCTGGCCACGTTGCCGGCCGAATCAAACTGGACGGTCACGAGCAGTTGGTCGGTTGGGCGAGGCGAGGCAAAGGCGAGCGCACGCGTATCACGCGAGACATAATACCAGCGCTCTGGACCGAACTGCGACACGAAGGTCGGGCGACCAAGCGATCCCTCGACCGACGCCTTATTGTCCACGCCAGGCAGAACCGAACTGACAATCAGATTGTCGGCCAAGAAACCCTGGTGGGTCCGCACGCGTGTGCAGCCCCCCGCGAGCAGCAGCACGGCCGCCGCGCCCGCAATCAGAATCGGTCGCCCTATGCCACGCTGCATGCCCATCTCCGCATTATCCTCGTGAAAACCATTCAGGCCGATCGTCGCCCATTGCATTGCCGGCTCCCGCAATCAATATGCAATCGGCTGCAGACCGGGAATGACGGGAGCGGCCTCACCCCTTCGACATGTGCCGCAGGAAAGCTGAACCGAGCATGAGCCTCCTTTCGACCTTATTCGCCCGCAAGGACGAGCGCGCTGCATTCCGCCCGCTTTATGCCGCCGCCGTCAGCTATGCGCGCGCGCCCCATTGGTATCTGCAGGGCGGGGTCGCGGACACCATCGACGGCCGGTTCGACATGATCGCCGCCATTCTTTCCGCCATCTTGCTGCGTCTCGAGGAACTCGACGCCCGCACCGAATCGGTCAAGCTGACCGAGTTGTTCATCGACGACATGGACGGGCAGGTGCGGCAAATCGGCTTTGGCGACGTGGTGGTCGGCAAACAGGTCGGCCGCATGGTGGGTGCGTTGGGCGGACGGCTCGCGGCTTATCGCGCCGGCTTTGCGGGCGATGCGTCACTGGAGGAGGCGCTGAAGCGGAACCTTTATCGCGGGGTGGATCCGACAGCCGCGGAACTGGACCACGTCGCCGGGGAACTGCGCGGTTTCGTCGAGATGTTAGCGACGCGGGACCTCGAGGGCTTGCTCGCGGCCCGTTTCGAGGATTGAGGACGACACGACCGATGGCCAGCTCGCCGCTCCCTGAATTCTCCCGCATCGTCCGCGCCACCGAATTTGGAGACGGCGCGCGCGAGCGCCTGATCGCCGCCAGCCAGACGGAATGCGCCGCGCTTGCCCGCCGCTTCGGTCTACGCGCACTCTCGGCTCTGGAAGCGCGCCTGCGCATCGTGCCGGAGGCCACCGGCTGCCATGTGGTCGGGACGCTCACCGCAGATCTCGTCCAGGCGTGCGTCGCGACCGATGAAGATGTGCCTGCTCAGATCACCGCTAATGTCGCTGTCCGCTTCATGCGCGGCCTCGACGCTATCGACGAAGAGGAGCTGGAACTGAGCGAGGCCGACTGCGACCTGCTACCGCTGGAGGATGAGCGCGTTGACCTGGGCGAGACGGTCGCGCAAACGCTGGCACTCAATCTCGACCCCTATCCGCGCGTGGCGGACGCCGATGCGAAACTGCGTGCCATGGGTGTGCTCGGCGAAGGCGAGGCGGGACCGTTTGCCACTCTGAGAACACTGAAGCTGAGCACCGGCACGAGCGACTGATTCGTCCAGGCGCGCAGAGCGAGCTTCCCTCTGCCTGATCGGCAGGCAGGTGCCGGGAGGTGTCATCTCACACGGCTCAGGGCCAACGGGCCCTCAGTCTCGCTTCGCCTCAGGCCGGACCCGAACCGATGAAGCTCGGATGCGATGGGTCCGATAAGGTCCGGCATTGCCGACCGCGCGCGAGCATGTTCTACTTCCGTTCCAAGATCCGGCGTGCCATAAATCTGGCCATGGCTGAGGAGACCAATCAGCATCGCAAAATCATCCATGTCGACATGGATGCCTTCTATGCCTCGGTGGAACAGCGGGACGATCCGACGCTGCGGGGCAAGCCGGTCGCGGTCGGGGGCGCGGGGCCACGCGGAGTCGTCGCGGCGGCGAGCTACGAGGCGCGGCTATTCGGCGTGCGCTCGGCCATGCCCGGCGGGCAAGCACGGCGGCTGTGCCCCGACCTCATCTTCATGCCCGCGCGGTTCGATGCCTATCGGGCCGTCTCAGCCCAGGTCAGGGCTATCTTCGAGCGATTTACGGACATCATCCAACCGCTCTCGCTGGACGAGGCCTATCTCGACGTCACCCACAACAAGCTCGGCATTGTTTCGGCCACCTACATCGCACGGGAGATTCGTCGCCTGATCCGCGAGGAAACCGGACTGACCGCCTCGGCTGGCGTCTCGTGGAACAAGCTCGTCGCCAAGCTCGCCTCCGACCAGAACAAGCCGGACGGACTGTGCGTCGTGAAGCCGGAAGAAGCCGAAGCGTTCATGGCGACCATGCCCGTGGCGCGAATCCACGGTGTAGGCCCAGTCACGGCGCAGCGGATGGCGACGCTGGGAATCCGGACCGGAGCAGATTTGAAGGCATGGCCACTGGAGGCACTGCAGCGGCACTTCGGCAAGGCGGCGGCCTTCTATCACGGCGCCGCGCGCGGCATCGACGATCGGCCGGTCCGCCACCACGAGACGCGCAAGTCGATCAGCGTCGAGGATACGTTCGCTAGCGACATCGGCACGGAAGCGTTGCTTCTGGTGGAACTGGAGAAGATCGCGGCGCGCCTGTGGTCACGGGTCGGCAAGGCTCGCACCTCGGGTCGCACCGTCACCCTGAAGGTGAAGCTCGGCGATTTCCGTATCCTCACCCGCTCGCGCACGCTCACCGCGCCGCCCGTCAGCGCTGAGGACCTGCTGTCAATCGGTGCCGATTTGCTCCGCGCGCTTCTGCCGTTGCCGATCGGAGCGCGCCTGCTGGGCCTCGGCCTCTCCAACCTGATCGATGGCGATGGCACGGAGGCGGCCGGTGAGACGGAGCGGCAGCTTTGCCTGGCGTTCGGATAGAAACGCCCTGTATCACCGAGACGAAGCACGGATCGGGTGGCGTGAGGCCCCTTCGTTTTCGCGCGGGGGATAAGCCGGGTTTCGGGCGCGATAAACCGGCATCCGGCGCATCGAGGTTTCGCAATAAAGTCCGCGCGAACGGCACCGAAGCCGTGCTCTTGTCTCCTGCCGTTACAGCGTCGGACCCTGCACGCCCTTGCTCTTGGGCGCCTGCTGCTTGGCGGTGAGCAGATCGATCATGCCGGGAACGGGATTGCCGTGGCGGGCATAGTCGATGGCGGATTGGCCGGCGAGGGCATCGCGCTTGTTGGGATCCGCCCCGGCATTCATCAGCAGACGGACCATTGCCAGATCGCGCATCTGCACCGCGCGGATCAACGGCGTCTCGCCGCTGCTGTTGGCCTGGTTGGGGTTGGCCTTCGCGCCGACCAGCATCTCCGCGCCTTCGATGAAACGCTTCTCGACCGCCAGCATGAGCGGGCTGCGCCCCTGATTGTCAGTCAGGTCAGGCCGCGCGCCGCGCGAGAGCAGATAGCGTGTGTAGACAACGTCGCGCCGGCCGATGGTGATCATCAGCGCGGTTTCCCCGGTGGTCTTGTCCTTGGTGTTGACCGGCGTGACACCCGGCTGCTCGAGCGCCTTGAGGATCGCGTCGTTGTCGCTCTTGCGCACGGCTTCTAGGAATTTGTAGCTGTCCGAAAACTGCGCCGCGGCCGGCAGCGCCGTCAACAAACCAAGGAGAGCCGCCGCGATCAACGCCAGCGATCGAAAGTGCCCGCGCCCCCGCACGTCCCGGCGATGCTGCGTCACGTCCCTGCCCCCTTCCCATCCTCGGCCAATGCTGTTGCACCGGCCCCAATAGCAGGGCATGGCTGGCTATGCCATGAACAAAGCCCGCCAGAGTCTCGCTGCCCTCGTCCTCCCCGCCTTGCTGCTAGCCGGGTGCCAGCCCGCGCAGCCCGGCAATAGCGCGGAAAGCGCCAGCGAGGGCGACCTGGTCGGCGCCCGCATCGGGGGCGATTTCGAGCTCACCGACCAGGATGGCAAGACGGTGCATTGGGCGGACTTCGCCGGTCAATATCGCGTCGTCTATTTCGGCTATACCTATTGCCCGGACGTGTGCCCGCTCGACCTCACGCGGATCATGGCCGGCTATCGCCTGCTGGAAAAGGCCGACCCGGCGACCGCCGAGAAGATCCAGCCGATCTTCATCACCGTCGATCCGCAGCGCGACACGCCGGCGGTGGTCAAGACCTATGTCACCGCGTTCCACCCCCGACTGATCGGCCTCACCGGCACGCCCGAGCAGATCGAGGCGGTCAAGAAGGCGTTCGTCGTGGTGGCGGGCAAGGAGGGCGACCAAGCCGCGACCCAGGACTATCTCGTCAGTCACAGCCGCACGCCTTATCTGTTCGGCCCGGACGGCAAGCCCATCGCAATGGTCCCGATCGACGACGGCACGCCGGGGCATGAGAACAGCGGATCGCCCGAGAGCGTCCGCGATTTCCTCGTCCGCTTCGTCAAATGACCTTCTGGGAACAGCCGCTGGAAACGCTCGATCGCGCGCAGTGGGAGGCGCTCTGCGACGGCTGTGGCAAATGCTGCCTGCACAAGGTGGAGGATAGCGACACCGGCCGCGTCTACCCCACCAACGTCGCGTGCCGGCTGCTCGACCGCGCCACGGCGCAATGCAGCAACTATCGCCATCGCCGCGCCTTCGTGCCGGATTGCCTGCGCCTGACCCCGGCGCGGCTCAGGACCATCGAGTGGTTGCCGAGCACCTGCGCGTACAAACTGCGGGCGGAAGGGAAGCCGTTGCCGGAATGGCATTATCTCGTCTGCGGCGATCGCGAGGCCGTCCATCAGGCCGGCATGTCGGTGCGCGGCTGGACGATTTCGGAGACGCTGGCCGGCGACCTGGAGCATCACATTGTCGAGCGCGCGCTCTGAGCATGTGCTGACCCTCGCCAATGGCGAGGCGGTGCCGCTGATCGTCCAGCGCCATGCCCGCGCGCGGCGGATGCGGCTCCGCTTCGATGGTGTGGCCGGCCGCGCATTGCTGACCATCCCGACACGGGTGGCGCTCAAGCGCGCGCTGGCCTGGGCGAGCGAGCAATCCGACTGGATCGAGGGCCAACGCGGCCGCGCACAGGGCATCGTCGTGCTGGGCGACGGGGTGCTGCTGCCGGTCGAGGGGGAGACGCTGCTGATCGTGGCGACCGGCGGAGACAGCCGTCAGGTGCGACGTGAGGACGCGCGGCTGCTGGTTGGCGGGCCGGAAGCGCATGTCGGCGCGCGGGTGGCCCGCTGGCTCAGGGCGCAGGCCAAGACGGTGCTGACCGCGGAAACGCAGGCACTGGCCACCGCGCTGGGCCTGCCGCTGCGTCGGGTGTCGATCGGGGACCCGCGCGGGCGCTGGGGAAGTTGCTCGGCGCGCGGCGACATACGCTATAGCTGGCGGCTGATCCTGGCGCCGCCGTTCGTCCGGCTGGCGACGGTGGCGCACGAAGTGGCGCATTTGCGGCACATGCATCACGGGCCAGAATTCCACGCCTATGTCCGTGCCATCGCGGCGGCGGACCCGGAAGCGGCCCGGGCCTGGCTGCGCCGCGAGGGAGCGGGGCTGCACCGCTACCGGGAGAGCGGGTGATTTAGAAACTTTTAGCGAACGAAACGGGTTTTCGGAATGACGGGCGTGGGGGACGAGATGCCCCGAATCGGCTCCTTATCGAGTCGGAAATCAAGGCTCGCATTTCAAATTAAGTAACTGTAATTACACAATATATTTTCCATCGCCGCACGCCTCTTCTGGAGGGCGGAGCCCTTGATGAAGCGCCAGGCTCGACGTGAATGGCCGCTTCGTCCCGGGCAATGACCTCAGGACCGGCGTGCATCCACCCCGAGCGGGCGCGCTATGGGCGGGTTGGCTGCGGCTGCGGCGGGAGCGCGGGCTGCTGTTGTGGACGACCCGGCTGCTGTTGCGCCGGCGCCGAAGGCTGCGCGCGCCCATTGTTGCGACCGAGCACCTCGTCGATCCAGCGCTGGTCGATGCGCTGCGGCGCCTCGCCGGCCGGCCCCTCCGGCACGGCCGGTTGCGCACCGGGCGCGGCGTCCTCGCTCGCAGGCGGATTGAGCGGCAGGCCATCCTCATCAACCATCATGCCGTTGTCGGGCTGGCCATAGATTTCCTCGTCCGGTTCGATCTGCCATTCAGGCAGCGTCACCTCGGTCTCGAACTTCTCGACCGGGCGGCCGGCGGTGGCGACCTGCATATAAGCAGCGAAGGCGCGCGCCGGCGCGCGGCCGCCGGCGAGGCCGGGGATGGCGCGATTATCATCCCGCCCCATCCACACGCCGGTGGTGAGGCCGCTGGAGAAACCGACGAACCAGCCATCCTTGTTGCTGCTGGTCGTGCCCGTCTTGCCCGCCACCGGCCGGCCGATCTGCGCCGCACGGCCGGTGCCGGTGTTGACGGCGGTCTGCAGAAGATCGGTCATGCTGGCCGCCACCCACGGCGCGACCAGCACGCGGCTGGTATCGTCCTTGTGCTCATACAGCACCTCGCCATCCGCCGTGGTGACCTTGAGGATGCCGTAGGGCGTCACAGCGACGCCCTTGCGCGCCACCGAGGCGAAGGCACGGGTCATGTCCACCAACCGCACTTCGGACGTGCCGAGCACCATGGAGGGGTGGGTGTTGATCGTCGTCGAGATGCCGAAGCGCCGCGCCATGTCGGCCACCGACGGGAAGCCCACCTCCATGCCGAGCTTCGCGGCCACGGTGTTGATCGAATAAGCAAAGGCGGTGCGCACGTCGACATCGCCCACATTGCGGCGATTATCGTTGCGCGGGCTCCAGCCGTTGATGGTGACGGGGCTGTCATTCACCGGCGTCTGCGGCGTGTAACCGGCCTCCAGCGCGGTGAGATAGACGAACAGCTTGAACGCCGAGCCGGGCTGGCGCTCGGCCGTGGTCGCACGATTGTAGTTGGAGCTGATATAGTCCAGTCCGCCGACCATCGCCCGCACCGCGCCATCGCGGTCGAGACTCACCAGCGCGCCCTGCGCGCCGCCGGGCACATTGGCCTTGATCGCCGCCACCGCCGCGCGCTGCAACTTGAGATCGATGGTCGTATAAACGTCCAGCGGTTGTTCGCGCTCGTCGATCAGATTGTCGAGCTGCGGCAGCACCCAATCGGTGAAGTAACGCACGCTGTCCTGCGCCTTTTCCGGCGTCATGTGGACACTCGACAGGTCAACCGCGGCGCGTTCGGCGCTGGTGATGTCGCCATTGGCCTCCATCACGTCCAGCACGACGCCGGCGCGGCCGGTCGCGGCCTCGACATCCGCCGTGGGCGAATAATGCGAGGGCGCCTTGACGAGACCGGCGATCACCGCCGCCTCCGCCAGATCCAGCGTGGTGGCACTGTGGCCGAAGAACTTGCGGCTGGCCGCGTCGACGCCATAGGCGCCACCGCCGAAATAGACCTTGTTCAGATAGAGTTCGAGGATCTGCTGCTTGCTGAACTTGCGCTCCATCGCCAGCGCGAGGATCATCTCGCGCAGCTTGCGCCCGGCCGAATAACTGTTGTTGAGGAAGATGTTGCGGGCGAGCTGCTGGGTGATGGTGGAGGCGCCCTGCAGGCGCCGCCCCTCGCCGCGCCGCACATAGCCGACCCACACCGCGCGGGCGAGGCCGATGGGATCGACACCCGGATGCATGTAGAAGCGCTTGTCTTCCACGGAGACGAGCGCGCGCGTCATCACCTCCGGAATCTGCCCGGCGGAGAGCCAGCGGCCATAGCTCGGCCCGAGCGAGACGATCACCGTGCCGTCTGCCGCGTGGACACGGATCATCTGGCCGTTGGGCGAGCTTTTCAGTGCATCGAAGCTCGGCAGCGACTGCATGGCGATGACCACCGCGACGACCAGCGCGATCAAGCCGGCGACGCCAGCAGCGATACCGATCTTGAGGAAGCGGACGGCCCAGAGCCGCATACGGCTCACCGACTTCGTTCTGGCCATGCCTTGCCTTGCTCCGCCCTCATATTGCGCATGCCCTAGAAGCGCCCCCCACGTTTACAGTGTCTGAACAATTAGGCCTGAATGCCGGGAGAGCTGAAGAGCGTCAGCCCTCGTCCGGCTCGAACACGAGCGAGGCGCTGTTCATGCAGTAGCGCAGCCCGGTGGGCGCGGGCCCATCCGGAAAGACATGGCCGAGATGCCCCTCGCAGCGCGCGCAGCGAATCTCGACCCGCCGCATGCCGTGGCTCGAATCGACCAGTTCGCTCACCGCTTCGGCGGTGATCGGCGCGGTGAAGCTGGGCCAGCCCGAGCCGCTCTCATATTTGCGGGTCGACTCGAAGAGAGGCAGGCCGCAACCGGCGCAGTGATAAATGCCGGCGTCCTTGTTGGCATTATAGGCGCCACTGAAGCGCGGCTCGGTGCCATGCTCGCGCAGGATGTGATATTGCTCGGGCGTAAGACGCTCGCGCCATTGGGCTTCCGTCAGATTGAGCTTTTCCATGCCCTGCATATCGGACGCGCGAGGGATGACGTCAACGGGCGGCGAGGGAATGGCGGTCGCTCGGGCAGGGATTGCGGGGCCGGATGGCGATCCTCGATCAGGAAAAACATCCCGGCACGAACGGTGGGAGGGGACGCAGGCGCAGCAATGCCTTCTGAGCCCGCCGCACGGCCCACACTTGTCCGCCCGCGATATAATCGCCAACAGATAGGGCACTTTTTCTTCACTCCGTGCATAGAGGGTGCATGAGCGCCGACACGACCGCCCCTCCTCCGCCCGCCCCGAGCCCTTTCTCGCTGCCGATCTTCCGCGCGGTGTGGACCGCCAGCATGATCTCCAATTTCGGCGGGCTGATCCAGGCGGTCGGCGCATCCTGGACGATGGCCGCGATCGGCGCATCGCCGCAGATGATCGCGCTGGTGCAGACGTCGACCAGCCTGCCGATCATGCTGCTCTCGCTGTGGGCCGGCGCGGTGGCCGACAATGTCGATCGGCGCAAGGTGATGCTGACGGCGCAGTGCTTCATGCTCACCGTGTCGCTGGTGCTCGCGCTTGCCGCCTGGCTCGGCCTGCTGACGCCGTGGCTGCTGCTCTCGCTCACATTCCTGATTGGCTGCGGCACGGCGATGAACTCCCCGGCCTGGCAGGCATCGGTTGGCGACATGGTGCCGCGCGCCGCGCTGCCGAGCGCCGTCGCCTACAACAGCATGGGGTTCAACATCGCGCGCAGCGTAGGCCCGGCGCTTGGCGGCGCCATCGTTGCCATCGCCGGCGCGGCGGCCGCCTTCTTCATCAACGCGATCAGCTATATCGGCCTCATCGCCGTGCTGTGGCGCTGGCGCCCGGTGCGGCCGGAGCGGGTGCTACCGCGCGAGCGGCTGGGCATGGCGATCGGCGCGGGCGTCCGCTACGTCGCCATGTCCCCCTCGATCCGCCGCGTCATCGTGCGGTCCGCCCTGTTCGGCGTGGCCGCCAGCGCGATCCCCGCGCTGATGCCCCTCGTGGCCCGCGACGTCGTGCGCGGCGGCCCGCTGACCTATGGCCTGCTGCTCGGCTGCTTCGGCCTCGGCGCGGTGGGCGGCGCCTTCTCCAGCCGGTGGCTGCGTGCGCGCTTCTCGACCGAAGGCGTGGTGGCGATCGCCGCCCTTGCCGTCGCGATCGGCGCGAGCGCGACCGGGGTGAGCCGCTATCTGGGCCCCTCCCTGTTGGCGCTGGTGCTGGCCGGTGCCGGCTGGGTGATCGCGCTCTCCACCTTCAACGTCAGTGTGCAGATGGCCTCGCCGCGCTGGGTGGTGGCGCGTTCGCTGGCGCTCTACCAGATGGCGGTATTTGGCGCGATGGCGGGCGGCAGCTGGCTGTTCGGCGTGATCGCCGACAGCCACGGCGCGGTCAACGCCCTTCATGTCGCCGCCGTGCTGCAGATCGCCGGCATGGCGGCGGGGCTGCGCTGGCGGATGCCGGCGATCGGCGACGCCAATCTCGACCCGCAGGACCGCTGGCGCGAACCGGACACCACCGTCCCGGTGGAGGGGCGCAGCGGGCCGATCGTGGTGACGATCGAGCATCGCATCCCGGAGCACAACATCCCCGCCTTCCTGTCGGTGATGAACGAGCGGCGCCGCATCCGGCTGCGCGATGGCGCGCGGGGCTGGACGCTGATGCGCGACCTCGCCGACCCGCAGCTATGGGTGGAACGATACCATGTGCCAACCTGGCTCGACTATGTGCGCCACAACCAGCGCCGTACGCAGGCCGACGAGGAAAACAGCCTAGCGCTGCGTAGCCTGCGGCTCGAGGGTAGCGAGCCAGTGGTCCACCGCATGATCGAGCGGCAGACCAGCTTCCTGCCGTTCCATGGACCGGAAGGTCCCCGCGAGATGGCCGGTCCGATGACCGACCCGACGCGCTCGAACTAGACGGCGGAAAGCGAGGGGCGGGGCGCGCTCCTCATTGCCTTGGGCTCCGCTTTGGCAGGCGGGAGCGACGAGGGGTGAGCGGATCGTCCGTCGGAACGGGAGCCAGCCGGACATGGCTCGACGTGGCTCGACCCGAACCGGAGCGGCCCTACCCCCGCGCCTTCACCCTGGCACGCCAACCGTGGAGGAGCGGCTCGGTATAGCCGTTGGGCTGGGTGAGCCCCTCGAACACCAGCGCGCGGGCGGCCTGATATGCCATGCTCTCCGGGTTGCCGGCCATCGGTGTGTAGAGCGGATCGCCGGCGTTCTGGGCGTCGACCTTGGCGGCCATCTTCTCGAACGCGGCATCGACCTGCGCGGCGGTGCAGACGCCGTGGAGCAGCCAGTTGGCGATGTGCTGCGAGGAGATTCGCAGTGTCGCGCGGTCTTCCATCAGGCCGATGTCGTTGATGTCCGGCACCTTGGAACAGCCGATGCCCTGATCGACCCACCGCACGACATAGCCGAGAATGCCTTGCGCATTGTTCTCCAGTTCGGCGCGCACCTCGTCGGCCGACCAGTTGGTGCCGGGCGAGACGGGGATGGTGAGCAGATCCGCCAGCGGGGCGACCGGTTCACTTGCCCGCTCCGCCTGACGGGCGGCGACGTCCACCAGATGATAGTGGGTGGCGTGCAACGTCGCGGCGGTCGGCGATGGGACCCAGGCGGTGTTGGCGCCGCTCTGCGGATGGCTGATCTTTTGCGCCAGCATGTCCGCCATCCGGTCCGGCGCGGCCCACATGCCCTTGCCGATCTGTGCGCGGCCCGCGAAACCGGCGGCAAGGCCGATCTGCACGTTGCGATCCTCATAGGCCTTGATCCACGCGGCGCTTTTCATGTCGCCCTTGCGGATCATCGGCCCGGCGCGCATCGAGGTGTGGATCTCATCCCCCGTGCGGTCGAGGAAGCCGGTGTTGATGAACACGACCCGGTCCTTCACGGCGTGGATGCAAGCGGCGAGATTGGCGGAGGTGCGCCGCTCCTCATCCATCACACCGACCTTGAGACGGTGACGCTCCAGCCCGAGCAGATCCTCGATCGCGTCGAACAGATCGTTGGTGAAGGCGCACTCCTCCGGCCCGTGCATCTTGGGTTTGACGATGTAGATGCTGCCGGTGGCGCTGTTGCGGAGCGTGCCGCCGCCGTTGACATCATGCAGCGCGATCAGGGTGGTGACGATGCCGTCGAGAATGCCCTCCGGCGCCTCATGGCCATCGGGCAAGCGGATGGCGGGCGTCGTCATGAGATGGCCGACATTGCGCACGAACAGCAGGCTGCGGCCCTTGAGTGTGACCGATGCGCCATCCGGCCCGGTGACATGCTTATCCGCCGCCAGCCGGCGCGTCATCGTCTTGCCGCCCTTCTCGAAGGTCGCCTCAAGATCACCCTTCATCAGGCCGAGCCAGTTGGCATAGGCCGCTACCTTGTCCGCCGCATCGACCGCCGCGACCGAATCCTCCAGATCGACGATGGTGGACAGCGCCGCCTCCAGAATCACGTCTGCAATGCCAGCGGGGTCGTCGCGGCCCACCGGATGATCGCGGTCCACGACGATCTCGATGTGCAGGCCGTTGTTGCGGAAGACACGGCTCTTGCCGCTCTCGCCAACATATTGCGCCGGGTCGGCCAGCGCGATGGCGGCGGGATCGCGCAGATCCGCCCAGCTCCCCGACGCGAGCGGCAGCGCCGTGTCGAGAAACGCCTTGGCCCAGGCGATCACCTGCGCACCGCGCGCCCGGTCGTAGCCGCCGGGTTGCACCACGCCGGGTAGCGCATCGGTGCCGTAAAGTGCGTCATAAAGGCTGCCCCAGCGGGCATTGGCGGCATTGAGCAGGAAGCGCGCGTTGAGCACCGGCACGACGAGTTGCGGCCCGGCCATGCTCGCCAGCTCGGCATCGACATGGTCCGAGCCGATGGCGAAGGGCGCGGGCTCCGGCACCAGATAGCCGATCTCGCGCAGGAACGCCTGATAGGCCTCCGCATCGACCGGCTGGCCGGCGCGCGCCTCGTGCCAGGCGTCGATACGCGCCTGCAGATCGTCGCGCCGGGCGAGCAGAGCGCGGTTACGCGGGGCGAAGCGCGCGAAGATGTCCGCCACGCCCTGCCAGAAGGCGTCGACCGCGATGCCGGTACCGGGCAACGCCTGCGACTCGATGAACGCGACAAGCTCCTGCGCGACCGAGAGGCCGGCGCGGTCGACCATCTGTCCCATCGCCCGCTCTCAGCCCTGCACCCGCAGGCCGGCGGCGGCAATGCCCGCCAGCGCGGCCAGCTCATCATTGTCCGACGTGTCGCCGGTGACACCGACCGCGCCGATCGGCGTGCCGTCCGCAGCGACCACGATAACCCCGCCCGCCGCCGGAATGACCGGATGCGGCGCCGAGGCGGCAAAGGCGCCGATGAACCACGGCCGCTCGACCGCCATGTCGCCGACCTTGCGGGACGAGACGCCGAGCGCCAATGCGCCGGCCGCCTTGCCGATGGCGATCTGCGCGCGGGCGAACGAAGCCGTGTCGCCACGCTGGAAGGCGATCAGGTGCCCGCCGGCATCAACCACCGCGACGCTGAGCGGCTTGAAGCCGAGTTCCCGGCCCTTGGCAAAGGCACCGGCAATGACGGCATTGGCGTGGTCTAGCGTAATCTGGCTCATCTTCCTCTCCCAATGGCACGGGCGCGCCCGGACGCCGCCCGGATATGGCCCCTCGCATAGCGGGCCGAGGCCCGACGCGGAAGAGAATTATTCGAATTCGCATGATAAGTGTTGCCGAATAGTTTTCTCCGCGACCGACCATCCGGGCGCTGTGGCGGCGCGCCGTCAGCGGCCCTCATGTGACTTGCCAGCGCGCCGCAACCGGCGGGATAATAGCAGCCCGGGACATGGGCCGCGAGCGTCGCCGCTCCGCCGCTGGGCGGTGGACAATGAGGACGCCGATCCGCCCCGCGCCATGCAGGGTGCACAAACGATTCGAATTGACTATGGGCGGGCCTTTCCTTCGGCCCCGAGACATTCTGAGAGGACGCCATGACCGACACGACGCTGATCGCCACCATCGACGCCGCCTGGGAGGACCGCGCCAATATCGGCCTCACCACCATGGGCGAGGTGCGCGCCGCAGTGGACAAGGCGCTGCGCCTGATCGACAGCGGCGAGGCACGCGTGGCCGAGCCGACCGCCAACGGCTGGCATGTCAACCAGTGGCTGAAGAAGGCGGTGCTGCTTTCCTTCCGCCTCAACGATAATGCGCTGATCTCCCACGGTCCGGGCGGCGCCCACTGGTGGGACAAGGTGCCGAGCAAATTCTCCGGCTGGGGCGAGGCGGAGTTCCGCGCCGCCGGCTTCCGCGCCGTGCCGGGCAGCATCGTGCGCGCCGGCGCCCATGTCGCCCGCAACGTCATCCTGATGCCGAGCTTCGTCAACATCGGCGCCTTCGTCGACGAGGGTACGATGGTCGACACCTGGGTGACGGTGGGGAGCTGCGCGCAGATCGGCAAGAACGTCCACCTTTCCGGCGGCGTCGGCATCGGCGGCGTGCTGGAGCCGCTGCAGGCGGACCCGGTGATCATCGAGGACGATTGCTTCATCGGCGCGCGCTCGGAAGTGGTCGAGGGCGTGCGCATCGGTAAGGGCTCGGTGCTTTCGATGGGCGTGTTCATCAGCCAGTCGACCAAGATCGTCGACCGTGCCACCGGCCAGATCCACATCGGCGAAGTGCCGCCCTACTCGGTCGTCGTCCCCGGCGCGCTGCCCGGCAAGCCGCTGCCGGACGGCACCCCCGGCCCGAGCCTCTCCTGCGCGGTGATCGTCAAGACGGTCGACGCACAGACCCGTTCCAAGACCGCGATCAACGACTTGCTGCGGGACTGAGGGCGCGCCCCCGCGGCGCGGAGGCGGCTTGTCGCGCCGCACGGCGCTGTGCCCGCTCGACAGCCATCGAGCCCGCCTCTATCCCGGGCAGCGCGGCTCTGGAACAGAGCCGTGACTGCACGGGGAGAGGTCATGCAGCTTAAATTCACGTCGTTTTCCTTGGCGATTCTGGCCGCGTCGCTGGGCACCGGAGTGGCGCTGGCGCAGGGCGCCGGGGCCGCGCCCGATCGTGCGGCGCGCTATGCCGCCTTGGCGGAGCTGCCGGCCTTCGAGGGCGTGTGGCAGGCCGATCGCGGCTCCGTCACCCGGCTGCGCGCGGCTGAAGGCGACGCACCGCTGACGGCGCAGGCGCGCGCGGTGGTGGATGCCTACAACGCCGCCAAGGCGGATGGCCGCAACACCCAGACCGAAGGCGCCAACTGCATGCCGGTGGGCCTGCCGGGCGCGATGCGCTACCCCTATCCGATCGAGATCATCTACTCGCCCGGCAAGGTGAATATCGTCATCGAGACGCACAGTCAGGTGCGCGCCATCCATACCGACGGCCGCGCCCTGCCGGAGGACCCCGACCCGCTGTTCAACGGCACCTCCGTCGGCCATTGGGACGGCAATGTTCTGGTCGTCGACACGATCGGCCTCTCGCCGCAAATCTCGCTGATTGCCGGCTTGCATGCCACCGAGAACACGCGGATTCGCGAGCGCATTCAGCTCGAAACGCCGGAACGGCTGGTGATCGAGACGACGATCACCGACCCGGCCCTGTTCACCGCGCCGTTCGTCACCACCATGGCCTACAAGCTGGAGCCGGACTGGGAAATTCGCGAATATGTCTGCCAGGAGAATAATCGGGACGCCGCCGATGCCGAGGGGCGGCCGAGCATGGACCTGGGCCTTGGTGCGCGCGACTGACCTGTGCCCCTTGACCGTGGCGCGGGCGGGGAGATGAGGATGCGGATCAGGCTGGCGACCCTGGCGGACCTCGACACGCTTGCCAGCCTGTTCGACGGTTATCGGCAGTTCTACCGGCAGGCGCCGGACCGTGCCGGTGCGCGCGCTTTCCTCGCCGCGCGGATCGCTCGGGGCGACTCTGTCATCCTGCTTGCCGAGAACGACACAAAGGAGGAGGAGGACGGCAGCGCGCTGGGCTTCACCCAGCTCTATCCCGCCTTCACCTCGATGGGCATGAGGCCGATCTTCATCCTCAACGACCTGTTCGTGGCGCCGCAGGCCCGCCAGCGCGGTGTCGGCAGCGCGCTGCTGCGAGCGGCGGCCGATCATGGCCGCGCGGCGGGCGCGGCGCGGCTCACCCTCTCCACCGAACTCGACAATCTCGCTGCGCAACGCGTCTATGAGGCGAATGGCTGGGAGCGCGAGACGCGGTTTCTAAGCTACACTCTCGCGCTGGGCTGAGCTCGGCTGCGGCGGTTCACGCCGCCAGCATCCGGCGCATGTCGAACCCGCTCGGCTCCTGGAACAGGCGCAGGCCGAACTCGCCTAGGACCGCAAGCAGATGGTCGAAAATGTCGGCCTGGATACCCTCATAGGCACTCCACGCCGTGGTGCTCGTGAAGCAGTAGATTTCCAGCGGCAGGCCCTGCGGCGTTGGCTGAAGCTGCCGCACCAGCAGGGTCATGCCCTGCGCGATATCGCCATGCGCGCGCAGATAGGCGATGACATAGGCCCGGAAGGTACCGAGGTTGGTCACCCGGCGGCTGTTGATCGGGTGGTGCCCGCCTTCTGCCAGCGAGGCGTTCCACGCATCCAGTTCCGCCTGCTTCTGGTCCAGATAGCTGTCGATCAGCGCGAAACGGCGCAGCCCCTGCCGCTCCTCGTCCGAGAGGAAGCGCACGCTCGTCTGGTCGATCAGCAGCGAGCGCTTGATCCGCCGGCCGCCCGATTCGGTCATGCCGCGCCAGTTCTTGAAGCTCTCGCCGATCAGCCGGTAGGTCGGGATGGTGGTGATCGTCTTGTCCCAGTTCTGCACCTTCACGGTGTGCAGGGCGATGTCGATCACGTCGCCATCGGCATGGAGCTGCGGCATCTCGATCCAGTCGCCGACGCGCAGCATGTCGTTGGAGCTGAGCTGGACCGAGGCGACCAGCGACAGGATGGTGTCCTTGAACACGAGCATCAGCACCGCGGCCATGGCGCCCAGGCCGGAGAGCAGGAGCAGCGGCGACTGATCCATCAGCACCGCGACGATGAGGATGGCGGCCGCTGCGAAGAGCAGGATCTTGACGACCTGGAGATAACCCTTGATCGGCCGGCTCGCGGCGTCCGGGCGGCGCAGATAGAGCGCATTGACCAGATTGAGGGCAGCGTTGAGCGCCAGCACGATGGTGAGGATGATGACCGCGCTGGCAACGTTGCGCGCCACCGTGACGAGGCCCGCCGGCAGATGCGGCACTGCCTCTATCCCACGCGATACGATGAGCGCGGGGACGATGCTCGCCAGCCGGGTGACGATGGGGGCCGGGGCGGAACCGTCGATCGGCAGGACGCGCACGACGAGGCGCCGGACGACGGCCTTGACCAGCAGGTGGGCGAGCACCGCGACCAGCGCGAGCCCCCCGAGGGCGATCAGCGATTCTGCCCATGGCGGAAGCGTAGCGAGGGAAACCTGGGCGGGGGAGAGTGCGGTAGACTGGTCCATGTGATGCCAATCCCGCCCGTGTTCGGGCAGGTCTACGATCCTGTTTTTCCAATGGATCATCATCCCCTGCCCACCTTGGCCGGCCGTGTCAAACCACCTGCGACCAGCACATGTGCGGCGATGAACCACGACCGGGGGACAGGGTGGCCGCGCCTGGCCCCGCGCATTTGATTTCCCCTCGCGCCTCGCGCTCCCTATATCCCGCCCATGGCATCCCCGAAAAAGCCCGCCCGCGTGAAGCCCGCCGGGTTCCCCACCCGTCAGCAGATCCTCGATTTCATCTCCCAGTCCGACCAGCCGGCGGGCAAGCGCGAGATCGCCAAGGCGTTCGGCCTCAAAGGGCAGGAGAAGATCACACTCAAGGCGCTGCTACGCGACATGGCGGACGAGGGATTGATCGACATCGGCCCGGCGCGCGCCTTCCACAAGATGGGCGGCGTGCCCAAGGTGACGGTGCTGCGCGTGGTCGACACCGAGGGTGGGCAGGTGATCGCCGTGCCGGAGCGCTGGGAAGCCGAGGGGATCCCCCTTCCCCGGCTGCGCGTGATGGAGCGCGGCAAGCGCGGCGCGTTGGGCGTGGGCGACCGCATCCTCGCGCGCACCGAGGAAGCCGGCAAGGGCTGGATCGCCCACCCGATGAAGAAGCTGGCCGGCGCCGCCGAGCAGATGCTGGGCGTGGTGGCGAAGGACGAGCGCGGCCGGCTGATGCTGCGCCCGGTCGACAAGCGGATCCGCCGTGAGACACCGATCAGCGAGGCCGGCGAGGCGCAGCCCGGCGACCTCGTGCTGGCCGAGGCGAGCGGCCGCGCGCAGCGGCTGAGCGCGCGCGTGACGGACGTGCTCGGCGACCCGTTCCTGCCGCGCAGCTTCAGCCTCATCGCGATCCACAAGTTCGGCATACCCGACGCCTTCCCCGAGGAGGCCGAGGCGGAAGCCGCCAGGGTGCACGACCTGCCGATCCACGCCGACCTGCGCGAGGATCTGCGCCACCTGCCGATTGTCGCGATCGACCCCGTCGACGCGCGCGACTTCGACGACGCGGTGTGGGCGGCGCCGGACGACGACCCCGCCAATGAAGGCGGGTTCCAGGCAATCGTCGCCATTGCCGATGTGAGCTATTATGTCCGGCCCGGCGGCGCGCTCGACCGACAGGCGCGCAAGCGCGGCAACAGCGTCTATTTCCCCGACCGGGTGGTGCCGATGCTGCCGCACGCCCTCTCATCCGACATGTGCTCGCTACGTGCGGGACAGGACCGGGCGGCGATGGCCTGCCACCTGACCATCGACCGCCACGGCAAGGTGAAGGCGTGGCGCTTCACCCGCGCGACGATCCGCGTGGCGGCAAACATCCCCTATGAGCAGGCACAGGCGGCCATTGACCGGCGCGCGGGCAAAACGGCGCCGCCACTGGACGACCCGCGCTTCGACCCGGCGCTGGTCAACCGGATCGAGGCCGAAGGGCTGGTCGAGAGCGCGCTGGAGCCGCTCTGGGCCTGCTGGCGGTTACTGGAAAAGGCCCGCGCGGCGCGGGACCCGCTCGACCTCGACCTGCCCGAGCGGCGGGTCGTGCTCGACGAGGCGGGGCGCATCACCAGCATCGCGGTGCGCGCGCGGCTCGATGCGCACCGGCTGATCGAGGATTACATGATCGCCGCCAACGTCGCCGCCGCCAAGGCGCTGGAGGCGAAGAAGGCGCCGGTCATGTACCGCATCCACGAGCCGCCGAGCCGCGAGAAGCTGGCCACGCTCAAGGATTATCTGGACACGTTCGACATCAATCTGGCGCTCGGGCAGGTCATCACGCCAAAGACCTTCAACCGCATTATCGCGCTGATCCCCGCCGATGCCGCCGCGCGGCCGCAGATCATGGACCAGATCTTGCGCAGCCAGACGCAGGCCTATTACGGCCCGCGCAATCTGGGGCATTTCGGCCTCGCGCTCGGCAGCTACGCGCATTTCACCTCGCCGATCCGCCGCTATGCGGACCTGCTCGTCCACCGCGCGCTCGTCGAGGCCTATGGGCTGGAACTGCCCGCGCCGCAGGACCGCGCGATCCCGAAAGGCACCCGCCTCTCATCCGAGGACGCGACCGATCTTGGCCCCATCGCCGAGCGGATCAGCCAATATGAGCGCCGCGCCATGGAGGCCGAGCGCGAGACGATCGACCGCTATGTCGCCGCCTTCCTCGCCGAGCGCGTGGGGCAGATCATGGCCTGCCGCATCACTGGCGTGCAGAGCTTTGGCTTCTTCGCCACGGTGGAGGAACTGGGTGGCGACGGGCTGGTGCCGGTCTCCACGCTGGGCGCCGAGCGCTTCTTCTACGATGAAGCAGGGCAAGCGCTGGAAGGCGAGCAGAGTGGCGAACGCTTTGCGCTGGGTGACCGCATCGACCTGCGGCTGGTCGAATCGGATCCGGTGAGCGGCGCGCTGCGCTTCGAACTGCCGGCGGGAGCCAACTTCCTTCCCATGCCCGCCGGCGGCGAACGGCGGCGGCCGGGTGGCCCACGCCCGATCCGGCGACAGGGGCGACCGGCGAACATCCGGCATAGCGGGAGCAAGCGAGGGTCGGTCAAGCGCCGGTGATGGGGGCGATCAAAAAAGGAGAGAGATGATGTGGGGGAATAAGGGAACGTCCGCGTTGACGGCGGCGGTGGTTCTGGCGCTGGCGCCGGCGGGTGGGGCAATCGCGCAAGGCGCGCCGATGACGCAGCAGGAACTTGCCGACCGTGCGGCCATTCAGGATCTGTTGACGCGCTATTACAATAATTTCGGCGGCGGTGTCGAAAGCCGGGTGGCCGAATATTATACCGAGGATGGCGAGATGATCCTGGGGCAGAACAGCTATAAGGGGATCGAGGCGATCAAGGGCGCCTATGCCGCGGTGCCCGCGGATGCCCCGCAACGAAAATCCTTCGCGCTCAATATCCTGATCAGCAACATGCTCGTCACGGTGCGCGGCAACACCGCCACGGCGCGGCTTGTGTTCACGGAGACGACGACCGAAAAGCAGGGCGACCCGCCCAAGCTGCTGATTCAGGGGCGCGAATTCAACCATCTGGTGAAGCGCAATGGCCGCTGGCTCATCACCAAGCGCCAGATCATGGGGCCCAATGGAGTCCCCGAAGGCTGGAAGGACTGACTGCGACCGCGCAGGCGTTGCAGTTCATCGAGACGGGGAGGCGAACCATGTCCGCTTCCCCTTTTCTCGTTCAATCTGGCTTTGGAGGCGGCGCCTAGTCCCGATGCCGCCCGAAATCCGGGGCGGCGTCGTCCTGCCCCTGCTCGATGATCGAGCGGCGGATGGCGCGGGTCTTGGTGAAATGATCAAACAGGGCGTCGCCGTCGTCCCAGCGGATGGCCCGCTGGAGCTGAGTCAGATCCTCGGTGAAGCGCTGGAGCATCTCCAGCACCGCATCCTTGTTGGCAAGGAACACGTCGCGCCACATGGTGGGATCGGAGGCGGCGATGCGGGTGAAATCGCGGAAGCCGCCGGCCGAATATTTGATGACCTCGCCCTGCGTCACATTCTCCAGATCGCTGGCCGTGCCAACGATGGTATAGGCAATGATGTGCGGCAAGTGGCTGGTGACGGCGAGCACGAGATCGTGATGCGCGGCATCCATGATCTCGACATTGGCGCCGACCTTCTTCCACAAATCCTCGACACGGGCGATGGCGACCGGATCGGTGCCTTCGGGCGGCGTGAGGATGCACCAGCGGTTTTGGAATAACGTCGCGAAGCCCGCTTCCGGCCCGCTATTCTCGGTGCCGGCCACCGGGTGCGCGGGCACCAGCGTCACGCTTGGCAGTGCCTCGCGAATCGCCGCGATGACGCTGCTCTGGCAGGAGGCGGTCTCCGAGAGGATGGCATCGGCGGGCAGATCCGCCGCGATTGCCTGTGCCACCGCCGCCATCGCACCCGGCGGAACGCAGAGCACGACGAGATCGGCATCCATCACCGCCGCGCCGGCGGTATCCGTAATGTCATCGCACAGATCGATTCGACGAGCGATTTCACGGACGGCGGGGTCGGCATCGTGGCCGGTGACGCGCGCCGTGGGCAGATAGGCACGCACGGCGTGGGCCAGCGACGAGCCGATCAGCCCCAGCCCAATGATGGTGATGCGCGAGAAGGGCAGCATCAGGCGCCGACGATCCGGCGCAGCGCGGCGATGAGGCCGGTCATCTGTTCCGCCGTGCCGATGGTGATGCGCAGGCCGTGCGGCAGCTCCTGCCCCGGCAGCCAGCGGACGATATAGCCCGCCTCCATCAGCCCCTTATAGGCCGTCTCGGCGGAGACAGCCCCTTCGAACAGGACGAGGCTGAAATTGGCCTTGGACGGCACGACACGCAGCCCCTTGTTGCCGAGCGTGGCGATCTCCGCCTCGAATCGGGCGCGCCATTCCTTGTTGTGATCCCGGCTGTGCGCGATGAAATCCGCCGCGCCGAGCGCCGCCACCGCCGCCCGCTCCGAGCCGATGCCGAAGGAGAAAGGCGCGCGGATGCGGTGCATCGCGTCGATGATTTCGGCGCTGGCATAGCCCCAGCCGACCCGCGCCGAAGCAAGGCCGAAGATCTTGGAAAAGGTGCGCGTCACCAGCACATTGGGCGCGGTGCGCGCCAGGTCCAGCCCGCCATCGTCATCCTCGGGATCGAGATATTCGCTATAGGCCTGATCGAGCACCAGCAGGACGTGCGGCGGCAGACCGGCGTGAAGCCGGGCGATCTCGGCGCGGCTGCTGTAAGTGCCGGTCGGGTTGTTCGGATTGGCGATGAACACCATCCGGGTGCGCTCGGTGACGGCCGCGAGGATCGCGTCGACATCGGTCGCATAGTCCTTGTCCGGCGCGACCACCGGCGTCGCGCCGACGCGGCAGGTGGCAATGGGATAAACCGAGAAGCTGAAGCGCGGGAAGATCACCTCATCGCCCGGCCCGGCGAAAGCGCCGGTGACGAGGTGGAGCACCTCGTCCGAGCCGGTGCCGTAGATGATCCGCGCAGGATCGAGATTGTAATGGCCGGCCAGCGCATCGCGCAGCGCCGTGGCGGCCGCGTCCGGATAGATCTCCAACCGCTCGGCCGCCTCGCGATAGGCGGCCTTGGCGACGGCGGGCGTGCCGAACGCATTCTCGTTGGACGAGAGCTTGACCACCGCACGGCCGTCGTCAGTTTTCGACTTGCCCGGCACATAGGGCGCGATCGCCATGATCCAGTCCTTGGCTACGGGCGCGGCGGCGAGTCTTTGATCGGTCATGGTTCGCGCCTTTAGCGGGACGCGGGCAGCTTGGCAAAGGGCTGCCGGGATGGACCTGTCACCCGTCGGCCCTAATGATCGCCGCTGCCGCGCTCGATCGCGTCCATGTCGTCATCCGAGAAGCCGAAATGATGACCGACCTCGTGGACGATGACATGGGTGATAAGGTCCTCCAGCGCGACGCCGGTTTCGACCCATTCGTCGAGCAGCGGGCGGCGGAACAGGCGGATGGTCGGAGCCAGTTCACCGGCATCCCACAGGCTCTGCTCGGTAAGCGGCCGGCCCTCATACAGGCCGGACAGTTCCCATGGGTCGGCGATGCCGAGATCGGCGAGAATCGCCTCGTCGGCAAACTCCTCGATACGCACGGCGATGCCCTCCAGATGGGTGCGGAACAGAGGCGGCATTGCGGCGATGGCGCGGTGGGCGAGCGCCGCCAGCGCGGCGGCATCCGGCGCGTAACGGATGGAGGATGGATCCGACGTCATGCCACGGCCCTGCGCTGGTTCAATGCCTGCTCCCTTGCGGTTGATGGCGGCACATTAGAGACCGATCCGGGCGGAGGGAACGGTTCCCGTCGGGAAAGGGGCGGCGCGGCGTGCTGCGACGGCGTTCGACACGGCCGTGCCGGCCCAATTGACAATCCCACGGCATCGGCCCAATCGCGGGAGCCATGTCCGCGCCCAACGCCCGCGCCGCGCCCGCCACCGACCAGCGCTTCGGCCTGCGCCGCTCCGTGCGCCTGCCCGGGCCGCTGCGGCTGGACAGCGGGGCGAGCCTTGCGCCCGTGGACATCGCTTACGAGACCTACGGCACGCTCGACGCGGACGGCAGCAACGCCATCCTCATCTGCCACGCGCTGACCGGCGACCAGTTCGTCGCCTCGCAGCATCCGGTGACGGGCAAGCCCGGCTGGTGGGCGCGCGCGGTGGGCGAAGGCAAGCCGATCGACCCGGCGCGGCACTTCATCATCTGCGCCAACGTGCTGGGGAGCTGCCTTGGCTCCTCCGGCCCGGCGAGTATCGACCCCGAAACCGGCGCACCCTATGCGATGCGGTTTCCGGTCATCACCATCGCCGACATGGTGCGCGCGCAGGCGATGCTGCTCGACCATCTCGGCATCGCGCAGGTCGCCGCGGTCATCGGCGGCTCGATGGGCGGAATGCAGGCGCTGCTCTGGCCGACCCTGTTCCCCGAGCGGGTACGCGCCTCCATCGTGATCGCCGCCACCTCGCGCCACAGCGCGCAGAACATCGCCTTCCACGAGGTTGGCCGGCAGGCGATCATGGCCGATCCGCGCTGGCGCGGCGGCGACTATTATGCGGATGGGGACGCGCCAACGGCGGGGCTCGCCGTGGCGCGCATGGCGGCGCACATCACCTACCTCTCCGAAGCGGGGCTGACCGAGAAGTTCGGCCGCCGCCTGCAGGGGCGGGAAGCCAAGACCTTCGGCTTCGACGCGGATTTCCAGGTAGAGAGCTATCTGCGCCACCAGGGGATCAGCTTCGTCGAGCGGTTCGACGCCAACAGCTATCTCTACATCACCCGCGCAGCCGATTATTTCGATCTGGCGGAGGACCATGGCGGCAGCTTGGCCTCCGCTTTCGCACACACGCGCGCCCGCTTCTGCATCATCAGCTTCGATACCGACTGGCTCTACCCCACCCGCGAATCGCGCGCCATCGTCCACGCGCTGCACGCGGCGGGCCGTGAGGCGAGCTTCGTCGAGCTGTCCAGCCCCTTCGGCCATGACAGCTTCCTGCTCGAAGCGCCGGAGATGAACCGGGTGATCGACGGTTTTCTGCGGGCGGGCGAGCGGTGAGCACGGCACTGCCCGACGGCTATACCCTGCGCGAGGGCGCGGACGCGGTGGCAGCGCACGCCTATCTGACGCGCAGCTACTGGGCGGCCGGCATCCCGCTGGAGACGGTGCGCCGCTCGCTGGAGAACAGCTTTGCCCTCTCCATCGCGCATGAAGGCGAGCAGGTGGGGATGGCGCGCGTCATCACCGATTTCGCGACCTATGCTTACGTCGCCGACGTCTATGTGCTGGAGGAACACCGCGGCCGCGGCCTCAGCAAGGCGCTGATCGCCGGCCTGCGCGGTCACCCGCGCTTGCAGGGCTTGCGCCGCTGGGCGCTGTGCACGCAGGATGCACAGCCGCTCTACCGCCAGTTCGGCTGGATCGAATATCCCTATCCGGAGCGGATGATGACGCTCGACGACCCGCGGCTGCAGCCATGAGCGCGGACCATCCCCTCCGCTCCGACCTGGCCCTGATCGCCCGCCACATCACGCCCGGCGCGCGCGTGCTCGACGTCGGCTGCGGCGACGGCGCGCTGATGGCCGCGCTGCGCGACACCGCCGGCGCGGACGTGCGCGGCCTGGAGATCGACCCGGATAACGTCGCGGCGGCCGTGGCGCGCGGCCTGCCGGTGGTCCAGGGCGATGCCGACACCGACCTCGGCTATTACCCCGACCACAGCTTCGACTACGCCATTCTCAGCCAGACGTTGCAGACGACGCGGCGGCCGGACAAGGTGGTGGAGGAGCTGCTGCGCATCGGCAAGGAGGCATTCGTCTCTTTCCCCAACTTCGCGCACTGGCGCGGGCGGCTCTCGCTGCTGCTTGGCGGCCGCATGCCGGTGACCCGGCTGCTGCCCCACCGCTGGTACGACACGCCCAACATCCACCACCTCACCATCGACGATTTCCGCGCCGTCGTGCGCGAGCGCGGCTGGCAGATCGACGGCCAGTGGTTCCTCAACGATGGGCGCGAGACCGGATCGGCCAACGCCAATCTGTTCGCCGAGCACGCGGTGTTCCTGCTGCGCGGCTAGCCCCTCGATACGCTCAGGGAATGGTTGGTCATTCGCGACGATGCGCGTCTGCCCGCCCCAGTGCTGCCGCGCGATCGAGACGCCGGCATGCGGGCCAACCAGACCATCCCGGCGGCAGGCCGCCGATCCATCGATGCGCACCCGCATGCTGCAGCGCACAAAGGCTGGCAAAATGGTCCGCGGGCGTGCATAGGGCCCGGCCAATATTGCGAAGATCAAATCGAGAAAGCCGCCACCCATGACCGGCGAGGTCAAACCCTTCCCGATGCACGACCGCGAGTTCGTCGCGCTGCTGGCGTCGATCATGGCGCTCAATGCGCTGGCGATCGACACCATGCTGCCGGCGTTCCCGGCCATGCGCGCATCGCTGGGCGTGGCCGACCCCAATGCGCTGCAGTACATCATCACCAGCTATCTGCTGGCCAATGCGGTGGGATCGCTGGTCGCCGGCCCGCTGGCGGACCGCTACGGACGCCGGCCGATGCTGCTGATGAGCATCGCCTTCGCCGCTGTTGGCGGACTCGCCAGCGCGCTCGCCACCAGTTTCGAGATGCTGCTCGCGATGCGCGCGCTGCACGGTTTCTTCGCGGCCGGGTTGGGCGTGCTCGCCGTCTCGGTGATCCGCGACCGGTTCGCGGGCGACCAGATGGCGCGGCTGATGAGCCTCATCATCATCATCTTCATGCTGGTGCCGGTGCTGGCCCCCTCCGTCGGCCAACTCGTGCTCACCGTCGCGAGCTGGCGCGAGATCTTCCACGTGCTGGCGGCGGCAGCGATGGCAGTGTTCATCTGGACCTGGCTGCGCCTGCCCGAGACGCTGGAGCCGGCCTATCGCCAGGCCATCTCGCTGCCTATCATCGCGCGCAACTGGAGCGCCGTGGCGAAGAACCGGCTGGGCTTCGGCTACATGGTCGGCGCGGGCGTCATGATGGGCGGCATGTTCGGCTTCCTCAACAGCGCCCAGCAGATCTTCTTCGACGTGTTTGACGCGGCGGCGATCTTCCCCCTCGCCTTCGCCTGCGTGGCGGGCTCGATGGCGGTCGCCAATTTCTCGAACAGCCGCATCGTCGAGCGATTCGGGGCGCGGCGCGTCTCGCACACCGCGCTGGTCGCGTTCATCCTCCTTAGTTTCGCCCAGCTCGCAGCAAGCCGCCTCGACCCCGAGCCGATGCTGCTGTTCCTGGTGCTGGTCGCGCTCAACATGGGGATGATCGGCTTTACCGGCTCCAACTTCAGCTCCATCGCGATGGAGCCGTTCGGCCATATCGCCGGCTCGGCCGCCAGCTTCCAGAGCTTCGCGCGGATGGCGTTGGCGACGCTGATCGGCGCGGCGACCGGCCAGCGCTTCGACGGCACCACCGAACCGCTGGCGGAAGGCTTCATGGTGACCGGCCTGATCGGCCTCGGCTTCATCCTGTTTGCCGAGCGCGGCCGGCTATGGACCCGCCCGCACCGGGCCGCCCTGCGCCCCAAGCCGCCCACGCCCTGACGGCGAGCCGGGCGAGGGCCCCGGCGATGTAGTCACTTTTAGAGAACGATTCGGACGCCTCCGCGTTGCGTGGGTACGCGGCGTGGCGCCGGCTTCTTTGCGCTCACATCATATAAAGATATCTTGATATAAAACTTTCTTTATATGATAGAGGCGTGGCGGCGGGCAGCAATGCCCTGCGCCGAACGAGAGGATTTCAGCATGACCAAGCCCCCCTTCCGCGCCGATCATGTCGGCAGCTTCCTGCGCCCCAAGGCGCTGATCGATGCGCGCGACGCTTTCGCCCGCGGCCAGATTGACCGCGCTACGTTACGCGCCGCCGAAGACACGGCGATTCGCGAGGTCGTCGCTTTCCAGGAACTGCTCGGCCTCAAGGCCATCACCGACGGCGAGTATCGCCGCGCATTCTTCCACACCGATTTTCTGCTCCAGCTCGATGGCATCGAGGAGAAGGGCGGCATGGAAGTGCAGTTCCACAACGCGATCGGCAAGGACGTGCATTTCGCCCCGCCCAAGATGGTCGTCACCGGCAAGATCGCCCATGCTCACGCCATCCAGCGCGCCGACTATGAATTTCTGGCGAGCGTGGTCAGCGAAACGCCAAAAGTCACCATCCCCTCGCCGACCATGCTGCACTTCCGCGCCGGACGTGAAGGGATCAGCGAGGCGGTGTATCCCGACATGACCGAATTCTTCGCGGACGTTGCCACCGCCTATCAGGCGGAGGTCGCCGACCTCGCGGCAGCCGGCTGCCGCTACCTCCAGCTCGACGACACCAACCTCGCCTATCTGTGCGACGACACGCAGCGCGAGAACGCCCGCAAGCGCGGCCTCGATCCGGACGACCTGCCGCGCCACTACGCCAAGATGATCAACGACGCGATCGCCACGGGGCCGGCGGACATGTTCACCGCCGTCCATCTGTGTCGCGGCAACTTCCGCTCGAGCTGGGCCGCCGAGGGCGGCTATGAGCCGGTCGCCGAGATCATGTTCAATGAACTCGATATCGACGCCTTCTTCCTTGAATATGACGACGCGCGCTCTGGCGATTTCGCGCCGCTGCGCTTCCTTCCCAAGGGCAAGACAGTCGTGCTCGGCCTGGTCACCACCAAATTGGGCGACCTGGAAACCAAGGACGAGATCAAGCGCCGCATCGACGAGGCGGCGAAGTTCGCGCCCATCGACCAGCTTGCCCTCTCGCCGCAATGCGGCTTCGCCTCCACCGTGCACGGCAACGATATCGCCGTGGAACAGCAGGCCGCGAAGATGCGGCTGGTGCTGGAGGTGGCCGAGGAAGTCTGGGGCCACGACTGACCTGATTGCGGTTTAACGCCGGTTCCTCCCTGAGCGCGTCTCGGGGAGGATCTGCCCGTCCGCCCGCAAGGGGATGCGCGCTAGACGAAGCTGTAAGGATCCACATCCACGCTGACGCGCGTGCTGGCCTTCCAGTCTATGGTGGAGAGCCAGCCGCGCAGGATCGCTTGCAGCTCGACGGTACGGCGCGCGTGGACGAGCAGGCGATAGCGGTGGCGGCCGCGCAGCACCGCGAGGGGCGCTTCCGCCGGCCCATAGACCTCCAGCCCGTCGCGCTTGGGCGCGGCGTTGCCGATGCGGCGGGCCGTTTCCCTGGCCAGCGCGGCATCGGTATCGCTGACGATGATCGCGGCGAAGCGCCCGAAGGGCGGCGCATGAGCGGCGCGGCGGCTGGCGGTTTCGGCGGCGAAGAAAGCCGCCTCGTCGCCATCGAGCAGCGCGCGCATCACCGGCACGTCCGGCGCGCGGGTCTGGATGAAGACGCGGCCAGGCTTCTCACCACGCCCGGCCCGCCCGGAAACCTGCACGATCTGCTGGTAGGTGCGCTCGGCGGCGCGCAGGTCGCCGCCGTCCAGCCCGAGATCGGCATCAATCACGCCGACCAGCGTCAGCTCCGGGAAGTGATAGCCCTTGGTGACGAGCTGGGTCCCGACGATGATGTCCACCGCGCCGCCCGCCACGTCGCGCACGAAGGCGGCGGCGCGCGCCGGGGACCACAGCGTGTCCGACGTGACGATGGCGGTGCGCGCCTGCGGGAAGAGCGCCTTCACTTCGTCCGCGATGCGCTCGACGCCGGGGCCACAAGCGACCAGCGCATCCTCCTGGTTGCAGTCCGGGCAGGCGGTGGGCGTGGGAACGCTGTGGCCGCAATGGTGACAGGCGAGCCGGCGGGTCAGCCGATGCTCAACCATCCACGCCGAGCAATTGGGGCACTGGAAGCGATAGCCGCAATGGCGACAAAGGGTGAGCGGAGCATAACCACGCCGATTGAGGAACAGGAGCGCCTGCTCGCCGCGATCCAGCGTCTCCTGCATCGCCTTGACCAGCGGCGGGGCGAGCCAGCGGCCGCGATCGGGCGCGTCGCGCGTCAGGTCGATGCCGATGATCTCGGGCAGCTCCGCGCCGCCGTAGCGCCCGGGCAGCTTGATCTCCTCATAGCGGCCGAGGTCCACCTGATGACGCGTTTCGATCGCCGGGGTGGCGGAGGCAAGCACGACCGGGCAATGCTGCATGAGGCCACGCATCACCGCCACGTCGCGGGCGTGGTAGCGCACCCCCTCTTCCTGCTTGAAGCTGGTTTCGTGCGCCTCGTCGACGACGATGAGGCCAAGATTCGGATAGGGCAGGAACAGCGCCGAGCGGGCGCCGACGACCACCCGCGCCTCGCCGCGCGAGATGGCGCGCCACGCCCGTCGCCGTTCCGACTGGCGCAGGCCCGAATGCCACGCCACCGGAGCGCAGCCGAAGCGCGCCGCGAAGCGGGTGAGAAACGGCTCGGTCAGCGCGATCTCGGGCAGCAGGACGAGCACCTGCCGGCCCTGCCGCAACGCCTCCGCGACCGCCTCGAAATAGACCTCGGTCTTGCCCGAGCCGGTGATGCCATCGAGCAGCACGGCCTGGAACTGCGCGGCGGCGACATGGGCGATGAGCCGGTCGGCAGCGGCCTGCTGCTCGCCATTGAGGGCGACATGGGCGTGATCCGGGTCCGGCTCCGGAAAAGGATGATCGGTGGACACCTCCACCGCCTCGAACGCGCCCTGCTTCACAAGGCCGCGAATCACCGCATCGGACACGCCGCCAATGGCCGCCAGCTCACGCACCAGTCCCTGCCGGTCGCCGATGCGCTCCAGCGCCTGCGCGCGCTGGGGGGTGAGCCGCTCGGGCAGCGCGCCGGTCGGGCGATATTCGATGACGGTACGGCCGCCCTCCAGTGCGGACAGGGAGGAAAGCGCCATGCGCAGCACCGCGGCGATGGGGGCGAGATAATAGTCCGCCGTCCACTCGATGAGCCGGCGCAGCGGCGCCGGGAGCGGCGGCGCATCGATCAGGCCGAGCAGCGGGCGCAGGCGGTTGTCGCCAACCGGCGGCACATCGGGGAACGACTCGGCCTCCCACACCACGCCAACCATCGGACGCGGGCCGAGCGGCGCGACGACGATCTGACCGGGCTCGACCTGCATGCCCTGAGGGACGCGATAATCGAGCGGGCCAAGCGCTGCGTTGAGAAGGATGAGCCGGGCGCGCGTCATGCGTGCGGCCTTAAAGGGTTTTAGGCGCCGGAGGAAAGGGGCGGTGCGGACAGGGCTTGGCTGTCTGGCGCGGCCCGCGCGCCTGCGTGGGCCGGAGTCCGAGGCGATCGAGCGCGGCGGGCTGGCGCTGTGCGCCTGTTTTCACCGGGCCCGCCGGCTTTGGCCAGAGGAGCGCCACCGGATCAAAGGCCGGGCTTGGCGTAGCTCGCCTGCGCGCGACACGAACGGGGGTGTAGCGATCACCCCATCGCCAAGCGCGCGACTCTCCGCCGTTCGCCTATTTTCCGAAGCCCTTGGGCGCGGCGTCGATCACGCTGATCTCGCTCGCGCCGATCTGTTGCACCTCCAGATTGCGTTCGGCGATGCCAACGCGGTTGAAACGGAAGGCGCCGTCGATGCCGGCGAAGCCCTCGGGATCCCCGAGGCGGGCGGTGGGGAAGGCGGTGCCCGGCTTCCAGTCCGCCGCGATGCGCACGGCGAGCAGCACCGAATCATAGCCGAGCGAGGCCAGCCGATAGGGCGCGGCGCCGTAGGATGCGCGATATTTGCCGGCGAGGGTGCGGTAGAGCCCGTCCGACACGCTGGCGAACCAGGCACCGCGTAACGCGGGGTTGCCAACGAGCCCGCTCTCCGCGTTCCACAACTCGGTGCCGAGGATGCGCGCGTCGGCACCACCGCTGGAGCGGACCAGCGGCCCCGCCTGCAGGGCGATGCGGCCGGCATCGGCGATGAGCAGCGCATCATAGCTGGAGCTGGCGGCAAGGCGCTTGACGGCGGCCTGCACGGAACCGGCCGAGCGATCGAACGTCTCCATGGCGACGACGGTGCCGCCCGCCGCCTTCACCCGGCTGAGGAAGGCGCTGCCGGCGCGCTCGCCATAGACGCCCTTGGGCACCAGCGCGGCGAAATTGCTCAGGCCGCGCGAGCGGGCATAAGTGACGATGCGAGCGATCGACTGCTCGGGCATGTAGCCGAGCAGATAGACGCCGTTACCGGCCACCGCCATGTCGTTCGAATAGCTGATGATCGGCACGCTGGCCGCCCGCGCGATGGGCGCGGTGGCCTTCACCTCGTCCGCCGTGAGCGGGCCGAGAATCAGCTTGTTGCCCTCCGCCACGGCGCGCTGCGCGGCGGCGGCGGCGCCTTTGCCGGTATCATAGGTGGTGATGCGCAGCCGCTCGGTCTTGGTATCGAGCAGCGCCAGCGTGGTCGCATTGGCGATCGACCGCCCGACGCCGCTATTGGGGCCCGTCATCGGCACCAGCAACGCGACGCGGTGGCGCGCCGTATCGACCGGCAGGCCCTTGTCGAGGCCCGGCTCGGTGGTCTGCGGCGGCGGTGGCGGCGGCGCGGGTGCGCGCGGAACAACGGAGGAGCAGGCGGCGAGCAGCATCGCGCCCAGCAGCGCACAGACTTTCCCTAATGTCGGATGTCCGCGGCGCCCTGCCATGTCGAACCTCACTTGCCCCGCAAGGCCCCTCTCTGCCATGGCTACCCTCATGTCCGCTTCTCTCGCGCCCGGCCTATATATCGTTGCCGGCCCAATCGGCAACTTGTCCGATCTCTCGCCGCATGGCGCGCAGATTTTGCGCGAGGCGGATGTCGTCGCCGTGGAAGATACACGGGTCAGCGCAAAGCTGCTCCGTCATGCCGGCTCGGACCGCCCAATGGTGCCCTATCACGACCATAGCGACGAGCGGGTGCGCGCGCGGTTGATCGAGCGCATGGCGAGCGAGGCGGTCGCCCTGCTCAGCGATGCCGGCACACCGCTCATCTCCGACCCCGGTTACAAGCTGGTGCGCGACGCGCGCGCCGCCGGGCGGGCGATCACCACCGCCGCCGGACCTTGCGCCGCCATCGCCGCGCTCACCCTCTCCGGCCTGCCGAGCGACCGCTTCCTGTTCATAGGCTTCCTGCCCAACAAGACTAAGGCGCGGACCGACGCGCTGGACGAGATCGCGGCCGTCCGGGCAACGCTGATCTTCTATGAGAGCGGGCCGCGCTGCGCCGCCGCGCTCGCCGACATGGCGCAGATGCTGGGCGACCGCCCGGCGGCGCTATGCCGCGAGATCAGCAAGTCACATGAGGAAGTGCTGACCGGCACGCTCACCGAACTGGCGGCCACGTGCGCAACGAAGGAGCCGCGCGGCGAGATCGTGCTCATCGTCGGCCCGCCGGGCGAGAAGCCCCCGGCCGGCGAGGATGAGGTGGAGGCCGCGCTCATCGAGGCGCTGACCCGCCTTTCCGCCTCACAGGCCGCCAGCGAAGTGGCGCGCGCGCTCGGCGCGGACCGCAAGGCCCTCTATGCCCGCGCCATGGAATTGAAGGGCAAGGCATGATGCGCACGCCGGCGCCGGCCCGCCTCGCCGCCGAGAAGCGCGGACGGCAGGGCGAACGGATCGCCGGCTGGTGGCTGCGCCTGAAGGGCTGGTCGATCCTCGCGCGGCGGGTGCGCACGCCGGCGGGCGAGGTGGACCTGATCGCCCGGCGCGGGGCCATGGTCGCCTTCATCGAGGTGAAAACCCGGGGGCGCGGTGCGGCGCTGGCGGACGCGATCGACGAGCGGCGCCTCGTCCGCGTCGCGGCGGCAGCCGAGGCGCTGGCGGCGACCTATCTCCAGCCCGGCGACGACATGCGCATCGACGTCATGCTGCTTGCGCCGGGGCGCCCGCCTCGCCATCTGGAGAATGTCTGGCACGGCGGCTGACGGAATGGGCCGGAGGCATCGGACGATCACCACGGGCCGCTCCCGCCGGGCGGCGCAACGATAACAGGGGGATAGACCCGCATATGGCACTCAAGGTCGCGCTGCAGATGGACCCGATGGAATCGCTCAATATCGCGGGCGATTCGACCTTCGCGATCATGCTCGCGGGGCAGGCGCGCGGGCACCGGCTCTACCATTATCGCCCGGACGACATGACCTGGCGCGGCGGGCGACTGTTTGCCGAAGCGCGCGAAGTGACGGTGCAGCGTGTCGATGGCGACCATTTCCGCTTCGGTGCGGCGGTGCGGCTCGATCTCGGCCGCGATGTCGATGTCGTCTGGATGCGGCAGGACCCGCCGTTCGACCTCAATTATATCACCGCGACCCATCTGCTCGAACGGATCGGCGAGGAGACGCTGGTGGTGAACGACCCCGCCGCCGTGCGCAACGCGCCCGAAAAGCTTTTCGTGCTCGATTTTGCGCGGTTCATGCCGCCGACGATGATCACCCGCAGCCTCGCCGAGACGCGCGATTTCCTCGCCGAGCATGGCGAAATCGTGGTGAAACCGATCTACGGCAACGCCGGCTCAGCCGTGTTCCGCATCGGCCCCGACGGCATGAATCTCGCGGCGCTGGTGGAACTTTTCGGCGAGATGTGGGTCGAATCCTTCATGGTGCAGGCGTTCCTCAAGGATGTGGCCAAGGGCGACAAGCGCATCGTGCTGGTCGATGGGGACGTCGCGGGCGCGATCAACCGCATCCCGGGCGAGGGCGAGTTTCGCTCCAACCTCGCCGCCGGCGGGTCTGCCGCCAAGGCCGACCTGACCCCGGAGGAGCAGGAGATCTGCGCCGCATTGGGCCCGGAACTGCGCAAGCGCGGGCTGTTGTTCGTGGGCATCGACGTGATCGGCGGCAAGTGGCTGACCGAGATCAACGTCACCTCGCCCACCGGCATCGTCGCCATCGACGCTTTCAACGGCACCGACACCAGCGCCATGATTTGGGACGCGGTCGAGCGGCGCCTCGGGGAACGGGCGGCCGCGCGGGGGGCTGGATGAGGCGTCCGGCTGGTCGAGCCGTTGCCGCTGGCGGCCTGACGCTTCCTGCACGGGTGATGGTAGCGCCTGAGCGAGGCAAGCGGTTGGATCGCCATCAGGTTTGGGCCCTGTGCAGCCTGGGTGAAGGCCGGACGGAACGCTTCGTGCTCGTGCGGAAGCAGGAGCCCAGGGCGACAGGGCCTTGCCGCCGGACCCTGTGCTCCCGCTTCCACGGGCGTACGTGCCGGCGCGATGGCACCCCCGGCGGAGGGCGACGCCCGGTTCGGCCGTTGCGGCCGATGAGTCCCCCGCGATGAGCGACTGGGTGGTGCGCCTGATCGACGCGGGCGGCTATTGGGGCATCATGCTGCTGATGGTGTTGGAGAATGTCTTTCCGCCCATCCCCTCAGAACTCATCATGGGGATTGGCGGCATCCGCGTGGGGCAGGGCCGCATGGAGATGGTGCCGCTGCTCATCGCCGGCACGATCGGCACAACCATCGGCAACGGATTCTGGTATCTGCTCGGCCGCACCGTCGGCATGGCGGGCATCCGACCGTTCATCCTGCGCTACGGCCGCTGGGTGACGCTGCACTGGCACAACGTCGAATGGCTCGACCGCTGCTTCGAGCGGCATGGCGAGAAAATCGTCTTCATCTTCCGCTTCCTGCCGGCCTTCCGCACCATCGTCTCGCTGCCCGCCGGCCTGTTCGCGATGAGCCCGCTGCGCTTCACCGTCTGGACCGCTGCGGGCGCGCTGATCTGGAACATCATCCTGGCAGGGTGCGGCTATTATCTCGGCGCGCGCTTCACCGAGATCGACGCGTGGCTGGGGCCGATCACCAATGTCGCCGTGGCCTTCATGGTGGCAGCCTATCTCTGGCGACTGGTCACATGGAAGAAGATCGAGCGTGCCGACGCGGGTATGGAGCAGCAGGACACGGGCGACCACGCCGCCCGATGACCGGCACGGGTCGATCCGCTAGCAGGCCTCGAGCACCATGTTGAAGGGGCCTTCCGTGGCGCGGCGGACGGTCTTGAAACCGCCCTCGCGGATGATGCCGGCCAGCCGCGCCTCGCCCGCCTGCGCGCCGAGCGCCTCGCCCACTTCCTGATCCAGCGAGGTCGGCACGCAGATCATCGTCGAGGCGTTGTAATAGAGCCGGCCGACAGGGTTCATATTCTGCGCGGGCGCATCGCCGGCGATCGGCTCGACGATCATCCAGTGACCGCCGGGCGCCAACAGGTCGTGCATATGCGCAGCACAGCCGCGCGGATCGCCCATGTCGTGCAGGCAATCATACATGGTGATGAGATCGAAGCCGTCCTCGGCAATCTCCTTGGCGTTTGCCACCTCGAATCGGACGCGGTCGCCGAGCCCGTGCGACTCGGCATGGTGGCGGGCTTCGGCGATGGACGGCTCGTGGAAATCATAGCCGGTGAAGCGGCTCTGCGGATAGGCCTCCGCCATCAGCAGCGTCGAGAAGCCGACGCCGCAGCCGACATCGGCGACGTTGGCGCCCTTGCGCAGCTTTTCCTCCATGCCGTCCAGCGCCGGAATCCAGTTCTGCACGATGTTGTTCACATAGCCGGGCCGGAAGAAGGCGCCAGTCGCGCAGAACAGGCAGCCGGCATGATCGCCCCAGCGCACGCCCGACCCATTGCGGAAGCACGCCTCGACCTTGGGTTCCGCCTCGATCATCGCCGCGACCAGATCAAAGGCGCCGGCAAGGTAGACCGGGCTGTCGCGGTCCACGAACACCATCGCCTGCTCCGGCGAAAGGCTGAACCGCTCGGCTGCCTGATCATGGTCGACATAGCCGTTCGCCGCCTGGGCCAGCGCCCATTCTCGCACATAGCGCTCGTGCAGACCGCCGGCCTTCTTCGCCAGCTCAGCTGCGGTCACCGGCCCCTGTGCCAGCGCATCGAACAGGCCGAGGCGCAGGCCGAGACGCACGGTCGGCACGCTGAGCGCGCCGCCGAGATCGCCGAGCATCTTGCCGATGAATTGATGTAATCTGGCGTCGTCCACTCCAGCCGCCATGGCGCCCTCCTCCCCCGGTACGAACCGGGCTCCGCGGAAAACAGGGGGCGTTTATACCATATCGCGCAGGGTTACGCGACGCCACGATCCGGCGGAAGGCGCGGCGGCAGGGCGCTTCGGTTCTTGACCCCGGCGGCTGTGGCCAGGCGCGATACTCAGGGGGCGGAGGCCGTGTACCGCTGGACGAGGGCGGCCTCGGCGCGCAGGCGCTCCGCCTCGTCCGGACGTCCGCATCGGGCGATGGCCTCCGCCGCGCGCTGGCGCTCCGCAATCTCGGCGAGGAGCACGGCGGACAGCGCCGACTCGGTCAAGACGAGGCGCGGCACTTCGCTTGCGCCGTCACCGAAGCGCGTGGGCAAGGCGGACTGGCCCGGCGCGACGGGCACCGCCTGCGCATTGTCGATGGCGGCAAGCAGCGTCCGCAGCACGCGCACCTCGTCGGCGGCGCGGGCCTGCATGGCGGCCTTGATGTCCGCGCGCAGGCGGTCCTTCAGGGCTTCGGCAGCGTCCGACGGCATGGCTCAGGTCTCTGCCCGGGGATGGGCATTGCGATAGACATCGAGCAGATGCGCGGCGTCGACGCGGGTATAGATTTGCGTCGAACTGAGACTGGCGTGGCCGAGCAGTTCCTGCAGTGCGCGCAGGTCGGCGCCTCGGCCCAGCAGATGCGTCGCGAAGCTGTGGCGCAGCGCGTGCGGCGTGGTGCGCTCGTGCAGGCCGAGCCGACCGCGCGCGCCCTGCACCGCGCGGCGGATGAGCGCGGGCGAGAGCGGCCCACCGCGCGCGCCCCGGAACAAGGGCGCCTCGCGCTCGGCGGGATAAGGGCAGAGCGCAAGATAATCCTCGATCGCGGCGCGGACCTGCGGGAGCAGCGGCACCATGCGCGTCTTGCCGCGCTTGCCGGTCACGCGCAGCACCTCGCCCAGCGGCAGCGCCGCGCCGGTGAGGCCGAGCGCCTCGCCGATGCGGAGCCCGCCGCCGTAGAGCAGCAACAGCACCGCCCAATCGCGCGCGCCGATCCAGCCGTCGCGCGCGCTCTCGGCGATGTCCTGCGCCAGCGCCACCGCCTCATCCGGGCTGATCGGGCGCGGCACGCCGGGCTTGACGCGCGGGCCGCGCATGACCGGGATCGCCGCCCCCGGCCCGCCGACGAAGCGCAGGAAGCCGCGCAGGGCGGACAGTTCGCGCGCAGCCGACGCGTTGCCGATACCATCCACACGCCGCGCGGCGAGATAGGCGCGCAGATCGCCGGTGGTGAGTCGGGTGAGCGCGGCGCGGTCCGGCGCGCGGCCGTCCATCTCCGCCATCCAGGCGAGCAACCGCTCGGCGGTGGCCATATATGCCCGGACGGTATGGATGGAGCGCCGCCGATCAAGCGCGAGATGAGCGCGCCAGCTCTCGACCAGCGCGGCCGGGCTCTCCGGGTTCATGGCGCGTTCTGCACGGCAATGAGGCTTTGCCATAGCTCGATCAGGTCGATCGGGAACCATGGCTCGCTCTGGGCGGCGAGCGCCTGGGGCGTCCACCAGCGATGCGAGCGCATCATCCGCTGCTCCAGCGCCGTATGGCCGGCCGTGTCGATCCGGCATTCGTCGACGCGCACCGCGAAATAGCGCTCCTCGGCATCGACATGGACCCCCTCCAGCGAGACGAAATCCACGTGGCGCACCGCGACGCAAGGGCCAGGATCGCGCTCCAGTCCGGTTTCCTCGCGCAACTCGCGCCGCGCCGCCGCCTCGAAGCTCTCGCCCGGATCCACCGCGCCGCCCGGCGTGCACCAGAAGGGTGGCCGATCCGGCGGGGTGAAGCGGAACAGCAGCAGGCGACCGAGCGGATCGGTCACCAGCAGCCGCGCGGCGGGGCGCTTGGGCCGACCGCTCATCGGCGCGCGCCCGACCGGCCAGCGCGATACGGTGGCAGGCCCCCCTCCCCACTCATGCGAGCGGCTCGCTCACTCGCCCGGTGCCCGCGCACGGATGGCGAGCGCGTGGACCTTGTCGCGCAGCAGATCGGCCAGCGCCGCGTTGACCATGCGTTGGCGGGCGACGCGTGACTGGCCCACAAAGGCATCGGCGACGATCTCCACCGTGAAGTGGCTCTCGCCCGAGCCATCGTCCCCGGCGTGGCCGCGATGGTGCGCGCTGTCGTTGATGACGGCGAGATGCTGAGGGGAGAGCGCGGCGGTGAGGCGCGCCGCCATTTCCTGCCCGACGGGGCCTAGCGAAGGATCGTTCATTGCCCTTATATAGAGGCTTTGTTTCGCGCCGTCAGGAAGGATCGGCAGCTTTTGCCCGACGATCACAGCAGCACCGGAACCAACCGCCGCCCCGGCCGCTTCCACGGCCGGGTGGAGGGCGCCTCCCGCACCTGCGCCTATGCCGGATGCGAGGAAACCGGCGAGTTCCGCGCGCCGCCGGAGGACCGGCTGCACGCACCCGACGGGCCGCCGCAATGGCGCTGGTTCTGCCTCGATCATATCCGCGCGTTCAACCAGCAGTATAATTTCTTCAAGGATATGAGCGCGGAGGAGATTCACGCGGCGCAGCGCCCCTATGCCGGCTGGGAGCGCGAGACGCGCGCCTTCTCCTCGGCGGCGGCGAGCGGCACCATGCCGCCGCGCTGGAGCGACTTTTCCGATCCGCTCGACGCGATCGGCGCGCGGTTCAAGGCGCGCATGGCGGAGATGGCGGCACGGCAGGACGGCAAGCCGCTCTCCAGCGAGGACCGTAGTGCCTTGAAAACGCTCGGCTTGCCGACCAATGCCGACCGCAAGGCGCTGCGCAGCCGCTATACCGAGCTGGTCCGCCGGTTCCACCCGGACCACAATGGCGGCGACCGACGGCACGAGAAAGCGCTGCAGGACGTGATCGCGGCCTACACCCATCTGCGCAAGGCACCAGCCTTCGCCTGAGCGCGATCCCGCCCAACGCCCGCTGGCAGACGGGCGGGAAAAGCCGCCGGTTTCACGCCCCGCTCCTGCCTTCTATCGACATTGCCTTCCCCAATCGGTTAGGGGCTGAAATGACTCGCAGGACAATGCCAACATGACCGACCTTCCCAACACCAATGCCGACATGCGCAGCGAAGTGCTGCTGGACGCCCCCAACCGGGTGGTGGATGCGCGCACGACGTTCGGGGTCGACATCGACATGGAAGTGCCCGCCTTCTCCGAGGCGGACGAGCGCGTGCCGGACCTCGACCCGGCCTATGTATTCGATCCCGATACCACGCTCGCCATCCTCGCCGGCTTCACGCACAATCGCCGCGTGATGGTGCAGGGCTATCACGGCACCGGCAAGTCGACGCATATCGAGCAGGTCGCGGCGCGGCTCAATTGGCCATGCATCCGCATCAACCTGGACGCGCATATCAGCCGCATCGACCTGGTCGGCCGCGACGCCATCGTGCTGCGTGACGGTGTCCAGGTCACCGAGTTCAAGGAAGGGCTGCTGCCGTGGGCACTCCAACGCCCGGTCGCCCTCGTGTTCGACGAATATGACGCCGGCCGGCCGGACGTGATGTTCGTCATCCAGCGCGTGCTGGAGGCGGACGGCAAGATGACCCTGCTCGACCAGAACAAGGTGATTCGCCCGAGCCCGTGGTTCCGCCTGTTCGCCACCTCCAACACGGTGGGCCTGGGCGATACGACCGGCCTCTATCATGGCACCCAACAGATCAACCAGGGCCAGATGGATCGCTGGAACCTGGTGGTGACGCTCAATTACCTTCCAGCCGAGACCGAAGCGCGCATCGTCCTCGCCAAGTCTGGCGAGTATGATCATGCCGGCGGGCGCGAGGAAGTCGCCAAGATGATCCGCGTGGCCGACCTGACCCGGCAGGGCTTCATCAACGGCGACATCTCGACCGTGATGAGCCCGCGCACGGTGATCAGCTGGGCGCAGAATACGCTGATCTTCAAGGATATCGGCTTCGCTTTCCGCCTCTCCTTCCTCAACAAGTGCGACGAGGCGGAGCGGCCGTTGGTGGCGGAATATTATCAGCGGGTGTTCGGCAAGGACCTGCCGGAGAGCGTGGTCGGCGCGGCCCAGTAACGCCGTCCATCGCCGAGCGACGTCGTCGTGACCGGCGCGGCAACGCCCTTGCGCTCCGCGCACGAAACCCCCTAGCCATGAGGGATGGCCGGTGCGGCAGATCGCGCGGCTATTCCACGACGCGCCGCAGATCGGACGGGCGGCCGCCGACGCAGGGAGGACATCATGATCGTCATTGAGCGCATCAGCACCGGCGGGACCGCGCACCGCATCACGATCGGCCCGCACGAGCTCATCGCCGATATGACCCTGGATGAAGGCGGCGCGGCGGAGGGGCCGAACCCGCACGATCTCTATGATGCCGCGCTCGGCGCCTGCAAAGCGCTCACCATGCTCTGGTATGCGCAGCGCAAGGGCATCGCGCTGGAAGGCGTCCGCGTGGGCGTGGCGCGCGACGCCAGCGCCGAACGCGAGGGGCTCTACCGGCTGACCGCGCGCGTCGCCATCGACGGACCGATGAGCCCGGAGGAGCGCGCAAAGCTGATCGAAGTCGCGGGCAAATGCCCGGTGCACAAGCTGATGACACAGGTGGAGACGCAGATCGAGACGATTGCGGTGGACCCCGTGCGCTAGCGGGCAGCGGGGCTGCCCCGGACGCTCAAAGCGCCTGTTTCCGCCCACGCGCCGATCGCGGACGCGCGATGCGCGGTGGTTGCGGGAGACTCCCGCCGCGTCCCACGCGCGACGGGAGCCTGTTCAGACAAAGCTGACGGTAACGTGGCTGCGGCGCAGGGTGACGCCGGCCAGACCCAGACCGGCGATCATCATCGCCCAAGCCGCCGGCTCGGGGAGCGGACTGGTGGGCGCCGCCGGTGCTTGGGACGCGGGAGCGGCGGCGGCCTCATAGGATGCCGCGGAGGCCGCCGCCTCACGCTGGTCGAAATAGCTGCCGAGCACCGAGTGGGTGAAGACATAGTCGCCACCGGCTCCCGCCCCATCGCCGACAGCTCCGTTGAGAGCCTGAACATCCGTGAAACCGCGCACGCCGGCGATGCCGCTGAACAACGGGGCGGCACCCCCAGCCGTATCGACACTGAAGGTAAAGCCGCTCGGCGAAACATGCCCGCCATTGTGCAGCGCGTTGATGATCTGGCTGATCTGGCCATTGAGCGTGGTTTCGGCGCGCACGCCCTGAGTCGGCATCAGCGCGGCGGCCAGCAGAGCGGCAGCGAGCCCAGATTTACCGATCATGCTCATCGTCATCCTCAAATCAAAGCACGGGATCGAATGATCGCGGCGCCGTCCCTGCTCCGGCACTTAGGCACCGACCCCACAATCTGAAACGCGCTTAACCACGAATATGCGCGGCTGCTGGGACGCGTCTCGCTACGGGACGGGAGAAGGCGCAAATCTTAACGCGGCGTGCGAGAGGCGCCGCCAAGGCGAGAGCATGGCGGCGATCGCCCCCTTGACAGCGCGGCGGTGCTGGCCCAGCCCGTTGCGCCATGGCCGACCGCTCCCCGCTCGATCGTTTCAAGGACGTCCTCTCGGGCGCGTCGCGCGCGGTGGCGCGGGATCCGGAAGTGGACCTCAGCTTTTCCGCCGATACGCCCCATATCGCCGGCAAGCAGATCAAGGTGCCGGCGCCTACGCGCGGCCTGCCCGCCGATCAGGTGGCGCTCGCGCGCGGTTTCGCCGATAGCTTCGCACTCAAGCTGCGCTACCACGACGCGAAGCTGCACAACCGCCGCGCGCCCGGCGAGCCAGCCGCCCGCGCCGTCTATGACGCGGTGGAAGCGGTGCGCTACGAAGCGCTCGGATCGAAGAACTATCCCGGCATGCGCGCCAATCTGGCGGCCGCGCTGGAGATGCGGACCCAGAGTGACCCGATCACCCGCGCCAAATCCGCCGAGGAAGTGCCGCTGCAGGGCGCCGTGGCGCTCCTGCTGCGCGAGAAGCTGACCGGCGAAGCGCCGCCGCCCGAGGCCGAGCGCGGCATCGCCATGCTGCGCGATTGGATCGACGAGAAGGCGTCTGGCGACTTTGAGGCGCTGGCCTACCTGCTGGACGACCAGACGGCCTTCCAGGAAAAGGTGCTCTCCATGCTGGAGCATCTGGAGCTGGCGCACGCGGACGTCCCCCCCGAATCGCCCGAAGAGGACGAGGACGAGCAGGACGAGCAACAGGACCAGAGCGAGCAGGAGGAACAGCAGGAAGGCGAGGAGGAGGACCAGTCCCGCGCCGATGCACGCGGCGAAGACCGGGGCGAGACCAGCGACGAGACCGTGGAGGACAGCGGCGAGCAGGAGGAGGCCGACACGGACAATGAGGGCGACGGCGATGAAGGTGACGACGACGGCATCATGCCGGTACGGCCTAACCGCCCCTTCTCGGACATGCCGCCGGATTTCAACTATTCCGCCTACACCACAAAATTCGACGAGGTGGTGGGCGCGCTCGACCTGTGCGAGCCCGACGAGCTGACCCGGTTGCGCGGATTCCTGGACCAGCAGCTGGCGCCATTTCAGGGCGCTGTCTCCAAGCTGGCCAACCGGCTCCAACGCCGCCTCCTGGCGCAGCAGAGCCGGAGCTGGGACTTCGACCAGGAGGAAGGCCTGCTCGACGCGGCTCGGCTCGCACGCGTGATCGTCTCGCCGGCTCATTCGCTGTCCTACAAGGTTGAGCGCGATACCAACTTCCGCGACACGGTGGTGACGCTGCTGATCGACAATTCCGGCTCGATGCGCGGGCGGCCGATCGGCATCGCGGCCATCAGCGCCGACATCATGGCGCGCACGCTCGAGCGCTGCGGCGTCAAGACCGAGATATTGGGCTTCACCACCCGCGCGTGGAAGGGCGGGCAGAGCCGCGAGCAATGGTTGGCCGCCGGGCGCCCGCCCAAGCCGGGACGTCTCAACGACCTGCGCCACATCGTCTACAAGCAAGCCGACGAGCCGTGGCGGCGCGCCAAGGTCAACCTCGGCCTGATGATGCGCGAGGGACTGCTCAAGGAGAATATCGACGGCGAGGCGCTGCTCTGGGCGCATAACCGGTTGATCGCGCGGCAGGAAGAACGGCGCATCCTGATGGTGATTTCCGATGGCGCGCCGGTCGACGATTCGACGCTCTCGGTCAATAACGGGACCTATCTGGAGCGCCACCTGCGCCAGGTGATCGCCTGGATCGAGTCGCGATCGCCGGTCGAACTGATCGCCATCGGGATCGGCCATGACGTGACACGCTGGTATAGCCGCGCGGTGACGATCATGGATGCCGAGCAGCTCGGCGGCGCGATGGTCGAGCAACTCGCTGCGCTGTTCGACAAGGATTGATATCGGCAATGGTGTGGATCCCGGCCACGCTGCTGGCGGCGTTCGCACAGGTTGCCCGCAACGGGTTGCAGGCGGGGCTGGTCAAGGAGATCGGCACGCTGGGTGCGACGCAGGTGCGCTTCATCTTCGGCCTGCCCTTCGCGCTGCTGATGCTGGCGGCCGGGCGCACGATGCTGGGCGAGGACGCGCCCACCTTCACCGGCACGGCGATGGGCTATGCGCTGCTCGGCGCGGTGGCGCAAATCGCCGCCACGGCACTGATGCTGATGGCCATGGCGCAGCGCTCCTTCGGCGTCGCTTATGCCTACATCAAGACCGAGCCGATCCTCGTCGCGCTGTTCGGGCTCGCGTTGCTGGGCGATCGGCTGGCCGCGATCGGCTGGGCTGGCATCGTCATTGCGACCGCCGGCATCCTGCTGGTGTCGATCGACCCGCGCCAGGCACGGGCGATCGTCACCGAGTGGCGGCCGATGGCGCTCGGCATCGCGGCGGGCGGCGGCTTCGGCCTGTCCGCCGTCTCCTTTCGCGGCGCGATTACCGCGCTGGAGGGTGGCAGCGCCTTCAATCATGCGCTCACCATCATGGTCGTGAGCCTTACCATCCAGTCCCTGCTGCTCGGCATATGGCTGCTGGCCTTCGACCGGCGCGCCTTCATCGGCAGTTTGCGCGTCTGGCGGCAGAGCCTTGGCGCCGGGTTCCTCGGCGCGCTGGCGACGGCGGCGTGGTTCGTCGCCTTCTCGCTCACCGCCGCCGCCAATGTCCGCACGCTGGCGCTGGCCGAGATGCCTGCCGCCGCGCTGGTCAGCCGCCGGGTGAGCGGCCGCACGCTCGGCCCGCGCGAGTGGACGGGACTGCTGCTGGTGATGGGCGGCATCGCACTGATGATGGCGCAGGCGGTCGGGTAGCGACTGGGGCTTCCGAAGTGTCTGGTCGTGTCGCCATCCTGGGAAGGGGCGAGATCGGTCTTAACATGTCTCGACTTCGCTCGACACTCGAGATCAGCCAGACCACCGAGCGGGCTTTTGACGGCCCAGCCCTCTCTAACCGCCCAGTTAAGCACCGCTGCCGCTCGGAATTATCGATCATCACAAGTCTATCGTCGTTTATCCGGTCTGACCGGCGGAAATCCTGAGGAATTACGCCGGTCGCGGGGACTCCTCCGTGTTGTCCACCGATACGTCCACAGAATTTTTCTCTGGGCCGCCCGCGCCGCATAGACACTCTTGCATTTGACTATGTCTCTGAAATCCGACGATTCGAGAATGTTACAGGAATGAGATGGGCAGGAAATCGAGTTACCTTATCGACCAACTGGCGGCGTGGACATCATTTCCACCTTGCATCCCCCGCCCTCTGTGGCACAATTCGTGGTGTCCAGCCGCTAGGCTGAATACTACCCCTCGTGCGCGTCCACAGTGTGTGAGGCCGCGAAGAGGTCGGCGCCTGTCTCGGGGATTCCCTTCCAGAAGGAATCTTCCTCCGTCGACCTCTTCGCTGGAGGTAGTGTCCTGCAAAAATCGCTGTTGCGCAAGACTTATCGGCACCGCGCGTTAATATGGTCACTTTCCGCGACCCGGACATGAGCAAATGGAGCCGCTCTACTTAGCTCAGGGGCGGGAAGCTATCCACTCACTATGCGACGTGCCGCCAAGTGATCCGCTTGCCGACGGCGTCGACGGCTGGGGAGTCTCACGCCTTAGCGGGCAGCTAGAACCTTGTTTGTCTCGTCCCTCTTGCGGATGACCCTCACTGGACCATCGGTGGCTTCCGTTTATGGCAGCGGTAGGAGAAAACTTAGGTTTCTGCGGGTTTCAGGAGGTTGGTGGGAAATTTCCATTAATTCTTTGTTATCCCTTTTCGTTCATGACCGAACCCCGGACATACCGAACCGGGGAAAGCGCTTGCATGGCTCGTTCTGACCAGCCCGTCGACGTGGCGATCATTGGCGCGGGCCCCGCGGGCCTCACCGCTGCTTACCAGCTCACCAAGGCGGGCTTCAGCGTCACCGTGATCGAGAAGGATGCCGCGCAGGTGGGCGGGATCAGCCGCACCGTCGAGCATGAGGGGTTCCGCTTCGACATTGGCGGCCACCGCTTCTTTTCGAAATCGCGCGAAGTGGTGGATCTGTGGAACGAAATCCTGCCGCACGACTTCATCGATCGGCCACGCATGAGCCGCATCTATTATCAGGGCTGCTTCTACAGCTACCCGCTGCGCGCCTTCGAGGCACTGCGCAACCTTGGTCTGATCCGCTCGGCGCTGTGCATGGCGAGCTACGTCAAGGCCAGGCTGTTCCCGATCAAGCAGGTGCGCAGCTTCGAGGATTGGGTGGTCAACCAGTTCGGACGGCGGCTCTATTCGATCTTCTTCAAGACCTACACCGAGAAGGTGTGGGGCATGGCGTGCGACACGATGTCCGCCGACTGGGCGGCACAGCGGATCAAGGGCCTGTCGCTGGGCGCCGCCGTGCTCGACGGCCTCAAGCGCAGCCTGGGCCTCAACAAGAAGCCCAATGACGGCATGGGCGCCAAGACGCTGCTGGAGCATTTCCGCTATCCGCGCCTCGGCCCCGGCATGATGTGGGATGCCGCGCGCGACCATGTGGTCGCCGGCGGCAACCGCGTGCTGATGGGCCATGCCTTGAAGCACCTTAGCCTCGATCAGGTGACCGGCCGCTGGCGTGTGACTGCAACGACCCACGACGGCGAGACGGTAGCGATCGACGCCGCGCACGTGATCAGCTCGGCACCGATGCGCGAACTGGTCGGGCGCATCCACCCAGTTCCGCATACGCTGGGCAATGCGCTGGCGCTCGGCTATCGCGACTTCCTCACCGTCGCCCTGATGATCCGCTCCGAGGACCTGTTCCCGGACAACTGGATCTATATCCACGATCCGCGCGTGAAGGTGGGCCGGGTGCAGAATTTCCGCAGCTGGTCACCCGAGATGGTGCCCAATCCGGAGATCGCGTGCGTCGGCCTCGAATATTTCTGCTTCGAGGGCGACGGCCTGTGGAGCGCGAGCGATGACGAACTGATCGCGCTCGCCACCGACGAAATGGAGACGATGGGCCTCATCAAGGGCGATCAGGTGGTCGGCGGGGCGGTGGTGCGGCAGGAAAAGGCCTATCCGGTCTATGACGAAACCTATGCCGCCAATGTCGCGGCGATCCGCGCCGAGCTGGAGGCACATTATCCCACCCTCCACCTTGTCGGTCGCAACGGCATGCACCGCTACAACAATCAGGACCATGCGATGATGACGGCGATGCTGACCGTCCGCAACATCCAGGCCGGGGCGAAGATCTACGACATCTGGCAGGTCAACGAGGACGCCGAATATCATGAGGCTGGCCATGAGGCGCAGGCAAAGCCCGCGCTGACGGACGGCGAACGCGCCGCGCTCACCAGCGTGCGGCCGGTACCGGCGCGGGCGGCGTGACGCTCGCCCCGATGCCCGTGTTGCGGACCCTGCTCGCGACGACGTTCGTCCGCTACGGCCTCGCCAGCGGTGTCGCGCTTGCCGGCGATGTCGGGCTGTTCCTGACATTCCTGCATGGCGGCTTCACACCGGCGGCGGCATCGGCCCTCGGCTACGCCTTCGGGATCCTCATCCACTGGCTGATCTCCTCGCGGCTGGTCTTTGCCGAAGGCGCCGCGCCGCGTGGACCGGAGCGCACGCGGCAGAAGGGCTTGTTCGTGGGCGCGGCGCTGGTCGGGCTGGCGCTGACCACCGGCATCGTCGCGCTCGGCAGCGTGATCGGCCTGCTGCCGATCGTCGCCAAGCTGATCGCCGTGGCGGTGAGCTTCCAGACGACCTATCTGCTGCGCAAGGCGTTCGTTTTCGCGCCATGAACCGGGCGCCGTCCCTCAGCGCAGGGCGCAGCCGCGCGATCCTGCTGGCGATGTGGGCGACCGCTGCCATCGCCCTGATCGCGCTCAACTGGCCGCTCATCGCGACACTCAATTTCCGCGACCCGGACGACGCGCTGCGGCTGGTGCAGGTTCGCGACCTGCTCGCCGGGCAAAGCTGGTTTGACCTGACGCAGCACCGCATCTTCCCGCCCGAAGGGGTGCCGATGCACTGGTCCCGGCTGGTCGACTTGCCGATCGCCCTGATGCTCGCCCTGCTCGATCCGCTGCTCGGCGCGCCGCTTGCGGAACGCATCGTGCTCACTGCCATCCCGCTCGGCTGGCTGCTGGTGCTCGGCATCCTCGTCTACAAGATTGCGCGCTGGATGGAGCAAAGCAACCTGATCGCGCTGCTCTGCGCATTGCTGTTGCTGACCTCGGTCTCGATCATGTTCCAGTTCACGCCGATGCGCATCGACCATCACGGCATCCAGCTCGTTTGCGGCGCCTTCGCGGTCATGGCGCTGGTACGCACGGACCGGCGGGACGGCCGGTTGGGGCTGTCCGCCGGCATCGCCATGGCCTGCTGGGTGCAAATCTCGCTTGAAGGGTTGCCCTATGCGGTAACGGCGGGCGGCATCTTCGCGCTACGCCACATCGCCCGCACCGACCGCAAGGCGGACCTGCGCGCCTATCTGCTCGCGCTCACCGGTGGCTCGGCGGTGCTGCTGTTCGCAACGCGGGCGCCCGCCGATGCGCTTCGGCCGTGGTGCGACAGCCTGTCGCCCAGCTACCTCATCCCGCTCGGCATCACGACGCTCACGCTGCTCGTCGCCCAGGGGCGCCTGCGCTGCGGCACCCGAGCCGCCCGCATCCTCCCGCTTGCCCTCGCGGGCGGCGCGGGCATCGCCACCTTTCTGCTGACCGCGCGCCAGTGCCTCGCCGGACCGTTCGATACGCTCGATCCGCTCGTCTACAAGCTCTGGTATCTCGGGGTACAGGAGGGCCTGCCGATCACCATGCAGTCGCCCCAGATCCAGACGATCATCGTCGTCCCCGCACTGCTCGGCCTGATCGGCAGCGGCCTGGCGCTCCGCCATGCACCGCACGACCGGTCACGTTCAGCCTGGGCAACGCTGCTCATTCTCCAGCTGGTCAGCTTCATCATCGCCCTGTCGGTCATGCGCGCCATGTCCTTCGCCCATCTGGTGGCGCTGCCAGGCAACGCCGTGCTCCTGGCCACTCTCATTCGAGCGGCGCAGCGCTTCAACGCCATGCCGCTGCGTGTCTGCCTGACGGCGGCAACGGTCATCGCGACACCATCGGGCGCCGCCGTTTCCGCCGCCACGGCGCTCGGCGAACATGACAGTGCGCCGGCCACCGCGCGGGCGGAGGGCGCGCCCTGCATGTCCCGCGAGGGCCTGCGCAGCCTCAGCGCATGGCCCGCCACAACGCTGTTGACGCCGCTCGACATCGGCTCGCACATGCTCGCCTTCACCCATCACAGCGTCATCACCACGGGGCATCACCGCAATATCACCGGTACGAAAATTGCGGTCGAAGCGTTCACGGCTCCGCCCGATGCGGCCCGAGCTATCGTGGCCGGGAGCGGCGCACGCTACCTCGCCTTCTGTGCCGGCGAGAACGAAGTGGACCACTACCGTCGGCTCTATCCGAAAGGCCTGATGGCCGCGCTCGTCGCAGGGCACACGCCGGACTGGCTGGAGCCCGTGCCGATGCGCTCAGGCGAAGTCATCAAGGTCTATCGGATCGCCGGCGCGGCCGCCGGCGCTCAGTCCTGACAGGCAGGTCAGCTCAGGCAGGCACGAATTTGAGGGAAACGCCGTTCATGCAGTAGCGCAGGCCGGTGGGCGGCGGGCCATCCTTGAACACATGACCGTGGTGGCCGCCACAGCGGGCGCAATGCACTTCGGTGCGGGGAAAGCCCAATTCATGATCGGTCATCGTCCCGACCGCCTTGGGCAATGGCCGCCAGAAGCTGGGCCAACCCGTATGGCTCTCGAACTTGGTGCTGGAATCATAAAGCTTATGGCCGCAGCCGACGCAGTGGAAGGTGCCCTTGCGGTGCTCGTTATTGAGCGGCGAGCTGTACGGCCGCTCGGTCGCCGCCTCGCGCAGCGACGCATATTGCACGGGCGTGAGGCGCTTGCGCCATTCGGCCTCGCTCAACTGAAACGGGGCTTTGGGCCGCTTGGCCGGCGCAGCCGCGCGCCCAAGTCCCGAAACAGCGGTCAACGCGAGCATGGCGCCGCCACTGAGCAGGGTTCGCCGATCGAAAGCCATCGTCACCTCCTAGACTTACAGACTCCGTTATCTCCTCGATATGGGGGGACAGCCCGATATAGGTTGTCTTTTGCTATTCGTCCAAATCGTTTCGCTCGGGCGGGGACGGCGCGGAGTCCACGCCGTCCCGGGCCGCGATGTCAGGGCTGGGTGACCCGGGTGATGCGCAGCACACGCTCGTGCCCGCTGCGGTCCGGCCAGACGATCGACTGCGATTCGCGCAGGCCGATGAGCCCGGCGCCAATCAGCGTGAGGATGGAAATCTTGCCGGCGGAGATGTCGGCGTCCTTGGGATAGACGAGTTGGACCGAACGCTCCGCGCCGCTCGCTTCGTCCGTGAAGGACACTGTCGACCGCATCGTTACGACATCGGCCGGGACGCGTTCCGCGGTGTGGATAGTAGCGCGCGAAATTTCATCGAGCAAAAGCTCGCTCACCTCGGGCAGCCGATCCTCGACGCCAAGCGCCAGGCTGGTCAGCGCGTCGGCCTCGCTGTCGATCATGTGGACGGGCGGCCGGCGGCCACTCTTGCTGCGTGTCATGGTGCGGCATTCCCTTCTTGAAGACCTGGGTTCGCCGCGCTGCAATCGCTGGCGAATGAAAATATAATGCTGTGTGGATTTTGACGATGTTCCGGCCCCGGGCACGGGGCTGAGCGCACCGGTCCCGGGGCTATAGGCCCAGGAGAAGTCGCCCCGTCCAACGGCGCATCGGGAAAAGGATGAACGGCTTTACCATTGTATCAAGCTGTCATCTGCGCGGACGCAAGTCAATCGCCGGGATGCTCCGGGGATGCCCCACGGGGCGAATCGCTGCTATTTCGCGCGCAGAAGCCGCGTGCACGCCTGCCAATCCATGTCCGCCCCGGCTCCGGTACGCGCGTCGACATGGGTAACGACCGGCTCGCGCCCGGCTGCGGGTGCGTAGAGATAGGCATCGAGGATGCACTGGCTGTTGGCGAATTGCAGCTTGCGGGCGACGGGATCGCGAATATCCAGTCGCGGTTCGCCGAACAGGCGACGCAAGCCCCGCGCATCCGCCCCCATGACGCCACTGGGCTCCGGCCGGCTCGCTGGCGTGAAGCCGACCGCTGGCGGAGCGGCCTGGGGGATCACGGCGCCGCCGCACCCGGCCAGAGCCGACAGCAGCGCCAGCGGTATCAAGCCCCGCATCATGCCTGCTTCGTTGCTCGCGCGTGAAACATGTGGGTCGCCATAGCCACGCCGAGCACCGGCGCAAGGAGGTTTACGACGGGGGGAAGAAACAGGAGCGCCGAAGCGAAACCAAGCTGCCAGCGTGCGATGGTCGTAAAGCGCGGTGCCGCCGGATGGCGCGCTTCGATCAGTTCGGCCAGGTCGCGCCCGAGCAGATAGGCGTTGAGGGTCAGGAACAGCAGCGGCGGACCAACGGCGGTGGCCAACAGCAGCAGATAGGCCGGCAGTGCGACCAGGTTCCAGCCGAGCGCGCGCAACGTGGAACGGATCGCCATCCGCAGTTCTACCGCCAGCGGCACGGCCCGCGCGGCGGCGAGACGTGCGGGATAGCTCGCCTGCTCGACCGCCGCGACGATGCGGTCGGCATGGACTCCGACGATCGCCATGGCGATAACGCGGAACAGCAGCCACACGCCGACGATGATGATCAGCGTCGAGAGCAAGGCACCACCCACGCCGTCGGCCTGGCTCCAACCGAGCGCGGTGAGCAGCCAGTGCAGGCCGTACCAGAGGCCAATGCCCAACAGGGCGAGGGCGAGCAGCGTGAGCCACAGCGTGCGCCAGAGCACCGCCTGCACGCCCGGCAGGCCGATCTGCGCGAGCGCGCGCAGGAAGGCTGCGGCGATCATGGGATCGTGCCTCGGCCACGGGCGGCGCTCGGCTCGTCCATGGCGGTCTTAACGTTCATTGCTGATGGGACCGGCCAACCATGCCGCCGGTCACGCGCGGGGCCCGGCAACGGCCCATGGCGCGCAGAAACGTCATGCCGACCGGCTCTCTCCGAATGCGGAATCGGGCGTCACGCGCCCGGCCCGCCACCCGGCCACCCTCCATGCGCGCCCTCGGCGAGCAACCAGCAGCGGATCGCGCTGGCCAGATTGGGGGGATCGGCGGCGGCAATCCGTTCCGCGTCGATCCGGGCCACGAGGGCACTCAGCGGCAGGCCGTCTTCCCGTGCCCGCGCCTCCAACGTCTGCCAGAACAGCGGTTCCAGGCTGATCGAAGTTTGATGCCCCGCGATGGTCATGCTGCGCTTGACGGGCGGTGCGTAGCGGGGCGGCTGAACCGTGTCCATCGACTGCATGGCTCCGCCGCCTTCGCCGCTCAATACATGTGCTGGCCGCCGTTGATCGACAGGGTCGATCCCGTCACGAACCCAGCATCCTCGCTGCACAGGAAGGCGACGCCGCGCGCAATCTCGTGCGCCTGGCCGAGCCGGCCGACCGGAATGCGCGCGACGATCTTATCCAGCACCTGCGACGGCACGGCGGCGACCATGTCGGTATCAATATACCCGGGCGCGACGGCATTCACGGTGACACCATATTTGGCGCCTTCCTGTGCCAGCGCCTTGGTGAAGCCGTGGATGCCGGACTTGGCGGCGGCATAGTTGACCTGGCCATATTGGCCGGCCTGGCCATTGATCGAACCGATGTTGACGATGCGCCCCCAGCCACGCTCGCGCATGCCAGGAAAAGTCGCCTTGGCCATGTTGAAGCAGCCGCCGAGGTTGATGCGCATCACCTCATTCCAATCCTCGAAGCTCATCTTGGCCAGCACGCCGTCGCGGGTGATGCCGGCATTGTTGACGACGATGTCCACAGGGCCGAGGTCCGCTGCGACCTGCGCACAGCCCTCCAGACACGCCTCATGGTCGCCGACATCCCACTTGTAGGCGGCGATGCCGGTGGCATCGGTGAATGCCTGCGCTTTCTCGACATTTCCGGCATAGTTGGCGGCCACTGTATAACCCATTTCCCGCAGCGCGAGGCTGATTGCCTCGCCGATGCCACGCGTTCCACCCGTTACGATTGCCACTCTGCTCATCGGGGCACCTCCCACTCGAGTTACCGCCCGGCCGCCCCGGACGGCTGCAACTCTACCCAACCGGAGAGTTCCCGGCCGAGCAGCGCATCATAGAGTCGGATAGCCTCCGCCTCGGCGTTTAGACAGGGCAAAAAGGCAAACTCCCGCCCGCCTGCGGCGAGAAATGTGTCGCGGCCGCGCAAAGCGATTTCCTCCAGCGTCTCCAGACAATCCGCTGAGAAGCCGGGTGTCACCACGGCGACCGATCCAACCCCCTCGCCCGGCAGCGCGGCAAGCCTCGCGTCCGTCGCCGGCTCCAGCCATCTGGCGCGGCCGAAGCGGGACTGGAACGTCACCATGACGTCACGCCCCAGTGCCGCGCCGAGCAGCCGCGCCGTTTCCCGGCACTGGTCATGATAGGGGTCGCCGAGCGTACGGGTGCGCTCCGGCATGCCGTGGAAACTGGCGACGATCCGCTCGGGCTGGAACGGCAATTCCGCCAGCTGCGCCTCGATCCGCGCGCGCAGCGCCGCGACATAGAGCGGATCGGAATAGTATGCAGGGAGCAGCCGGATCGCGGGCTGACGGCGCATCCTCGCGAGCGCTGAACCGACCGCATCGAGCGCGCTGGCCGTCGTCGCGCCGCAATATTGCGGATAGAGCGGGGCGATGAGGATGCGGTCATGGCCCTGCTCGGTGAGGGCAGCCAGACGATCGGCTATGGCGGGCGTGCCATACCGCATCGCCCAATCGACGGTGACGCGATCGCCCCATGCGGCTTGCAAGGCGACTGCCGTATCGGCGGTAATGACAGCGAGTGGCGAGCCGCGCTCCGTCCAGACCTGTTGGTAGGCGTGCGCCGATTTCTTGGGCCGCGTGTTGAGGATGATGCCGCGCAGGATCGGCTGCCAGACCAGCGCCGGAATCTCGACCACCCGCGGATCGGAGAGAAACTCGCGGAGATAGCGCTTCACCGCCTCCGGCGTCGGCGCCTCCGGCGTGCCGAGATTGACAAGGAGGACGGCAACCCGCCCCTCCGCCGCGCCCGTCATGCCGGCGCCTCCACGAGCGGCAGGCGGCGGTAGCGCTTGCCGGTGATGGTCGCGAGTGCGCTGGCCAGCGCCGGCGCAACGGCGGGTACGCCGATCTCGCTGAAGCCGACGATGCCGCCGCCCGGATTATCGACCAACTCGACCACAATCTCTCCCACATCAGCCATGCGCGGCAGTCCATAATCCCCCAGCCGCATCCCGACCGGCAGGGAATTCTGATAACGCGGCGCGGCACCCAGCGCCATGGCGAGGCCGAAGACGAGCCCCCCCTCAATCTGCTGGCGGGCGATATCGGGATTGACCGGCGCACCGATATCGGCCGCCGCGACCATCCGCCGCACCGCCACCTTGCCCTGCGCGAAACCAGCCTCGACCAGCACGGCGATGAAACCGCCGCGCATCGCGTGGCAGGCGATGCCCTGGCCGGACCCGCGCACGCCGCCTTGCCAGCCGCCCAGCGTCGCCACCGTCGTCAGGCATTGGGCGAGGCGGGGATGACCACCGAGCATCTGGATACGGAATGACAGCGGCTCGACACCGGCAACGAGCGCCAGCTCGTCAATGAAACTTTCCGTGAAGAAGGCGCCGTAGCTATCGGCATTGCTGCGCCAGCGGCCAGCCGGCAGCGCTAGATCGGCGGGATAATGGTCTACCGCGAAATGGGGGATGGCATAGGGTACATCCATGCCCGAAACAGCCAGCGGATCGGTCTGCGCAGCCGATTTGGCCAGCGCCTCCGCCCGGCTTTCGCCCCCGCCGACGCGGCGCCTGAGCTGCGCCAAGGCGGCGGGCACGGCGACCTTGGCCGACCAGCCCTGCACCAGGCCACCCCGGCCGAGCCGAGCCGCCATGCGCGCCTTGGCCGGCGGACGCGGGCAATCGCGAATGATATCCTCCGAGCGTGACCACATGAGTTGCACCGGCGCCTTGGCGGCGCGGGCGATCAAGGCAGCCTGCACACCGGCCTCCACCTCCATCTTGATGCCAAACGAACCGCCGGCGAACAGCGGATAGACGGTGACCGTGCTCTCGCTCACATCCAGCGCGCGAGCGACCGCCTGCCGCGCGAGGACCGGCGCCTGGGTCGGCATCCACAGCTCCACGTCGCCATCACGCACCCGCGCTGTGGCTGCCATCGGCTCCAGCGCGAGATGCAGCGCGGGCGCCACGCTGTAGTCCGCGCGCACGATCCGCGCTCCATCGAACACCGAGGCCAGATCCCCCCGGCTGAAGAAGCGCTCGCCCGCATCGCCATCGAACGCGGCATCGAGCGCGGTATCGATCGCGGCATCGTCCAGCGCCGGGCCGGCAAGGGCAAACACCGGATCGAGCCGGCCCAGCGCCTGATTGGCGGCCCACCAGTTGCGCGCCGTGACCGCGACCCAGCCGGCCTCACGCACAATGCCGATCATACCCGGCACCTTGCGCGCCGCCGCCTCATTCAGGGATGCGAGCCCGGCTGCGTTGACGGGCCCCTGACGGATGGCGGCGAAGATCATGTCCGGCAGGCGAATGTCCGCCGCGTAGTTGGCCGATCCGTCGATCTTGGCCGGCACGTCCAGCCGCTGGAGATCGCGGCCGACCAGCCGATCATCGCGCGAATCCGGCCGATAGGGGAGCGCCGCCGGCAGATCGAAGGTGGCGGCGGCCTGCGCCAACTCCCCGATGCGCGCCTTGTTGGTACCATCGCTGACGATGCCCCCGGCAATGTCGCAACTTTCCCACGCAACGCCCCAGCGCGCGGCAGCCGACTTGCACAGCAGCACCCGCGCCGCCGCGCCCGCAGCCCGCAAATCGTCGGCGAAAGCGGGCAACGAGGTGGACCCACCGGTGAGCATCAACGTCGAGCGACGCGCCTGCTCGTCGCTGAGCCGGTCGCCCCACTCACCGAGAGCGCGACGGACCGGTCCGTCGAACCATTCACGGGCAAGCAGGCGGTTCGCATAAAGCGGGCCGGGCGGTGCCGGTTGCACGCCAACCGTGCGCCAATCCGCCCCCAGTTCATCCGCGACGACCTGCGCGAACAGGGTGAACGCCCCCTGCCCCAGCTCGGCCTGCGGCACGACGACGACGACCTGCCCCGTGCGGTCGATCTTGACGAAGGCGCCGAACGCCGTTTCACCCTCGGCCGCATCAGCCTGCTGGTCATAGCGGCGCGGCCACAACGCCCAGGCGAGGGCCAGCCCGCCGCCCGCTGCCGCGCCGGTGAGCAATGTCCGCCGGCTGAGGCGCAGCCCGCCCTCGCCCATCTCGTTCCCGTCCCGAACCGGGGCGTCAGCCAATCGCAGCCCCTGTCGGACGATCGGGCCGCCCCTGATTGTCCAGCCAGCGCGCCACGCGCTCGGCGATGGCGCGGAAGGGCTGGCCCGCCGTGCCGTCCTGCGCAGCCGGCGGTGTGCCGGCATCCGACGCGATGCGAACCGCCATGTCGAGCGGCACGCGGCCGAGGAACGCCAGGCCCAGTTGCTCGGCGCTTGCCTCTGCCCCGCCGGTGCCGAACGGATCCGACACGCCACCGCAGTGCGGGCAGACATATCCGGCCATGTTCTCGACCATCCCGATGACCGGCACCTTGGCCTGATCGAAGAAGCTGATCGCGCGGGTCGCATCAATCAGCGCGAGATCCTGCGGGGTGGAAATGATGACCGCGCCGACCGGCTTGTAGCGCTGGATCATGGTGAGTTGCACGTCGCCCGTGCCGGGCGGCAGATCGACAACGAGCAGATCGGTGCCGGTCCAATCTGCGTCGATAAGCTGACCGAGCGCGCTGCTCACCATCGGCCCGCGCCACGCGATCGCCTGCCCCGGATTGGCGAGGTGCCCCATGGAGAGCATGGGAATGCCGAGTGCATTGGGCACCGGGATGAGCCGCTTGCCCTGCGCCTCCGGCTTGACGCCCTCGCTCGCCAGCAGGCGCGGCAGAGAGGGGCCGTAGATATCCGCGTCGACCATCCCGACACGCTTGCCAAGTCGCTTGAGAGCAATGGCGAGGTTGACCGCCAGCGTCGACTTGCCGACGCCGCCCTTGCCCGAGCCGACGGCGATGATCCTGGGCCGCCCGGCGCGCTCGGCGGTCATCGCGATGCGCACATCGGCCACGCCGGGATGATCCTTGCCGGCCTGGATGATGCTGGCCTCCAGCGCGTCGCGCGCCGCCGCGTCCAGCCCGCCCACGTCGAGTACCAGCGTGAGGATATTCCCCTTCATGCGCACACCGCTGGCACGGCCCTGCGCCAACGCGCCGATCTGCTCGGCCAGCGCTGCGTCGATTGTCCATCCGTCCGTCATAAGCCGGGCTCTAGAGCGTTCCGCGCGCGAGCGCAAAGCATCCTGGGGTGGATTTTGTGATAAACTCCCGGAATAATACGCGCGGGCGCGTGCAATTTACGCTAGCGCCCTGTATTTCCTGAACCACCGTACCTATAGAAAGCGCCATGGATATGGAGATGACGCATCGCCCCGGCCCCGCCTCGGCGATGAGCGAAGGTGGCCCCTGGGGCAGCCGGGACGACGAACCCGCTGGGAACAAGGGCAATGAGGGCCCGCGCAACCCGTGGACCCCGCCGTCGCGCGACGAGCCGGGCAATCGCGGCGGTCCGCGCGGGCCGAGCGTGATCGACGAGCTGTTGCGCCGCGCGCGCGAAGGCTTCGGCGGCGGCTTGCCGCAGCGGCCGGGCGGCCGTTCGATCTGGCCCTATCTACTGGGCGGCGTGGCACTGATCTGGGTAGGCAGCACCAGCTTCCACCGGATCGGGCCGCAGGAGCGCGGCGTGGTCTCGCAGCTCGGTTCCTACAGCCGCACGCTCACCCCAGGCCTTAAATGGACACTGCCAGCGCCGCTGGAGACGGTGAGCGTGATCGACGTGGAGGAAATCCGCACCATCGATCTCGGCTCGGCCGGCGAAGAATCCGAGAAACTGGTGCTGACCGGCGACCAGAATATCATCAACCTCGGTTATTCGGTGCGCTGGAATATCCGCGACCCGCAGCAATACAGCTTCCAGATCGCCGACCCGGACCAGACCATCGCCGCCGTTGCCGAATCGGCGATGCGCGCGGTGATCGCCACCGTCTCGCTGCAGGATGCACTCGGCGCCGGGCGCAACGCCATCGAGGCGCAGGTGCAGGAGCGCATGCAGGATATTCTCGACGGCTATGGCGCGGGCGTCCGCATCCAGGGCGTCGCGATCAAGCAGGCTGACCCGCCAGACGCGGTCAACGATGCCTTCAAGGAAGTGAGCGCCGCACAGCAGGCGGCCGAGACCTATCTCAACCAGGCGCAGGCTTACGCCCAGCAGCTCGCCGCCCAGTCGCAGGGCGAATCGGCCGCGTTCGACAAGGTGTACGAGCAGTATCGCCTCGCCCCCGAGGTGACACGGCGCCGCATGTATTACGAAGCCATGGAGAAGGTGCTCTCCGGCGTGAACAAGACGATTATCGATACCAACAATGTGACGCCCTATCTGCCGTTGCCGGCAGTGCGGCCCGCGCCGCGCGCGGAGACGACGACAGTCGAACCGGCAGCCCGTCAGCAGGGAGGCGGGCGATGAGCTTTTCGCTGCGCAACCCCATTGTGCTGGCGGTGCTCGCCACGATCGGTCTCATCCTGATCGGCAGCACCTTCGCCATCGTACCGGAGACGAAGCAGGCGGTCGTGCTGCGCTTCGGCAACCCGGTGCGGATCTACAACAGCTACAAGCCCAACGAAACATTCGGCCACACCGGTGCGGGGATCAAGATCCGCATGCCGTTCCTCGACCAGGTCGTCTGGATCGACAAGCGCATCCAGTCGGTGGCGATGGAGCGCCAGCAAGTGCTCTCCACCGATCAGCTCCGGCTGCAGGTGGACGCCTTTGCCCGCTATCGCATCGTCGACCCCCGGCGCATGTATATCTCGGCCGGTAGCGAGGAGCGGGTAGCCGACGCGCTGCGACCGATCCTCGGCTCGGCGCTGCGCAACGAACTGGGCAAACGCCGGTTCGACATGCTGCTCAGCCCCGAGCGCGGCGAGGTGATGAACAATATCAGCCACAGCCTCAACCGCGTCGCCCGCCAATATGGCGCGCAGGTGATCGACGTGCGGATCATGCGTGCCGATCTGCCGGATGGCACCCCGCTGCAAAGCGCCTTCCAGCGGATGCGCACCGCGCGCGAGCAGGAGGCGCTGACGATCCGCGCGGAAGGCGCCAAGCGCGCGCAGATCATCCGGGCTCAGGCGGATGCAGACGCCGCCAAAATCTATGCCGCGAGCTTTGGCAAGGATCCGCAGTTCTACGACTTCTACCGCGCCATGCAGTCCTACCGGACCAGCTTCGCGCCGGACAACAACGGAGAGACGTCGGCGGTCCTCTCCACGGATAACGATTATCTCCGCCAATTCCGGGGGCGTTGAGACATGATGAGGCCGTCACTGAAACGAGGTGACGGCCTCATTCAATGCCGGTTAATCCGGACCGAGCCATGGCGGGGCGGGTATTGCCCGATCACGGCAAGGTTTGGACCCGGGGGCGCCGCTAACAAGGCTTGAATTGAGAGGAAGGTTTTTCGTGCGCTACGCTTACGCAATCACCGCAGCCCTGCTTCTCGGGGGAACCACCCTCGCCCTGACATCCCACTCCACCAGCGTGGTTGCCCAGACCGCCCAGAATGAAGGCATGGCGGCCGCGCCACGCGGGGCGCCGGGCAGTTTCGCCGACATGGTGCAGCGCCTGCAGCCCGCCGTGGTCAACATCTCCACCAAACAGCGCGTGCAGGTGCAGAACCCCTTTGCCGGCACGCCGTTCGGCGGCCTGTTCGGCTTCGGAGACGAGGGCCCGGGCGGCCAGCCGCAGACACGGCGCGCGCAATCGCTCGGGTCGGGCTTCATCATCTCCGCCGACGGCTACATCGTGACCAACAATCACGTGGTGGCGCCGGGCGCGCGCGGGGCGACCGTTGATTCGATCACCGTCACGCTGCCCGACCGCACCGAATATGAAGCCAAGCTGGTCGGCAACGATCCGCGTTCCGACCTCGCGGTGCTCAAGATCACGGCCAGCAAGCCGCTGCCCTTCGTCAAGTTTGGCGATTCGACCAAGGCGCGGGTCGGCGACTGGGTGGTCGCGATCGGCAATCCCTTTGGCCTGAACAGCACCGTAACGGCCGGCATTATTTCGGCCGTGCACCGCAATGCCGGCGGGGGCGCGGACCGCTTCATCCAGACCGACGCGTCGATCAACCAGGGCAACAGCGGCGGCCCGATGTTCGACATGAACGGCAATGTGATCGGCATCAATTCGCAGATCCTCTCGCCGACCGGCGGCAATGTCGGCATCGGCTTCGCCATCCCCTCCGAGGAAGCGGTTCCGGTCATCGAAACGCTGCGCAAGGGCGAGAGCGTCAAGCGCGGCTATCTCGGCATCCAGATCAGCCAACTCTCCGACGACCTGGCCGAATCGCTGGGCCTGCCGAAGAATCGCGGCGAGTTCGTCCAGTCGGTCGAGCCGGGCAAGAACGCCGACAAGGCCGGCATCAAGGCCGGCGACGTGATCGTGAAGATCAACGGCCAGGACGTGACGCCGGACAACACGCTCTCCTATATCGTCTCCGGTCTACCGGTGGGCTCGGCCGTCCCGATCGAGCTCATCCGCAACGGCAAGCGCATGACCCTCCGCGCCCAGGTCGGCGAGCGACCACCTGAGCAGGAACTGGCCAACAGCTTCAGCCCGTCACCGAATGACGATTTCTCCGATCAGGATCCGCAGAGCGCCAGGCAGGCCGCCCAGCAACTCCTTGGCCTCGCCGTACAACCGTTGACCCCGGTTATCGCACGGCAGGTGGGCGTGCCGCCGGAGACCAAGGGGGTGGTCATCGCCGCCGTCGATCCCTCGACCGATGCAGGCTCCAAGGGGCTGCGCCGTGGCGACGTCATCCTGCTCGCCAATGGTCAACCGGTTCTCAGCGATGCAGACCTCGGCAAGGCAGCGCAGGCAGCGAGAGACAGCAACCGCAACGCGGTGCTGCTGCAGGTCCTGCGGCGCGGCAGCCCGGCGACCTTCCTCGCCGTTCGTCTGCGCGGTAAATAAAGGGTAGCCGACCGACAGGCCGGTTCTCTGGGAAGGGCGCGGAATCCGCGCCCTTTTCCTTGGAAGCCGCCGGCTCGCCGATCGAGCGATCCAGCGCAGCGAGGCCATGGCCGCTCTCGAGGCCTGATCGGCGACCTGAGCCATGGGGCCGGCCGTTGCCATCAATGCAGAGACCGCTTGCGAGATTGGCGCTCTTTTCTTCCTACCGGCGTGTAGCTAGAATCTGGCGTAACCAGTGGAAGGATGCCGCATGAGCGACGATAACGCCATCTTCATCGGGCTTGGCAACGGCCAGCCCCAAAAGCTCGTGCTGCGTCGTGCCAACCGCCACGGGCTGATCGCAGGCGCAACGGGCACCGGCAAGACGGTGACGCTGCAGGGACTGGCGGAAAGCTTTTCCGCGCACGGCGTGCCGGTGTTCCTCGCCGACGTGAAGGGCGACCTCTCCGGCATCGCCATGGCCGGATCGCCCACCGCCAAGAATGCCGACAAGCTGATTGCCCGCGCCAAGGAGATCGGCCTGGAGGATTATGCCTTCTCCGACAATCCCGCCATTTTCTGGGACCTCTACGGTGAACAGGGTCATCCGATCCGCACCACCATCTCCGAGATGGGGCCGCTGCTGCTTGCGCGGCTGATGGGCCTGAACGAGACGCAGGAGGGCGTGCTCTCCATCGCCTTCCGCTACGCCGACGACGAGGGGCTGCTGCTCCTCAACCTCGACGACCTGCAGGCGATGCTGGCTTATTGTGCCCAGAATACCGACGCGCTCTCCGCGAAATACGGCAACGTCACCAAAGCGAGCGTGGGCACGATCCAGCGTCAGTTGCTCCAGCTGGATTCGCAGGGAGGCGGCAAGTTCTTCGGCGAACCGGCGCTCGATATCCACGACTTCCTGCATGTCGACGAGAAGGGGCGGGGCACCATCAACATCCTCGCCGCCGACAAGCTGATGCAGAGTCCCAAACTCTACGCGACGTTCCTGCTCTGGCTGCTCTCCGAGCTGTTCGAGACGCTGCCCGAGGTTGGTGACCCGGACAAGCCGGTGCTGGTCTTCTTCTTTGACGAGGCGCATCTGCTGTTCGACGACGCGCCCAAAGCCCTGACGGACAAGATCGAACAGGTGGTGCGGCTGATCCGCTCCAAGGGCGTGGGCGTCTATTTCGTCACACAGAATCCCATCGACATTCCGGAAGATGTGGCGGGGCAGCTCGGCAACCGCGTCCAGCATGCCCTCCGCGCCTTCACGCCGCGCGACCAGCGGGCCATCAAGGCGGCGGCGGAGACGTTCCGCATCAATCCAGACCTTGATGTTGCCACCGCGATCACCGAGCTGAAGGTGGGCGAAGCGCTGGTTTCATTACTGCAGGAAGATGGATCGCCGTCTATCGTGCAGCGGACGTTGATCGCGCCACCACGCTCGCGTGTGGGACCGCTGGAGCCCAAGGAGCGGGCGATCATTCAATCCATCTCGCCCTGTGCCGGCAAATATGACGACGAGATCGACCGCGAGTCAGCCGCGGAAATTCTTGAGGCGCGCGGCAAGGCGGCCTCCGCTGCGGCAGACGCCGCCAAGGCGCAAGCAGCGGCGGAGAAGGCGGCCGCCGAGCAGGCCAAGGTCGAAGCCAAGCAGCGCGAACAGCAATTGAAGGAGCAGGCGCGCGCTGAAGCGGCAGCCGCGCGTGCAGCCGCCAAGCCTACCACTATCGACCGGGCCATCCAGTCGGCCACCCGCTCGGCAGCCTCATCGGTTGGCCGACAGGTTGCCAATGAGATCGGCCGGGCCGTGCTCGGTGGATCGAGCCGCAAGGGCAGCAGCGGGCTGGTCGGCAAGCTGGTGCGTGGTGTGCTGGGCGGGCTGCTGAAATAGGGTCCGCGGGCTAACCGGCACAGAACGCATGACGACCGGTGGCGGCACCTTGCCGCGCCGGGCGGACCGTAGCCGCCAATATGGATTTAACTTCCCTTGCGGGCAGAGGACGTCGCGCCTTTGAGTTGGCGGGCGGCGTGATGGCGCCCAATCAATTCGGGGGATCTTGATGACCATGACGATTCGCGTCGCGGCCTGCGCGGCGCTGCTAGCCTGTTCCGCGAGTGCATCGGCCGGCTCCGCAGACCTTGTTTCCAACGCCGCCGGAGAGACAAGCGGGGCGGCAGCCGTCACCGCCGCAGTGCTCGTGCTTCCCGCCAACACCGAACTGACCCTGACGCCCAACAGCGACCTCTCGAGTAAATCCGTGCGTGAAGGCGATACGTTCCCGGTCAGCACCGTCTATGACGTGATGCAGGATGGCTACATCGTCATCCCCCGCGGTACGCGAGGGCAGGGCAAAGTCGCCTGGCGCACGGGAAAGGGGGCGTTCGGCAAGTCCGCCAAGATGGATCTCGCCTTCGAGTGGATCGAGGTTGGCGGGCGCCGCGTCGTCATCGAAGGCAAGCATCGGCAGGAGGGTAGCGGGAATACCGCCGCCACCGTCGGCACCGCCCTGGCGGCCGGCGTCTTCAGCGCCTTCGTGACCGGCAAATCAGCAACAGTGCCGCACGGGATGCAGCTCAAGGCGTTTACCGCCGAGCCGATCAGCTTTCAGCTTGCCAGACTGCCCCGTCAGGCACCAAACGCGCAGATTCTACCGGGCCAGAGTGGCCCAGCGCAAGGCACGACGCCTTTCGTCACAAGCATGAACGCGACCGATCATAATCAATAGCGGACAACAAGACTGCACCAGAATGGCGGAATCAACGGCGCCTGGTTCTCCGGCTCACCGGCGCGCCGACTATCCCCGTCCGCGATAACCCGGCACGCCCTGATCGGGCAGCCAGACGCCAGGCACCGGATCGCCTGACTGCCAGAACACGTCGATGGGGATACCACCGCGCGGATACCAGTAACCGCCGATCCGGAGCCATAATGGCTGCATCTCCGCGGTCAGGCGTTCGCCGATGCCGACCGTGCAATCCTCGTGGAAGGCGGCGTGGTTGCGAAAACTGCTGAGGAAGAGCTTGAGAGACTTGGACTCGACAATGGTCTCGCCCGGCACATAGTCGATGACCAGATGCGCGAAATCGGGCTGGCCGGTCACAGGGCAGAGCGAGGTGAATTCCGGCGCGGTGAAACGCACCAGATAGGGCCGGCCCGGGCGGGGATTGGCGACATAATCGAGGACTGCCACGTCCGGGCTGGCGGGGAGGCCGCTGGTCTGGCCGAGATGCTTGAGTGTCATGCCTGTGCCCTTAATATGAATCGACGCGCGCGCGAACCCCTTGCGCGCGGCCATGAAAGGGCGGATGGCATCGGCCATGGACATACTCGTTTCCTGCGACTGGCTCGCCGGCGAACTGGGGGCCGACGACCTCCGCATCCTCGACGCCACCAGCTTCCTGCCCGGGACACCCCGCGACGCGCGGACGGACTATGAGGCAGCACATATCCCCGGCGCGCGGTTCCTCGACCTTTCGACCCTCAACGACCCCGGCGATCCGCGCCCGGCGACGGTGCCGACCAACGCGCAGTTCGCCGCACGCATGGCAGCGCTGGGCGTGGGGCGGGACGACCGCATCATCGTCTATGACAACAGCCCGCTGGTGAGCGCCGGCCGCGCCTGGTGGCTGCTGCGGACCTTCGGCGCGCGCAACGTGGCGATACTCGATGGTGGCATGCAACGCTGGCTCGCCGAGGGGCGACCGACCGAAAGCGGCGCGGACGGCGGCAAGGCGACGGGCGCATCCGGTTCCGCCGCGTTCGCAGCCGAGCGGGATGACAGCGCCATCGCCAGCAAGGCGGACGTACTCGCGAATCTGACAAGTTGCGCGGCGCAAGTGCTCGATGCGCGGGGCAGCAAGCGCTTCTCCGGCGAGGATCCCGAGCCGCGCGCCGGCATGGCGTCCGGCCATATCCCCGGCTCTATCAACCTGCCGTTCGGCCAGTTGCTCGACGAGAGCGGGCGGTGGAAACGCGGCGAGGCACTGCGCGAAAGCTTCCGCGCGGCCGGGGCCGATCTCGACCGGCCGCTCATCATGTCCTGCGGCAGCGGGGTGACGGCGTGCAACCTGCTGTTCGGCGCGGCACTACTCGGCAAGCAGGACGTCACCATCTACGATGGAAGCTGGTCCGAATGGGGCGCCGACCCGGAAACCCCCAAGGCGACGGGCGCCGCATGAGCCGGAAGGAGGACGACAAGGCGCAACAGCGCGCCCCCGCCACGCGGCTCGTGCAGGCCGGCCGGCGGGCGGAATGGACTGGCATGCCGGGGCAGCCGGGCGGCATCGTCAACCCGCCAGTGTGGCGCGCTTCAACCATTCTCTATGAGGATGTCGCGCATCTGCGCGGCGCCTCAATGGGTGAGCAGCACAAGCTCTATTATGGCCGGCGGGGCGCACCCACGGGCTGGTCGCTCGCCGAGGCGATCACCCAGATGGAGCCGGAAGCCGAGGGAACGATGCTCTACCCTTCCGGTGTGGCGGCGATCATGGGCGCGATGCTGGCGGTGCTGCGGCCGGGCGACGAGTTCCTCATGGTCGACAGCGCCTATGGCCCCAGCCGCTCACTGTGCGAGGGACTCCTGCGCGAATTGGGCGTGACGACGCTCTATTATGATCCGCTGATCGGCGCAGATATCGCGGCGCTGTGCACCGAGCGGACGCGGGCGATCTTCATGGAAAGCCCCGGCAGCCTCACCTTCGAGGTGCAGGACGTGCCCGCCATCGTCGCCGTGGCGCGCGAGCGCGGCATCGTCACCATGATCGACAATACCTGGGCGACGCCGCTGCTATTGCCCGCGCTGGGCCTGGGCGTGGATATCTCCATCCTCGCCTGCACCAAATATATCGTCGGCCATAGCGACGTCATGATGGGCTCGGTCACCGCCAATGCGGCGCTGTGGAACACGGTGCGCAACCGCGCCCATATGCTCGGGCAGATGGCGAGCCCGGATGATGCCTGGCTGGCGCTGCGCGGCCTGCGCACACTCGACGTGCGCCTGCGGCGGCAGGGCGAAAGCGCGCTGGCGCTTGCGCAATGGCTGGAGGCGCGGCCGGAGGTGGCAAGCGTGCTCCACCCGGCGCTGCCCGCCTGCCCCGGCCATGACGCTTGGGCGCGCGACTTCACCGGCGCAGCAGGCCTGTTCGCCTTCGAGCTGGCCGGCGGCGGCGAGGCGGAGCGCGCGAGGCTGATCGACAGCCTCGCCCTGTTTGGCATTGGCTATAGCTGGGGCGGGTTCGAGAGCCTGGCTCTGCCAGTCGACCCCGCTAACCTGCGTACCGCGACACGCTGGGAGAACCGCGGGCCGCTTGTGCGGATCAATGTTGGACTGGAGGCCGTGGATGACCTCATCGCCGATGTCGATCAGGCACTCGCCCGGTGGCGCGCGGCGATGGCGGGCTGAAGGGCCCTCGCACGCGCAGCAACTGGGAATAACGGGCGCGGCCAACGACGGCTTCACGAGGTCCATTCGCAGGATGTCGGCCGTTGCAAGGGCGCAACAGATTTGCGCGGCGCAGCAGACATGATCGCTTTTTTTGCTTGTGCACCGCACAAAGCATCTGCATCCTGCTCGTGGTTTTCGAACAGGCCGCCAACCGCTTTCGCGGATATGAAGCAGCCGGCGAAACCGCAGGCAGGGACGAAACGCATCCTCCATCTCTTTCTAGGGAGACGCTTCATGCGCACGTCCATACTCGGCCTTTCGGCCATCGGGTTCCTGATTTCCGCTCAACCTGCTCTTGCGCAGGACGAGGCGGGAGCCGGCCCCGTCAGCATCAGCGGTTCGGTCGGCCTCGTCTCCGACTATCGCTTCCGCGGCTTCTCGCAAACCGGCAAGGACCCGGCGGTGCAGGGCGGTATCACGGTGACCAGCGACACCGGCCTCTACGCCGGAACCTGGGCATCAAGCCTGAACCTGCCGGGTAGCGACCTGGGCAGCGAGATCGACCTGTTCGCCGGCTACTCGACCAAGGTGGCCGAGGGTGTCACCGTCGACGCGGGTTTGCTCTACTATCTCTACCCCAAGCACAAATCGGTGACCGGGCCGATCGATACCGATTTCTTCGAGCCCTACATCAATGTGACCGGCGAGATTGGCCCACTGACGCTGAAGGTCGGCGCCAACTATGCGTGGGATCAGAGCGCGCTGGGCAAGGAGAGCGCCATCTATCTGCATGCCGAGCCATCGGTCGGCCTGCCCGGCACGCCGCTCAGCCTCAACGGGCATATCGGCTACGCCAAGAGCAACAGCTTTCTCGGCGGCGTGGACGGCAAGGTGTGGGACTGGTCGCTCGGTGCCACCGCAAGCTACCGGATGCTGACCTTTGGTGTCTCCTACGTCGATACGGATGAGCCCAGCGCCATCTTCGGCTCCGACGCCGGCGTGGTGTTCTCGCTGACCGCAAGCTTCTGATATCACTGCCAACCAGTCAGGCGATGTAGGCGCACCTACGTCGCCTGACGCACCACGTGCATGCACTTCATTTGCAGCAAATGACCGCCGCCATGCTGCTCAATGCGTTGTTCGCTGGTCGTGGTTCTCGGCGTGCTCGCCATTCCGCTTGGCCTGATCCTGCTGGCGCTTGCCCATGGGCACAAGGGCGCGCGATGGCTCTGGCGTAAGCTGGCACCGGAACCGGACGAAGGGTAAGCCGGTTCAGCCCTCCGGCGCGCGACGGGCTGTGAGAATCGTCACCGGTGGTTCGAGCATCTGGCCTTTCATGACGCCGTCGCCCTTGGTGGGGCTGCGCGGCGCGCTCCAGATCGCGCGGATCACCTCCATGCCGCTGGTCACGCGGGCGAAAGCGGCATAGCCGGGCGCGTCTTCGGTTGCATCGAAGCCTTTCTGGTCCCCGACCATGATGAAGAAATCCCCGGTGGCGGTGCCGGGGCCCGCCTGTGCCATGGAGATAACCCCGTCAGTGTGACTGAGGCCGGTTTGGCTGGTCGACTCGTGGGCAATGGGTTTCAGGATACGCTTGGGATCGTTCTGTGTGCCGCCCTGAATGAAGCCGCCGAACTGCTCGTCATCAAATTTGAACGAACGGTAGAAGGTGGTCCCGTCCAACCGCTTCTGATCGACATAGCGCAGGAAATTGGCCGCCGTGATGGGCGCCCGCTCCACCTCGACCGCGATGGTGACGGCACCAAGGCTCGTGGTGAGCAGGACCGGCACTGTCCTGGGCACAGGCTTGGCTGCCTCCGCTGGCACGCTTGCTTCCGGCGGAACTGGGGCTTGCGGCGCGCTCGCCTGCTCCTGAGCGTAAAGTGACGGCGCGCAGAGGAGGATCGCGGTCAACACGACGGCGAGCTGGGAGGGAAAGCGGCGTATCATGACGTCATGCTAAGGTCTGTGCGGGTTCTTGTGAACCGCATATGTGCCCTGCCTCTCGCCCCCGCTGGAGCGGTTGGCAGCGCGTTCAGCGCAAGAAACAGATGCGGCACGTCTCTCCCTCCATCGCTTCTCCGGCCTTGGTCTTGCCGGCGAGTTGCACTATGCAGCGCAAAAGCTCCGGGGAAAAGATTTGACGCTTGCCATGCTCGCGGCTGCCGCTGCCCAGCCCATCCAGTTCACTAGTCTCGGGCTCGATCCTGTCGCGATCTCCCTCGGCTTCTTCGACATCAAATGGTACAGCCTCGCCTATCTGGCCGGCATCCTGATCGGCTACTGGTACCTGACCGTCCTCATCCGCCAGCCAGGCGCGCCAATGGCGCGGCGCCATGCCGACGATTTCATCTTCTATGCCACGCTGGGCATCATCGTGGGGGGGCGGCTGGGCTATATTCTGTTCTACCAGCCCTCGATCCTCGAACGGCCGCTGGACATCTTCAAGCTATGGCAGGGCGGCATGTCGCTGCATGGCGGGACGATCGGCGTCATCGTCGCAATCTGGTGGATGACGCGACGGGAAAAGCTCTCCTTCCTGCGCGTGTGCGATTATGTCGCCTGCGTCGTCCCCTTCGGCCTGTTCTTCGGCCGGCTCGCCAATTTCGTGAATGGTGAACTGTGGGGCAAGGTGACGGACGTGCGCTGGGCTATCGTCTTTCCCGATGCCGGCCCACTGCCGCGGCATCCGAGCCAGCTCTACGAAGCCGTGCTGGAAGGACCGGTGCTCTTCGCCGTCCTCGCCTTCTTCTTCTGGAAGACCAAGGCACGCTACCATCCGGGCAAGCTGTTCGGGATCACTGCATTGGGCTATGGCGCGGCACGTTTCTTCGTCGAATATTATCGCGAGGCGGACGCCCAGTTGATGGACTTTGCGGAGCGCACCGGCTTGCACATGGGCCAGTGGCTGACCATCCCCATGCTGCTTCTCGGCCTTTACCTGGTGACAACGGCCAAAGGCCGGCGCACCCGCGTGGAGCCGATCGCCGGGACGGACAGTGTCGCCTGAGGCGGCGGGGGACGACCGGCCGCTCTCGCTCCACGATTTCATGGCTGCGGCCAACGCTGCCTACTACGGCTCGCGCGATCCGCTCGGGGCGGGCGGCGATTTCATCACCGCGCCGGAAATCAGCCAGATGTTCGGCGAGCTGATCGGCCTGTGGTTCGCTGACCTGGCGCTGCGTGCCGGCGCTGGCGCAACGGCTGCCTATGTCGAACTGGGACCGGGCCGGGGCACGCTCGCGGTCGATGCGTTGCGCGCCATGGCGAGAGCCGGGCTCGCCCCGCCCGTCCATTTCGTCGAGACCAGCACCGTGCTGCGCGAGGCACAACGCACAGCGGTGCCGCACGCGCACTGGCATGAGGATGTGCGGACTCTGCCCACCGACCGGCCGCTGATCATCATCGCGAACGAATTCTTCGATGCGCTGCCGATCCACCAATATCAGCGCACGGCGCGCGGCTGGCGCGAGCGCATGGTGGCGGGCGATCCCCCACGCCTGCTCCCGGGCGAGGTGGATTGCGCGGACGCAATCCCGATCCAGCTGGCCGATGCGCCGCTCGGCGCGATCGTCGAGCGCAATGAAGCCGGCGAAGCGGCGATGGCGGTGCTGGCCCGGCGCATCGCCGCGCAGGGCGGCGCGCTGCTCGTCATCGATTATGGCTATGAGGGCCCCGCCACAGGCGATACGCTCCAGGCCATGAAGGACCATCGCTACGCCGATCCGCTGGCCGAACCGGGCACGCGCGATCTCACCGCTCACGTCGATTTCGCCATGCTCGCAGCGGTGGGACGCGCCAACGGCCTGCGCCCCACGCCGTGCGTAGGCCAAGGCGCCTTCCTGATCGCGCTGGGTATCGACGCGCGTGCGGCCGCCCTCGCCCGCGCCAATCCTGCCCGCGCCGATGAGGTCGCGGGGGCGCGCGTGCGGCTGGTCGATCCGTCCGCCATGGGCACATTGTTCAAGGCGCTGGCACTGCGCCACACCGACTGGCCGCAACCGGCGGGCTTCGCATGAGCGTGGAGGTTCTGCGCGCGGCGGTGCTCGATGGCGTCCCACATGGTTTTCTCGGCCGGCGCGGTGGCGTCTCGACGGGCGTCCATGCCGGCCTCAATGTCGGGCTCGGTTCAGACGATGAGCGCGACGCGATCCTGCACAACCGCGATCTGGCGCGCGACGCCGTGCTGCCCGGATCCACGCTGGTCACGCTCCATCAAGTCCATTCCGCCGATGTCGTGACGGTGACCGCGCCAATTCCGCTGGACGCCCGCCCGCACGCCGACGCGCTGGTCACGAACCGCCCGGGCCTGTTGCTCGGCATCCTCGCCGCCGATTGCGTACCAATCCTCTTCGCCGACGCGATGCGCGGCGTCGTCGGCGCGGCCCATGCGGGCTGGAAGGGCGCGCTGGGCGGGGTAGCCGAGGCGACACTTGACGCCATGACGGCACTGGGCGCCGAGCGGGATGCCATCGCCTGCGCCATCGGCCCCTGCATCGGCCGGGCGAGCTATGAGGTGAGCGAAGGTTTTGAGCGCCCATTCCTTGCGCGTGACGAGGACGACGCCCGCTTCTTCTCGGCCGGGCGGACGGGTCATCTCCAGTTCGACATAGCCGGCTATGTCGCGGCGCGACTAGCAGCAGCGGGGGTGAGCCGCATCGCCCTGCTCGACGAAGATACCTGCAGCCAGCCGACGCGCTTCTTCAGCTATCGCCGCGCCTGCCTTACCGGCGAACCGGGCTATGGCCGGCAAATCTCGCTGATCGGGCTCGGCTGAGGCAGCATCGGCCTAATCATGCCCGTCACGCGGGCGGGTACCCATGGCCGCAGTTGCGCGGCGCAATGTCACCAGTGGAACACCGGCCAGCCCCGCTCGGTTGCCAGCCGCCGCAGTGGTTCATGGGGATTAGCGGCGAAACCCTCATCCGCAAAGCCGAGCATCGGCGCATCGGTAACATGATCGCTGTAAGCACGGATATACGCCGCATCCCGCGCGATGCCGGCCCCCGCCATCCAATCCTCGATCATCCGCAGCTTGGCGACGTCGTAGCAATTCTCGCCGGCGATCCTGGCGCGGATATAGTCGACATCCTGCGTGAAATGGTCGGTCGCGATCACATCGTCGAAACCGAGCCGGCGAGCGATCGGCTCGACATAGAGCCGGTAGGAAGCGGACGCGATGACCATGCGGCAACCGTCCGCTTTGTCCTGCGCAATCTGCGCGAGCGCTCCGGGACGAATATTCTCCGCGATCACCTTGTCCGCATAGCTCTCCACCGCCGGCATGATTCGTGCGCGGCTGACCCGCCGCCCCATCAACAGCGCCTGATTCAGTTCCTTGGCCCGGCCGCGCGATACCAGCCGCAGCACATAGGCGAGCAGGACGAGAACCGCCGCTGGCAGCAGCACCAGCCGCCAGGGCGCAAGCGCGCGCGCCATGTGGATAAGGAACGCCGTGTAGGTGCCGCGCACGGTAATTGTGCGGTCCATGTCGTAAATGGCGATCCGGTGCATGGGTGGCTGTTCTCCGGGACAGCGTTGATCGTGCAGCGCATGGGCCAAATCGGCTTGCCGCGCAACGCAAACTGCCCCACTGTGCGCGCGATGGCGCAGCCAGCTGACCTTATCGAGCGCGACGACGCACAGGGCCGCATCATCAGCCTGAGCGGCAGGCTGTCGCTGGCCTGCCTGGGCGACCTGCCCCAGCGGCTCGACGCCTTCGACGGCAACGTCGCTCAAATCGATCTTGGCGCAGTCGAGCACATCGACACCATCGGCGCCTGGGTGGTGCACCGCTTCGCGGAGCGCACGGGGGCGGAGATCGCCGGCGCGGGCGAAGACGCGCGACGGTTGCTCGATGCCGTGGCGCGCAACGACGAACCGCTCGAATCCCGCCCAGTCGCCCCCAATTCGATCGTGCGGGTGTTGGCGGAAATCGGCGAAGCCGTGAAGATCACGAGCCGCACGATGGTCGGTCTCATCGGCTTTCTTGGCGCGACGGTGCTCACCATAGGCCACCTGGCCCGCCATCCCCGCTCGATCCGCGTCAATGCGGTGGTGCAACGGCTGGAGGTGGTGGGGATCAAGGCACTCGCCATCGTCGGACTGATGAGCTTCCTCGTCGGGATCGTCATCGCGCAGCAAGGCTCTGTGCAGCTCAAGCAATTCGGCATGGAAGTGCTGACGGTCAATCTCGTCGGCCGCCTCACCTTCCGCGAACTGGGCGTGCTGATGACCGCGATCATGGTCGCGGGGCGTTCCGGCTCGGCCTTCGCCGCGCAGATCGGCACGATGATGCTCAACGAGGAGGTCGACGCGATGCGCACCATTGGCGTGCGGCCGATGGAAGCGCTTGTGATGCCGCGAATCATCGCCACGGTCATCATGATGCCGCTGCTCGGCTTCTACGCCTCGGTCGTTGCGATCATCGGCGGCGGCTTCCTGTGCGCCGTGGCGCTGGACATTCCCCCCATCACCTTCGTCCAGCGGCTGCGCGAGGTCGTGCCGATCACGGACCTGTACGTCGGGCTGGTCAAGGCGCCGGTGTTCGGCCTCATCATTGGTATCGCGGGATGTTTCCAAGGCCTGCAGGTGCGCGGCAATGCCGAGGAGGTCGGCGCGCGCACCACCGCCGCCGTCGTGCAGGCGATCTTTTTGGTGATCGTGAGCGATGCGATCTTCGCGGTCTTCTTCACCTGGGTGGGGTGGAATTGAGCGACGCAAATCCTCCGCCGACGCCCAAGCCGGACGCCGAACCGATCATCCGGATTCGCGGCCTCGTCAACACATTCGGCGATCATATCGTCCACGACGGGCTCGATCTGGATGTGCGGCGGGGCGAGATATTGGGCGTGGTTGGCGGCTCCGGCACGGGCAAATCCGTGCTGATGCGCGCGATCATCGGCCTGCAACGGCCTACGGCCGGCTCCATCACCGTGTTCGGCGAACCGATGCTGGATCGCGACCCGACCGACCCCGACCTGATGGCAGTCCAGAAGCGCTGGGGCATCCTCTTTCAGAATGGCGCGTTGTTCTCGACGTTGACCGTGTCGGAGAACATCCAGGTGCCGCTGCGCGAATATTATCCCGGGATGACGCCCCGGCTGCGTGAGGAGATCGCGGCCTACAAGATTCTGATGACCGGCCTGTCGGCCGCCGACGGGCCCAAATATCCCTCAGAACTATCGGGCGGCATGCGCAAGCGCGCCGGGTTGGCGCGTGCGCTGGCGCTCGACCCCGAACTGTTGTTCCTCGACGAGCCGACCGCCGGACTCGACCCGATTGGTGCCGCCGCGTTCGATGCACAGACATTCGAACTACAGCGCACGCTCGGCCTCACCCTGTTCCTCATCACCCACGATCTCGACACACTGCACGCCATTTGCGACCGCGTGGCTGTGCTGGCGGACAAGAAGGTGATCGCGGTCGGCACGATCGAGGAGTTGCTGGCGCTCGATCACCCCTGGATTCAGAAATATTTCAACGGGCCGCGCGGCCGCGTGGCTCACCAGGCGCGTGGCCTCGTCGACGAGCGGCAGGCATGACGCGCGTGCCGCAACCGTGGACAGGCCGCGCCCGGCCCGCCATAACCGAGGCGAAGGAAAGCAGGGGCTAGATGGAAACACGATCCAACAATGTGTTCGTGGGTGCGGTCGTCCTGCTGCTGCTGGTGCTGACCATCGGCGCAGCCTTCTGGTTCGCGCGCATCAACGAAGGCGACAAGCGCGAATATGACATCTTCTTCAAACAGTCGGTCGGCGGACTGGCGAAGGGATCGTCAGTCACCTACTCCGGCGTGCCGTCGGGTCAGGTCAAGCTCATCGAGCTGTGGCGCAAGGATCCAGAGTTCGTCCGCGTCCGGATCGTGGTCGACCGGACGACCCCGGTCTTGCAGGGCACCACCGCGACCATCAACGGCGTGGGCTTTACCGGCGTCTCGGAGGTCCAGCTCGACGGAGCGGTCCGCGGCGCGCCGCCGATCGTCTGTCCGGAGGAGAATGCAAACGCTGTCTGCCCCGAAGGCGTGCCCGTCATCCCCACCAAGCCCGGCGCACTTGGCGAACTGCTCAACAATGCGCCGATGCTCCTGCAGCGGCTGACGACGTTGACCGAGCGGCTGACCGAGATGCTGGGCGATGAGAACCAGAAGAACTTTTCGGCGATTCTCGGCAATGTGAACAAGCTGAGCGGCGCGCTTGCCGCACGCGGGCCGGAAATCGCTGCGACCGTCGCCCAAACCCGCGCAACGCTGGAGAGCGCCGCCAAGGCGGCCGACGCACTGACACAGGCGGCCAACAGTGCCAACGATCTGGTCAACAGCGAGGGCAAGCCGCTGGTCGCAGACCTGCGCCAGTCGATCCAGTCCGCCCGCGCAACGCTCGATACGCTGGATAGCACGCTCAAGGACGCGAAACCGGGGGTCGAGACCTTCACCCAAGATACCATGCCGCAAATAGGCCTGTTGGTACGCGATCTCCGGCACATGTCGCGCGCTATCCTGGCCGTGACCGAGAAGCTCGACCAGCAGGGTGCGAGTGGCCTGATCGGCTCGCCGCCGCTACCGGACTACAAGCCATGAAGGAAAGGCACTCCATGCCCCTCCCCCGCCCCTTCCCGCGTCGCCGCGCCGCTGGCCTTCTGCTCGCGACCGTCGCCACGCTGATGAGCACGGGCTGCGTCCGACTGGGAACCAAGCCCCCATCGACCCTGCTGACGATCACCTCGCAAGCGGCCGCCCCGGCCGGCGAAGTGCTCTCCGCCACCCGTCAGCAAGCGCTGTTCGTCGACCTGCCTGTCGTCCCGCGTGCGATCGCGACGCTGCGCGTGGCGGTGCGCGACAGCGCCAACAGCTTCGCTTATGTGAAGAACGCCTCCTGGGTGGATACACCGGCGCGGCAGTTCCAAGGCGTACTGGCCGAGACGATCCGCGTGCGCAGCGGCCGGCTGGTGCTCGACCCCGGCCAGTATCTGGCGCGGCGCGGACAGATGCTGGAAGGCAATCTGCTCGAATTCGGCGTGGACGCGGCCCGAATGCGCGCCGTCGTCACCTACGATGCGACGCTGATGACACCCGACGGCCAGCAGGTAACGCGCCAGCGCTTCACCGCTGCGGTGCCGGTGAGCCGGGTCGACGCCGCAACCGTCGCGCCGGCGATCAGCCAAGCCGCCAACGAGGTGGCGACGGCGGTGGCCGATTGGATCACGGCACAAGGCTGATCTTGCCCGCTTGCCCTCTTGCGTGCGCAGAAGGGCAGCGCGGTTAAGTCGTGGGGTCTTGCTGTCGCGGAACCATGGCGGCTCTCACGACAAAACGCCTACCCCTTCACCCCACTTCCTCAGGCGAGGCTCTTGCTGGCTTGCTCCAGCACATCGCGTGAGAGGCCGGGAGTGGCGACGATGCGCTCCAGCTCGGCGCGCATCAGCGCGCCACGGGCGGGATCGAACCGGCGCCAGCGGCCGAGCGGCGGAACCATGCGGGCGGCGGTCTGCGGGTTGAGCTTGTCGAGTGCGATGATGGTATCCGCGACCAGCCGGTAGCCCTTGCCGTCCGCGCGGTTGAACGCCCACTGGTTCGCCGCGAAAGCGCCGAACAGCGACCGCGCGCGGTTGGGATTGTTGAGCGTGAAATCGGGGTGCGCCGCCAGCACCTCGACGATTTCCACCGTCTCCGGGTGCGCAGCGAGCGCCTGGGTCTGGAACCATTTATCGATCACCAGCGCATTGCCGGCATAGCGCTCATAGAAAGCCGCCAGCGCCCGCTCGCGCTCGCCGCTCGCCCCGTTGGCGAGCACCGCAAGGGCGGCCTGCCGCTCGGTCATGTTGTCTGCCCGCTCGAACTGGTCGAAGGCCAGCGTCGGGCCATCCGCGGCACCCGATGCCACCAGATAATTGAGCGCGACGGCGCGTAGCTTACGCGCGCCCCGCGCATCGGCGGAGAGCGAAAAGCCATTGCGCGCGCATTCGGCATGGAGCGCGCGCCAGTCAGTTTCCAGCAAGCGGCCGATCCGGCTTTGCAGGGTCTCGCGCGCCGCGTGGATCGCCTCTGGATCGACAAGCTGCATCTGGTCGCCGAGATAGGCTTCGCTGGGCAGGCGCACGGCTTCCGCAACGAAGGACCGGTCGAGCACGGGATCTGAAATGGTGCGGCGGATCGCCTCCACCACGCCATCGCTCTCCAGAGGCCTGCCGCTGATATGCGCCATCAACGCACCGATCATGAGCTGCTGAAGCGCCTCGTAGCGGCTGAAGGGATCGTCGTCATGCGCGGCGAGAAAGGCGAGGTCATCCGCGCTTTGCTCGCACTCGATGATGACGGGTGCGGAGAAACCGCGATTGATCGACAGCACCGGCGCGGTCGGAAAGCCATCGCGGGTGATCCGTGTCTGCGCATCCGTCAGCAGCGCCACCTCCTCGCCCCCGTGCGTGCCCGTCGCGGCATCGAACAGAGCGAAGCGCAGCGGGATCGCCATCGGCGCCTTGTTGCCCTGCCCCGGCGTGGCGGGCACGCGCTGGGCGAGATCGAGCGTGACGGTACCGCGCGCCGGATCATGCGCCATGCGCACGGTCACACGCGGCGTGCCAGCCTGGCTGTACCAGAGGCGGAACTGGGTGAGATCGACCCCGCCGCCATCTTCCATGGCCTTGACGAAATCCTCGCAGGTGACAGCCTGCCCGTCGTGCCGCGCGAAATAGAGGTCGGTCCCCTTGCGGAAGCGCTCCGGGCCGAGCAGCAGGGCTATCATGCGGATCAGCTCGGCGCCCTTGTTATAGACGGTCGCGGTGTAGAAGTTGCTGATCTCGATATAGGATTCGGGCCGTACCGGGTGGGCGAGCGGGCCGGCGTCCTCCTGGAACTGGGCGGCGCGCAGAATCCGTACATCCTCGATGCGCTTGACCGCGGCCGAGCCCATCTCCGCCGAGAAGCTCTGGTCGCGATAGACAGTGAAGCCCTCCTTCAACGAGAGCTGGAACCAGTCGCGGCAGGTGACGCGATCGCCCGACCAGTTGTGGAAATATTCGTGCGCGACGACGCCCTCGATCGCGTCATAATCGGGGTCGGTCGCCGTCTCGGGATCGGCCAGGATGTAGCGCGAGTTGAAGATGTTGAGGCCCTTGTTCTCCATCGCGCCGAAGTTGAAATCGGCGACGGCGACGATGTTGAACACGTCGAGATCATATTCACGGCCATAGGTGCGCTCGTCCCACGCCATGCTGTTCTTGAGCGCGGCCATGGCGTGGCCGGTGCGCGGCAGGTCCGGCTCCTTGACCCAGATGCCGAGCTTGACGGTGCGGCCGCTCATCGTCGTGAAGCTATCCGCATTACAGGCGAGATCGCCCGCGACCATGGCGAAGAGGTAGCTGGGCTTGGGGAAAGGATCGACCCAGCGGGCGAAGTGGCGACCGTCCGGCAGATCGCCCTGCTCGACCGGATCACCATTGGCGAGCAGCACCGGGTAGAGCGCTTTGTCCGCGCGCATCGTGACCGTGTAGCGGGCGAGGACGTCCGGTCGGTCCGGGAAGAAGGTGATGCGGCGGAAGCCCTCCGGCTCGCATTGGGTGCAGAGCAGCCCGCCCGAAGCATAGAGCCCCATGAGTTGGGTGTTGGCGGCGGGGTTGATCTCCACCTCCGTCTCGACGACATGGGCGTGGCCGGGCAGAGCGATGATGAGCGCGCCATCCTCCAGCCGCCAATCCTGCGCCGCCAGCGGCTTGCCGTCGACGCGGATGGCGAGCGGCGCCAGCCCGTCGCCATCGAGCCGCAGCGGGCGATCATGATTGCCGGCGCGGGTGACGTGGAGCGTGGCACGAACGCGCGTCACCTGCGCATCCAGATCGAGGACGAGGGTGATCTCCGGCACCAGCCAGAGCGGCGGGCGATAATCCTCGCAGCGGATGACGGGAGGCGTGGCGGGCGCGTCGGTCTGCTGGATATCCATGGATAAATCCTAGGATGCCCGGCGCCGTGGCACAACCACCCGATGACCGGGGCTGATGGTAGCCACCAGGGGGCCTGACCGCACACTAATCTCGCGAACATCACGAAAGTCGCGGGGTGAACCCCACATTTTTCTTCCTTTTGCGCGCCTGATCCCGCGCAGATATCGCCGGGACGACACCTTCATGCCATGAGGCGATGCTCGTCGAACAGCGCTGGGCCGGCCGACCCCACCATGGCATAGGAAACAGGCGCATGATGAAGGAGGGACTGATGTCGCACCTGTTCGTCTTCGGCCTTGGCTACAGCGCCGGACGGCTGGCGAGGCGTCTGGCGGGTGAGGGCTGGGCGGTCGAGGGCACGGGGCGCGCGGGCAAGATCCGTTTCGAGGATGAAGCGGCGGTGCGCGCGGGGCTCGAGCGGGCGACGCATATCCTCTCCTCTGTGCCGCCGGGCGCGGAAGGCGACCCGGTGCTGGACCGCTACCGCGCGGCTATCACCGCCGCGCCCGCCGGGTGGATCGGCTATCTCTCCTCGACTGGCGTCTATGGCGACACCGGCGGCGCGTGGGTGGACGAGACCGCCCCGGTCGGCGGCGGGCGGCGCAGTGCGCGGGTGATCGCGGACGCGGCGTGGCGGGCGCTCGGGCGACCCGTGCACGTCTTTCGGCTCCCGGGCATCTACGGGCCGGGACGGAGTGTGCTGGAGCGTATCCGCGAGGGACGTGCGCGGCGGATCGCGCTGCCCGGGCAGGTCTTCAGCCGCGTGCATGTCGACGATATTGCCGGCGGGGTGATCGCCGGGATGCGTGGCCCGGCGGGCGTCTACAACCTCGCCGACGATCTGCCCTGCCCGCAAAATGACGTCATAACGTATGGCTGCGCGCGGCTGGGGCTGCCCGTGCCGCCGTTGCAGACGCTGGCGGAGGCGGGGCTGTCCCCGGCGGCAGCGGCTTTTTATGCAGAAAACCGACGGGTCGCCAATGGCAGGGCCAAACGTCTGCTCGGCTGGCGGCTGCGCTACCCCGATTATCGGGCCGGGCTCGGGGCGATGGCCAGTGAGTGTCAAGGCGCGCCCGTCTGACAGGGGCTCCGTGTTCCTGCGCGGACCGCAGGTCTGGCCTGCAAGGCGCCGCTCACACGCCCTGGTCCTGCCTTCGCAGGAGGACGGCGTGGGTTATCACGCAGCGGATGCGCTCTCCCGCCAGGAGCCTGCAAACGGTGGCTCCGTGGCCTTGCAAGGCGCACATGGCTTGAGCGTGATCGCCGCTGCGCCACGCCCTTCCACCCTTTGACTTGCTCGCCCCGACCCGCGACCCGTCCTAGCCACCCGTCTGTCCGAAGCGGGCGCGCAGCGCGATTCCCATGCCGCCCAGCGCCAGCACCGCGCCCAAGACGGCGAGTGGCGTCCAGTGATATCCCTCGAACAGCGTCGAGATGCCCATGGCAAGGATCGGGATGAGCAGGCTGGTATAGGCCGCCGGCCCCGCGCCGATCCGCTGGATCAGCCGGAAATACAACGGAAAGGTGATGACCGTGCCGGCGATGCCGAGATAGAGAGTGCCGAGCCAGTAGCCGGGGCGGAGATCGACCACGGGAGGCCCGGTGGTGGTCCACGCATAAGCTGCATCCGCCGCCGCCCCGAACGCCATCGCCCAGGTCAGCAGCCTCGCCATCGGCACGGTGCGCGCAGTCGGAGCAGCCTGCATGACATTGGCGACCGAGGCGAACAGCATCGCGACCACGCAGAGCCCCAGCCCAAGCGCAACCTGCGCCGGGGTGGCGGTGACGCTGGCGCGATATTCGTTGAGGAACAAAAGCGCGATGCCGACCACCGCCACCGCCGATCCGGCGATGAAGGCGCGGCCGACCCGCTCACCGAAGAAGGCCCGTGCGAGCAGGCTGTTGGGCACGATCAGCAGCGCATAGACGAGCGCGCAGAGGCCCGAGGTCACATACAATTCCGCATGATATAGCAGGTTGAAATTAAAGGCGAATTGTAGGACTCCGAGCATCGCCGCAAAGAGCATGGCGCGGCGTCCGATCGCCAGCGACGCGCCGGTCATCCGCGCCAGCACCGCCATGCCGAGTGCGGCGATGGCGAAGCGGTAGCAGACCGACCAGGCTGGCGGCACCAGCGCGAGTTGATCGCGGATGACGATCCACGTCGACGACCAGATCAGCGTGACGGTCGCGAAGGGCAGGATGACGCCGCCGGGGCGTCCGCGTATCACAGCGCCGCCAGCGCAGCGGCCAACGGCGCGATGTCGGCCGCCTTATGATGCCAGCTCGTCACCAGCCGCGCGGTGCCCGGTGCCATCGTGTGGAAGCCGAAGCCCTGCGCGCGGAGCGCCCCCGCTTCGGCCGGTGACAGCCGCAGGAAGATCTCGTTACCCGCCACCGGGTGGATCAGCCGCGCGCCGGCCGCCTGGGCGACGAGGGCGGCGGCGGCGTTGGCCGCGCGGGCATTGGCGAGCCAGAGATCGCCATCGAGCATGGCATGGAGCTGCGCGGCGAGGAAGCGGCCCTTGGAGAGCAGGTGCCCCGCTCGCTTGCGGCGGCGGCGCGCCTCCTCGGCGCGGGTGGGATCGAACAGGACCAAGGCCTCGGCGTTCATCGCGCCGTTTTTCGTGAAGCCGAAGCTGAGCACGTCCACGCCCGCCCGCCAACTGAGGTCGGCCGGGGTGCAGTCCTGCGCGACAACCGCATTGGCGAAGCGCGCGCCGTCCACATGCAGGGCGAGACCGGAGGCCCGACAGAGCGCTCCGATGGCGCCTAGCTCCTCCGGCGCATAAGCAAGGCCATATTCGGTGAGATTGCTCAGCGAGACGGCGTGCGGACGAGTCTGGTGGACCGAGCCGCCAATGCGTGCGAGGCGAGCGGCGATCCCCTCGGGCGTTAGCTTGGCGCCCTCCCCCGCGCACGGGATGAGACGCGCGCCGCCCGTCTGAAGTTCCACCGCGCCGCACTCGTCCGCGATGATATGCGCCTCCTCATGGGCGAGAATGCCGCCATAGGGCGGGCAGAGCAGCGCGAGGGCGAGCGCATTGGCGGAAGTGCCGGTGGCGGTCCACAGCACCGCCACATCGCGCTCGAACCGCGCCGAGAAGCGCGCATCGAGCGCCTGGCTCAGCGCATCGCCATCATAGGCCGTATCGGTGGCGTTGGCGTCCGCCATCGCCGCCAGCACGGCGGGATGGACCGGCGCGCAATTGTCCGAGAAGAAGTGCATGGCCTCTTGGCATGACGGCACGGCGGGGCGCCGTCAACGGGCACGAGAGTGCGCCCCCCTGCCCGTCCCCTACGACCGCGCCACAGCCCTGCCGCCGGCCCGAACCAGAGTGCTTGGAGCCGACCGCACGAGGCGGCGGCCGGCGGGATGGAATCGGTGAAGCCTCATCACCGAATATTATGATTATTATTCAATGCGGTAGGAAAACTATCGGTGTCTCAGAACCCGCCGCCTGTCAGCTTCTGGCAGATCATGTCGAGCTGCTCCAGGCTGGAATAACCCAGCGTCAACTCGCCCTTGCCGCCCTCGAAGCTGATCGCGACCCTGAGGCCGAGCAGATCGGAGAGATGCTGTTCCATCGCGACCAGATCCGCATCGCGCCCAGCGGCCGACGACGACCCCTTCTCTCCGCGTGGCGCAGCACCCGGGTCGCGCGCAGTACGGACGAGCCGCTCGGTCTCGCGGACGGAGAGCCCCTTGGCAGCAATCTCCCGTGCCAGCGCGACGCAGCCCGGCGCGCCGATCAGCGCGCGGCCGTGCCCCATGCTGAGCCGGCCGTCCATCACCAGCCCCTGCACCTCGTCGGGCAGGTCGAGTAAGCGCATCAAGTTTGCCACGTGGCTGCGCGACTTGCCAACGATGCGCGCCAGCCCGTCCTGGCTGTGCTGGAACGTCTCGATCAGCCGGCGATAGGCCTGCGCCTCTTCAATGGGGTTCAGGTCTTCGCGCTGGATATTCTCGACCAGCGCGATTTCCAGCGTCTCCGCCTCGCTGAAATCGCGAACGATCGCGGGAATCTGGTGGAGTTGCGCCTTCTGCGCGGCCCGCCACCGACGCTCGCCGGCGACGATCTGGTAGCGCCCATCGCCCGTTAGCCGCACGATGATCGGCTGGATGATCCCGCGCGCGCGGATGCTCTCCGACAGTTCCTCAAGCGCCTGCGCATCGAACTGCCGACGAGGTTGATCCGGGTGCGGCGCCACGCGGACGATCTCGATCATCTGGACGGCGCGACTGGATGGTCCGCTCGTAGCGCTCCCGTCCTCGGCCGGTTCGGACGCGACCGCGACCTCGCGTGATGCCTCGCCGAGCAGCTCCGACAAGCCGCGTCCCAGCGGCCGGCGGGCGCGGCCCCGCGTCGTCAGATCCCCATCGCTCATGCCGCTATTTCCTCCCGCGGAAGCCGCTCGATCAATTCACGCGCGAGCGCCATATAGGCTTCCGATCCGGCACAGCGCATATCGTAAATGAGCGCCGGCACCCCATGGCTCGGCGCCTCCGAGAGCCGCACGTTGCGCGGAATCACGGTCTTGAACACAAGATCACCCAGACAGGCCCGGACGTCGTCGGCAACCTGATCGGTGAGACGGTTGCGGCGATCATACATGGTGAGAGCCACGCCGAGGATCGACAATGCGGGGTTGAAACGCGCGCGGATCCGTTCGACCGTCTGGAGCAACTGCGAGAGCCCCTCGAGCGCGAAGAACTCGCATTGCAGGGGTACCAACACCGATTTCACAGCAACCATGGCGTTGACCGTGAGCAGGCCGAGCGATGGCGGGCAATCGACCAGGCACACGTCCCAGCGGTGCCCGCCCCGATCGTCCAGGGCATTGGCGAGTCGGTGGGTGCGCTGGTCGATATCGATCAACTCGATCTCGGCCCCGGAGAGGTCTTGCGTCGCCGCCACGATATCCAGACCGGGAACCGCGCTGTGGATGACCGCTTCATCAAGCGTACTGTCGCCGATGAGCAGATCGTAGCTCGAGCGCGCACGGGCGCTGTGGGTGATGCCAAGCCCGGTCGAAGCGTTGCCCTGCGGATCCAGATCGATGAGCAATGTGCGGTGCCCGGTCGCCGCCAGCGCAGTGGCGAGATTGATGGCGGTGGTTGTCTTGCCCACCCCGCCCTTCTGGTTCGCAATCGCTATGCTGATCATATCACCGCCAATTTCTGCGCGACTTCACGGCCTTGCTGGACCTTTTCGGCGCCGTCCGCGGGGCAACCCCTTGCGCGGTCAGAATGACGCTGTCTGGGTCGGTCAAGCTCTGTTCCACGTGAAACACAGCTTGCCACCCCGCGCGCGCGATGGCCAGTTCCTTTTCGCCGTTGCGCCCTTTTGGCAGCAACCAGACGGTGTTTTCATCAGCCAGATGGTGTGCGCTGGCCAGCAGCTTGTCGAGCGGTGCGTAGGCCCGCGCGGATATGATGCTGGCCGGCTTGGGAAGGGCCACCTTTTCGACCTTGGTTCCGAGGACGGTGACATGGTCGAGACCCATCGTCCGGGCGGCCCGCTCGAGAAAAGCCACGCGGAGCGGCCGGACCTCCACCAGCACTATGGGCCGCGGGGACAGGCAGGCGACGACAAGCCCGGGGAATCCGGCGCCGGTGCCGAGATCGACCCACGCCCCCGCAGGGGGGGACGCCAGCACTGGCAAGGTGAGCAATTGGGCCGAATCGACAATGTGCCGTCCCCATATCTCGGCACGACTGGCGGCGGAAATCAGATTCTGGCGATCTGCCTCCTCCAGCACCAGTTGAGTGAGGTGCCGCAAACGGTCCCCCGAATCCCCTTCCCACCAGCCCTGACCCCGCAGCCACTCCTGCGCTTCCTGCTCGGTCATACCGCGTGCTGCCGGGCTGCGACGAGGAGCGCGGCGAGCGCGGCAGGCGTGATCCCGCGAATCCGCCCGGCCGCGCCCAGCGTCTCCGGGCGGGCCAGGGTGAGACGTTCGATCATCTCGCTGCTGAGGCCGCCGATTGTTGCAAAGTCGAGATCAGCAGGCAGCGCAATCGCATCATTGACACGCAGGGCGCGAACCTCTGCGTCCTGGCGTTCGACATAGGGCGCATAGACGGCGTCCTGGAGCAACTCGGCAAGCAGTTGCGGATCGCCATCGGCGAGAGCCGGCACGGCGGCACGCAGATGGTCGAGCGTAACCGATGGGAAGCGCGCCCACTCGCGCGCGGGCCTTCGCACGCCATCGTCGCGCACCTCAGAACCCGCATGGCGGAGACTGGACGCAGCCAGCGGAGTCTCGAAAAGGGCCTCCAGCGACGCCCGGGATCTTCTCTGCCGCTCCCACCACGCGCTCCGCTTCTCGCCCACAAGGCCCGCGGCGAGACCAAGCGCCGTGAGACGCGTCGCCGCGTTGTCGGCTCGCAAGCGAAGCCGGAACTCGGCCCGGGCGGTGAGCATCCGATAGGGCTCGGTAATGCCCTGCAACACCAGATCATCGATCATCACCCCGATATAGCTCTGCGCCCGGTCGAGGATCAGCGGTTCGAGATCGCAGGCGTGCGCGGCGGCATTCGCGCCGGCAACGACACCTTGCGCTGCTGCCTCCTCATAACCCGTTGTACCGTTGATCTGGCCGGCCAGAAACACGCCGGGAATTTCGGGCAGCGCCAACCTGCTATCGAGCGATCGCGGGTCGATATGATCATACTCGACGGCATAGCCAGGCACGACCATCTCGGCCTGGCCAAGCCCCGGAAGCGTCCGGATCAGCTCCAGTTGCGCGTCGGCCGGCAGTGACGAGCTCAAACCATTGGGATAGACCAGATGAGTGCCGAGCCCTTCCGGTTCGAGAAAGACCTGATGGCCGTCACGGTCGCCGAAACGGACGATCTTGTCTTCGATCGATGGACAATAGCGCGGCCCCCGCCCCTCAATATCCCCGGAGAACAGAGGTGATCGACCAAGATTGGCTCGCACCACGGCATGGGTCTTCTCGTTGGTGCGGGTGATGGCGCAGGCAAGCTGCGGTAGATCCGTGGCGGCCTCATTGGGAAGGAACGACATGGTCCAGCGATCGCGATCCGACGGCTGTTCGTCCAACACCGCCCAGTCGATCGTCCGGCCATCCAGACGCGCCGGCGTGCCCGTCTTGAGCCGACCCATCGGAAGGGCGAGCGCCCGCAATTGAGTAGCCAGATCCGTCGCCGCGTGCTCGCCCAGGCGGCCACCCGCCATGCGCTCTTCGCCCCGGAACATGACCGCGCCCAGGAAAGTCCCGGTGGTCAGGACCACGGCGCGCCCGGTCAGCGTACTGCCGTCCACAAGGCGGACGCCCACGACACCGCCTTGCTGAATGGCCAGCGCGGTGACTTCACCGGCGGCAACCTCCAGGCCGCGCTGTTCCGCGACTAGCGCCTGGACAGCAGCCCGGTAGAGGACGCGATCGGCCTGGATCCGGGGACCGCGCACCGCCGCTCCCTTGCTCGCATTGAGCATACGGCGGTGGATCGTCGCGCGATCGGCCGCGCGCGCCATCACGCCATCCAGAGCATCGATCTCGCGGACGAGATGGCCCTTACCGAGCCCGCCAATGGAAGGGTTGCACGACATCTCGCCAATGCGTTCAGGGCTAGCCGTGATCAGCAACGTGTGCGCGCCGCGCCGGGCCGCCGCCGCGGCGGCCTCGACGCCAGCATGGCCGCCGCCGATCACGATCACATCATAGGCGGAGGAAACACTCATGACCCGCCCCTACCGCCCGCGGGCCCGAGGGTCAAAGACTGTTCGGCGCAGGCGATATGTTCCACGTGGAACGCTGCACCGACGCTACTTGCCGATGCAGAAGCCGGAGAACAGCTCATCGAGCACAGCTTCGGTTGTCGCCCGGCCGGTCAGCTCATCCAGGGTCGTGAGGGCGAGACGTAAACATTCGCCGATGAGAATCTCATCAGTCAAAAGACTGGCCTCACGCACGGCGCCCTCCGCCCGGGCCAACACCGCCCGCTGGCGCTGTGACAGCGCATAGTCACCGGGTGCCGGCAGCAATTGACTCGCCGCGTCCCGCAACGCAGCGATCAGCTCCTCCATCCCCTCACCCGTGACTGCGGAGATCTCATAGCCGATGGCTGCCGCCGATCCCGGATCGCGGACATCGGCTTTTGCGGCAACCTGCAGCAGCACGTTGCCGGCGTTGGGCTGCGCCTCTCCATCCCCAAGCCAGAGAATGATGTCGGCGGCTGCGAGCAAGGCTTCGGCGCGATCGACACCGATGCGTTCAATGGCATCGCCCGTCGTCCGAAGGCCCGCCGAATCCGCGATGACCATGGGGATTCCGCCGATCGCCACAGAGGCCTCGATCACATCGCGCGTGGTCCCCGCCACCGGCGAGACGATGGCTGCGTCACGACCTATCAACGCGTTGAATAACGTCGATTTCCCCGCATTTGGCGGTCCGCCGATCGCGACCCGCACGCCGTCCTTCAGCCGGTCGGCCGCGGGCTTGGCCAACTCGTTCGCCATGGCATCCGCGATCTGGCTGCATTGTCCGGCGAAGCCGGCCAAATCGATTGAGTCCGCCACGTCGCCTTCATCAGCGAAATCTAATCGCGCTTCCACGTGAGCGGACAGGCGCCGGAGGTCGCGTGTCCAGCCTTCGATCTGCCGGGAGAGCGCGCCACCCATCATGGCCATCGCTGCTCGGCGTTGGAAGGCGGTCTCTGCGGCGAGCAGATCCCCCAGCCCCTCCACTGAGGCAAGATCCATCCGGCCATTGGCGAACGCCCGCCGGGTGAAATCGCCAGCGTGTGCCGCCCGCAGGCCCGGCAGGCCGGCGAGGCATGCCTGGAGATCACGCACCACCGCTAAGCTGCCATGACAATGCAACTCGACGAGCGGCTCGCCGGTCACGCTAGCCGCAGCCGGGAACCAGAGCAGAAGCCCCTCGTCGATCAACTCACCCGTGAGGGGATCGCGGAAGTGCCTCAGCGCCGCCTGGCGCGGCGCGGGCAGATCACGACCCGTCACCGCCCGGACCGCAGACAGCGCTTCCGGGCCCGACAGCCGAATGATCGCGATCGCGCAGGGCGGCCGGCCGCTCGACAGCGCAAAAATGGTATCGCGCGCGCGCGTCATGATCCGCTCCTGCCCTTGCCCAGTCCGTGTGCGATCAGTCGCTCTTCTTCTTGGTGCCGCCACCGGCTCCCCCGGGCGTCGCCTTGATGCCGAGATCCATCAGGCTGGAGAGCATCTTGAGCCCGGCATCCCCGAACGGCGAGAGCGTGCGGAACAGACGTTCGACCTGCTCGGCATTGCCCTGCCCGCTCATCGCGTTCGTCACCGAGCGGATATAGAGATCATGGACCCGCGTCATGTCCGGCAAGCCCAGAAAGCTGCGGGCTTCCTCCGGTGTGCAATCGACATCGACCGTGAATTTCATGGGGGTGTCTCCGTCTTGCCATGGCCCCGGCCAGCCGGCCGGCTTTCCAGAGGCATGCCGCAATCGCGCCGTTTTGGCCACAGGATTTGGCTAAGTAGTGGCCAGCTGGACCGTTCCTCTCCTCGACCATGGGGCGGCCTGCAACCTGCTGCGCAGCCAGGAGCAGAATCACTGCCCGGTCCCGACTAGCCGCTCAGAAGAACGTCATGATCCCCACGTTCGGATCGACAAAACCCTCATAGATCATCTTCACCGCGACCCACAGAATCACGACAATACCCACCCAGGCGATCCACCGGAATCGATCGATGACCTTGGCAATAACGTTGGCGGCGAGGCCCATCAGCGCCACCGCGAAGACGAGACCGACGATCATGATGCCGGGATGATCCTTCGCCGCGCTGGCGACGCCAAGGACGTTGTCGAGGCTCATGCTGACGTCCGCTACGGCCACTGCCCAGGCAGCACCTGCGAAGCTCTTGGCAGGGTGGAGGCCGCTACGCTCATCCCCCACGATTTCCGGCGAGCCGGCCGAACTGTCGTGGCCATCACGCAGCTCACGCCACATTTTCCAGGCGACCCAGAGCAACAGCAACCCACCGGCGAGCACGAGGCCGACCACCTGGAGCAACTGCGTCACCACCAGCGCGAAGAAGACCCGCAGTACCAACGCGGCGATAACGCCGATGAAAATGACTTTGCGGCGCTGATCGGCCGGCAGGCCTGCGGCCAGCGCGCCGACGACAATGGCATTGTCGCCCGCCAGCGTCACGTCGATGATGAGAACCTGAAAAAAGGCTGACAGCGCCGCTGGACTGCCCAGATTGCTGAAATCGGCAACGATATGCGCCCACATGGTCGCCAGTGGACCGGCTGAACCGGCCACAACCATCAGGGCGAGATCAGTCATAGCGACGCCTATATTATCCTATTGATTCATCGTGGCGAAGAAGTCTTCGTTGGTTTTGGAATCCTTCATCTTGTCGAGGAGGAATTCCATAGCGTCAATGGTGCCCATCTGCATGAGGATGCGGCGCAGCACCCACATCTTGGAGAGCGTCGCCTTGTCGACAAGCAGCTCTTCCTTGCGGGTGCCGGACTTGCCGACATCGAGCGCCGGGAAGATGCGCTTGTCGGCCACCTTGCGGTCGAGCACGATTTCCGAGTTACCAGTGCCCTTGAACTCTTCGAAGATGACCTCGTCCATGCGGCTGCCGGTGTCGATCAGCGCGGTGGCGATGATCGACAGCGAGCCGCCCTCCTCGATATTGCGGGCGGCGCCGAAGAAGCGCTTGGGGCGCTGCAGGGCGTTGGCGTCGACACCGCCGGTCAGCACCTTGCCGGAGCTGGGAACCACGGTGTTGTAGGCACGGCCGAGGCGGGTGATCGAGTCGAGCAGGATGACGACATCCTTCTTGTGCTCGACGAGACGCTTGGCCTTCTCGATCACCATTTCGGCGACTTGCACGTGGCGCGTGGCGGGTTCGTCGAACGTCGAGGAAACGACCTCGCCCTTCACGCTGCGCTGCATGTCGGTGACTTCCTCGGGCCGCTCATCGATGAGGAGTACGAGCAGGAACACCTCGGGATGATTGTCGGTGATCGCCTTGGCGATATTCTGCAGCATCACGGTCTTGCCGACGCGCGGCGGCGCGACGATCAGCGTGCGCTGGCCCTTGCCCTGCGGCGAGACGATGTCGATGACGCGCGCGGACTTGTCCTTGATGGTCGGGTCCTGCGGGTCGAGCGTCAGCTTCTCATCCGGGTAAAGCGGCGTGAGATTATCGAAATTGACCCGGTGGCGCACCGCGTCCGGATCGTCGAAATTGACCGAAACGAGCTTGGTCAGCGCGAAATAGCGCTCGCCATCCTTTGGCGCGCGCACCTCGCCTTCCACCGTGTCACCGGTGCGCAGGCCGAACTTGCGAACCTGGTTGGGCGAGACGTAGATATCGTCCGGCCCGGCCAGATAATTGGCCTCCGGGCTGCGTAGGAAGCCGAAGCCGTCCGGCAGCACCTCGATCGTGCCCTCGCCGATGATCTCCGAGCCGTTCTCCGCCTCGACCTTGAGGATCGCGAACATGAGATCCTGCTTGCGCAGCGTCGACGCGCCCTCGATGCCCAGTTCCTCGGCGATGGCGACGAGTTCCGCAGGCGCTTTGCGTTTGAGTTCCTTGAGATGCATGGGAGAGTCCGACTCTTGGCGTGCGTGGGATGATGCTGTGAATGGTGCCAGGGCCGCCACTGTCCGGCGTCACGGCGCGGAGAGCGCGCCCCGGGAAAGGAATTCGGCGAGGGATTAAGCGCAGCCCAACGCCGAGTCAAGCAGCCGTGCAGTGTATCGGCGCGCTATTTGCGGCGCTGCACGCCACGCCCCCGCTTGCCGTTTCCACCTTTTCTCGGTCAGTTCGCGACAGGACGGCCCGATGCAACGCCGTCTGAGGCCTATATCGGGTGTCAACCATCACCCGGCCGACGAAAAGCCGGCATCGTCCCGCCCTTGTTTTGCGCCCGTCAATCGCCGCCTGTTCAGAACGGCCGGACGATCACCAGAATGACGACGAGCGTCACCAACAGCGCCGGCACCTCGTTGACCATGCGCAGGCGCTTCTCGGGCCATGGCCGCTCGCCGCGCGCGAGCTTCTTGGCATAACCAACCAGCCAGCCGTGGAACCAGGAGAGGATGAGGACGAGCACCAGCTTGGCGTGGAACCAGCCCTGGCTGAAGGCCCCGACATTGAAGGCCAGCATCAGGCCGAACACCCAGACGAGGATGATCGACGGGTTGAGGATGATCCGCTTGAGCCGCTGCTCGCGCTCGATCCAGGCCTTGTCCTCGGGCGAGCCGACCTCGGTCTGGTGATGATAGACGAAGAAACGCGGCATCATAAACAGGCTCGCCATCAGGAAAATGACGAAAATGACGTGCGCGGCGAGCACCCATGGGTAGGTGGCGCCTAGAAAACCGAGGCCCGGCAGGATCGACATCACGCTACTCCCTTTTCTGCCCGGCGGCTCAGGCCGCGACCCTGATACCCCGCACCCTATCGACCAGCCGCTCGACATTTTCAACTGGCGTATCAGGCAGGATGCCGTGGCCGAGATTGAAGATGTGGGGGCGGGTGGGGAAGGCTTCCAGAATGGCGTCGATTGCGCGATCCAGTGTTTCGCCGCCAGCGATGAGCGCGAGCGGATCGAGATTGCCCTGCACCGGCAGATTGCTGGGCAAGGCCGAATCCGCCCAACGTGGATCGAGCGTTTCGTCGAGTCCGAGCGCATCGATGCCGACCTGCTCGGCATAATCGATCAGCTTGGCGCCGGCGCCCTTGGGGAAACCGATGATCGGCACATCCGGGTGGCGCGCCTTGACGCCCGTGACGATCCGCCGGTTGGGCTCGATCACCCACAAGCGGAACTGTTCGGGGCTGAGCGAGCCGGCCCAGCTGTCGAACAATTGCACCGCGTCCACGCCAGCTTCGATCTGGGCGCAGAGATAATCGATTGTCAGCGTGATGATCGCGTCGATGATGGCGCCGAACCGAACCGGATCGCCATAGGCCATGCGCCGGGCCTGTGCGTGATCGCGGCTGCCGGCGCCGGCGACCATGTAGGTTGCGACCGTCCACGGGCTGCCGGCAAAGCCAAGGAAAGTGGTTTCGGCTGGCAGCGCAGCCTTCACCTGCCGCACCGTTTCGATGACCGGCGCGAGCACAGCCGGCTGCGGTGTCAGGTCCGCCAGATCGGTATCGGTCAGGGGCGGTGCCAGGCGCGGGCCTTCGCCCGTCTCGAACCACAGCTTCTGGCCGAGCGCATGAGGCACGACGAGAATGTCGGAAAACAGGATCGCCCCATCGAAACCGAACCGGCGGATCGGCTGCAGAGTCACTTCGGCCGCGGCGGTGCTGTCGTAGCATAGGTCCAGGAATCCGCCCTTTTCCGCACGCAAAGCGCGATATTCGGCGAGATAGCGGCCAGCCTGGCGCATCATCCAGAGCGGCGGGCGGGCTTGGCGTTGGCCACGCAGGGTTGCGAGGAGCGGTCGGGCGGGCCGGCAATCATCCACGGTCCAATATCCTAAATATAAGACTCTAGAAGGTTGTTGGAGTCTGTTGGGGGGCGAATGACGGGCATTATTCGTTTGTCACGATTTTGCCAACAGCTTGACCCTGGCGGACGCGCCAGACGGCGGCGAGTCTCCACTTTGATCCACAGGACTCACAGGCTGTGCACAACGGAGGTCGCTGTGGATAAGCAGCGCGGCTTCTGATCGGTCAGCGGGGATGAATCGGCGAAACGAACTTATCCACAGTTCTGTCCCTTGTCTTATCCGCACATTGCTCACAGAGTCATGCCCATGGACCGCCTGAACCTGCACCTGCTCTCCGATTCCACGGGTGAGACGCTGGAGCATATCGGCAAGGCAGCCCTCGCCCAGTTCGAGAATATCGAGACGATCCGCCATTTCTGGCCGATGGTCCGCTCGGAGCAGCATCTCGGACGAATCCTGGAGGAAGTCGCCCGTAATCCCGGTATGGTGCTGTTCACGCTCGCCAACCCCTCATTGCGCCGCAAGCTGGAAAATGGCTGCCGCGCGATCGGCATTCCGTTCGTGGCTCCGTTGGATTCGGTGACGGACGCCATGTCGAACCTGCTCGGACAGGAAACGCGCAACCGGCCCGGCCGCAAGAATGTGCTCGACGACGCCTATTTCGCGCGGATTGACGCGATCCAGTTCACCATTGCCCATGACGACGGGATTGGCTGGGAGAATTGGGAGGAGGCGGACATCGTCCTTGCCGGCGTTTCGCGCACCTCCAAGACCCCGACCAGTATCTATCTCGCCAATCGCGGCTACAAGACCGCCAATATCCCGCTGGTGCCGGAATCACCGCCACCGCCCAGCCTGTTCGCGCTCAAGCATCCGATGGTGGTCGGACTGACGGCGGGTGCTGAGCGTCTGGTGCAGGTACGGCGCAACCGCCTTTTATCCCTCAACCAGACACCGGAAACCTCCTATGTGGATTTGGAGCGTGTGAATAGCGAAGTGGCCCATGCCCGTCGCATGTTCGCAGATCAGGGCTGGCCGGTGATCGACGTCACCCGCCGCTCGATCGAGGAGACGGCGGCAGCGATCGTCAATCTCCATCAGGAATGGCTGAGGAACCATCACCCGGCGACCGAAGCGTCCATGGACGGGCCGGCGGCATGAGCCCACCGCTGTTGCTTGCCTCGCAAAGCGCCAGCCGGCGCCGCTTGCTCACCGACGCGGCGGTGCCGTTCGTGGCGATCCATGCGGGCGTTGACGAGGAGGCGCTCAAGGCCGGGCTGATCGCGGAAGGTCTGGGCGCGCGCGACCTTGCCGATGCGCTGGCCGAATGGAAGGCGCGCCGTCCGTCGCTGCGCCATCACGGTGCTTTCGTGCTCGGCTGCGACCAGACGCTGGAGCTGGACGACGGCAATCGGATCGACAAGGTCGAGACCCGCGACGAGGCCGCCACGCTGCTGGCGCGGATGAGCGGGCGCGCTCACAAACTTCACAGCGCGGCGGTGATTGCCCAGGACGGCACGCCGATCTGGCGCAAGATTGAGAGCGTGACACTGCACATGCGGCCGCTCAGCCCGGCCTTCATCGCCCATTATCTCGATCTGGACTGGGAGCAGTGCCGTCATTGCGTCGGCTGTTACCGGATCGAGGGGCCGGGCGCGCAGCTGTTCAGCAAGATCACCGGGAGCCTTTTCGCTGTGCAGGGCCTGCCGCTGTTGCCGTTGCTCGACTATTTGCGCGTGCGCTCTATGTTACCGGCATGAGCAATACCCCCCGCCCTTATGCTGAAGTGATCGGCGACCCGATCGCCCACAGCAAGTCACCGGTCATCCACAATTTCTGGCTGGAAGAGCTGGAAATAGACGCTGAATATCGCAAGACGTGCGTGACCCGCGAGGAATTGCCCGGTTATTTCCTCCAGCGCCGCGCCGATCCGGACTGGCTGGGTTGCAATATCACCATTCCCCACAAGATCACCGCGCTCGACTATGTCGACGATCCAGGTGGCGTCCGCGAGCGGATCGGGGCGATTAATACGGTCGCCTGCGAGACGGGCGGGCCGCTGATCGGCACGAATACCGACGCCGGTGGGTTCCTCCAGCCGCTGCTCGCGCGCCAATGGCATGGCGGCCATGCGATCCTGGTTGGCACCGGGGGCGCTGCCCAGGCGATCGGCTTCGCGCTGCGCTCGGTCGGCGTCAGCGCGTTGACCATCGTTGCGCGCGACGCCGCCAAGGGACAGGCGCTGCTCGGCAGGCTGGGCATGGACGGCATGGTGCGGGATTTTGCTGCGCCGCTGCCGGCGGCTGACCTGCTGGTCAACGCCACCTCGCTCGGGATGACCGGCCAGCCGGCTTACGCGCCGGATCTCGCCGCCTTGCCCACCAGCGCGCTGGTCTATGACATCGTCTATGCGCCGCTCGAAACGCCGCTGCTCGCCGCCGCGCGGAAGCGCGGTCTGGAAACACTGGACGGCCTTGAAATGCTGATCGGCCAGGCGGCGCTGGCGTTCGACATCTTTTTCGATGCGCCGGCTCCACGTGAGAGGGACGCCGCGCTGCGCGAGCGCCTGCTTGCTCCCGCCTGACGCCGCCGCCGCGCGCATGACAGCGCTGCGCCATCATGGCCGTCCCAGCCATCGGCCGTTCCGGATCGGGCTGACCGGCTCGATCGGCATGGGCAAATCCGCCGTGGCGCGCATGTTCAGGCAGCTCGGCGTGCCGGTGTTCGATGCCGATGCGGAGGTGCACCGGCTGCAGGGGCGCGGTGGCGCCCTGCTCGCCGCGATTGAGGCGCGCTTTCCCGGCACCACCGGCGCGGCTGGGGTTGATCGCCGCGCGCTTGGCGCCCTCGTCATCGGCCAGCCGGCCGAGATGGCGGCGCTGGAGGCGATCGTCCATCCCGCCGTCGCGGCCGCCCGTCGCGCCTTCATCGCGCGACACCGCGGCCACCGCATCGTGCTGCTCGACATCCCCTTGCTGTTCGAAACACGTGGCGACCGGGCCGTGGACATGGTCGTCGTCGTCTCCGCCTCGCCGTTCGTGCAGCGCCGTCGCGTGCTCAGTCGCCCGGGGATGACACCGGCCAAGTTCGCCCGGTTACGTGCCAGCCAGATGGCCGACCATGCCAAGCGCGCGCGCGCCGATGTCGTGATTGGCACGGGCCGTCCCAAATGGCAGACAAAACAGCAGGTCACCCGCCTGCTCGCTTGCCTTCGAGCGGCCCTCGCCCGATAATGCCTTTCCAACGAGTCACGAGCCAAAATGCGCGAGATCGTCTTCGATACTGAAACCACCGGACTGGACCCGCTCACGGGGGATCGACTTGTAGAAATCGGCTGTGTGGAGCTGATCAACCGCATCCCCACCGGCGAAACTTTCCACGCCTATTTCAATCCCGAGCGTGCGATGCCATCGGCCGCCGAGGCGGTGCATGGCCTGTCCGATCGTTTCCTGGCAGACAAGCCGCGCTTTGCCGAGATGGCGGAGGCGCTGCTCGCCTTTCTCGGCGATTCCATGCTCGTCGCGCACAATGCCCGGTTTGACTTCGGTTTCCTCAACGCCGAGCTGGAGGCGTGTGGAATGCCCACCATTGACTATGCCCGCATGGTCGACAGCCTCGCCATCGCGCGCACCCTGCACCCGGGCGCCAAGCATAGCCTCGACGCCCTGTGCAGCCGCTATGGCATCGATCGCAGCCATCGCATCAAGCACGGCGCGCTGCTCGATGCCGAGTTGCTCGCCCAGCTCTACATCGAGCTGACCGGCGGCCGGCAGATCGGCCTCACGCTGGTGGCCGATGTCACGGCAGACACGGCTGTGTCGGCGGCGCTCACTCCCGCTGCCGCGGCTCCCATCATTGTCCGCCCGCCGCGTCATTTCGCGGCCAGTGCCGCTGAACTCGAGCGCCATGCCGCCTTCGTAGCCAAGCTCGATAATCCGCTCTGGCTGGACACGCCGCCATCCTGACCCGGCTGGCATATGCGGACCGGCCCACTAGATTGGTCTTACATACCGTGAAGACCCAGCAAGGAGATGAGTCATGGACATTCGCGTATCCGGCCATCAGATCGAAACGGGGGAAGCCCTGCAAACCCATGTCGAGACGCGCTTGCAGGCAATCGCGGATAAGTATTTCTCCCGCACCATCGGGTCCAACGTGACGTTCGGCAACGCGCCGCATGGCGCCTTCCGTTGCGATATCGTCAGTCACGTCATGTCTGGCCTGATCCTCAAGGGATCTGGGGTGGCGCAGATTGCGCAGCAGGCCTTCGACCAGGCGGCTGACCGCATCGAGAAGCAGTTGCGCCGCTACATGCGGCGCCTCAAGGGTCGGCATGAGCAGTTCGCCGCCGCCGAGGCGGAGCGTACGGATGCCGCCACCGGTATTACCAACGCGCATTACACCGTGTTCGAAGCGACCGAGAGCGACGAGGAAGTGACCGCGGACGCCCCCGCGGTGGTGGCAGAAATGTCGGTCGACATCCCCAGCGCTAGCGTGTCTGACGCCGTGATGATGCTGGACCTGCGGAACACCAACGCCCTGCTATTCGTCAATAGCGGCACCTCGGCGTTCAATATGGTCTATCGCCGCAACGACGGGACGATCGGCTGGGTCGAGCCGCCGCAGGCCCGCGCCTGAAGCTTCATGGGGATCGGGCCTTGCATGGCCCGATCCGCCCTGATTTGCGTCACCTCGGAGCGCCGCCGCCGCCAGGCGGTTGACCCGGAGTAGCTTTCCGCCTATCTGGCGCCACATTCTACCCGGCGGGTGCGATGGGCAAATAAGCTTCGCCGCGCGGCATTTTCCTCCCATTGGCGGCCGCAGGACACAGGTTTGACATGGATAATTTCAGCGACTTGCTCGCGGCCGAGGCCGTTTCCTCAGCAGTCAATATTTCCAACAAGAAGCAGCTTTTCCAGAAGCTGGGTCAGCTTGCGGCCAGCGCCTACGGCCTCGATACAACGGAAGTTATCGAGCGGATCACCGAGCGTGAACGGCTCGGCTCGACCGGTTTCGGCGGTGGCATCGCCATTCCTCATGCCAAGCTGGACAGCCTGGACAAGGTGCATGGCGCGGTGGTGCTGCTGAACGAGCCGATCCCGTTCGATGCGATCGACGACGCACCGGTCGATGTGGTGTTCATGCTGCTCTCACCCACCGACAGCGGCGCGGAGCATCTCAAGACGCTGGCGCGGGTCTCGCGGCTGTTGCGCAACGAGCGGGCCCTTGCGCGCATCCGTGGCGTGGGCTCGGACGCCGCGCTCTACGCTCTGCTGGCGGGTGGGGAGACGCGTGACGCCGCCTGAGTGCGCCGTGCCGTCCGGCGAAACCGCGCATTTCCGGGCGCTGGAGCGGCTTTACGATTCGGCGCCGATCAATCGGCTGTTTCCTTCGCGGCTCGACATCGTCGCTCCGGGGGAATCGCGCATCCGGTTCGAGGTTGATCCGGCCCATTTCCATGCCGCCGGAGCCAGCCACGGCACGCTCTATTTCAAGATGATGGACGACGCGGCCTTCTACGCCGCCAACAGCCTGGTGAGCGACCGCTTCTTGCTCACCACCGCCTTCAACCTGCTGTTCACAAAGCCGCTGCGCGCGGGGCCGGTGGTCGCTGAGGGCCGCTGGCTGAGCGGCAAGCGCCGCGTCTACATCGCCGAAGCCCGGCTGGTCGACGGCGAGGGTGAGGAGGTCGGACGCGGTACCGGCACGTTCATGCGCTCGACGATCCCGCTCACCAGCCTGCCAGGCTATGCGGGGGCACAGGCGTGAGTCCACGGCTGACCAGCCAACTGCTGGTCGGTGCCCTGGTCCGCCGCACGCAGGCCGCCGGCGGCAACGCCATGGTGCTCCACAAAGGCGAACCGATGAGCGGCGCGATCGTGGTGCAACTGCTTGAGCGAGGCGTGAACCGGGGCTTGTTCGAGCGCATGGCGAGCCTTTCGGGGGCGCTTGAACTCCACCCGTGCGGCCCGCCTCCAGACCGCCCGGACGCTGACTTTGCGCAGTATATTGAGCGTCGCACCGCAACCGACCCCGATATCTGGTTTGTCGAACTGGATACCGTATCGGGACAACAGCTCGCCGCCGAAATCCTATGCGCGGGTTGACACGGGCGCTTCAGGACGCAAAGAGCGCCCACCCGCGCAGGTTGCACAAGGGGGTCATGGGGGCCCGCCGAGCAAACACGCAGACGGGGGGCGGACCGCATTTCCGCTGACAGGCCTGATCTTCATGCCGTCGGGAAATGCGTCAGCCGACCCACCGCATAGTTCTGAGAGTAAATGCGTCATTCGTTCCTGGTCGCCGGTGTGGCGGCCGTCGGGCTGCTGTCGTCCACCTTGGCTCTGGCCGAAGTGACTGACGGGTCCGTTAATCTTCTGAAAGCCCCTCTTGAGGCTCCCGTCGTCGTCGATCAAGGCGCGGCACCTTTGACGGTAGAGCCGGACAACCAGATTTCTCCCACAACCGCACAGCTCGATGATGAAAGCGCTGCCCCGACGGCTGCGACGCTGGCCGATCTGGTGCATGCATGGGATGTCGATGATCTCGCCGAGATGGACCAAGAGACCCGCTGTCTCGCCACCGCCGTCTTCTACGAAGCGCGCAGCGAGAGCCTCGCCGGCCAGCTCGCGGTGGCCCATGTCGTGATCGAGCGTGCCAAATCCGGCCGTTTTCCGAGCAGCTTGTGTGGTGTCGTAACCCAGCCGGGCCAGTTCAGTTTCGTGCGTGCCGGCCGTCTGCCGGATGCGCCGACGAGCGGGCGCCAGTGGCGCACGGCCGCTGCCATCGCCGAGATCGCGCAGGAAGAGAGTTGGGCCAATCCGGTGGAAGGCGCGCTCTATTTCCACGCAGCGCGGGTCTCGCCGGGCTGGAACCGGCCGCGCGTCACGCGCATCGGCGGTCATATCTTCTACCGCTGATAGCATTTTTCGACGGACAGGAACCGGGGGCGCGGCCAGGCTGCGTCCCCGCTTGCCGTTGTTCATGACTTGTTCTAGGCACGGGCGATGGACTCACCCGTTTCCGACCTCGCGCTCGCCGCATTGATGCTGGACGGCACCGCGCCGGCGGTGACGCGCGGCGTGCTACGGCTGTTCGCCCGGCACGATATTTTCGGTGTGCCGGAAGTGCCGCTGCCAAATGGCCGGCGACTGGACATCATGGCGGTCGATGCGCGCGGCGCGATCATCGCGGTCGAAATCAAGTGCAGTCGCGCGGATCTGCTGGGCGACGGCAAGTGGCCGGATTATTTCGATTATTGCGACCGCTATTTCTGGGCGGTTCCTGCCGGGTTCGATCTCACCCTTTTCGAAGGCGAGGCGCTGTGGCCGGCGCGCACCGGGTTGATCGTCGCCGATCAATATGATGCGGAGATCGTCCGCCCCGCCCCCAGCGAGCCGCTCTCCGCCGCGCGGCGCAAGGCTGAGGTCCAGCGACTCGCCCGCCGCGCCGCCCGCCGGCTTGCGCAGATCAGCGATCCCGACGGCCAGTTGCTGTGGGGCAGCGAGGGATAGGGAGCGGAAACCTGCGGGACAGCATGGAGCTGGGCGCCGAACGCATGTGAACAATGCCGTTCGGCTGTTTACGTCAGCGTCGGTGAGAAGGAGGGCGATCCTACGGTGGACACCGGACCAACGGGGGCGGTTCAACTGCTGGTCGCTCTAACGGGCTGACTCACTGCCTCTCCTCCTGCTGTTTTTCGCGCGCACGGCTTGGCAGTGCGGCGACTCTGTCGCTAAGGTCCTGCGGACAGACTTGGGAGAATGCCGTGAGCCAGACAGTCTATCCTGTGCCGGAGGAATGGCGCACGCGCGCCTATGTGGATGCGCAGGGCTATGCGGACCTCTATCGCCGCTCGATCGACGATCCCGAGGGCTTCTGGCGCGAGCAGGCGCAGCGGCTCGATTGGATCAAGCCGTTCACCCGCGTCAAGGACACCAGCTTCGACGAGGCCGATTTCGGCATCAAATGGTTCGCGGACGGCCAGCTCAATATCGCCGCCAACTGCCTCGACCGGCATCTCGCCGAGCGCGGTGACGTGCCGGCGATCCTGTGGGCGGGCGATGATCCCTCCGAGAGCCGCACCATCACCTATCGCGAACTCCACGAGGACGTCTGCCGCTTCGCCAACCTGCTGAAGGCGCAGGGTGTCCGCAAGGGCGACCGCGTCACCATCTACCTGCCGATGATTCCCGAGGCGGCGATGGCGATGCTGGCCTGCGCGCGGATCGGCGCGATCCACTCGGTGGTGTTCGGCGGCTTCTCCCCGGATAGTCTCGCCGGCCGCATCACCGATTGCGATTCCGCCTTCGTGATCACCGCCGACGAGGGGCTGCGCGGCGGCAAGACGATTCCGCTCAAGGCCAATGTCGATGAGGCGTTGACCCATTGCACCGGCGTCAAATCGGTCATCGTGGTCCGGCGTACTGGCGGCAAGGTCGCCATGACGCCGGGGCGCGACCATTGGTATCACGAGTTGCGCGACGCAACCGCGCCCGATTGCCCAGCCGAGCCGATCGGTGCGGAGGACCCGCTGTTCGTGCTCTATACCTCCGGCTCCACCGGCAAACCCAAGGGCGTGTTGCACACCACCGCCGGCTATTTCCTGTGGTGCGCCGTCACCCACCATTATGTGTTCGATTATCGCCCCGGCGACATTTACTGGTGCGCGGCCGATATCGGCTGGGTCACCGGCCACAGCTACATCGTCTATGGCCCGCTCGCCAACGGCGCGACCACGGTGATGTTCGAAGGCGTCCCCAACTACCCGGATTTCAGCCGCTTCTGGCAGGTTGTCGACCAGTTCAAGGTGAGCACCTTCTACGGCGCGCCGACCGCGATCCGCGCGCTGATGCGCGAAGGCGACGCGTGGGTGAAGAAGACCAGCCGCGCCTCGCTGCGCCTGCTCGGCTCGGTCGGGGAGCCGATCAACCCGGAGGCGTGGGACTGGTATCATCGCGTCGTTGGGGACAGCCGCTGCCCGATCGTCGACACCTGGTGGCAGACCGAGACCGGCGGCCATATGATCACGCCGCTGCCCGGCGCGATCGCGCTCAAGCCCGGCAGTGCCACCCAGCCCTTCTTCGGCGTGGTGCCGCAGATCGTCGACGCGGATGGCAAGGTGCTGGAAGGGGCTTGCGAGGGCAATCTCGTCATCGCCGATAGCTGGCCGGGGCAGATGCGCACGGTCTGGGGCGACCATGAGCGCTTTTTCCAGACCTATTTCAGCACCTATCCCGGAAAATATTTCACCGGTGACGGCTGCCGGCGCGACGCGGATGGCGATTATTGGATCACCGGCCGCGTCGATGACGTCATCAACGTCTCTGGCCACCGCATGGGCACGGCCGAGGTGGAGAGCGCGCTGGTCGCTCATGCCAAGGTGGCGGAAGCCGCGGTGGTCGGCACCCCGCATGATATCAAGGGGCAAGGCATCTACGCCTATGTGACGCTCAACGCCGGCGAGGAAGGCGACGATGCGCTGCGCAAGGAGCTGGTGCAGTGGGTGCGCCACGAGATCGGCCCGATCGCGACGCCGGACGTCATCCAGTTTGCCCCTGCCCTGCCCAAGACGCGCTCGGGCAAGATCATGCGCCGTATCCTGCGCAAGATCGCGGAGGGGCAAGTCGACCAGCTGGGGGACACGTCGACGCTCGCCGATCCCGGCGTGGTCGACAATCTGGTGGCGAACCGGCAGCGGGTGCAGGCCTGACGGCGGCGGGGGGACGAGAGCGGATCGCGACCAAGCGTCCGCTCGCCCCGAGCTAATCCAAGGGCCCCCCTCCGGCGCGACGGCTCGGGCCGGTGTCGACGGGTTTATGTTGTCGGGGCAGGCGTCATTTAGAAAGCAGACCTTCCGACAAGCTCAGGGCGGACGGAAACTGGGTCTCTGTCCGCTTACAAACACCTGTAGGCTGTGGGAGACAGGCCCTGAGAGCGAGCGAGGTCGCGAGGATGGACCCCGCGCGGTTCAGGCCGCCTTTGCGACCGCCTGTCCCTCACCCCTCTTGAGCCTGCGGCGATATCCCCCTAGCCTGCGGTGAAGCCCGACCCATCGTTTCGCCGAGACCCATGCCCCTGATTATTCGTCGCATTTCCGCTCTCCTCTCCCTGTTGCTCCTCTCGCTCCCCGCCATGGCCGCCGCGCCCAGCGCGACGCGGCCGACACCGGGCTATGTGCGGGTGAAGCTGGAGACGAGTATGGGCAACATTGTCATCGCGCTGGACGCCAAGCGCGCGCCCAAGACGACGGCTAATTTCCTCGTCTATGTGGATGACGGGCGGCTGGACGATACCAAATTCTACCGGGCCTATCGGCGCAAGGACAATGCGAAGCTCGGCTTCGTGCAAGGCGGCATCGATACGGAGGCGCGGCGCATCTACTTCCCCACCGTGCCGCTCGAAACGACCGACCAGACCGGCCTCAAGCATCTCCACGGCACCATCTCGATGGCGCGGCACAAGGATCCGGATTCGGGCACTGGCAATTTCTCGATCCAGATTGGCCCCAACCCCACCCTGGACGCGCGCCCGGGCTATCCCGGCTACGCCGCCTTCGGGCAGGTGGTGGCGGGGATGGAGGTGGTCCAACGCATTCTGGCGCAGGAAACCTGCTGCGGACGCGGCGTCATGTTCGGGCAGATGCTCAAGCAGCCGGTGATGATTCACCGGGCCGTCCGGCTAGATGGCACCCCGAAGCCGAGCGGTGGCGTTAAGCCCTGGCTGATGCGCAAGCGCGAGCCCGCGAAGAAGTAGCGGCGCCTACGCGCAGGATGGGAGGGGTAGCGCGGATGCAGAGCGCCGCAGCCATCAGGGGCGGATTCGGGAGGCAGTCGGATTTAACCGGTGTCTCCGCTTGATCAGGGCGCGCACCGCTGCGTCCAGAAGGGCGCCGTGCTCCTGCGCAGGCAAAAGCTGAGCGTGGTGAGGAACGAGGTCCCATCCCCTGTTCCCCGGGGCCTCTGGCCTATGCGGGAGCACATAATGGCGCGCCCATGCCGAGCGGGCCGTTTCAGTGTCCCGCCGTTCTCGTTTCGCCCGCTTGTACGGCGCAGGCTCCACGTGATCGCGCGCGCCACCGGTCGCTTCCCTGACCGGGAGTAACGAACGGCTGGCTCTGTTGCGCATCGTGGCTGGCAACTGCGTGGCCCGCGCCATCGCCAGCGTACCCAAGGCGATCCTCGACGGAAGGCGCTGGCTGCCCCTCCCCCGCATCTACCGTCCGAGCAGCGCCCGGGCTTGCCCGCTCAGTTCCGCGATCATCGCGGCGGTGGGATTGGCGGCGGCTTGGGCGCGGGCGATCAACTGGCGGTATTTGGTAACCGCCGTGTCGTTTGTCGCCAGCCAATCGGCGACAAACTCGCGGCAGGCCTTTTTCCCGGCCCCGGCGAGGAAGGTCAGGCGCATCTGCTGAAGATCGCGCGCGCTGCCGGCGACGAGCAGCCGTTCCCACGGATCGCTGGGGTGCATGCGCGCGGCGAGGCCTTGCAGCCAGTCGATGCCCAGCGCCTCGCCCAGCCGGGTAAACGCATGGGCGATGCTGATCTCATCCTGCCCCAGATCCTGGGCAAGCAGCGCCAAGCCGGTTGCGCCGTCCATCTTGACGAGCATGACCACCTTGGCCGCCAGTGCCTTGCCCACGCCGAGGGCGAGCAGCTCGGCCATCAGCCCCGCAGCGCGGCGCGCAGGCTCAGGCGGGAGCAGCGTGTCGACATCCTTGCTAAGCACCGCCAGCGCCGGGTGCAGCATGGCGACGGCCTCGCTCGGGCTCATGTTGGCCGGCAGCGAACGATGCGCGTCGCCGATGTGGCCGGCGATGGCGTTGGCCACCTGTCGGTAGAGGGTGAGGCGCGCCTGCTCGCTGAGCTTCGCCGCGTCGATCTCGTCCCACAGTGCCTTCACGTCGAACAGATGCTCGGCAACGGCGAAGCCGCGGGCGATTCCATCCAGCGTGCCGCCGGCTTCCTCCGCCAGCGTGAACGGCAGGATAACGCCAAGACGGTTGACGATGCGGTTTGCGAGCTTGGTGGCGATGATCTCGCCGCGCAGCTGGTGGGCGGCGATGGCGTCTGCTTCGCGCTTGCGCATTTGCGGGGGGAAGGCGCGCATCAGATCATCCGTGAACAGCGGGTCACTGGCGAGGTCGCTCTCCTCGATCGCCGCTTGCAGCGCCAGCTTGGCGGTTGAAAGGAGGATGGCGAGTTCTGGCCGGGTCAGGCCGAGGCCGTCGCCGGCGCGACGCAGGAGCTCCTGGTCGCTGGCCAGCCCCTCGACCCGCCGGTCGAGATGACCTCCCGCCTCCAGCGTATCGATCAGCCGCACATAGGAGGCGAGATCGTCGGTGCCGCCGAGCTGCGCGATGGAGAGGCCGAGCGCCTGCAGGCGATTGTCCTCCAGCACGATCTCGGCGACGTCGTCGGTCATCTCGGCGAGCAGGGCGTTGCGCGCCTCTTCGGCGAGCCGGCCCTCGATCATCTCCTTGTTGAGAGCGATCTTGATGTTCACCTCATTGTCCGAGCAGTCGACACCGGCGCTGTTGTCGATGAAGTCGGCATTGATCCGCCCGCCCTTGAGCGCGAAGGCGATACGCCCGGCTTGCGTGACGCCCAGATTGGCGCCCTCGCCGATCACCTTGGCGCGTACATCCTCGCCGTCCACGCGCAGCCGGTCGTTGGCGGCGTCGCCCACGTCCGCATTGCTTTGCGCGGCAGCCTTTATGTAGGTGCCGATGCCACCGAACCAGAGCAGGTCGGTTTGCGCACGCAGCAGGGCGGCAATGAGCGCGGCCGGCTCAAGCGCGCTTTCGCTGCTGCCGATCAGGGCCTGCATTTCCTTGCTCAAGGGGATGCTCTTGAGGCTGCGCGAGAAGACGCCGCCGCCCTTCGAGATGAGGGTCTTGTCATAATCGTCCCAGCTCGAACGCGGCAGCTTGAACAGCCGGGCCCGCTCCTTCCAGCTCGCCGCCGGATCTGGGTTGGGGTCGATGAAGATGTGGCGATGGTCGAAGGCGGCGACCAGCAGAAGCGTCTTGCTGAGCAGCATGCCATTGCCGAACACGTCGCCGGACATGTCGCCGACGCCGATCACGCGCACGCTCTCCTTCTGCACGTCGACGCCCATCTCCGCGAAGTGGCGGCGGACGCTAAGCCACGCGCCGCGCGCAGTGATGCCCATCTCCTTATGGTCGTAACCGTGCGAGCCGCCGCTTGCGAAGGCATCGCCCAGCCAGAAATCGCGCTCGATGGCCAGGGCATTGGCGACGTCCGAAAAGGTCGCCGTGCCCTTGTCGGCTGCGACGACGAAATAGGGGTCGTCCCCGTCGCGCACGACGATGCCCTTGGGATGCACCACCTTACCCTTGACGATATTGTCCGTGACCGAGAGCAACGCGCGAATGAAGATGCGGTAGCTCTCCGTGCCCTCCGCCAGCCAGGCGTCGCGGTCGGTCGGTGCAGGGAGCTGCTTGGGATAGAAGCCGCCCTTCGCGCCGGTCGGTACGATAACGGCGTTCTTGACGCGCTGCGCCTTCAGCAGCCCGAGAATTTCGGTGCGGAAATCGTCGCGCCGGTCGGACCAGCGCAGGCCACCGCGCGCGACGCGGCCGGCGCGCAGATGGACGCCCTCGACGCGCGGCGAATAAACCCAGATCTCGCGCCATGGCAGTGGCTTGGGCAGGCCGGGGATGCCGGCGCTGTCCAGTTTGAAGGCCAGCGCTTCCTGCCTGGCGGGGGTGAAGGCGTTGGTGCGCAACGTGGCGCGGATCACCGCCCGGTAGAGCCGCAGGATGCGATCATCGTCGATGCCGCTCACTTGCTCCAGTGCGGTGTCGATCTCTTGATCGAGCGCGGCGGCGGTGGCGTCGCGGTCGCGCGCCTGCGCCGGATCGTGCAGCGCGAGAAACAGCCGGACGAGCAGCCGCGCAATCCCCGCCTCACGACGCAGCGCTTCGACCACGGTGGTCAGCCCATAGGAGACGCCGGTCTGGCGCAGATAGCGGAAGATGGCACGCAGGAAGACGATGTCGCGCGGGCCGATATCGGCGGTGACGATCAGCTCGGCGAATCGGTCGTTCTCTGCCCGGCCCTCCAACACGGCATCGAGCGCTTCACTGACGGTCGCGGCGCGCGCCAGCACAGGCGCGGCCAGACCACCATCCTGCCGCTCCAGCGTGAAGCGCTGGATGTGGCCGAGCGCTTCGCCCTCCTCGCCCACCGCCGCGCTCTGTTCCTCGATCGCGCGGAAGCCGAAATTTTCCAGTGCTGGCACCGCTTCGGAAAGAACCAGCGGTTCCAGACTATAGACCTTGACGCGCAGCCGATGAGCTGCGTCCGCCCCCTGGTCCGGGCAGAAGCGCACGCTGCGCGCGTCCGGGCCGTCGAGGGCGTGCAGCGCGAGAATGTCCAGCGCCGCCTCCTCCGGCCCTGCGCTCTCGCGGTAGGAGATTGGCAGGCCGGGCGCATAGCGCTGGGCCAGGGTGAGCGCACGGGCGCCCTCGCCCTGATCGGCGAGGGCCTGCTCGACGGCGGGCACCCAGCCGCGCAGCATCTGCGCAAGCTGGCCGTCGAGCGCATCGGCATCGGGCATGTCGGCGTGCTGGCGCATGTCGAAGGTGAAGCGAACCAGGGCGAGGCCGCTATCCTCCAGCGCGATCGACCAGCCGAGCGGTGTGGCGCCGCTGGCCTCGGACAGCATCGCGGCGATCGCTTCGCGCTGGCCGGCGGAGAGATCGTCGCGCATCATCCAGACAAAGGCGAACATGTGCCGGCCCAACGGGTCGCGGACCAGTTCCAGCTTGGGGCGCGGCCGGTCCGCCAGCGACATGGCGGTGAGCGTGATGCGCTCGCGGTCCTCGGGCAGGAACGCCAGCATCAGGTCGTGCGGCAGTGTCGTGAGGGCGTGCACCATCGTCTTGGCCGCGTGCCCGTCCGGATCGTAGCCGAACCGAGCCATGAGGGTGGAGAGGGTATCGCGCAGGATGGGGATCTCTTCCGCCTTGGCGGCCAGCGCCGCGCTGGTCCACAAGCCGGCATGGATCGAGAGCGCCGACACTGTTTCGCCATCGCGGATCGGCACGATGAACAGGTCGATGAGCACCCGGCGGTGGACGCGCGAGAGGCGATTGGACTTGAGGACGAGCGGGCCCGCATGGCCGGCATCGAACCAGGCGAAAGCGGCCTCGATGGCGGTGACGGATAGCAGGGGCTCGTCGGTCAACGTGCAGATGCCCTTGGCGCGGCTTGCCTTGCCGTCGCGCCCGCGCTGCTCGTGACCGAGCTGGGTGAGGTGGCGCTTGAGCAGCCAGCGCAGCAGGTCGCCGCCCTCGCCGGGGCCGAGTCGGTTGGCGTCCGCGTTCATCGCCTCGATCATCGGCCGCCAGCCGCTCACGGCGGCGCGGACATGGGCCAACGTCACGTCGAGCGCCTTGGCGAGCGCCTGCCGCCCGCGCGCGTCAAGCCGGTCCGTCTCGATGTAGATCAGCGATTCGCGCCGCGCCTGGTCCTCGTCGCCGATGCTGACGAGGCGCCCTTCCCCATCCCTCAGCACCGGCAGGATCGGGTGGGCAAGCAGGTGGATGACCAGCCCCGCCTCGCTCAGGCAATTGGCGATGCTGTCGACCAGGAAGGGCATGTCGTGATTGGCGATGGCGAGGCGCTGGAGCCGGGCGCCGCCGTGCGCCGCGCGCCGGTCCTCGCCGCTGTCAATCGCGATGGCCGAGGCGCCCCCCTTGCGGATGGCCGCAGCCTCGGCGAGGAAGGCGGCCGCCGCCTCAACCCCACCGGTGTCGAGTAAGTCCCTTTCACTCCCGTGCAGCCCTTCGACCAGGGCCTTGGCGATGATGGAAATGGTGGAGTCGTTCCGCTGCACGGCTGCGCTCATGCGATCCTCTCCTTGACGGGTCACGTCTCAGGGGCCGGCGGCACCATGCGGCCGCCATTCGGGCCTATGACCGATGGTTAGTCCTCCGCCGGAGACACCGCAACACGCCAGCCGTGCCTTTTACCCGTGCGCAACCCGGCCGGCGCGGCCGCCGGAGACGGTCAGAGCTGGCGTGCCGCTACGGAATAGACGCGTCCCGACAGCCGGTCCGCGCCATCCAATGTGGCGACAACGGCGTGGCTGCCATCCGCTTCCTGACGCAGAATGACCACGGCGAGGCCGGTTTCGTCGAATGTGACGCCGTTTTCGTCGATCGGCCGGGCCTTGCCGAGCTTGCGGCGGGCGCGATTCGCAGCGGTGGCCGCCTTGGCCGGCGCGGCACCCCGCCGGGCCGCACGCACAATGGCGACGAGGCCCTTGAGGCCGCCCTGGACCTCGTGGAGATGATCGATCAGCGTGCCCGGCGCCATGTCGTGGTCCAGCGCAAATTCAATGGCGCAGACGAACTCGGCGAGGCGCGTCTTGTCGTAGGTTTCGCCGAACACCAGCTTGACCAGCGCGGTAAGCGGGCTGCGGGGCTGCGCGATCAGCCCGGCGTCGGCCAGCAGCGCGGCATAGTCCTCCGGTCGTGCGGCGGCAGCGCGTGCGAACGCATGGGAAAGGCCGACGGCACGGTAGAGCGCGTGACGGGTGCGGCCCTCGCTGGCCGTTGCGGCGGCGGCGGCGTCGCGCGCGCGTGCCAGGCTGTCGGCGAGTGATTCGGTGGCATGGTCCACGGCGATCATCGCGTCGGTCAGCACGAAGCTGTCGTCCTCGTCGCCGGCGCTGGGCGCGTCGGCCCACACCGGGACGTCGGGCACGACGCTGAGCGCGGGAGCCGGCGCGGCCTGCACCTGGGCTGCGATGCTGTCGGAGAGCGCGTCGGTCGCCACTTCCTTCCAGTTGATGACGCCATAAACGAAGTCGATCGTGTCGTCGTCCGTCGAGAAGGGCATCATGATGCCGCGATACATGATCTCGGCACCGCGCTGGTTGGTGAACTCCGCCTCGAACCCGATGGGCGCGGCGTTGGCGACAATCTGGAGATAATGGTCGGTCAGCCGCGAGAGCAATGTGCGCGGCGGGATGTCGCTGGCGCGCGTGATCGGCGTGGTGATGTCGCATTGCGCCGCCAGGGCGCTGCCGAGAAAAGCGATGGCGGGGTTTTCGACTCCGCTCGTGAAATCCAGCAGCACGCTGTGCGAGCCGAAATCATGCAGCTCGGACGGGTTGAGCGCCTCGATGCTGGGCAACGCGCGGTCGCCGAGCAGCGAAGCCCAATAATTATAAGCGCGGATATGCATGCGCCGCTCGTCGAACCGGACGATCGGCGGCGCCTCCATGGCCTCGTCGAGCAAGCCGGCCTCCTCGGGGCGGTCGTGCTGCTGTGTGTTCATTGGTGACCTGCCAATCCGCTATGTCGTCGGCCGAGTGTGCCGAAGAAGGGTAAAAGCCGGGTAAAGGGCGATCGGCCCCGCGCCGGCCCGCGCGGAATCAACGATGGGGTGCGGCTATGGCTTGCCAGACGGGCAGGCTGCTGGTAAGCGCCGCCGCTGCATCAAGGGCACCTACGGGCGCCTGCACCGGAGCCGCTTTAGCTCAGCCGGTAGAGCATCGCATTCGTAATGCGAGGGTCAGGTGTTCGAGTCACCTAAGCGGCACCATTCCTTTTTTGTAAAACATTGCCGTTGGGTCCACTGCCCGCTTGGACCCCTTGCCCGATGGCTTCCCAGATCAACGATTTTACCCGGCCGCTTCCGCACAGGACGCCGGATCAGCACGCCCGCGTCCAGCGCTGATACCAGTCGCCGACAGGCCCGGATGCAATAAAAAATGGCGAGGGATTGCTCCCCCGCCATGACGTGATCATGTGTAAGGGCAGTCAGCTACGGCCCTTGTCGTGCTCGCCCTGCTTGCCTTGCTTATCGGAATGACCGCCCTGCTGGTGCTTTTGCCCAGAGGACGCCTCCCGCTTCTCGTCTTGGCCGTGCTGGGCTTTTCCTGACTGTTGACGGTTCTTGTCGCTATTCGGCATCTCGTTTCCTCTCAACGTTCACGCGGCTACCGCTCGGCAGCCTTGGTCAGTCAACGACACTGCCCTCTGATTGTTCCTAAGTTTGCGGCGAGTTGTGGTCATGATTGCCCAACGGTGCACCGTCGATTGCGGTATCTTTATCGGCACCGGCATTGCTGATCATAAAACAGCCGGAAATCAGTAAGATGGAAACCAAGATCGCGCATGCCGCCTCCGGCATGTTCGGGGCGCGATGACCGTCTATCTGGGTTACAATGACGCTGACAGCGATGCCGAGGGCATTGCCGAACAGGAGTGCAAGGATCGACGGCCGGTTGGTTATCAGGCGCATAAAGATGCTCCCATTCGCAAGCGGGAGCTTTCCTCGTACTACCGGGCGCTGACGAGCCTGCGGACTCGGAATCAGCGATAACCCATATCATCACGTCTGACGGGGCAATGCCACACATTTGCGGCCGGGTGATCCAAGCAGGCGAAACGCGTGCTGGAAACAGGACCATGCGGCGGCGTTTACGTTTTATGACGCAAAATCCATGATGCGCTGCTTGGTCGCTGGTCCCTCATCTTGGCAGTGGGCGTGTTCGATGCCGCGATCGCGATGGTTTCTGGTCGAGGTCAATCCTGAGCGCGCCACTCGTTTCTCACTGGATAGGTGAGAATGGCGTAGGTCAGACCCTTGGCTGCGCGATTCCGAAGCGCTCGCGCGCTTCTTCAACCGTCGCGGGCGCAAGGCCGTAAAAGGCGGCGATATCGGCGGCCGCGCGAACCATGTCGCGATTGTAGGTGGCGACCTTCCCATCGGGGAGATGGATCCCGTCCTCGAAGCCGACCCGTACCAGATCGCATTTCATCGCAAGTCCCAGCGTGACGAGCGGGAACATGTGCCGCCCCGTGCCGGTCACGCCCCAGATCGCCTGCGGGAACAATCGCTGCCCCTCATCGATCGAGAAAATGATGTTACGCGGATAAGGGGGCGTCGATCCGAAGCCGCCACCGTGGAGCAGCCAGATGTTCTTGCGGTGGCGGTCGAACAAGCCCTCCTCCGCGTAGCGGAGAAGACGGTGGAGCGAACTGGTTTCGATCACTTCATATTCAAGCGCCGTCCCCTTCTCATACACGGCCTTGATGGTCGCGCGGAGCAATTCCGGTGAATTGACGTATGGCGTCTCGCCCGGATAACCGCCCTCGGGATTGTGAAAATCCGCAGATCCGGCCGCGATGCCGAACAGGTCCTGCTGAGGCTGGATGTTGAGCAGGCCGAGCCGCTCCGTATCATCGGGCCAGTAAAGTTGGCCGGTCTTGGGATCGCGCCGTACACCGATGCCGTTGGTGGTCTGGATGAGTATCGGGGAGCGCGCGCGGATCTCGCGAATGATTTGCGCATAGATTTGCGGATCCCCGCTGTTCTTGCCATCGGGACCGCGCGCATGGACGTGCACCATGGCCGCGCCGGCTTCCCAGCAACGCGCAGCTTCCTCGCCAATCTCATCCGGCTGCTTGGGCACGATCGCGCCTTCGCGATCTTGCTGCATGCCGCCATTGATGGCGACGGTAATGATGACCTTATTCCCTTCGAGCATCGAATCCCTCCGTGTGCGAGACTCCGATGGCAATTCGCGGCGACGTCGTCTGTCCTCCCCCGAGAGGACAACGCTGTCCGCCGCGATATGCGAGTTATGCGCCTTGGAGAGACGGGCATGAATTCAACTCACTGCGAGGCGCAGGTGAAAGGCGATTCCGACAAGAGAGGCGCCATGGACCTGGCCGTTATCGGCGCTTGTTCGTTGGCTTATCTGCTCGACGGCATTGTTTTCACCATTTTGGGGCCGATGGCGCCGGACCTGGCGCGCGCCCTCTCTCTGAGCAACGTCCAACTCGGGCAGATCTTTTCGGCCAATCTGATTGGCCAATGCATTGGCCTTGTGTTCTTCCCGCTGATCGGCCACCGGGCGAGCCATCGACTGATTATTGTCTCAACACTTTGCGGTTTTGGGATTTTTCAGGCCGCGAGTGGTCTGGCGATGGATGCCGGGCAGCTCTTCTGGCTGCGGCTCGTGACTGGGTTTTTTCTGGGGGGCTCGCTGCCGAGCTGTCTCGCCATGACCACGGCAGCCGCCCCTCCCCACCGGCGCGGCCTTGCGATCACCATTCTCTTCACCGGCTATGCGATCGGATCGACGGTGGCGGGTTTCGTGCCCGTCCTTTTTGCCAACCTTGGCGGCTGGCGCGTGGCGACGGCTGCCGTCGGAGTCGCCTGCCTCGTTTTTGCGCTCGTCGCATGGCCATGGCTGCGTGATCCGCAGCCGGAGCAAACTGTTGATACCCACCAGGAAGGAGCAATGCGCGCTGTCGCTGCCCTTTTTCGCCCTCCCTATCTTCTTGGCACGATTGCGCTTTGGATCCTGTTCATCTCGTTGCTGACGCTCAGCTACTGCCTCTTTAGCTGGTTGCCGATCCTGCTTGTACAGGTTGGGCATGAGGCAGACTTGGCCGCAATGTCCGTGTCGATCTTTTCCTTCGGCGGAATTGTTGCGGCATTGGTGGTAGGGTTGCTTATCGATCGCTTCGGCGCAAAGCCCGTGCTCAGCATCTTCCTCGCGTTGGCCGCCGTGCTTCTGTTCAGTATCGGGCAACTGCTCGCGACGGCCTCGACGGGCGTCCTGCTCACCCTTCTCGCCATTTGCGGGTTTTTCGCGCTGGGTGCCTATGGCGGCATCAACGTTGTGCTCGCCGGCTTCTACGCTCCGCCATTGCGGGCGCTCGGCATCGGCGTCACCAAGAGCGTCAGTCGGGTCGGAACGGTTCTCGCACCGATCATGATTGGCGTGGCCCTGAGCGCTGGGGTCGCGGAAACGAGGGTTATGGCGCTTTTCGCGCTGCCGGCTGTGTTCTCCCTGCTCGCGTTGATGCTGATCGCGGCGCCAAAGCGTGATACGAGCGGCCGCATAAGCCGAATGGTGGCAGAGGAGAGAGCGTGACTCACATCCAGCAGATCCGCGATTGGCGCGCGCCGACGACGACGTGCGTGACCTACGAGAAGCTCCTGGCCGCCATGGGCACACAGGAATTCGGCTCGACCGTGCGGGATTCGGTGCTCTCCGCCACGTCTGGTGCCCGGCGCCTCTATCTCTTTGAGACCGTCAGCAGGTTCGATAACCATCTCGTCTATAGCTGCTGCGAACCAGGCCTTGCCGACCTTTTTCCCCTCTACGAACGGAGCTACCTGCCGCTGGACCCCCTGCAGGATGCCTACCGTGCCGCATCTGCCTGCAGCGATCTCGTCGTCCAGCGTATCCTCCCTTCCGACATTTCTTCGGCCGGTTTCCGGCGGCGGTTCTTTGACGAACCTGGCATTATCGAGCGTATGTCCATCGTGCAGCGCGGTCCGGAGCGCTGGCGGGGCATGAACATCGCGCGCCATGCGAGCGATGGATATTTCTCCGATCAGGAGCTCAATGCGCTGATCGACCTCGCCTGCCTCGTCCTCCCGATGCTATCCGTCAACCGGGAGAGAGCCGATGGCGTCGTCCGTCGGCTCAATGTCGACCAGATCGAGGCGCGCTTCGCCTCGCGTTATGCGAATCTGACGCTTCGTGAGCGACAGGTTTGTGCACGCGCGGCGATGGGCATGACGGTCGAGGCGACGGCGCTGGATCTCGCCATCGCCAAGACATCTGTGCTCACATACCGAAAGCGTGCCTATCAGCGCCTGCATGTCTCCAGCCCCAATCAGCTCTACTCGCTGGTCAGTCACTAAGGGCTGATTTCGCATGCCCGATTTGTCCTTTCGCTGAAGGACAGACGCGAACCCTCAGGTCCCGTACCTCCTGCGGCTGTGGAGAGGTAATTCGGGAGGATGCAGTGAAGGGGCTCATTGGGGGCATTTCGATAGCGGTGCTTGCCGCTATTCTCGTAACGCCGGCGAACGCGCAGGAGACGCCGCCGTCTAGCAATCCGGCGACTGACGAGGCGGGCCTTGCAGACATCATCGTCACCGCGCAGCGCCGCTCGGAAAATGTGCAGAAGGCGGCTCTCTCCATTGTCGCCATTTCCGGCGACACGCTGGCGTCCCGCGGCGTCAATAATATCGACGCGCTTGCCAGCCAGACTGCCGGCGTCGAAATCCAGCCGAGCGGAGGCCCGTACACGACATTCACCGTCCGCTCGGTGAGCAACCTCAGCGGGAATGCGTTTTCCGACCCATCGATCGCGGTGAACATCAACGGCGTCTATCTCGCGACGCCCACGACATTTCGCGGACTCTTTTATGATCTTGATCGGGTGGAGGTTCTGAAGGGGCCGCAGGGCACGCTTTATGGTCGCAATGCGACTGGCGGTGCGATCAACCTCATTGCCGCGAGGCCGACATTCAACATCGGGGGAACCGTCGGTGTCACGGGCGGCAACTACGGTCATCTCGATTTGAACGCCGCCTTGAACCTGCCACTTTCGCAGAAGGTCGCGATTCGCGTCGCCGGACAACATGCCGAGCATGATGGCTATATGAGCCTCGGCACGAATGACGAACGCATCAATGCGCTGCGCGGGTCGTTGCTGTTCCAGCCGAGTGACGATTTCTCCATCCTGCTTTGGGGGGATTGGGCACATGAGGGCGGCAAGGGGCCAGGGGCAACGCTGCGCAAGGCCTGCGCGGCACTCGGTCGCCCCGGTACGAGCTGTTTCGTCGCCGATCCCTGGACGGATGTCGGCGATCTGCCCGCTGATTACATCGCTGCCGGCATCGCCGTGCAGACGCGCAACCCCTATCTCGACAACGACTATTATGGCGCCGGCCTTAATGTCGATTGGAATACAGCCATCGGGACCGTGTCCCTTGTCGGCGGCTATCGCAAATCGGACGTGCGCTACAGCAGCACGGCGACGAGCTGGCAGATTATCGAAAACCAGCATCCCGAGCAGAAGTCGCTTGAGCTCCGGCTTTCCTCACCGAGCAACAGTCGCTTCGGTTATGTGCTCGGTGCCTACTATCTCGACACCGAAATGCACGCGCGCGCCAACAGCGAAAGCGCGACGGGACGCAACTATAGCGACCAGTTCACCAACCTTTCAGGCTGGACGGGGGCCCTTTTTTCGCAGCTGAGCTTCGGTCTTACCGATACGCTTCGTCTCGTCGGTGGCGCTCGTTACACATTCGAGAAGAAAAACTCGGACAGCAACCGCTATCGCCTATCGGTCGTTGGTCCCGATCCGATCATTCCGCCCGGGCCGACGGGCCCGGTCCTCGCTTCGATCATTGGGTCACGCGAGTGGAACAAAGTGAACTGGAAAGCGGGGATCGAGCTCGATACGGGGCCGCGTAGCCTCGCTTACGCGAATGTGAGCACAGGGTTCAAGGCAGGTGGTTTCTACTACGGCCCGCCCGGGTTCACCACTTACGAGCCGGAAGAGGTAACGTCCTATGTGGTCGGGTCCAAGAACCGCTTTCTCGACAATCGTCTGCAGCTGAACGTCGAATTATTCTATCTCGAATATTCGAACCAGCAGGTCAGCTTTGTGAAACTGGTCAGCGGGTCGCCGACATTGGTGACGGAGAACGCCGCCCGGTCGCATGCCTATGGCGTCGATCTCGATAGCCAGTTCCTTGTGACGCCGACGACGCGGTTGAGCTTCCAGGCCCAATATTTGCGATCAAAATATGACGATTTCACATATCTGACCCTCGGCGCTCCGGCAGCGGCGCGGACGACCTGCACGGTGTCCGCTGGTTCGCCGCCTAATTCGGCTGTCGATTGCTCGGGGCAGACAACGTTGCGCTCGCCGCGATGGACCCTCGTGGGCAACATCGAGCAGACCGTTCCGCTTGCCAACGGCAGCCGGATCGTCGGCGATGTGAACGTCCGCTACGAGGACGACTATCAGACAGATGTGTCCTATCTGCCCGAAGCGCTGGCGAATGCCACGGCGCGGATCAATCTGAGCCTGGGCTACGAAACGGCGGACAGTATTCTATCGGTTCGGGCCTATGTCGATAATGTCACGGACGTGACCAGCATCACCGCGACGACGATGAGCACGAGCTACCCGGTGAACCAGGCCTTCGGGGTGCGGCTCCTCCCCCCGCGCACTTATGGCGTGCGGGCTCAGGTGAAGTTCTGACGACCCGGGGTAGGAAAGAAAGGCGGGATCGTTCGCGGTGTCGGGCCGTGAGATGACAGAAGCGGGCTCGGGTCTCAGCCCGGGCCCGCTAGCCAGCTGGCGCTCGTGTCATGGCGCCGGCGACAGGAGTGTGCTTGCGCGTCGGGAACACATCCACTGGACGGCCCCTTGCAGTTTCGTAGGCGAGGATTGCATCAACCCATTTCCGGCATGGGCTGGAACCGGACGGCGGCCGTCAATCCTTCCTGCGATGACGTGAGCGTGAGGCGCACGCCCATCGCGGTGCAAATCTCACGGGCGATGGCCAGTCCCAGTCCGGAACCGGGCTTGTTTGGATCGAAACGCGTACCGACTTCGAATGCCGCGGCAATCTGGTCCTCGGCCATTCCCGGCCCATCATCGGCAATCTCGATATTGAATGCGCCAGCCTTGTCAAAGCGCAGAGCGACCGTAACCTGCGCACGTGCCCATTTTCCGGCATTATCGAGCAGGATCGACATGAGCTCGAACAGGTCGACGGGATCGAACGGCAGCGTAGCGCTGTCGCATTGCTTGGTGGAGAGCGCGAAGTCGACATCAGGGTGGAGCCGGCGCATGGCGGCCAGAATGGGGAGAAGCAGCTCTGGCATGGCGCTCGAGGCGCCCGGCACATGGGCGGCGCCCGCGAAACGCGAGCGCGCGAGCTGATATTCGATCTGCTGTTCCATCATGCGGGCCTGTTCGAGCAGGACCCGGCTCGATTGGCTGGGATCGCTGCCCTCGGCCAATCGCTCGGCCTCGTCCGTCACGACGGCGAGCGGGGTGCGCAGCGAATGGGCAAGATTGCCGGCTTGAACCCGAGCCCGCGCGATCATGTCGCGGGTTTGGCGAACATAGGCATTGAGATCGCTCACCAGCGGCGCAATTTCGCGAGGATAGCGGCCTTCGAGCTGCTCGGCGCGGCTGGCGCGGAGCTCTGCAATGGCTTGGCCAAGCCGGTTCAGCGGGCGCAGCGCGAAGCTGATGATCGCAACACCGGTGCCGAGCAGCAGCGCGCCCAGTAGCACCAGCCAGACGGTAAGCTCGCGGGTGAAGCTGTGGATCAGGCGGTCGAGTTCCGCCTGATCGGTGGCGATGACAAAATGGACGTCCTCCCCATCAGGTCGGTGCTTCACAAAGCCATAGGTTATGGCGGGGCCAGTCGGCCCGTTTTCGACGACATGGGTGATTTCAGGGGAATGGGCGACATGTTCGTCCAGTTCACCCCGCGTCATTGATGCGGAGCGGAGCGTCTTCTTCCCCGGCGTTGTCACCTGCCAGTAGAAGCCGGAGAGCGGTACCTCGTAGCGCGGATCGGACAGCGGTCGGGCCAGCACCGGCTGGCCATCGTCGTCGATGCGCGTCAACCGCCCCAGTTCGCGGACGTGCACCTCCAGTTCCTCGTGGTAGCTTCGCTCGACATGGGTAGCGAATACGCGCACGGAGCCATACCAGATCGCGCCGACGCCCAGCACGACCCAGAGGAGGATCGCCGCCATGAAGCGCAGACGCAGACTACCGGCCTTTGCCTCGCCGGAGGTTCCGGGGTCGCTCATCGTTCGAACCTGTACCCGAGGCCGCGCAAGGTGGTGATCCGGTCCTTGCCGATTTTGCGTCGCAGCCGGCCGACCAGCACTTCGACAGTGTTGAGTTCCCGCGCTTCTTCCAGCTCGTAGAGATGCTCAAGGATGTCTGTCTGCGGCAGGACCTGCCCGGCGCGGCGCATGAACAACTGCAGCAGGCGGAACTCCTGACGGCTCAGCGAGAGCGGTTCACCGTCGAGTTCGACAAGCCGGATGACCGGATCCAGGCGCAGGCCGCCGCTCGAAAGGCTATTCTCGCGCTTGCCCAGATGCCGACGAAACTGCGCATTGAGTCGGGCCAGAAGCTCCTCGAACCGCACCGGCTTCACCACGAAATCGTCAGCGCCGGCATTGAGGCCCTCGACCTTGTCCCGCCAGCTCCCGCGCGCGGTCAGGATGAGGATGGGGCAGTCGACGCGGGCATTGCGCCAGTGCCGCAATAGATCGATACCATCGCCGTCAGGCAGGCCGAGGTCGAGAATGATGGCCCGCATCTTGTCGAGGTCAGGCCAGTTCTGCGCCATGGTGTGTGAAGTGGCGAGATCGACCGCAAAATCGGCACCTCGTAGCCGCGCGCTCAACCTCCGGCCCAGTTCCGGATCATCTTCCACCAACAGCAATCGCAATCGCATCTCCTGCACCCGGCGGAGCGCGCCCGGGTGACTGACAATGATGCGGAAAGCTGACAGGAAGCGGACAGACTGACAAGTTGTTGTCAGCTTCGTGCGGCATGGCGCCACTATGGATCCGCGTTTGCTCCTGGCCGTCCCCTGTTCCGCGCTCTTGCTGCTCGCTGCCTGCTCGGCCGATGAGACGCCGGCTCAAAACGGAGCCGCTGCCGATCCGCTGGCGGCCCTTGATATCCGTACGACCAAGGCGGAGGAGGCGGGCTCTGTCCCGCTGGTTACGGTGCCGGGCCAAATCACCTTGCCCCCCGAAGCCCGTGTCGCCGTGACGGCGCCGTATCCCGGTGCCGTGGTGCGCCTGTTCGTGATTGAGGGTGAGGCGGTCCGCCAGGGCCAGCCGCTCGCTCTGGTGCGCGCCGCAGAGCCGGTGCAAATCAGCGGTGCGTTAGCCCGCGCACAGGCCGAGTTGGGGCTCGCCGAAGCGCGCGCCCGGCGGATGAGCGAGCTAGCGCACGAGGGCATCATTGCGCAAGCACGTGCGGACGAGGCGGAGGCCGGGCTGCGGCAGGCGCGTGCTTCGCTCGCCGAGAATCGGCATCTTGCGGCCCTCGGCAGCGTCGGAGCGGACGGCATGATGACACTTCGCGCGCCGATCTCCGGCCGGGTCGCGCATGTCGCGGTCCAGACAGGCGGCCCGGTCGATGGCATGACGGCGCCTTTCATCATCGAAAATCCGTCGGCGTGGCAGGTTGACCTGCAAATCCCCGAACGTTTCGCCCAGGTTGTGAAGCCGGGCATGGTCGTCGAAGTGCCGCTTGCCGGCGGTGACGCCGCGTCGGTGACGACCAAGGGGGTGGTCCTGTCGGTCGCGCCTTCGATCGATCCGGCTACGCGTTCGGTTTTGGTCAAAGCGCGGATTGACCCGGCACCCGGCCTGGTCGCGGGGCGGAATGTCATGGTGTCGATCAACGGCGCGGCAACCGCGCAGGGCGTTTCGGTGCCCTCGTCAGCCATTGCCCGGATCGGCGGCGAAGCCCATGTCTTTGTCCGGACGGGCAAGACCTTCGTGCCCCGCCGGATCGTGTTGGCTGCTGAATCCGCGCAAAACAGCGTCGTTTCCGACGGGTTGAAACCGGGGGAGACCGTTGCTGTCTCCGGCATTACCGAACTCAAGGCCATCGCGGCGGAGTAGCGCGGGGATGTTGCGCAGCCTTGTCGAAAAGACGCTCAAGATGCGCATGGCGGTGCTCGGCTTCGCGGCGTTGCTTGCGGCGATCGGCGCCTGGTCCTTCGCCAATCTGCCGATCGATGCCTTTCCCGACATCAGCTCAACGCAGGTGAAAATCATCCTCAAGGCGCCCGGCATGACCCCGGAGGAGGTGGAGAGCCGCGTCATCACGCCGATCGAGATGGAGATGCTGGGCATCCCAAACCAGACGGTGCTTCGCTCGGTCGGCAAATATGCCATTGCCGATATCACCATCGATTTTGCGGACGGGACCGACATCTACTGGGCCCGTACACAGGTCGCCGAGCGACTGGCCGCCGTGAAGGACGACCTCCCGGATACCGTGGATGGCGGCATTGCGCCGATCTCCACGCCCCTGTCGGATATGTACATGTTCACGCTGGAGGGGCCGCAAAGCCTCACCGAGAAGCGGCGCATTCTCGACTGGGTGATCCGCCCGGCGCTGCGCACCGTGCCAGGCGTCGCGGATGTCAACGCACTGGGCGGTTATGTCGAGGCCTTCGAGGTCGCGCCGGACAATGCCGCGCTCGCAGCGGCGGGGCTCAGTACTGCTGATCTCGTCGCAGCCATCGAGACGAACAATCGGAATGACGGCGCCGGGCGGCTGGTAACCAGCGAAGAAGCGTTGATCGTCCGTTCGACCGGTGCGGTCCGCACGCTGGATGATCTTGCCAGCACTGTGGTCAAGACGGCGGATGGAGCAGCCGTGCGGCTCGGCGACGTGGCGCAGGTCCGGATGGGCACGCTGACGCGCTATGGCGCGGTCAGCAAGGATGGGAAGGGAGAGGCGGTCCAGGGGCTGGTCATCGGCTTGCGTGGCGCCGACGCGAGCAAGCTGGTCGATGGCATTGAGGCGCGACTGGCGGAGATCAAACCGAGCCTGCCTGATGGCATGAGCGTGTCCGTCTTCTACGATCGGTCGGAGTTGATATCCCATGCCGTCGGCACGGTTGAAAAAGCACTGTTGGAAGCGACCGTGCTGGTTGTCATCCTGCTGCTCCTGTTCCTTGGAGACGTGCGAGCCTCGGTGATTGTCGCACTGGCACTGCCCATGGCGGCGTTGCTTACCTTCATCGCCATGCGCGCAATAGGGCTCACGGCAAACCTGATGAGTCTGGGCGGCCTCGCCATTGCCGTGGGCATGTTGGTCGACGGTGCGGTGGTGGTCGTGGAAAATGTCGTCGAGCGCCTGTCCGACGAGAAGCACGCCCGGACCAGCAAGCTGCAGAACATCTTCATTGCGACGGCCGAAGTCGCGATGCCGGTCGCTGCGGGCATGACCATCATTGCGCTTGTCTTCCTGCCGTTGCTCACGCTGCAGGGGCTGGAGGGGAAGCTGTTCTCGCCTGTGGCGCTGACCATCGTGCTTGCACTGCTCGCGGCCCTGCTCATCTCGTTGACGTTGATCCCGGTGCTCGCACTCTACTTGCTCAAAGTGCGGCAGGGGCATCATGAGCCATGGCTGATGCGCCAGATCGGGCCGCGTTACTCGGCACTGCTTGCCGGTGCCTTCGCGCGCAAGCGGCTGGTTTTCACCGTGGCGGGCGCAGCGCTCCTCGCGACCGGGGGCGCCTATGCAATCACGGGCAAGACCTTCCTTCCCACCATGGATGAGGGGTCGATCGTGTTGCAACTCGCCAAGCTGCCATCGGTCTCGCTCAAACATTCGATCGAGCGAGATCTGCAGATCGAGCGAGCGATCATGGCGCGCGTTCCGGAGGTGGAGGCGATGGTCGTGCGAGTCGGCTCTGACGAGATCGGCCTGGATCCCATGGGCCTTAACGAGAGCGATGCCTTTCTGAAGCTCAAGCCGCGTAACCAGTGGCGTGTCCGGGACAAGGAATGGCTGGTCGACGAGGTTCGCAAGGTGATGGCGGACTTCCCCGGTATCGAGCCGAGCTATACCCAGCCGATCGAGATGCGCACCTCCGAGATGTTGACCGGCGCCCGCGGCGACCTCGCCATCAAGCTGTTCGGACCGGATCTCGATGAACTCGCCCGCCTCGCAGGCCAGATCCAGGCGCGGCTTCAGACGATCCGTGGCACCAGCGAGGCGATGACCGTCGCCAATGACAGCGTCGACTATCTGCGTGTCGACATTGACCGTGTGGCTGCCGGTCGCCTTGGTATGCCGATCGGCGATTTGCAGGACATGATGCGTGCCGATGTCGAGGGCGTGCATGCGGGGACAGTCGCTGATGGTATTCGGCGCGTGCCAATCGTGCTTCGATCTGCTGACGGGCGCGCTCTTTCCCCTCAGGCCTATACCGATCAACTTTACCGCGCCCCGGGCGGGCAACTCGTTCGGGTCAGCGACGTCGCTGCCATTTCCCAGGTCGAAGGGCCGGTGAAGCTGGAGCATGAAAACGGATCGCGCTTCGCGATGATTCAGGCGTTCGTGAGCGGACGTGATCTGGTTGGCTATGTGGCGGATGCCAAGGCGGACATCGCGCAGAATGTGCAGCTACCTGCCGGCTATCGACTGGTCTGGGGCGGCCAGTTCGAGAATCAGCAGCGCGCCAGCGCACGTCTGATGATCGTGCTCCCGATTTCGATCCTGATGATCTTCGGCATTCTCTACATGTCGCTCGGCTCGGTGCGTGCCGCGCTATTGATCCTTACCAACATTCCCTTCGCCATGGTGGGCGGGATGATCGCGCTTGCTGTCGCGGGCGAATATCTCTCCGTTCCGGCTTCGGTCGGCTTTATCGCCTTGCTCGGCATCGCGGTGCTGAACGGCCTCGTCATGGTGAGCTATTTCCGGCAGTTGCGCGCGGCGGGCGTGCCGCTGGCGCAGGCCGTCCGGCGCGGCGCTGAACGCCGGCTGCGGCCTGTGCTGATGACTGCCAGCATTGCCGCTTTCGGCCTCGTGCCATTGCTGTTTGCGACCGGGCCGGGCTCCGAGATTCAGAAGCCGCTTGCCATCGTCGTGATTGGCGGACTGGTCTCGGCCACCCTGCTGACGCTGGTGCTGCTGCCTATTCTTTACGAGCGCTTTGGCGAATCCGCCGCGGAGCAAGCCGCGCTCGACGCAGGGGAGGTCTGATGCGCATCACCCGCTTCGCCCTGCCCCTGCTGATGCTGTCGGCGCCACTCGCCGCAGAGCCGGGCCTGCCCGACACAGCCGCCGTCAAGGGCGTGCTCGACGAGCATCCGAGCGTTGTCGCCGCGCGCCACAAGGTGGAAGCGGCGATGGCCGACGCGCGGGCCCGTGCAAAGGGGCCGCACGAGTTTACACTGTCCGGGGGATATGATCGGCGTCGTATCGACCTGGAGGGCGAGTTTGACGAGTATAGCGCTGAACTCACGCGGGGGGTCCGCCTGCCGGGCAAGGCGGCGATCGACCGGGAGATCGGCCAATATGGTGTGGCAGCAGCGAAGCACCTCGCCGAGGACGCCAAACATCAGGCCGCGTTGTTGCTCGCCGGTCACTGGTTCGACTGGCTGGGAGCATCGGCCAGGGCGGCCATCGATCGCCAGGCCGTGGCCAATTACGAGGCGGCCTTGAGCGCGGTGCGCCGCCGGATCGCGCTGCGCGACGCGAGCGAACTGGATGCGGATCAGACTGCCGCCGCCCTCGGCTCGGCGCGTGCGATGGCGGAGGAATCAGCCGGGCGAGCCGCGCTTGCGCGCAGGCGATTGGAAACACATTTCCCAGGCCTTCCGCTTCCGGCGGAGGCGCCCGATCTGCCGCAGCCGCAGCTTCCCGAAGGCGGCCTCGACCGTTTGCGCGACCTCGTCCTTTCGGAAAGCCACGAGCTTGCTGCGGCCGAAGCCGAGGCGCAGCGCATGGCAAGCCTCGCTGAACGGGCACGGCGTGAACGGATTGCCGACCCGTCGATAGGCGTGCGCATTTTCTCCGAGCGGGGCGGTAGCGAACGGGGCGCTGGCCTCATCTTCTCCGTACCGCTCGGCGGTGGTAATCGCCGAGCGCAGGCGGATCAGGCGGCTGCCACCGCCAGCGCGGCCAGGTCCGAAGAACGGCTTGCCCATTTCACGGTCACCCAGACTGCGGAAGATGACCTTGCCGAAGCGCGATACACCCTTGCCGTCTGGCAACGCGCCCGCGAGGGGCTGGAGGCGCAGACCGCTGCGCTCACCAAGATGCGCCGCGGGCAGGAACTGGGCGAGATCGATCTAGCCGATCGCCTGCTCGCCGAACGCATGGTTCACGATGCCTTTCGCGGCGAGGTTGCCGCACGAACGGAAGCCCTGCGCGCAATCACCAAGCTGCGCATCGACAGTCACGACCTCTGGCTCGCTGACTAGCGCGGCGTTGGCTGAATCGGGGCCACGGCAATGGGTGGCTCCCTGCTGCGCTGCTGTGTGAATCGATGCCCCTATAATTGATGCACGATCGCCGCCATCGTTCGGGGCCGGGCGACGCGGTGTGGCCGTGCCGCTTTGGTCAGGACTGCCTTCGTTCCACGCATTTCCCGCTCGACAACGACCGGCATCCACCGCCGGCATCGCCTTGATTGACCGGTTAAACCAGCCTCGCGATCGCCTCCGGTTCAGCGCGTCAAGACGGCTTGAACGCAACCATTATTCATGTTAGCCGGAATAATAATTCATTCGACCGGGAATTATCGGCGAAACGTTGTGAGGGAGAGGTTATGGACACGTTAGATCGTGCGGCGTCGCTGCTCGCCATCGCCACGGCGCTGCTGCTGCCAACATCGCTGCAAGCGCAGACGGCGCCTGCCGCAAATGATGGCAACGAGCTCGCAGATATCGTCATCACTGCCCAGCGTATCACCCAGAGCGCGCAGAAGGCCGGGTTACCGATCGACGTCGTTTCCACCACCGAGATGAAGCAGCAGCTGGTGACGCGCGCGGAGGATCTTGCGCGCACGTCCCCGGCATTGGCGGCGGTTGGCGGTGCGGGTGGCACGACGACCTTCTATCTGCGCGGCGTCGGCAACAATACCGTCAATGCCTATTCGGACCCGGCAATCGCCTTCAATTATGACGGTGTCTATATTGGCCGCCCCAGCTCCACCTCCGGGATGTTCTACGATCTTGCCCGCGTTGAGGTGCTCAAGGGCCCCCAGGGAACGCTGTACGGTCGGAACGCGACGGGCGGTGCCATCAACGTCATCCCCAACAAGCCGCGTATCGGCGAGCAGGGGGGAGAGGTCTCCGCGGGCTACGGCAATCACAACTGGTGGACGGCGCAGGGTGCGCTCAACCTGCCGGTCGGCGCGAATGCCGCCTTCCGTGTGGCCGGCAATCTCTCATCGCATGACGGCTTCCTGAGCGACGGAACCGGCAGCCAGCGCGAATATGGTGCCCGCGCGCAATTCTATGTCGAACCGACCAACGAGCTCGACCTGCGGATTGCCGCCGATTATGCGCATCAAGGCGGCGCGAGCGCCTCGGGATTCTACCTCGGCAAGGTCGATCCGATCTTCGGCCCCGGGGGATTTGCCGGCTATAGTTTCACGCCATCCGGCTTCTCATCGCGGCAGGGTGTCGGTGATCCGGCGTCGCAAGCCTATCTCGCGCCCCGCTTCATGGTCCAGGTCGGCCGCGCTGGCGCGGTGGCCGACGGCAAGCCAATGAACGACAATGATTATTGGGGCGTCTCTGCCGAGCTCAACTACAAAACCGATGCAGGGACGCTGACCATCCAGCCAGCCTGGCGCGAAGCGGCGATCGACTATCGATTCACCGGCATCTTCCGGGAGGCGGGCTCCGATGAGAAGGACCGTCAGGCCAGCGTCGAGGCGCGCTGGGCCGGCAAGGCTGGTCCGTCTATCGATTATCTGCTCGGCGGCATGTATTTTGATGAGAAGATCGGCGCGACCGCCTTCTACAACCAGTGGACGCTCTCGCCCTATCAGCAGTTCGACACCCGCACCAAATCCTGGGCAGGCTTCGGCAAGCTGACCGTCCGGCCGGTCGAGCAACTCAGCCTGACCGCGGCGGGCCGCTACACGTCCGACCGCAAGTCGTTCGTCGGCACGTCGGACGTCTATATCCTCTTCTGCGGCAATCCGGCGCTCGGCAACATTTGTCCAACCTTGCCGCTCATGCCGCTGGGCACCACCGCGGCCGGCACGGAGAGCTTCTACAACACGGCGGGTATCCCGGTTACGCCAGTCCCGCTCTTTGCGCTGCCACCCCAGGCCGGCGGATCACAGACGGCACCCTTCGTCCTGAGGTCGCCGATCGCGATCGACGCATCGCGCAAGGATAACAAGTTCACCTATCGCCTCGCGGCCCAGTATGACGTCACGCCGCGCAATATGATCTATGCGAGCTTCGAGACCGGCTATCACGCCGGCGGCTTCTCCTTCGCCCGCGGACTGGAGAGCTACGATCCGGAGACGCTGGACGCCTACACGGTCGGATCCAAGAACCGATTCCTCGACAACAAGCTGCAGGTGAACGTCGAGGCCTTCATCTGGAAGTACAAGAATCAGCAGTTCAGCCAGTTCGGCTACGATCTTGGTAACCCACCCTCGACCGTGCTGCTGACGCGGAATATCGGCACGAGCACGATCAAGGGGGTCGATCTCGACATCGAGTTCCGGGCGACCGCCACCACGACGCTGTCCGGTAGCCTGCAATATCTCGACAGCGTCTATGACAGCTTCGTCTATTATACGCCCAACCAGGGCCTGCCGCCCAACACCACCTGCGGCTACAGCCCGACGACCCAGACGACACCGGGCGGTTCTGTCCTCAACGTCTTCAAGATCGACTGCTCGGGCCGCCCCGCCTTCAATGCGCCGGAATGGTCGTTCACCGTCAATGGCCAGCAAACCGTCCCGCTCGGCGCGACCAAGCTCGTGCTCGCCGCGGGGACGCGTTATCGGAGCTCGACCTATTCAAGCGCGGATTATCTGCCTTATCTGAAGGGCAAGGCCAATTTCGTCAGCACGCTCTCCGCGACGCTGGCGCAAGCGGATGATCGCTGGTCGATAACGGCCTATATGTTCAATGTTGAGAACAGCCAGCGCCTGGCGAGCGCCACGGCAAATAGCGCCAATATTTTCGTCGCCAATGCCGAGCAGCCGCGCACCTTCGGTATCCGCGCCGATATGCGTTTCTAGTTTCTCCGCGAGGGTCGGTGCCCCTTGAAATTCCTGACGTCGGGAATAAAAGGGGCGCCGTAAGAGAGGATGGCGATGATGGCATCAGTGACCGATCTGCAATATGTGGCCCTGGCCGTGCCCGATCTGGCGGCGGAGCGTGATTTTTTTACCCGGGTCTGGGGCCTCGAAGAGGTCGCGGAGGACGCCGGCAAGATTTACCTGGCCGCCGCTCCGTCCGCACATCCCTATGTCATCCGGCTGCGTCAGGACGATGAGAAGAAGACGGATCTCGTCGGGTTTACCGCGGCAAGTGCGGCCGATGTCGACGCGCTCTTCGCGCAGGTGCAGGCCGCCGGCGGGAAGGTGATCAGCCCGCCCGGCCCCGCAGAGGGCCCGGCCGGGGGCTATGCCTGCCGTTTCTTCGACCCGGACGGCCGTGCGCTTGAGATCGTTGCAGGGGCCACGCAGCGGACCCCGCGCGAACTGGGCAAAGCCGAGGCCGTACCGCTGCAGATCAGCCACGTCGTTTTCCACTCTCCCCAGCACAAGGCGCTGGTCGAGTGGTACAGTGACGTGCTCGGCTTCCGTCTTTCGGACTGGTTGGGGGATTTCATGGCATTTCTGCGCTGTAACAGCGCGCATCATCGCGTCGCTGTCCTCCCGGGGCCGCCAGCGCTCAACCACGTCGCCTTCGATGTGCGGTCGGTCGATGACCTGATGCGCGGTCTCGCCCGCATGACCGGCGCCGGTGTGCAGCTCCAGTGGGGGCCCGGGCGGCATACGGCCGGCAACAACACCTTCACTTATTACTCTTCGCCCAACGGCAACACGGTCGAATATACGTCCGACCTCGATGAGGTGGATGAGGCGAGCTGGAAGCCCACCGTTTATACCCCGGGGCTTGAGGTCATGGACCAATGGGGCACCGGCCGGATCATCCCGGGCAACAAGCCCCATGCCGAGATGGCGCCCGACAAGGGCCTGTGGCAAGTGCCGGCATGATCGGCTCGGCTTTGATCGTCGGCGGGGGCATCGCCGGCATGGCCGCCGCGCTGGCCCTCAAAGACAAGGGCGTCGACGTCACCCTGATCGACGCGGACCCGAACTGGCGAGTCTATGGCGCCGGGATCAGCATCACCGGCACATCGCTGCGCGCCTTCGACGATCTCGGGATCCTCGCCGAGGTGCGCGCACGTGGCCATGTGGGCTCGGGGATGCGTGGACGTGCCGTCGATGGCACGCTGCTGTTCGAAGCGCCGGCTCAGGAAAACCCCAAGCCCATCCAGTCCGGAGGCGGCATCATGCGCCCCGTGCTGCACGATATCCTGTCGTCGCGCGTGCGCGCTGCCGGTTTGCAGGTCCGGCTCGGCTTGCGCGTCGCGCGCTTCCAGGATGATGGCGCGGGTGTCGACGTCATGCTGGAGGATGGCAGCGGCGGTCGCTATGATCTGCTGGTCGGTGCCGATGGCATTTTTTCGCAGATCCGCAGCACAGTCTTTCCCGAGGCTCCGGCACCGCGCTTTACTGGCCAAGGGTGCTGGCGCGCCGTCGCGCCGCGCCCCGCTGGCATGGACCGGGCCGAGATCTTCTTCGGCGGGCCAGTGAAGCTGGGTTTCAATCCGGTCTCGGCGACGCACATGTATCTGTTCGCGCTGGAGCATGTGCCAGACAATCCCCGCTATGCGGATGATGAGCTGGTCGATCACCTGAGAGGGCTGCTGGCGCCGTTTGGCGGCATCGTGCCCGAGGTACGCGAAGGGCTGGGGGCGGACTCGCTGGTGAATTACCGTCCGCTCGAATGGCAGCTGCTCGCGGGGCCCTGGTACAAGGGGCGCGTCGTTGTGGTGGGCGACGCCGCTCATGCCACCACGCCGCACATGGCCGCTGGCGCCGGCATGGCGGTGGAAGACGGGCTGGTCCTGGCCGAGGAAATCGCGCGCACTGACGATGTCCCCGCCGCCCTCGCGGCCTTCATGACGCGGCGCCAGGAGCGGGCACGGCTGGTCGTTGAGAACAGCGTGCGGATTGGCGAGATCGAGATGAGCGGCGGCGACCAGGTGGAGGCCAACAGGATGTTGGGTGGTACGCTTGCCAAGCTCGCCGAGCCCTATTGAGCGTAGCAGACGAGGATTGACGATGGATGCAGTTGGGCTGGCGACGCTGTCGCAGGACGGGCGAACGCAGGCCGTGGTGGTGCGCGGTGGCCGGGCCATCGCCCTCGCGTCCCTGGGGCTGGAGGGCGACCTGCTGACCCTGATCGATCGATGGGATGAGACCCTTGCGGTCGTAAACAATATCGATCAAGCCCGTTGGGACGCGGCGGCGCGCTTCGACGAAGCGGCGGCGCTCGCGCCCTACATACCGCGTCAGGTTTTCTGCACCGGTGCAAATTATCGCAAGCATGTGATCGGGCTGATCATGGGCGATCCGGCCATGCGCACCGCCGAGCACGACCAGATGACACCCGAGCAGTTGCGCGCCCACGCCGAAAAGGTGATGGACGAAAAGGCGGCGAACGCGACGCCCTTTTGCTTCCTGAAGCTGCCCTCCTGCGTCGTCGGCCCGAACGACGCGGTGGTCCTGCCCCGCAACGTGCAGAAGCCGGACTGGGAACTGGAACTGGGTGTTGTGATCGGCAAGCGCTGCCATCATGTCTCGCCGGAGGCTGCGCTCGACTATGTGGCCGGCTTTGCGGTGGTCAACGACGTTACCGCACGTGAGCTGATCTTTCGCCGCGACGGCTCGGCGATCGGGCCGGACTGGCTGTCGGGCAAGAGTTTCCCGACCTTCCTGCCGTTTGGGCCCATGATTGTGCCCAAGGAAGCGATCGCCGATCCTTATGCGCTGACCATCCGCTTGGCCGTCAACGGCGAGGTCTACCAGGACGAAAGCACCGCGGACATGATGATCTCGATCGAGCGGCAGGTCGCCTATCTTTCGGATCGTGTGGTGCTCCAGCCCGGCGATCTCATCTGCACCGGCTCGCCCTACGGTAATGGTTCAGCCTTTGGCGTCTTTCTGAAGCCCGGCGATCTCATGGAAGGGACGATCACCGGTCTCGGGATCCAGCGCAACCGCTGCGTGGCGGAAGCCTGAGCGGTTCAGGTGTCGCGGCGGCGAAGCCCGTCGAGCAGCAGGCGCACCACGAAGGCTTCGTAGTGCTTCTCCAGTTCAACGAGATCGGTGCCATCAGGCGCGAGCATCTTCACCACCGGCGCGCCGGAATGAAAGAAGTCGCTGATACCGATCACCGCGAGGTGCAGGAATAGCGCGTTGAAATCGTTAAGGGTTTGACCCCCATCCCTGGCCTTGATTCCCTCATAGGTCGCGACCGGCTCTCGCTGCCACTCGCGCAGCTTCTGCTGGATTTCGGGAGACTTGGCGTTGCTCAACTCCTCGGCCATCAGCCGCTGCATATATTTGGCGGATCGGGTGAAGCGGAAGGTCTGGTGGATGAACGCTTTCAATCCGGCCGCGGGGGTCATGTCATCGCACGGTCCCTGCTGGCTATGCCCGGGTTCGGCGATCTGCTGGGCGACCTCGAAGAGCAGCGCCTCGCGATTGCCGAAATAATAGCGAATCAGCGCGGGATCGACGCCGGCCTCGCGGCCGATCGCGGCGATGGTCACCTGCGCCGGCGGCAGTGCCTGCAGCAATTTGCGCGCCGCAGCGATGAGCGCCTCCCGACCGACCCCGTTTTCCGCAGCGATGGGCCGACCCTTGCGTCTCTTGCTCTTGGTGTTGTTGGTCATCTCCGGTCGATTAGTCGTAAACTAAATTCTTGAGAACAGGAATATTGACGTTAAAACTGGTAGGAACGAGGAGGAGAAGGATGGCCAATTGGGCGTTCACGCAAGGCGTGCACGACATCGGGAATGGCGTTTACGGCTATGTCCAGCCTGATGGCACCTGGGGCTGGTCGAACGCCGGACTCATTGCCTCACGAGGGGAAACGCTGCTCGTCGACACATTGATGAGCCGCTCGTTGACCCGCGCCATGCTGGACGACTTTGCCCGGCTTCCCGGTGGCGCGCGGATCGACCGGCTCGTCAACACCCACGCCAATCCGGATCACTTCGTTGGCAACGGTCTTGTCGAGGGCGCGGAGATCATCGCAACGCATGAGACGGCGGCCGAAATGGCCAAGTTCAACCCGCGCCAGTTCGCCAGTCTACCGGATAACTGGGAAAAAATGGGCGATGCCGGCGCCTTTCTTTATGAGACGATGGGCCGGAAATTTGACTGGAGCGATCTCGACTCCGTCGCCATGCCAACGCGCACCTTCGAGAAGCGCCTATCGATCATCGTCGGCGACAAGCAGGTCGATCTGGTCGACCTCGGTCCTGCCCACACGAGTTCGGACACGATCGCCTGGCTACCTCAGGACCGCGTCGTCTTCACCGGCGACTTGCTGTTCAATGAGGGCCATCCGATCATGTGGGACGGCCCCATCGAAAACTGGATTGCCGCCTGTGATTACATCATCGGCCTCGACCCTCAGGTGGTTGTGCCGGGCCATGGCCCCATTACCGACCTGGAGGCGGTCGCCAACCTCAGGGCCTATTTCGTCTATGTCCGCGACGAGGCTCGCAAACGGTTCGAGGCCGGCCTGAGCTGGAAAGCTGCCGGCCGCGACATCAACATGGCCGAATACCGTGGCTGGTCGGACCCGGAGCGGATCGTCGCCAACGTCTTCTCGCTCTATCGCGAGTGGGGCGCGGACCTCCCGCCCGAGGACGGGCGCGACCTTTTCGGTGAAATGGGCCGGTACAGCCGCGAAATGGCGGCCCACAAGGAGCATTGCAGCCGTGACCATTGAGTTGAACGCCACCCATGATCCGACACGCAAATCCTGGCACGCATCCGCCAACCTGCCGGACTGCGAGTTTCCGATCCAGAACCTGCCCTTCGGCCTGTTCAGCCATGGTGGCCGAACCCGTGGCGGGGTCGCGTTGGGTGATTCGATCATCGATCTGCGGGCTTTGCTGGATGCCGGGCTGATCGAGGGACCGGCGGCCACCGCCGCACGCGCAACGGGGGGCGACACGCTCGCGCCGTTGCTCGCTTGCGCGCCAGAAGCGGTAAGCGCTCTGCGCGGCCGTCTTTCCGATCTGTTCCGTGAAGGCGGCCCCGGCGATCGCGCCGTTCTGGAGCATTGTCTCGTCCCCATGCGCGACGCGACGATGCTGCTGCCGCTCAAGCCGACAGCCTTCACGGATTTCTGCACCTCGATCGATCATATCATCCGCATGGGCGGGGGCCCGCCGAAGCTGGCCGCGATGAGCCTGCCGGTCGCTTATAATGGCCGCGCCAGCTCCGTGGTGGCGAGTGGAACACCGGTTCGGCGGCCCAACGGCCAGTTCGAGCAGCCGCCGGGCAGCGGCAACGTGACGTTCGGACCGGAGCCGATGCTCGACTTCGAGCTGGAGTTCGGGGCTTGGCTCCGCGGCGGCAATGCACTGGGCGAACCGCTCGGTGTTGCGGAAGCGGAAGCGGCGCTGTTTGGCTGCTGCCTCGTCAATGACTGGTCCGCACGCGGCATCCAGTTCTTCGAATCCATCCTGGGGCCGCATCTGGGCAAATCCTTCCTCACCACGATCAGCCCGTGGATCGTCACGATGGAGGCGCTCGCGCCCTTCCGCGTGGCCGCTCGGGGCCGCACTGCCGAGGAAGCCGCAATTCCCCTCTATCTCGATGATCCGGCCGACCGGGCAAAGGGCGGCATCGCCATCGAGTTGACCGCTGAGCTGGCCACGGCCGCCGGCGCCTCCGCCCGCATCGTTCGCAGCAACCTCGCCGATCTGTTCTGGACGCTGGCGCAGATGGTCGCCCATCAGGCCTCCAACGGCGCGCCGCTGGAGTGCGGCGACCTCATCGCCACCGGCACCGTGTCCGGACCTGCGGAAGAGGCGCGCGCCTGCCTCGCCGAGATCACGCTGCGCGGCGGATCACCGATCGTCCTGCCCGATGGCAGCAGTCGGTCCATGTTGGAGGATGGCGATACCCTCACCTTGCGGGGCCGCGCCCTCGCCGAAGGCTATGTGCCGATCGGCTTTGGCCCCTGCGCCGGCACCATCCTCAGCGCGCGGAGCGTCGCATGACCATCACCACGTGCGGCGAGCGCAAACCCATTCCCGTCGAGGCGCGGGGCAAGCATCTGGTGGTGGATATCCACTGCCACCTTGGCATCCCGGCGGCCGACGCCATCGTGCAGGCCAAACATCCCGGCCCGCCGCCCGGCATCAACGACTTTACCAGTGCGAAAACGAGTGAGGTCAATCGCGCGCAGTTCGCCGCGATCGGCCGAACCTTGAACACGCTCGATACGCGCCTCGCCGACATGGATCGGCTGGGCATCGATGTGCAGGCGCTGTCACCGAGCCCGGGCCAGTATTTCTATTTCGCTGACGCCGAGACCGGGCGCGCGGCCGCGCAGGCGGTCAATGATGGCATGGCGCAAGCCGTCGCGCAGCATCCCGATCGCTTCGTCGGCATGGGCACGGTGCCGCTTCAGAATGTCGAGATGGCGGTGGCGGAAATGCGCCGCTGCGTGAAGGACCTCGACCTGCGCGGGATCGAGATTGGCTCCAACGTCAATGGCGCGGATTTTCACGCCGAGCATCTGCGTCCCTTCTGGGCGGCAGCGGAAGAGCTGGGCGTCCTCATCTTCATCCATCCGCTGGGCTTCACCCATGCCGAGCGGATGAGCGAATATTATTTCAACAACCTCATCGGCAATCCGCTCGAATCGACCCTCGCGCTTGGCCACCTCATCTTCGGCGGCGTGCTGGATCGCTATCCGGGACTCAAGATCTGCGTCGCCCATGGCGGCGGCTATATTCCCGGCTATTGGGGCCGGATGGATCATGGCTGGCGTGCGCGGAGCGATTGCAGCGAACACTGCCATCACCTGCCATCCAGCTACCTGCGCAAGCTCTGGCTGGATACGCTGGTGTTCGACAAGGACCAACTCGACAGCCTGGTGCGCACCCATGGCGCGGACAAGCTCTGCCTTGGCACCGACTATCCTTTTGACATGAGCGAACCCGATCCGATCGGCTTTCATGACCGACTGAGCGAGGGAGACAAGGCCAAGGTGATGGGCCTTAACGCCGCCGATCTCCTGGGCCTGAGCGCAGCGCCGATCGGCCGCGGCGCGTGAACGCGACGGCGGACACCACAGGCAGCATCTCGCCCCTGCGGAGCGGGCTCACCCTGGCCATGCTCTCGCTGGTCAGCGTGCTCAGCATGGCCGACCGGGTCCTGCTCGGCATCGTCACCGAACCGGTAAAGCACGAGCTCGCCCTCAGCGACACGCAGATGTCGCTCGCCAACGGCTTCCTGTTCGTGGCCTTCAATATGATCGCCGGCTTGTTCATCGCCCGCTGGGTGGATCATGCCAATCGCAAGCGCATTCTCGCCCTGGGCCTCGCGATTTGGACCGGCGCCACGGCCCTTACCGGGCTGGCGCATGATTTCGGTGTCCTGGCCCTCAGCCGAACCTTGGTCGGAGCCGGGGAGGCGACGGTGGTGCCGGTCGCCTTTTCGATGATCGCGGATCTTTATCGTCCGGCCGCCAGGCCGCGCGCGGTCGGCTTCTTTCAGGCGGCCAATTTCGTGGGCATCGTTGGTGGATCGGTGCTCGCCGGCGTGCTGTCCGCCATCCACGGGTGGCGCAGCATGTTCATCATGTTCGGGGCTGCGGGTGTGGGGCTTCTCTTGCTCCTTCTCCTGTTGCCCGAACCGCGGCGGATGGATCAGCAGCCGAGCGACGCGAGCCTTCCCTCGGACGGCCTCTGGTCGGCCATTCGGGCCGTTTCACGTATTCCCGGCTTCTGGCTGCTGGGGCTGGGGCTTGGCTGTTCAGGAATGGGCGTGTCGGTGCTGGCCGCCTGGGCGCCGGCCTTCCTCCAGCGGAGCCATGGGGTGCCGCTGGCCGAGGTCGGAGCCGTGACCGGTCCCGCGATCGGCATCGGCGGGATCAGTGGCACGCTGCTTGCCGGCTTCGTCGCGAGCATGTTGGTCCGGCGGCGCGGGGCGGATAGCGCCAGCCTGCTGATCCCCATTGTCGCCCTGCCGCTTTCCGCGCCCTGCTTCGCCGGGCTTGTGCTGCTCCCTTCCCTCGCCGGTGCGCTGGTTTCGGCCGGCCTCATGAACTTCCTGCTCAGCGCGGTCGTTGCCCCTTGCATGGCGCTGGGCTTGGCGATCGTTGCCCCGCGGCAGCGCGGCCTTGCCGCGACGCTGCTGCTCGTTGCCCAGGGCTTGATCGCGGGTGGCCTCGCGCCGTTCCTCGTCGGCCTGCTCAGCGACATCCTCAGCCCTCGACTGGGCGTCGATTCGCTGCGCTACGCCATCTTGTCGATGGCGCCGGCGCCGCTGGTGGCCACCGCCCTGCTCTGGATGGCAAAGCGGCGCATGGCGCCTGGCACAGAACCGACCCGCCAGCCCTGAGCGCCTCGGCGACTGACTCATCACGGAGTGGGTCCTGCCACGCTGGCTCGCCGGCGGGGCAAGGACGACGCGGTTACGGTATCGGTGCGGTTCATTCGCCACGGCCGATGACCACGACCGCGCCGTCGCCCACGGCGAGATTCGACCGCCACGCGTCTCTGCGGCGCAACAGGGGCAGTGGCGAGCGCCGAGGCGGCCTTCCCCGCCGCCCCATCGCCGCGCCCCTCGCGCGCTCCGCGCTTGACCGCTCCGATGTCGCCGCTAGGACAGTCGCCATGACGGACGAGACACCCGACAGCCTGATTCCCTATGACGAAATCGTCCAGGAGGCGCTGCGCGCCATTCCGGGTCGGGTGCTGCGCGATATCGCGATGACCGGCGCGCTGCCCGGCAACCATCATTTCTACATCACCTTCAAGACACAGGCGCCGGGTGTCTCGATTCCGCCATGGCTGATCGAGCGTTTCCCGGACGAGATGACGGTCGTCCTCCAGCACAAATTCTGGGATCTGAAGGTCAGCGACGCCGGGTTCGAGGTGAGCCTCACCTTCAACCAGGTTCCGGCGCATCTGGTGATTCCCTTCGCTGCGCTGCGCTTCTTCGTCGACCCGGCGGTCAACTTCAGCCTGGAGTTCCAGGTTCAGGACAATGACGACGAGCCCGATCCGCACGATGCGGCGGAAAATGACGGCACCCCGGCGAGTGACGATGGCTCCAACGTGGTGACGGTGGACTTCGGCAAGAAGAAATAATCGGGGCGTCGGCGACGGCGCGGTGGCAGCCTGGACACGGCGCCGGGAATAGCCCTGGCCGGCATGTTCCTCGACGCGTTCGGCCAAATGGACATCATGCGCTCCCGCGTGGGCGGGCGCGTAGGGTCCGGCTGCAAGTGTGAATCGTCCAGCGTATCCCCCTTGCGGACCCCGCAGCGAAACGGGCAATCTCTCGGCTACAGCCTGTTCGGCGGATCGGTGGTCGACTGGAATACCGGCGCGGACGGGCATGTGCTGATGCTTCGGCAATATGAGCCGGAACTCTCCACCGGAACACACATCTCTCAGCGTGAGCGGGGCCTCGCGCTCGACGACGTGAATACGATCAATCTTTCGGCCGGCACGGTCGAGAAGGCCCGCACGGACGTCTTGGAATATATCACGGACGGGCACGGCCAGGTCCGCATCGTGGGGGTCGACCCGGAGATCACGAGGACCCAGTATAATTCCGGCCGGGCGCGCTATTCCTATCGAGCGAAAGGGAGCAAGGATTGGCTCAAGCTCAGCGATTACGACAGTCTGAGCGGGGAAGGCTTCAACCCCTATTTCGTCGATCCGGCGCTGGATGTGGCCTATGGCCTCAAAGCCACGAACGGTCGCGATGCGGCCTATACCGTGTCGCTGGATGGCAAAGGCACCGAAACGCTTGTCCTTGCCCGACCCGACGTCGACGTGGATGGCTTCGTGACCATCGGTCGCAACCGGCGGGTGATCGGCGTCGCCTACACAACGGAGAAGGCGCAGGTCGATTATATCGACCCCGAGTTGAAGCGGCTGGCGGCGGGCCTCTCCAAAGGACTGCCGCATTTGCCGCTGATCCGGTTCGTCGATTCCAGCCAGGATGAGCGCAAACTGCTGCTTTGGGCCGGCAGTGATGTCGATCCGGGGCACTATTATCTGCTCGACCGCGGCACGCGCAGCCTGACTGAGCTGGCTTATAGTCGGGCACCCCTGGCCGGTGTGGCGCTGGCGGAGGTGAAGCCGGTCAACGCCCGGGCCGCCGACGGCACGATCATCCCGGCCTATCTGACGCTCCCTGCCGGCGCGCAGGGCATGAAGCTGCCGGCCATCGTGATGCCTCATGGTGGCCCGAGCGCGCGTGACGAATGGGGGTTCGACTGGCTCGCCCAATTCTGGGCCAGCCGGGGCTATGCCGTGCTCCAGCCCAATTTTCGTGGGTCGTCCGGCTATGGCGATAGCTGGTTCCAGAACAATGGCTTCCAGAGCTGGCGTGCCGCGATTGGCGACATAGCCGACAGCGCGCGCTGGCTTGTCGCGCAGGGCATCGCCGATCCGGCCAGGCTGGCGATCTTCGGCTGGTCCTATGGCGGCTATGCGGCGCTGCAATCGGCGGTGGCCGATCCGGACCTGTTCAAGGCCGTGATCGCGGTGGCGCCCGTGACCGATCTCGGCCGGCTCAAGGAGGAGTGGGTCGGCTGGAGCAACTATCAGTTGCAGCGAGATTTCATCGGCAGAGGCCCGCATATCGACGAAGGCTCGCCAGCGCGGCAGGCCGGCAAGATCAAGGCGCCCGTGCTCATGTTCCACGGCACGCTCGATCGCAATGTAAACGTCGGCCAATCGCGCCTCATGGAAGCGCGCCTGAAGGCTGCCGGCAAGCCGGTCACGCTGGTTGTGCAAGACAAGCTCGATCATTATCTGGAGGACAGCCTGGTGCGGCGTGACATGCTGGTGCAGTCGGCGACCTTCCTCGAGACCGTTTTCAAAAACGGGAATTAGCCGAGGCGGCGTCTGTGCGCGCCACCGCTAGGCCCTCTGCCAGATCCCCTTTCCGGGCAGATGCTCGCGGCCGTGCGGGGCGGAGAGGTCGACGATCGGGCCGATCGGGACGATGCCGCCGGGGTTGACGTTGCTCAGCCGCCAGTAGTTGGACTTGATCCGGTCCAGCTTCACCGTCGCGGCGATGCCGGGCCATTGATACAGCTCACGCAGATAGCCGGAGAGTGCGGGATAGTCGGCAATGCGCCGCAGGTTGCACTTGAACGCGCCATAATAGCCGATGTCGAAGCGCACCAGGGTCACGAACAGCCGCCAGTCAGCTTCCGTGCAATGCTCGCCCACGAGGTAGCGACTGCCAGCGAGATGCGCGTCGATCCCGTCGAGCGTCTCGAACAGGCCGCGTGCCGCCTCCTCATAGGCGGCCTGCGCGGTGGCGAAGCCGGCGCGATAGACACCGTTGTTGACGCTCGGGTAGATGAGCGCGTTCCAGCGGTCGATGTCGGCGCGTAGCGGCTCGGGATAGAGATCGAGCCGGTTGCCGGTGAGGCCGTCGAACGCGCTGTTGAACATGCGGATGATCTCGGAGGATTCGTTGTTGACGATCTTCCGCTGCTTCTTGTCCCACAGCACCGGCACCGTGACCTTGCCGGTATAATGCGGGACGCTCTCCCCATAGAGGCGGTGGAGCGGCCAGCCGCCGGGCTCCGGCCCATCCGCGCTCTCCGCGAACGTCCAGCCTTCCGAACCGAGATCATCGACGGCAGCGGAGACGGAGATCAGCGCCTCCAGCCCCTTGAGCGCGCGGACCGCGAGGGTGCGGCCTGCCCACGGGCAGCCCCAGGCGACCCAGAGATGGTAGCGCCCCGCCTCGGCCGGGAAAGGCGCGGCCGGATCGGGCGAGACGGCGTCGCGAAACAGGCTGTCCAGCCGCACGAAGCGTCCGTCCTTGATCTCCTCGGCCGCCGGCAGCGTATCGACCCAGCGCCCGTCCACCATCCCCGCCATGCCGCCTGCTCCCTATCTCCTGCCGATCGAGGCCTGATTAGACAGCAGCGGGGCGCGCGTGTCGAGCGGCGACCGACGCCTTCCCCGCCGTGTCGCGCATCATCCAGTCACGACCGGCGAGGGGGCCGACAGGGCCTATCGCGGCGCGCGCTTGGCGGTGAAGCTGAAGGTCACCGCGACGGCATCCTTGATGTCGTCGGTCGAGCTCCATTGGCCCGAGCCGATACCGAACGCCGTGCGGCTGAGCGTTGCCGTGCCCGCCGCCTTCGCCTCGTCGCCCTTGATATCGAGGGTGAAATCGAGCGTTACGGGCTTGCTCTGACCGTGGAGGGTGAGGGAGCCCGCCGCGCGATAGGCGTTGCCGGTGCGATGGGTGATGCGGCTGGAGCGGAAGCGCGCGTGAGGATGCGCGGCGACGTTGAAGAAGCTGTCGCTGGCGAGCATGGCGTCGCGCTCGCTATCAGCGCTGTCGACCGAGGCGAGGTCGATGGTGACGCTGATCGTCGAACCGGGCAGATCCTCGGGGTCGAAGACGATATCGGCGTCCCAGCGCTTGAAGCTGCCTTCGATCGGCATGCCCGAATAATCCGCGCGGAAACCGAGCTTGCCGCCGGCCTGCACGCGCCACGGGGTGGCGGCGGCGGCGGTCTCCGTCTCCTCTGCCGCTTGTTGCTCTTCGCTGGCGGCGTTGGCCGGCGCGGGGAGGGCGGCGGTGGCATTGGCGAGCGCCTCGTCGGCGTCGGCTCCCATCGCCACGGTGAGTTCGATATCCGGCGCGGTGCGCGGCGGCGGGGCGGGGAACGGCCAGATCTTGGCCGCAGCCAGGGCGACGCCGCAGCCCAGGAGCGCGACGAGGGCGCCGATGGTGAGATTCCGCCGGCTGGTGACGGCGCGCGGCATCATCCGCCCGAGCAGGTCGTCCCGCAGCATATGGTGGCGGAGCGCGCCCGCGACATGCAGCACGACGAGCGCGACGAACAACCAGGCGATGACGGCATGGGCGACCTCCGCCGGCTCGTGCCAGCCGTGCCCAAGCGGCAGATGCGGCCATGGCACCAGGTCGAACAGCAGCGTTTGCACCCGCACTGTCGCCGTGGAAACCATGATCCAGCCGGTGATCGGTCCGGCGATCATGACCACATAGAGCAGCGCATGCGTCGCGCTGGCAAGGAAGGAGAGGGCCGGGCTCGCCGCCACGGGCGCGGGGCGAGGCACCGCCAGCCTGATCCCGAGCCGCGCCAGGCTCAGCAGCAGGATCAGGATGCCGATCGACTTGTGGAGCTGGAAGGCGATGAACTGCGGGACGTTGGCGAGCGTCTCGAGCCGCCAGCCCAGCGAAAGCTGGAAGAGCAGCAAGGCGGCAAGAACCCAGTGCAACAAGATGGCGGCGCTCGAATAGCGGGCGGGTGGCTGATTGGCGACGCTCATGACGACCTGCGGATCTCCTGTGCGGGGTTCACGGCATTGATAACAGGCCATTCCCCTCATCAGCGATGGTTGCCAGCGCCGTGCGCGCTTGGCAAGCGTTGCCGGTTCACGCATTGGCGCTGACGCGCTGTCGAGGCGCGCCTTGTCGGAGTGGATCGGCGCCCGGTTTGGCGTTAGTGCTGGCCATCCGCGCCCTGTGATTTCCCAAGGCACTTCCGGTCCGGTGGCATCGGGCGGCCGCTTCGGAACGCCGGCGGCGCGCGGCGTCTCCTGTTACCGGCTCGGCACAGCACTCAGGCGGCGAGTTGGGCGAGCTGGTTGCGCAGCACCTCCAGATTGTGCCGCGCGAGATGGCTGCCCCGGCCCTGGACGCTGCCCTCCAGGTCCGGCCGTTCGCCGATCGCGAGGCAACGCTCCCATGCCGTTGCGGCGAGGGGGAGCCAGTGCTCCACCGCCTGCGCGGGATCGGCCAGCGCACGATCGAGCAGCAAATTGCCGAGCACGAAGAAGAAGTCCGGCGAGTCCTGCCAGACCGGCAGTTCACGCTCCGCGAGGTCCAGCGCCGCATCGAGCTGCCCGCACCGCCCCAGGCAGGGGAGTGCCCGCACGACCAGCGCGTGGCGCCAGCCGGCGTCCCCCGGCGTGTTCGCGAGCGCGCGGCTGTAGTAATCCAGCGCCGCATCGTCCGCGCCGCGCACGTCGGCATCCTTGCCAAGCTGGAACAGCAGATAGGGGTCGCCGGGATGATCCTGAAGGTCGCGGCGCAGCAGTGGCTCGTTGCGCCCGCGCTTGCCGGCCGCCTGCGCCTCGCGATAGCCGTCATGTCCCAGTTGCAGAGCGATCCGCTCGAGAGGCAGGGATGAGACAGGTTGCTCATGCACGCGCCCTGCATAGCGAACGCCGCGCGGCAACAGGCGGGGGATCCAACTGCGTCCCTGCGGCAGCGCGCCGCCCGCCGGCGTGCCCTCCGGCGGATCGTAGCTGCTGTGAATGCACAGTACGCCGAGGCGTGGCGCTCCGGTACACCAGCCGCGCAAGGCTTCGCCGCCCGACTCGATCCACTCGTCCGCATCGATGACCAGAGACCAGTCGGCATCGGCCAGCGCCAAGGCATGGTTGCGCGCGGCCGAGAAATCATCCGGCCAGGGCAGGTGGTGGACCTGCGCCCCGCGGCTGCGCGCCAGTGCCGGCGTCTCGTCACGCGAGCCGGTGTCGACCACCACCATCCGATCCACCCACGGACGCACGCTTTCAAGGCAGCGGACGATGCAGCGGGCCTCGTCGCGTACGATGAGCGCGGCGGCCAGCGTCGGCGCAACGGCTGATGGCGACGAGCGAGAGGGACGGGTTTTGGGCGGCATGGCGACCTTCCGGTGCAAGCGAAGTGCCCCCGTTTTCGTCGCCGCGCGCTAAAAAGCCGTTAAGCATGGTGGCGCGGCCGCGCAGCGCCGGCGCGCCCTCAGCTTTCGGTGTCGTCGCCGTAATAGAGTTCGCCGATGCGGATCTCCTCGCGCCCCTGGCTGACGCGGTGGGCGTTGGTGTCGCGCAGCGAGAAGACGCAGCCGCAATATTCCTGCTGGTAGAAGCGCTCGCGCTTGCTGATCTCGATCATTCGCGCCGCGCCGCCGCCCTTGCGCCAGTTGAAGGTCCAGTAGGTGAGGTCCGGATAATGCGCCGCCGCGCGCTCGCCGCAGTCGTTGATCTGCGCCATGTTCTTCCAGCGCGAGATGCCGAGCGAGCTGGTGATGACCGGGAAGCCGTGCTCATGCGCATAGAGGGCGGTGCGTTCGAAGCGCATGTCGAAGCACATGGTGCAGCGCGCACCGCGCTCGGGTTCCCACTCCATGCCGCGCGCCCGCTTGAACCAGTTCACCGTGTCGTAATCGGCATCCACGAAGGGAATGTCGTGCTTCTCGGCGAAGCGGATATTCTCCTCCTTGCGGAGCAGATATTCCTCCTTGGGGTGGATGTTCGGATTGTAGAAGAAGATGGTGTAGTCGATGCCGCTGGCGGTCATCGCCTCCATCACCTCACCCGAGCAAGGCGCGCAGCAGCTATGCAGCAAGACCTTGGTCTCGCCATTGGGCGGGGTCAGGATCGGGCGCTCATAATCTGTCATCGCACATCCTCTGAAACGGTTGGCCGGGCGATTGGTGTCGCGCGGCCTTCATGGTCGACGGCGACCATGGTGAAGCTGGCCGTTGCCGCGTGGCGGCGCGCGCCGGTCAGCAGATGCTCGGCCCACAGCTCCACGCCGACCAGCACCGAGCTGCGCCCGGTCCGGCGGATCTGCGCGATCAACTCGGTCATCTCGCCTTCGCCAATAGGCGCCTTGAAGTCAATCCGGTCCGATGCGGCCATGACGATCGCCGAGCGGGCATGGCGTGTCGCCGCGATAAACGCCGCCTTGCCCATCATCCTGAGGGCATCGCCGCCATAGAGCGTGCCATAATGGTTGGTCTGCGGCGGGAAGACCATGTCGACCATGCGCAGCCGGCCGTTAGCTTCTGGCCCGGGCGGAGCCGTGAGCGGCGGCAGCGGCAGGCCTCCGGCGGCCTCCTTGACCGCGACCAGCGTGAAGCGTCCGCGCGTGCAGCGCCGCCGTTCGCCGCTGATCAGCGCCTCGGCGACCAGCTCCACCTCGACATCGAGCGAGCGCGAACCGACCCGGATCACCCGGCCCGTCGCCTCGATCATCTCGCCCGCACATGCCGGCGCCTCGAAATCGATCCGGTCGGAGCAGGCCGTGACGAACGGCACCCGCCCGTGGCGCGAGGCGGCGAGGAAGGCGACCTTGTCCATATGCGCCAGCGCCGCGCCGCCGAACAAGGTGGCGTGATGATTGGTGTCGCCCGGGAACACCATGTCGATGAGCTGCACCGGGGGGCCGGTCATGATTGCGGGCGTAACGGGCGCGTCGTCGTTCGTCATCGGCTTGCCTGTCCAACAGGGGCGGGAGGCATGGACAGACGCCAACAGGCACGGCGAACCCCGTGGCGCCGTTGCCGTACTGGCCGCCTGACCGGACACCCCGCCGGAGGTCGCTATCGCGTCGCAGGCAGGTCTCCTGGCTCGCGGGTCAATGCCGGCGGTCTGGCCTTCCCGGCGGACAAGTCCGCCAGTGACACGATCGACCGCCCGCTCGCCGCTTACAGTTGCGGGGGCAGCGCCGGCCTTGCACCGGCTTCCCATCTTGGCTCCGACGCACCTGGCAGCGGCCGGAGAACCTGGACGGGCGAACCGTCGCAGCCGTGGCGTCCCGCGTCAAGCGCGGCGGGTCGGCAGGGGGGGGGGGGGGCGGAATGGAGGATCAAGCCAATCACGACCAGAACCGCCGGAAAGGATTGCGGCCAATTCGTCCGCAGGGCCCTGAGCATCAAGCCGCACTGGCCGCCGCCAGCCGATGCGCCGGTCCCAAACGAAAGCGGGCCCCCGCCCGCTGTCCGCGGAGGGAGGCCCGTCATTCCGGTTCGTGGCTCAGATCACTCGCGGCGCTGGGCAGCGGCGGGCGGCGGCCCGTCGGGTGCGACAGCCGGGTCGCGGTCGAACGGCATCGCGAAGCGCTCACGCGAATCGACCTCGTTCTCCGGCACCTGGCCGGCCGCGCGGGCGGCGCGGTGTGCGCGCGAGGCGGTGATGTAGTTGCGAAGCTGCACGTTGCCCTCGTGGCAGGCATATTCGTAGAATTCGTAACTGTCGTCGCGCGTCCACTCGATACGCGTCGTCCACGGCTGGGTAAACACCTCCGGGTCCGAATAGGTCAATTCGTGGACGATCGTGTTCGGGCCAGTCATCGTCAGCCGCTCGATCGTCTTGGCCTTGGTGCTCGTCGGGATGGTGTTGAACGGCGGCACCGCCTGTGTCGCCATGTTGACCGGAGAGGCGGCGCGCTTGTTGAGATCGCGCGTCACGCTGTCGCCAGACTTGATGTTGGTGGTCTCGATGACCAGCGTCTTGCCTTCCCAATGGCCGCGGCTGTTGCCCATCCACGCCTCGACATTGCCGGGCCAGCGCGGGCGGCCGTCGAGCGGGATGACGCGCGTGCCGAGCATCTCGAGCATGATGACCACATAGCCCGGCGACTGGAACACGCGGATGCCGTTATTGTAGCGGAACGGATACATCGACGCCGGATAGCCGCGTGAGACGCACCGGTCCCAGCTGTCGAAATCGGACGGGTCGTCATAGTCCTGCCCCGGCACCCAGCCGGAGCGACCGGCCTTGTAGAGCGCCTCGGCCTGCGGGGTGAGCGGCGGCAGTTGGCCATCGGCCGGGCTGACCAGCATCGAGGTCCGGTGGCCGAACGATGAGTCCTGCACCCACTTGGCGAGGCCCTGGGTGCCGGCCGCGTTGACGCCGCGATCATTGCTGAAATTGCCATCGGACCGCTGGGCGGCCGCCAGCCGCTTGGCGAACTCGGCATCGTTGACCCATACGCGGTTGCCATAGGGGGCGGGGCGCTGGAACAGGATGCGCGCGGCGTTGATGTTCTCGATCGGCCAGGTGCCGCGGAAGTCATAGTCGCCCCACGGCGTCTTCTTCGGCGTATAGTCGGTCGGCACAGGGGGAAGCGCGGTGAGGTCGGCCGGCCGCTGCTGCGCCAGCGCGCCGGGCGCGCAGGCCAGAACCAGGGCGGCGGCAGCGGCGGAGGCCGCGGTAATCATGCGAGTGGTGAGACGGCGATGCCTCATTGGGTAGAATTCCTTTCCCCTGACTATCCTCGCGTAGTTGTCTATATCCATTTCTACGGACAGGCTAGCGGTTTCGAGGGGCGCCGGGGGGCGGGCGCCGGCCGCCACCACGTCGGCCAGACCACCGCGTAAACGCCGGCTTGCGGCGGTGCCCGGCGGCATACGGGGCGATGATACAGCGCCGATCGCACCGCCCGATGATCGCCGCCGATGACCTTGTCAGGAAAAAATGGGACCCGGCACGCGGCCATCCATGCCGCCAACGGGTGATCGGCAGAGCGCTGTGACATCTGCACGACACCCTGCGCGTCATCGCAAGGCGCCCGCGCGTATCGCCGTTAACCATGTTTGACCGACTCGGAATCGCTGTGACACGCTGCCTTTTTGTGGGAGGCGGTTATGCGAAAGCTGTTGGTTTCCGCTCTGCTTGTGGGGTGCATGACGACGCCCGCGCACGCCGTGGTCGGCTTCGTCATGGTTGGGAATCTGACGCATTCCGAGTTGTTCTTCAACGGCTCGCAGCCACCCTGGGAGCAGCAGCCCGTTGTGACCGGCCCCTTCCTGACGCCTATCACTCTGTCGTCGTCAGGCTGGGATAGTCCATTTTCGACCAGCGGCGTTGGTCCCTATTTTCCGGGATGCGGAGCAGGCACGCCTTTCTCCGACCCGTGCCTGATTCCGCTGCGCCAGGGCAACATCCTGTCGTTCACCGCACCGGTCCTCGGCGGGGCCTATCAAAATCTCTCGATCAGCCTCACCTTCGATCAGGATATCCAGTTCAATACAGACGCGATCCGGCCTGAAAATTTCGTGTCTGGCAGTTATTCATGGGGCTACGCTCACCATAATGGCGGCGCGAGTGCGGGAGGGCCGATCCTCTATATTGTCGGGATTCCCGAGCCCGGTTCCTGGGTGATGATGATCGGCGGCTTCGCGATTGCCGGCATGGCGCTGCGCCGGCGGCCCCGGGTTGCTCGGGCCTGACGCCAGGTTCAACGCTCCGTATCGGTATGACGGCGCTGCGTCAGCGCTGGCGGCGTACGGTCTATTATCTATTCCCGGCCTCACCGGTGCAGCGACCGATAGCCTCAGGCGATTTCCATCACCGGAGCGGCCACTCCGGCAGCCGCCCTACCCGGGGTGGCCGCCGAAGGACGAAAAAGCGGGACGGGTGGTGCTTCAAACGAAACTCGTGATCACCTTCCTCCGCCGCATCGTCGAGCCGACGATCGTAAAGCCTGCAATCATCATGGCCCAGGTGGCGGGCTCGGGAATCGCGGCGATGTCCAGCGAGACGTTGTCGACCAATGGGCCGATATAGTCCTGGCTGGTGGTGCCTAGCGAAAATGTCACGGTCCCATCCGCCGTTGCGGTGAAGGCATAGCTGTAGGTCTGGAACGCGGCGCTCGATGCAAGATCGAAGCTATCGGACACGGTCCCGTCGGTCGACGACATCAACATGATCGTGACGTTATCGGTGCCGTTGGCGACCCGCTGGCTGCCGCCAAGGTCGAACGACAGCGTGACCGTGTCACCGGCGTTGTAACTGAACATGTTGGAGATCAGGGTGCCGGCGCCGGGTGTGCCATCCAGATCGACGCACGACCCGGAGCAGGTGATCCCGTAATCGCCCGACCTGACGAGATCCACTTGGCCGCTCGTCGTGAAATTCGCGAAACCGGTATAATTCAGAGCGGAAAGGCCACCGTTCTCACTGTCGAAGGAGTCGAAGAATGTTGCGGCGTGTGCCGGGGCGGTTGCCATCAGCACGACCGCCGCGATCCCGACCGTCTTTATGGATTTGCGCATCTAGAACTCCCACGTTCTTGAAGATGCCCCCGCCGAGACCATAGCCGGTTCACACTCAAATTGTGAAATAACCGTTAACCAGTGCATTTTACGGGCTTTGTCGAGAAGGCGCCGCTTTTCGGGTCTTGGCGCCGCTCGCTGGAGGGTGCCACCGCCCGCTCGCCGCCGCGACCGCTGGCACGGCGTGGCCGCTCTAGACGCTCGCCCCGACCAGACGGCCGATGCCCGCGGTAAGAGCCATCGCGAGCGCCCCCCAGAAGACGACGCGCGCGACTGGCTTCCAGGGCCTGGCGCCGCCCGCCTTCGCGCCGATGGCGCCCAGAAGCCCAAGGAACAGGATCGACCCGGCGGCTTCGCCAGCCACCATCATCGGCATCGGCAGCACTGCAGCGAGAATGAGCGGCAGCAATGCGCCTCCCGTAAAGGTCGCGGCCGACGTCAACGCAGCGACGACCGGTCTCGCGGTGGTCATCTCGGTGATATGCAGTTCGTCGCGCGCATGGGTCTGGAGCGCATCGAAAGCGGTCATCTGTTCGGCGACCGTGCGTGCGGTCGCGGGATCGACACCCCGAGACACATAGATTTGGGTCAGTTCATGGACCTCGGCTTCGGGGACGGTGGCCAGCTCGTGCCGCTCCCTGGCAAGATCGGACTGCTCAGTGTCGGACTGCGAACTGACCGATACATATTCCCCTGCTGCCATCGACATGGCGCCGGCAACCAACCCCGCGACACCCGCGACAAGCAGCGCCGGACGATCGGCGCCCGATGCGGCGACGCCCAGGATGAGGCTTGCAGTGGATACGATGCCGTCATTCGCGCCCAGCACGGCGGCACGCAGCCAGCCGATGCGAGAGACGAGATGGCGTTCCCCATGGGGTCTCATGTGCTGGCCTCCTCATTCTTGTCGATACTGCGGTGGATTGTGTTCGGATCGATCAGCTCCTCGAGGAACAGCGCCACCAGCGAGGATTGCGAGCCAACTCCCGCCTTGGCGTAAACCCTCGTGAGTTGTGCGCGCACGGTGCCGGCGGCCGCGCCTCTGAGTTCGGCGATATCCTGAGCATCGCATCCCTTGAGCGCGAAGAGGGCCACATCCGCTTCGGCACTGGTCAGTTTCCATTACGCAAACCGAAGCTGGATCAGGTCGGTCGCCGCACCCCGCGCCATGGCGACCGCAATCTCGTCCTGTCGGGCCGCCAGCAGCAGCGATCTTACCTGAAGGGCGCCCATCACAACCGCCGCCAGCAGGGCGCCGGCAGCGATCCCTTCGACCAACAAGTGCGTCCCGAAACGGTCGCTGGCCGTATCGCCCACGAAATCGACGATGAAGAAAAGGGCTGCCAAAGCCTGCAAGGCCACGACAACCGTCATCGCCGTGGCCTTCCGTTCGAGGGTGCGCGTCCGATTGATCACCAGCGCAGGTTATCGGTGTCCGGGGACCATCGCCAGCACAACCTGCCGGCCACTGCGCCGGGTTTCGAAGATCACGCCCGCGATATGGAGCAGGATAAGGCCATAGAGGAGATTCGCCGCGGTTTCGTGAATTTCCACGAGGGGGCCTTCGTCCCGCTCTTTGTCTCCTTTCCGTCCTGCATCTCTCGCATCGTCCGTTTGATGCGCATAATTATCGCCTGGCATGGCGGCGCTCCGCGCAGTGATGGATACGCTGGCGCTTGCTCCTTCCTGGCCTCTTATATCGGGTCGATCGTTGGCGCCCGGCAGACCCGCCATGGCGATGCCTGTCGCGATGATGACGAGCAGGCACGACCAGATCGCATAGACCATGAGCGCGCCCAGGGGATTGTGCGAGGGCTGCGCCGTTGTTCGGTGCTCACGGAATTCGCGAATATGCGCCAGCGCCCGTACCGGGCTGGGCGGGAAGGCCGTGAACCGGGCCTCGGCAGGGCCGATGAACCCCCACAGCAATCTCAGGCCAAGAATGGCCGCCAGCGCATAACCAACCCAGATGTGAGCACTGGAGCCCTCCTCCGTCACGATGGCATTGGTCAGCACGGCGAGGGCGATCGTCCAATGCGTCAGCTTCACGACCGGATCCCAGCCACGGCGGGGGCTGGCTTCATGTGTCCTCGTCATCGTCATCGTCATTCTCCTCGTCGTCCTGTTATCGACCTTCGCGATGAGACGTCTGCCTCGCCCCCATATGCGGGGGCTTTGAGTGGGCTGCCCGGTTGTTCGTGGCGTTCACGGGCGCTGCGATGTGCCTCTGGTCCGCAGCCTTGGCGGGCAGATTGGATCGCCCTCGCAGACCCAGGAACGGCTGCGTCGTCACAGGGCGAGACGGCAATGGCGTTGATGGAAACCCGCACTCAAGGATCCTTCCGCAAGGGGCGATGACGAGGATGTCCGGACGATGGATCGGGGGCCATTGGAGCGCTGCTTATTCGCCGCCCAATAAGCATTGGCTTAGAGAGTGCGCTGATCGTCCGCCCAAGCCTGCGGGTCTGCGCGTCGTTCCGCCGCCACCGGCCCGCCGATGGGGCCGATCATGCCGGCTTCCGCGCGGCGGGCGTTTCGCGAGCGGCGCGGGCCCAAACTGCGCCGGTTTGCCGGGGGTCTTGCTCTTTGCGCTGAACGGGCGTTGGGGTGCGGTGCAGGCTCCGCGAACGCGTTCCCATGCCGTCGGGGCCGGCGAACGGATGAAGCGGATTGCGCGCGCGGCCAAGCGCGCTATACGCCCACCATGCGCACCGCCGAGATCAGCAGGAAAACCGCCGAGACGTCGATTGACGTGCGTGTCAATCTGGATGGCACCGGCCTTTACACCATCTCCACCGGCATCGGTTTTTTCGACCATATGCTGGAGCAGCTTTCGCGCCACTCGCTGATCGACCTCGACGTCAAGACGGTGGGCGACCTGCATGTCGACCAGCACCACACGACCGAGGATACCGGCATCGCCATTGGCGAGGCGATCGCGAAGGCGCTTGGCGACAAGCGCGGCATCGCCCGCTACGGCGAGGCCCATGCGCCGATGGACGAGACGCTGACCCGAGTCGCGCTGGATATCAGCGGGCGGCCCTATTTCGTGTGGAATGTCGGCATCAACACCGACCGGCTGGGCGAGTGGGACACCGAGATGATCGAGCACTGGTTCCAGAGCTTCGCGCAGAGCGCCGGCATCACCCTGCATGTCGAGACTCTCTACGGCAGCAACAACCACCATATCGTGGAGAGCTGCTTCAAGGCGCTGGCTCGCGCGCTGCGCCAGGCGGTGCAGATCGACCCGCGCAAGGGTGACGCGATTCCCTCCACCAAGGGTACGCTCGGCGGCTGACCGATGACCATCGCGCTCATCGACTATGGCGCCGGCAATCTTCGCTCCGTGCACAATGCGCTGTTGGCGGCCGGCGCGCGGGACGTGGCGATCACCGCCGATCCTGACGCGGTCCGCCGCGCCGAGCGCATCGTGCTGCCCGGCGTCGGCGCCTTCCGCGCCTGCATCGAGCCGCTGCGCGCCATCCCCGGCATGGTCGAGGCGATGCGCGAGGCGGTGTTCGAGCGCGGCCGGCCGTTCCTCGGCATCTGTGTCGGCATGCAACTGCTCGCCGAGGCGGGCGAGGAATTCGGCCGCCATGAGGGGCTGGGCTGGATCCCCGGCACGGTGCGCCTGATCGCGCGCGATGACCCGGCGATCAAGGTGCCGCACATGGGCTGGAACGACGTCATGGTCGCCCGTCCGCACCCGCTCGTCGTGCCCGGCGAGGCCTATTTTCTGCACAGCTACCATTTCGATGTCGCCGATCCGGCCGCACTTGTCGCCACCACCGATCATGGCGGGCCGCTGGTCGCGGCGGTGGGGCGCGATACGATCGTCGGCGTGCAGTTCCATCCCGAGAAGAGCCAGGCCTATGGCATCGCGACGCTCGGCCGTTTCCTCGAGTGGACCCCGTAGATGAGCCAGACCGGCGCCATTCCCCCGTTCATCGTGTTCCCGGCCATCGACCTCAAGGCCGGGCAGGTGGTCCGTCTTGCCGAGGGCGATATGGACCGCGCCACCGTCTATGGCGATGATCCTGCCGCGCAGGCGCGCCTGTTCGCGGAGCAGGGCTCGGACTTTCTCCATGTCGTGGATCTGGATGGCTCCTTCGCCGGTCACGCCGTCAATGGCGCGGCCATCGCCTCGATCGTTTCCGCCTTTCCCGGCCACGTCCAGCTCGGCGGCGGCATTCGTGACGAGCGTGCGGTCAAGGGCTGGTTCGATCTCGGCGTCTCGCGCGTGGTGATCGGCACGGCGGCGCTCAAGAACCCGCAGTTCGTCAAGGATATGGCGGCCGAGTATCCCGGCGGCATCGTCGTCGCCGTGGACGCGCGCGACGGCATGATCGCGACCGACGGCTGGGCCGAGAAATCGGACATGCCGGTGGTCGATCTCGCCCGCCGGTTCGAGGATGCCGGCGTCGCCTCGTTGCTGTTCACGGACGTAGGCCGTGACGGCCTGCTCAAGGGCTGCAACGTCGCCGCCACGGTCGATCTCGCCCGCGCGGTGGACATCCCGGTCATCGCCAGCGGCGGTGTCGCCGGGATTTCGGACATTCGCGTGCTCAGCCTGCACGCGGCGGATGGCGTCGAAGGCGTGGTGACCGGCCGCGCCCTCTATGATGGCCGCCTCGACCTCAAGACCGCCATCGCCATGGCCTGCGCGGCGTGATGACGGCGCTGCCACCGTCTCTGTTCGCGTCGAGCGAACCGTCCGCCCTTCGCGCCCGCCCCCCCGCCGCAAAGACCCTGCCACGATGACCGTCCGCACCCGCATCATCCCCTGCCTCGATGTCGCCAATGGCCGCGTGGTCAAGGGCGTCAACTTCGTCGACCTGCGCGATGCCGGCGATCCGGTCGAGCAGGCGCGGGTCTATGATGCCGCCGGGGCGGACGAACTGTGCTTCCTCGACATCACCGCCACGCATGAGCAGCGCGGCACGTTGCTGGATATCGTCGCGCGCACCGCCGCGGTCTGCTTCATGCCGCTTACCGTCGGCGGCGGCGTGCGCAGCGTTGACGATGCGCGCACGCTGCTGCTCGCCGGGGCGGACAAGGTCGCGGTCAACAGCGCCGCCGTCGCCCGGCCGGAGCTGGTCGCGGACCTTGCCGACCGCTTCGGCGCGCAATGCGTGGTCGGCTCGGTCGATGCGCGCCGGGTGGGCGAGGGCCGGTGGGAAATCTTCACCCATGGCGGCCGCAAGGGCACCGGCATCGACGCGCTGGCCCACGCCCGCCGCCTTGCCGAATTGGGCGCGGGCGAGTTGCTCGTCACGTCGATGGACGGCGACGGCACCCAGGCCGGCTACGATCTCGCCCTCACTCGCGCCATTGCCGATTCGGTCCACGTGCCGGTCATCGCGTCGGGCGGCGTCGGCACGCTCCAGCATCTCGTCGAGGGCGTGACGAGGGGGCATGCCAGCGCGGTGCTGGCCGCCTCCATTTTCCACTTCGGCACCCACAGCATCGCCGAGGCGCGCGCTGCGCTGGCCGCGGCCGGCATCCCCGTACGCGGGATCTGAGACGCCCGCGCGTTCCCTGCCTTCCGCTTCGCCGCGCGAAACGCTTGACGCTGGCCGGGCCAGAGACGAGGACAAGGCCCATGAACACGCTCGACCGCCTCGAACAGACCATCATCGCGCGCCGCGAGGCGGATCCGGAGACGTCCTACGTCGCGAAACTGCGCACCCGGGGCCGGGGCAAGATGGCGCAGAAGCTGGGCGAGGAAGCGGTCGAGACGGTGATCGCCGCGCTCGCGGGCGACAAGGCCGCGCTGACCGGCGAGGCGGCGGACCTGCTGTTTCACCTCACCGTGCTGCTCGCCGATTGCGGCGTCAGCCTGGCCGATGTCTATGCCGAGCTGGACCGCCGCGAGGGCACCTCGGGCCTCACGGAGAAGGCGGCGCGTCAGCCGGGCTGACGGGCGGCCTGCTTCGTCCTCGCGTGGATGGGGTGGCGGCGAGGCGCGCGGTCTGTCTCCCCGCGACAAACGGACGGCGGCAACAAACGACTCCGCCCGCGTGGACAGGCGCCCACGCGCTGCGCTAGCAGCGGTTGGTGAGAGCCGGGCCCGACCCCGGCGCTATTCTTCAAGGAGCAGGCCCATGGCGATCGACGCGACCCAGCCCTATGACGAGAGCAATATCTTCGCCCGCATCCTGCGCGGTGAGATTCCCAGCAAGACCGTCTATGAGGACGAGCACGCCCTCGCCTTTCACGATATCGCCCCGCAGGCGCCGACCCATATTCTCGTGATACCAAAGGGGGCCTATGTGAGCTGGGACGATTTTTCCGCCCGCGCCAGCGATGCGGAGATTGCCGGCTTCGTGCGCGCGGTGGGCGCGGTTGCGCGGGCGGCCGGCGTGGTCGCGCCGGGCTATCGCCTGCTCGCCAACGCCGGGCCGGACGCCGGGCAGGAGGTGCCCCACCTCCATGTTCATATTTTCGCCGGCCGGCCGCTCGGGCCGATGCTGGCGCGCTGAGGACGGTCGCCGTCGCCTTTCACAGGATGCTCGCTTGCGCGGGGGGAATTAGACGGTAGTCTGCGGATCATTGGGAGGATCGGCGTCGCGTCGCCGGCCGGAAATAAAAGAGACGGACCAGCCTATGATCTTTGGTCGCATCAAACCGCTCGACGCCATTCTCGCCACCGCCGAAAAGAAATCGCTGCATCGCTCACTCGGCGCCTTCCAGCTTACCATGCTGGGCGTCGGCGCGGTGATCGGCACCGGCATCTTCGTGCTGACGGCGGAAGCGGCGCAGAAGGCCGGGCCGGGCATGATGGTGAGCTTTGTCATCGCTGGGCTCGTCTGTGCCGTTGCCGCGCTCTGCTATGCGGAAATGGCCTCGATGGTGCCGGTCTCCGGCTCCGCCTACACCTATAGCTACGCGGTGATGGGCGAGTTGATCGCGTGGATGGTCGGCTGGGCGCTGATCCTTGAATATGCCGTGGCGGCGGGCGCGGTCTCGGTCGGCTGGTCGGGCTATATGATCGGCTATGTCGAGGCGGCTTTCCACGTCGACGTGCCGGATACGCTGACACTCGGGCCGTTTGACGGCGGCACCATCAATCTGCCGGCCATGGTCATCGCGGCGCTGGTCACACTGCTGCTGGTGCGCGGCACCAAGGAATCGGCCACCGTCAACGCGGTGCTGGTCGCCATCAAGGTGGTGGCGCTCACCGCCTTCGTGGCGCTGGCGCTGCCGGTCATGCGCATGGAGGAATTCGAGCCGTTCGCGCCGTTGGGTTTCGGCGGCATTTCGGCGGCGGCGGCGTCGATCTTCTTCGCCTACGTCGGGTTCGATGCGGTGTCGACTGCGGCCGAAGAGACCCGCAATCCGCAGCGCAACATGCCGATCGGCCTGATCGGCAGCCTCGGCATCTGTACCGTCTTCTATCTGCTGGTCGCCGCCGGTGTCGTCGGCACGGTCGGCGCGCAGCCGGTGATGGGGCCGGCGGGCGAGGTGCTGGAGCCGGGCAGCCGCGCGCTGGCGGCGCAGTGCGGCACGATCGCCGATCAGGCGGTCGTCTGCTCCAAGGAGGCGCTGGCGTGGACGCTGCGCCAGATTGGCTGGCCGCAGATCGGCAATCTCGTCGGCCTCGCCGCCATCCTCGCCTTGCCCTCGGTCATCCTGATGATGATGTTCGGCCAGACCCGCATCTTCTTCGTGATGAGCCGTGACGGGCTGCTGCCGGAAGTGTTCAGCCGCGTCCATCCGCGCTTCCACACCCCGCATGTCATCACCCTGATCACCGGCGTGGCGGTCGCGCTGTTTGCCGGCTTCTTCCCGGTCGGCCAGCTCGCCAACATCTCCAACTCGGGCACGCTGTTCGCTTTCGGCGCCGTGTCGATTGCGGTGATGGTGTTGCGGCGGACCAACCCGGACCGTTACCGGCCGTTCCGGACCCCCCTCGTGATGATCATCGCGCCGCTCTCCATCCTCGGGTGCATCTATCTGTTCTGGAGCCTGGACGAGAAGAGCAAGCTGTTGTTCACCATCTGGGCAGTGATCGGCCTGATCGTTTATTTCGGCTACAGCCGCCGCCGCAGCTATGTCGGCCTTGGCAAAATCGAGGTGCACGAGGACGATCCCGACGCTCCGCCGCAGCCGGTGCCACCGATCCCCGGGGTTTAAGGGCCCGATCGCTCAGCGCCCGGACTGGCACCGCCAACCCGGCACCTCCTCATTGACGTCATGATGTGGCCGTTTGGTCCTCCCGAGGCAGCCGCCCGGCGATAGGAGGGGGGTGAGCCGGGCGGCTGCGCGACCCGGACGGGACGGGTCGACCAGGGAAAGGGCGATCGGTGAGCCGGGGGGAGGGCGTTGGCCGATCGGATGCCTGCCATGGCGTCGCGGAAACAGCCGATCATGCGTCCAGTTGCGCGCTGCGCGACGGCACGTTGGTCGCCTGCGGCCGGACGAAGGGCAGGCCGGCAACCCGGCCCCCGCCGATCTCCCGCCACGAACCGGTTGGGTGCCCTTGTGCGCCCGGCAGCGCGCTGCACCGCTAGGCTGTGAATGGTCATCGTCCTCGTCGGGCGGCGGTGCGAGCCTGTGCCGGGCCTGTCCCGCGCTTGCTACCCGCCTGCCCGGTCCAACCACCCTGCCGCCGTGTCCGCCTTGGCGCGATCGACGCAGATGAAAATATTGTTCAGTAAATTCATAGTGTTATATAGGTCTCATCTGTTGTTATCTGTTGATCCAGGCTGACCTGGGGCGCGCGCTCTTGCCGGGCCCTCCGGTTTCCCGGGCCTGCCAGCATGACATGTCCGGCTCAGGTGGTGTCTCCGTCGTCGGGGGCCGATCCGTCCGTCCGGCCTTCGCGCCGGAGCAGCGCCTGCTTGCGCGGCAGGCCATAGGCGTAGCCGCCGAGCGCCCCGTCGCCGCGCAGCACGCGATGGCAGGGGATCAGCACGGCAAGGTTGTTGCCGCCGCAGGCTGATCCCACCGCGCGCACTGCGCCGGGCTTGCCGATCGCGGTGGCGATCTCGCCATAGCTGCGCGTCTCGCCGGCGGGAATGGCGCGCAAGGCCGCCCAGACGGCCTGCTGGAAGGCGGTGCCCGCCACGTCGATCGGCAGGTTGTGTGCCCGCGCCGGATCGTCGACCAGCGCGACCACCTCGGCGACCAGCGCCGCGAAATCCGCGTCGCCCGCCACGATCCGGGCCTTGGGAAAGCGCGCCCGTAGCGCCGCCTCGTCCTCGTCGAAGCTGATTCGGCACAGCCCCTTGTCGGTGGCGGCGACGAGCAGGGGGCCCAGTGCGCTCGCTGCCACGGCGAAGCGGATTGTCACCCCGTCGCCGCCCTTGCGCCAGGCTGAAGGGCTCATGCCGAGGTGCGCCCGCGCATCGGCGTAGGCGCGGCTGGGCGCTTCGTAGCCAGCGTCGTAGAGCGCGTCGGTGATCCGCGCGGTCCCTGTCAGTGCCGTCGCCAGCCGCCGGGCCCGTAGATGCCGGGCATAAGCGGCCGGGGAGATGCCGACGTCGCGGGTGAACAGTCGCTGGAAATGGTGCGGCGCGTAACCCACCGCGCGGGCGAGGTCGGCGAGCGACGGGGGCGCCGTCTCGTTCGCCTCGATCAGCGCGAGCGCGCGGGCGACGGCGGTGCGGTCGCGCGCAAGATCGTCCGGCTTGCAGCGGCGGCACGCCCGGTAACCAGCCGCCCGCGCCGCCGCTCCGTCGCGCATCAGCTCGATATTCTCGCGGCGCGGCCGGCGCGCCGGGCAGCTCGGCTTGCAGTAGATGCCGGTGGTTTTCACCGCGACCACGAATCGCCCATCCATCGCGCGGTCGCGCGCCTCGAACGCCGCCAGCGCCTGTGCTTCGCTCAGCCCGGGAACGGGGCCTGCTGTAGGATCGGTCAAGGGACTCGCTCCCTGGGATGCGCCATCATGGGCCGCACCATATGCGTGCCCGGCCGGGTCCAACAGGGCATCGCCCGATCCTACAGCGGCATGGCCGGGTAAAAACGCCGAATCGTTGTTCATAAGTGTCTACATACCCCCGCCAGTCCCGTCCCGCTTCCCACGCCTTGCGCTCAAAGTCGGCTGCCGACGAATCCCCCTGTCGGGATCGCACGGCGGCGGCTAAGAGCAGGATATGACGCCACGCATCCAGGGCTTTCCCCGTCCGCTTGTCGCGGTTCTTCTCGGCCTCTTACTGGCCGCCCTGCCGCTTCTGCCGGCGCGGGCGGACACGCAGGATGTCGCCGCTGCATCGCGCAGCGTGGTCCGCGTCGCCCTCGTCGCGACGGATGGCGACAACGCCTATTTCGTCGGCCACGGCAGCGGCTTGGTGATCGCGCCCGATCGCGTGCTCACCAACGCCCATGTCGTCGAGCTGGTCCGCTCCGAGCCCAACATTGTCATCGGTGTCATCCCATCGGAAGGGACCAAGAGCTACGGCGGCAAGATCATCGCTTATTCCCCCGGCAACGATCTGGCGCTGCTCGCGGTGGAGGGCGGCAAACTGCCGGTCGCCACCTTCCTTGCCGGCGCGCCCAATGACGGCGATCATGTCACCGCCATCGGCTACCCCGGCGCGGTCGACCGCGCGCAGGGCATGAACCTGGAGGACATCATCCGCCCGATGAGCGCGGTGCGCACCTCCGGCACCGTCTCGGCCGGGCGGGCTTCCAAGCAGTTCGATACCATCCTCCACACCGCCCCGCTGGCAGCCGGCAACAGCGGTGGCCCGCTGATCGACGATTGCGGGCGGGTGGTCGGCCTCAACAGCTTCGGCTCGCTATCGGACGGCAGCGATGCGGAATATGGCTTCGCTGTCTCCAATCGCGAGATTGCCAGCTTCCTGCGCCAGGCGGGCGTGCAGGTGCAGCGGTCGAGCGAGGCGTGCCGTTCGATGGCGGAGATCGAGGCGGCGCAGCAAGCCGCCGATGAACGGGCCCGTGCCGATGCGGACAAGCGCGCCGGCGAGGCCGCGCTGGCCGCGCGTGAACGGGCGCTTGCCGCGCGCGAGGAAGCGCAGCAGACGACGATCGTCTGGCGTGAGAATGTGATGGCGTTGGCGGCGGTGCTGCTCGCGCTGGCGGCGGTGGCGGGCGGCGCTGCCGTGTTCGATCACTCCAAGGGCGAGTTGCGTCGTGCGCGTCTGTTTGCCATCGGTTCGGGGGGTCTGCTGCTCGCGTCGATCCTTGCTTTCCTGCTGCGTCCCGGGTTTAGCGCCGGCGAGGGGCCGGAGCCGGCCAACGCCGCCAATGGCGCGCAGGCCGAAACGGCGGCGCAGGTGCCCGGCGTCGGCGAGAATGTCTGCCGCATCGATAATGCCTTGAGCCGAGTCACCGTCTCGGACACCGCCGATGTCCCGTTCAGTTGGACGGCGGGCGGCTGCCTCAATGGCCAGACGCAGTTCGTACAGAGTGCCGGCCAGTGGTCACGCGTGCTGGTGCCCGCCGAGGAGGCTTCCATCTCGGTGCGCACCTTCGATCCCGCCATCGGCCGCTACCGGGCAGACAAATATCTGGTGGGCGAACAGACGGTCGAGCAAGCGCGCGCGCTCCGCGAAAAGCTTGGCTGGTCGGGGTGCACCGCCGATCCCGAGCGGCTCGCAGCGCTGGCGCGGATGCAGGCGGATATTGTGGCGCTGTTGCCTGCGCAGCCCAATGAACGGCTCGCCTATGGCTGTCGCACGCGGCAGGCTGAACCCGCCGTGCCGTGAGGTCCGCCGGGCAATACTGGCCCGCCGTCTCTGTCGGCGTTCGGCCTGACCCTCGCGGCTTGCATCCTCCCGCGACCCCTGCTAACCGCCCCGGCGTGTCGAGGGGGCGTTTGAACGCCCTCTCTTTTCTGGCGCAATTCAAATCGACGACAAGAGGCATAGGCGCGCGTGGAGAATTCCAGCGGTATTCAGGCTAGCTTAGCGGGGCGTTATGCGCTCGCGCTGTTTCAGCTCGCGCGGGACGGCAAGGCGCTCGATTCGGTCGCCGCAAGTCTCGCCACGCTCAAGGCGGCGTTGGCCGAATCGGACGATCTGCGTGCACTGACGCAGAGCCCACTGGTGGGGCGTGACGCGGCTGCCAGAGCGATTGAGGCGGTGGCCGGCAAGCTCGAGCTCGATTCGCTCACCAGCCGCACGCTGGGCGTGCTGGCGCAGAACCGGCGCCTCGCGCAGATCCCTGCGGTCATCCGCGCTTTCGATACGCTGCTTTCCGCCCACAAGGGCGAGACGCGCGCCGAGGTCACCTCTGCCTTCCCGCTCAGCAAGACGCAGCAGACCGCGCTGGCCAAGCAGCTGAAGGCGCGCACCGGCCGCGACATGGCTCTCGATCTCGCTGTCGATCCCGCGATCATGGGCGGCCTCATCGTCAAGATGGGCAGCCAGATGATCGACAGTTCCATCCGTACCCGTTTGAACAAGCTCGCCCACGCGATGAAGGGCTGACCAGGCCCTTGCAGAAGGTCCGATGAAAGGCTGAACATGGACATCAACGCCGCAGAAATCTCCAAGGTCATCAAGGACCAGATCGCCAATTTCGGCACCGAGGCCGAGGTCAGCGAAGTCGGCACCGTGCTGAGCGTGGGTGACGGCATCGCCCGTATCCACGGCCTCGACAACGTGCAGGCCGGCGAGATGGTCGCGTTCGCCAATGGCGTGCAGGGCATGGCGCTCAACCTGGAGGCCGACAATGTCGGCGTCGTGATCTTCGGTTCGGACGCGGAGATCAAGGAAGGCGACACCGTCACGCGCACCGGGACCATCGTGGACGTGCCGGTCGGCAAGGGTCTGCTCGGCCGCGTGGTCGACGGTCTTGGCAACCCCATCGACGGCAAGGGCCCGATCGTCTCCGACCAGCGGTCGCGCGTCGAGGTGAAGGCGCCGGGAATCATCCCGCGCAAGTCGGTGCACGAGCCGGTGCAGACCGGCCTCAAGGCGATCGACGCGCTCGTTCCCATCGGTCGTGGCCAGCGCGAGCTGATCATCGGCGACCGCCAGACCGGCAAGACCGCCGTCGCCATCGACACCTTCATCAACCAGAAGGGGCCGAACGCCGGCGACGACGAGAGCAAGAAACTCTACTGCATCTATGTTGCCATCGGCCAGAAGCGCTCGACCGTGGCGCAGATCGTCCGCCAGCTCGAAGAGAATGGCGCGATGGAATATTCCATCGTCGTCGCTGCGACCGCTTCCGAGCCCGCGCCGCTGCAGTTCCTCGCGCCCTATACCGCCTGCGCGATGGGCGAGTATTTCCGCGATAACGGCATGCACGCCGTGATCGTCTATGACGACCTGTCCAAGCAGGCCGTCGCCTATCGCCAGATGTCGCTCCTGCTGCGCCGTCCGCCCGGACGTGAAGCCTATCCGGGTGACGTGTTCTATCTGCACTCGCGCCTCCTCGAGCGCGCTGCGAAGATGAACGACGAAAACGGCGCCGGCTCGCTCACGGCCCTGCCCGTGATCGAAACCCAGGCGAACGACGTGTCGGCCTACATCCCGACCAACGTGATTTCGATCACCGACGGCCAGATCTTCCTCGAGACCGACCTGTTCTATCAGGGCATCCGTCCGGCGGTGAACGTCGGTCTGTCGGTGTCGCGCGTCGGTTCGTCGGCGCAGACCAAGGCGATGAAGAAGGTCGCCGGCAAGATCAAGGGCGAGCTGGCGC
>DASRXX010000007.1:0-218389 GCA_035654015.1 Sphingobium sp.
GCATCTCGACGAGAAGGTCGCCGCCCTCCACCTCGACAAGCTCGGCGTCAAGCTCTCCAAACTGACCCCCAAACAGGCCAGCTACATCGGCGTATCGGTCAACGGGCCATTCAAGCCCGATCACTACCGATACTGATGGCGGAGAAGGCCCACGCGCCTTCCTCTCCATGAACCGGAAGCGGCGGTCCGAAAGGCCGCCGTTTTCCTTTGGGCAGGCCGCGCCTGTTCAGGTGGAACCCCGTGCACTCCCTGCGCAGATGCACGACGCTGCGTGCCTCGTGGGGAGGCTTATTGCCTCCTTTCGAGACCTTCCCGCCGCCATCCTGCGCCCACGATAGCACCGATCCGCGATCGCCCGTTGTCTCCGGCGGGATAGCCACGTAATCCAGCGCGGTGACAACGCTCTCCTCCCTTGCTCTCGGCGCGGCGCTGGCCATCTGGCTGGTGGCCGGTGCGTGGGCGTTTGCCTCGGGCCTCGCCCTGCGGCGCAGCGCGCGGCAGGCGCGCGGGCAGGCGGATCGGCTGGCCGACCTGCTCCAGTCCGCGCCCGCCATACCGCTGCTCGTGCGCACTGACGGGCGGATCGAGGCACCCGACCGGCTCGCCAACTGGCTGGGGCGCACCACCGTGCCGGTCTTCCTCTCCGAGCTGGTGGCGGAAGAGGGTGGACTGGAGCCGGACCATGCCCGCGCGCTGGCGGCCGAGATCAAGGCGGCGCAGCGCGGCAGCCGCGCTTTCGTCCTGCCGGTGCGGGCGCAGGGCTCCAGCCGCACGCTGCTGGTGCGCGGCGGGCCGGCGGGACCGGACCTCGCCAGCCCCGGCACCATCGTGCTGTGGCTGTTCGATGCGACCGAGAGCCAGTCCCAGATCGAAGAGCTGCGCAGCCAGTCGGTGCGCTACCGCGAGGCGCTGGAGGCGCTCTCCGGCGTGATCGAGGCGGCACCGATGCCGGTCTGGCACCGGGCGCCCGACCAGCGGCTGAGCCTCGTCAACAGCGCCTATGTGCGCGCGGTGGACGCCGAATCCGCGCAGCAGGTCATCGAGCAGGGGATCGAGCTGGTCGAGGCCGTGGACGGCCTTTCGCCCGGCGATTCGGCCGCTCGCGCCGCCGACGCGCAGACCCCGACCGCGCGGATGCTTCCGGTCACCATCGACGGCGAGCGGCGGTCGATGCGCATCGTCGACGTGCCGCTGGGCGAGGTCGGCGTGGCCGGCTACGCCATCGACATGCAGGAACTGGAAGAGGCGCGCGCCGAACTGCGCCGGCTCATCCAGGCCAATCGCGACATGCTGGACCGGCTCTCGGCCGGCGTCGTCCAGTTCGGCGCGGACCAGCGGCTCAGATTCTGCAACCAGCCGTTCCTCAGCCTCTTCGGGTTGCGACCGGACGTGGCGGCGGCCGAGACCGATTTCGACCGTGTGCTCGATGCCATGCGCGATGCCGGGCTCGTGCCCGAAACACCCGATTTCCCCGCCTGGCGCCGGGAGCGCCGGCAGTGGTTCCAGTCGCCCGAGAGCCACGAGGAGAGTTGGCGCCTGCGCGATGGCGTGCAGTTGCGCGTCTACGCCCAGCCGCTGCCCGACGGTGGGCTGTTGTTGATCTTCGAGGATCGCACCGAGCATATGCAGCTCTCCAGCGCGCGCGATACGCTGCTGCGCGTGCGCACCGCGACGCTCGACAATCTGTTCGAGGCGATTGCGGTCTTCTCGTCGGACGGGCGGCTTCATCTGTGGAACAGCCGCTTCCGCCAGATCTGGGACGTGCCGGAGACGCGGCTGGCGAGCCATCCGCGCGTCGATGAGCTGATGGCGGGGCTGGCCGACCGCCTCGCCAAGCCTCAGCAGGCGGGCCTCGTCCACCAACTCATCCGGGCGGCCACGGTCGAGCGGCGGCAGCGCGGCGGGCACATCGCCTTTGCCGACGGGCGCTATTTCGAGTTTGCCGCCATCCCGTTGCCGGATGGCAACGCGCTGTTCGTGATGCTCGACACCTCCGACAGCCGCCGCATCGAGCAGGCGCTGCGCGACCGCAACGAGGCGCTGGAGGATGCTGATCGGGTCAAGACCGCCTTCGTCTCCAACATGAGCTACGAGCTGCGCACGCCGCTGACCTCCATCGCCGGCTTCGCGGAGATGATGCAGGCGGGCTATGCCGGCGAGCTTTCGCCGCAGATGCGGGATTATGTGGAGGCGATCATTGCCAGCACGACGCGGCTCTCGCGGCTGATCGACAATGTGCTGGACCTGACGCAGGGCGCGGCTGGCGGCCTGCCTATCGAGCGCAAGCCGGTGGCGGTGGAGGCTCTTCTGCGCCGCATTGCCGGGGAGATCGAGGCGCAGGCAGCAGCGCGCGACGTGACGCTGGCGCTTGATATCCCTGACGAGATCGGCGCGGTGAGCGGCGACGCGCGCCGGCTCCACCAGGCAATCGAGCATATCGTCGACAACGCCGTCCGCTATGTCGATGGCGGCGGCCGGGTGCTCATCCATGCCGAGGGAAGCAGCGATGCGGTGCGGATCGTCGTCTCCGACAATGGGCCGGGGATCGACGCCAAGACGCAGGTACGGCTGTTCGATGCGTTCGCGCGGTTCGGCCGCGGTGCGGATGGGCGGGCGTCCGGCGTCGGTCTTCCGCTGGCCCGCCAGCTTGTCGAGGCGCATGGCGGGAGCGTCGCTCTCATGTCCGAGCCGGGGCAGGGCACGATCGTCACCGTCGATTTGCCGCGCGGCGACTGAATGGGCACGACGGCAACCCTGCACGCGGCCGATGTGCCAGCGCTGGAGGCGATCGGGCGCGCCATCGCCGTGCATCTGCGCGCGGGCGACGTGGTAACGCTGGAAGGCGGGCTGGGCGTGGGCAAGACGACGCTGGCGCGCGGCCTGCTGCGCGGCCTTGGGTTTGCCGGCGAGGCACCGAGCCCGACCTTCGCCATCGTGCAGGGCTACGACCCGCCGGAGACGCGGTTGCCCATCGCGCATGTTGATCTCTATCGGCTGGACGATTCCGACGAGGTGGCCGAGCTTGGTCTCGACGACTGGCTGGACGGCGGCGCGTTGGCGATCGAATGGCCGGACCGGCTCGGCGGATTATATGCGGATATCGCGCTGGCCATCCACATTGCGGTGGCAGCGGACGGGGGGCGCATCTTGACAGTCGCCGTGCCGGGGGCTTGGAAGGGGCGATGGCCACAGACATGATTCCGCCCGCCGGCGCGCCCGCTTTCCTTGCCGCGGCCGGGTGGGGCGGCGCACGCATCCTGCCGCTCGCCGGCGATGCCTCGTTCCGGCGCTATTTCCGCGTGATCGAGGCGGACCGCCGCGCCGTGCTGATGGATGCGCCGCCGCCGCACGAAGATCCGCGCCCGTTCATCGCGGTGGGCGAGTGGCTGTGCGGCCATGGCTTCGCCGCGCCGGAGATCCTCGCGCGCGATCTCGACCAGGGCCTCGTGCTGCTGGAGGATTTCGGCGACGAGCGGGTGCGCGAGCGGCTCGATGAGACACCGGAGGACGAGCTGGACATATATGGTCGCGCCGTCTCGCTGCTCGCCGACCTGCACTGCCTGCCCGCCGCCGACTGCCTGCCGCCCTATGACCGCGCCGTCTATCAGCGCGAGGCGGCCCTGCTCACCGAATGGTTCTGTCCGGCTGCGGGGCTGGTGGTGGACGAGGCCGGCTATGCCGCCGCGTGGGATGCGGTGCTGCCCATCGCCGAGCAGGACGCCGCGCCGGTCGTCACGGTGCTGCGCGATTATCACGCCGAGAACATCATGCTGCTGCCGGACGTCCGCCGCTCGCGCGGGCTGGGGTTGCTGGATTTCCAGGACGCGCTGGCCGGGCACCCGGCTTATGATCTCGTCTCGCTGCTCCAGGACGCGCGGCGCGACGTGTCGCCCGCCATCGAGGCGGCGATGCTCACCCATTACGAGGCGATGGCGCCGACCTCGCGCGATTTCCGCGCGGCCTATGCGGTGCTGGGGGCGCAGCGCAACGCCAAGATCATCGGCATCTTCACGCGCCTGTGCCAGCGGGACGGCAAGCCGCGCTATCTCGATTTCCTGCCGCGCATGTGGGGCCTGCTGGAGCGTGACCTCGCCCACCCGGCGCTGGCGCCCGTGGCGGCCTGGTTCGCCGCCAACGTGCCGGGCGAGGCGCGGGGCACCTTGCGCATCGGTGTAGGCGCGGCATGACCCTCAAGCTGGAGACGGCGATGCTGATGGCCGCCGGTCTCGGCAAGCGGATGCGGCCGCTGACGGCGACCCGGCCCAAACCGTTGATCCGCGTTGGCGGCCAGCCGCTCATCGACCACGCGCTCGACCGGATCGAGGAGGCGGGCATCCGCCGCACCGTGATCAACGTGCATTATCTGGCGGATTCCATCGTAGCGCATCTGCGCGCGCGGGCGCGGCAGACGGGCGCGGAGTATCTGATCTCCGACGAGCGCGACAAGCTGCTGGAAACAGGCGGCGCGCTGGTCAAGGCGCTGCCGCTGCTCGGCGACAAGCCGTTCTTGTGCGCCGCGAGCGACAATCTCTGGCTCAATGGGCCTTATGACGCGATCCATCAGCTTGCCGCCCGCTGGGACGACGCGATCATGGACGTGCTGCTGCTGATGGTGCCCCATGCCTGCGCGACGGGCCATGCCGGGCCCGGCGATTTCCACATGGACGGGCAGGGGCGGATTACGCGGCGCAAGCCGGGGCGACTGGCGCCCTTCGTGTTCACCGCGGTGCAGATCATCTCGCCCCGGCTGATCGTCGATCCGCCGTCGGACCATTTCTCGACCAATGTGTTCTGGGATCGCGCCATCGCGGCGGGGCGGGCCTATGGCTTCGTGCATACGGGCCTGTGGTTCGATGTCGGCTCGCCGGCCGCGCTGCCGCTGGTCGAGGCTGGGCTGCGCGGTGGCTGAGCGACGCGGGCCCGCTCTCTATACCATTCCCGCGCACCGGGCTTTTGCCGATGCGCTCGCCGCCGGACTGCTCGCCCGCCACGGTCGCGCCGATGGCGGGCTGGCGCTCGCGCGCGGCATCGTGCTGCTTCCCAACAACCGTGCCATCCGGGCGGTCCGCGACGCCTTCGTGCGCGCTTCCGGCACCGGGCTGTTGCTCCCCCGGCTGGTGCCGGTGGGCGACGTCGACCTGGGCGAGACACTGGGCAGCGCGCTGGCGCCGATGGGCAGCGATGCCGCGATCCCGCCGGCCATCGCCCCGGCCGAGCGGCTGATGATCCTCACCCGCCTCGTTGCTGATCAGCGCGCCCGGCGCGGCGAGCGGCTGGAGATCGGCGAGGCGTATCGGCTGGCGAGCGCGCTGGCGGCGACGCTCGACCAACTGCTCGTCGAGCGCAAGGGGCCGGCGGACCTCAAGGCGCTGGAGCCGGAGGATCTCTCCGGACACTGGCAGGCGGCGTTCGGCGAGTTCGAGGCGCTGATGGAGGCCTGGCAGCGCGAACTGGCGACGCGCGGCTGCATCGACATGGCGGAGCGCCGCAACCGCCTGCTGGAGCATGTGTCCGCGCGCTGGCGGGAAGCGCCGCCGGATCGCTTCGTGGTCGCGGCGGGCATCGTCACCAGCGCACCCGCCGTTGCCGGACTGCTCAAGACGGTGGCGGGGCTGCCGCAGGGCATGGTCGTGTTGCCCGATCTCGACCTCCACCTGACCGCCGAACAGTGGGACGCAATCGGCCCGGTGACGCCGCCCGAGCCGGGGCGGGAACTGCCGCCCGCGCTCGAATCGCACCCGCAATTTGCCCTCAAGCTATTGCTGGAGCGGATGGACGCGCACCGCGACGAGGTGGCGCTGTGGCGCTGGGGCAGCGAACATGATGCGCGGGCGGCGCGCGGGCGGGCGATCAGCAACGCCATGCTGCCGCCGCTGCTCACCGGCGGCTGGCCGGAGGTGCCGGCGGCCGAGCGCTCGCTCAAGGACGTGCGCGCCATCGAGGCGGCCAACCCCGCCGAGGAGGCGCAGGCGATCGCGATCGCGCTGCGCGAGGCGGTGGAGACGCCGGGCCGCACGGCGGCTCTGGTCACACCGGACCGCGCCCTCGCCACCCGCGTGTCGGCACATCTGGCGCGCTGGGGCATCGCGGCGGACGACAGCGCCGGCCGCCCGCTGGCACAGCTGCCGCCCGGCACGCTGCTGCTGGCGCTGGCGCAGGCCGGGGCGGACGATTTTGCGCCGGTGGCGCTGCTCGCCTTGCTCAAGCATCCACTGGTGATGGCGGGCGACGCGCGCCTGCCGTGGCTGGAGGCGGTGCGCGGCCTCGACCTGCTGCTGCGCGGCCCGAGGCCGGGCGCGGGGCTGGCGGGTATCACCGCGCTGCTCGCCGACACAGGCGGGCGGCAGAAGACGCTGCGAGCCGCCGTGCGGGCATGGTGGCCGGACGTGGCGGCGATGCTGGCGCCGATCGAGGACGCGTTCGCGCAGGTCCGCCCGCTACCGGCTCTGTTCGCGGCGGTACGCGAGGTGGCCTCCGCACTCACCGGCGAGCGCGTCTGGGCCGGGCATCAGGGTCATGCCGCCGCGCGCTGCCTCGCCGATGCCGAAGCCGCCGCCGTGCATGGCCCGCCGCTCGCCGATACCGCCGGCTTCGTCGGGATGCTCGCGCAGATCCTCGCCGCGCAGGCGGTGCGGCCGCCGCAGGGCGGGCATCCGCGCGTGCAGATATTGGGCCTGCTCGAAGCGCGGCTCCAGCAGGCGGACCTGATGATCCTCGCGGGCCTCAACGAAGGTGTGTGGCCCGGCCTGCCGTCGCCCGACCCGTGGCTTGCGCCGCGCCTGCGCCGTGCGCTCGGCCTGCCGGGGCTGGATTATCGCATCGGCCTCGCCGCGCATGATTTCGCGAATGGGCTTGGCGCGCCGCAGGTGCTGCTCTCCCGCGCGCGGCGCGATGCTTCCGCGCCCACCGTTGCCTCGCGCTTCTGGCTGCGCCTCAAAGCGATGACTGGCGAGCGCTGGGTTGAGGATCCGCGTCCGATCGTGTTGGCGAGGGCCATTGACCGACCCTCCACGCCCACGTCGGCTTATGCTCAGCCGGCGCCATGCCCGCCGCGCGCCGCCCGGCCGACCGCCATCGCCGTCACCGATGTCGACCGGCTGCGCGCCGATCCCTACGCTTTCTATGCCTCGAAAATCCTCCGCCTTGCTTCGCTGGAGCCGGTCGATGCCGATCCGGGGCCGGCGTGGCGCGGTACCCGCGCGCACGATGTGCTCCAGCGCTGGATGGAGGAGGGTAGCGGCGACCCCGCACGGCTGGCGGCGCTCGCGCGGGAGATGATCGCGGACGCGGCCGCGCATCCGCTGCTCAAGGCGCTGTGGCAGCCACGCTTGCTTGCCGCGCTGGACTGGGTCGCGGCGGAGGTGGCCGCGCAGGCAGAGGCGGGGCGCACCATCCTGTTCGGGGAGCAATGGGGCACGATCGAGCGCGGCGGCGTCACCCTGCGCGGCAAGCCGGACCGGGTGGATCGGCTGGCGGACGGATCGGTCGGCATCGTCGATTACAAGAGCGGCGCGGTCGCCACGGTCAATCAGGTGCGGGCGGGCTATTCGCTCCAGCTCGGCTTGCTCGGGCTGATTGCTCAGGCGGGCGGCTTCCCGGCGGTGGCGGCGGAGACGGCGGTTGGCGCGTTCGAATATTGGCGGCTCAACAAGGGGGCGAACGGCCAGTTCGGCAACCGCAAGGTGGTGACGGACGCCAAAGGCAGCCGGGGGCGGATCGCCACCGAGGAATTTCTGCCGATGGTTGCGCGCTTCTTCGACGATGCCGCCGCGCGCTGGCTGACCGGTGACGAGCCTTTCCCCGCGCGCCCCCATTCGGATGCCCCGGTGTTCACCGATTATGACCAGCTGATGCGGCTGGATGAGTGGTTCGGCCGGGGTGGCCAGCCGGGAGGCGGTGATGGCTGAGATTGGCGCGCTCAAGCCGCTCAAGGCCGAGCAGGCGGACGCTTCGCATCCGCGCCAGCACGTCTGGCTCAGCGCCTCGGCCGGCACCGGCAAGACGCACGTGCTCTCCGCGCGCGTGCTGCGGCTGTTGCTCGCCGGCGTCGCGCCCGAGCGCATCCTCTGCCTCACCTTCACCAAGGCCGGCGCGGCGGAGATGGCCGAGCGCGTCCACAGCCGCCTCGCCCGCTGGGTGCAGGGCAAGAGCGCTGAGGTCGCGGCCGATCTCATCGCGCTGGGTGAGGATCCCGGCCCGGAGTCGGTTGCGCGCGCCCGGTTGCTGTTCGCCCGCGTGCTCGATGCGACGGGGGGAGGCCTGCGCATTCAGACCATCCACAGCTTCTGCCAGGGGCTGCTCGCCGCGTTCCCGCTGGAGGCGGGGCTGGTGCCGGGCTTCGAGCCGCTGGACGAGCGCGGGCAGGCGGAACTGTCCCGGCGCGCGCTGATCGCGATGATCGAGACGGCGGAGGGGGATGGCGAGGCGGCTGTGCTCGACGCGCTGGAGATGCTGGCGCTGCGCATGGGAGAGGGCGGCACGCTCGCCTATCTCGCCAGATGCGTGCCGGCGGCCGACCTGCTGGCGCTGCTGCCGCCCGATATCGAGAGCTTCCTGCTCGGCGTCCTTGGTCTGCCGGAAGGCGACATCGAGGAAGCGTTAGCGGGCTGGTGCGCGGATGATGCCTTCCCCGTGCGCACGTTGCGGGCGGTCGCGGCGGCCAACCGGGCGTGGGGCGCGGCCTCGGGCATCACCTGCGCCGAGCTGATCGCCGGCTGGCTGGCGGCCGATGCGCCCGCGCGGGTGGCGATGCTGGAGGACCTGCGGTCGGCGCTGCTTACCAAGGACGGCGAGGTCAAGAACCGCAACCGCGATAAATTGCTGGCTGCCGAGCCGGATTATGTCGCGCTGGCGGCCGAGGCGGGGGAGGCGGCCGCCGCGCTGCTCGCCCTGCGCCGGCAGGTCGCCTATGTGCGCTGCGCCGCGCAGGGGCTGATCGCCGGCCGCGCCTACGCCCGCGCTTATGCGCAGGCCAAGCGGCAGGCGGGCGCGGTCGATTTCGACGATCTCATCGGCCGGGCGAGCGCGCTGTTGACGCAGGCCGGCATGGCCGAGTGGATTCGCTACAAGCTCGATCAACGTGTCGACCACATCCTCGTCGACGAGGCTCAGGATACCAACGATGCGCAGTGGGACATCGTCTGGTCGATCGTTGCTGAATTTCTGGAGGTGGAGGAGGAGACTGCCCGCACGCTGCGCACACTCTTTGTCGTGGGCGATACCAAGCAGGCGATCTTCGGTTTCCAAGGCACCAGTCCCGAGGCGTTCCTCAAGGCGTTGCGCTTCTTCCGCGAGGCGACCGCGCGGGTCGACCATCCCTTTGCCGAGCTGCCGCTGTCCTTGAGTTTCCGCTCGGTGCCGGCGGTGCTGGACGTGGTCGACGCGGTGTTGGCGGAGGTGGGCCATGCCGCGCTCGGGCTGGAGGCGCCGTCCGCCCCCCATCAAAGCGCGCGCCCACACCCCGGCAAGGTGCTGCTGCTCCCGCCGACGTCGCTGAATCCGCCCGAGGAGGACGAGGATGCCGAGGCGGAGGAGAGCCCGACCGAGGGCGACGAGGATTGGCTGGCCGATCACCAGCGCCGCCACGCCGAGAAGATCGCCGCGCTCATCAAGGGTTGGCTGGACGAGCCGGTCTGGCTCGCCTCGCAAGGCCGCGCGGCGCGGCCGGGCGATATCCTCATCCTGCTGCGGAGCCGCGGCGCCCTGTCGCGCCTGATCGTCGCGCGGCTCTACGAGGCGGGCGTGCCGGTGGCGGGCGTTGACCGGCTGCGCCTGCAAGCGCCGCTCGCGGTGCGGGATCTGCAGGCGGCGGTGCGCTTTGCCGTGCAGCCGGGGGATGATCTCAACCTCGCCAACCTGCTGGTTTCGCCGCTGCTCGGCTGGAGTCAGGATGATCTCATGGCGCGTGCGCTGCGACCGGAAGGGCGCTCGCTCTGGGCGCATCTGCGCGAGACGCTGCCGGCCGAGGCGCAGGCGCCCTTGCGGGCGCTGCTTGCCGCCGCCGATTTCACCACGCCTTATCGCTATCTGGAGGCGATCCTCTCCGGTCCGATGGAAGGGCGTCGCAAGCTCGTCGCCAGGCTTGGTGAGGAAGCGCGCGACGCCATTGATGAACTGGTCAACGCCGCGCTCTCCTTCGAGGCAGACGATCACCCGTCCTTGCAGCGCTTCATCGACTGGTTCGACCGGGGCGATGCCGACATCAAGCGTGAGCTGAACGAATCCGGCGATATGGTGCGCGTGATGACCGTGCATGGCGCCAAGGGCCTGGAGGCGCCGATCGTCATCCTCGCCGATGCCGCGTTCGACCCCGGGGCCAAGCCGCGGGCGGATGCGGTGGCGCTGTCGGTGCGCGAGGGCGCGGTGCTGCCATTGATCCGCCCCGGCAAGGGCGAGGCGGCCGAGCCGATCGAGCAGGCGATGGGTGGCGCGGACGCGGCCGAGATGGAGGAACATTGGCGGCTGCTCTATGTGGCGCTCACTCGTGCGCAGGAGCAGCTTATCGTCACCGGCGCGCTGGGCAGCCGTGCCAAGGGCGTGCCGCCGGAAACGAGCTGGTATCAGGCAACACACAACGCGCTGCGTCGTCTCGGGGCCGATCCGGTTGCGGTGGCGGCGTGGGGTGAGGGGCTGCAATGGCTTGGCCCGCCGGACCTCAAGCCGGCGAAGGCGGTCGGCGCAGGGGCGCCGGTGACCGCCGAGCCCGAGGTTCTGCCGGTCTGGCTGCACACGCCGGCGCCCGCCGAGGCGCGGCCGCCCCGGCCGCTGGCACCCTCCGCCGCCATCGAGGACGATGTGCCCGATCCACCGCCGGACGCCGCGATGCGCGCCGCCGCCGAACGCGGACGCCTGCTCCATGCGCTGTTCGAGCGCCTCCCTGATCTGCCGCCGGCCGACCGCGCCGAAGCCGCCGAGCGCTGGCTGGCCGGCGTCGGTGGGCTGGCCGATCCCGCCGCGCGCCAGGCGCTGATCGCCCATGTCCGCGCGGTGCTGGATGACCCGACTCACGCTGCGCTGTTCGGCCCGGATGCGCTGGCCGAAGCGCCGATCGCGGCGGTGGTGGAAGGGCAGGTCATTGCGGGCACAGTCGACCGGCTGCTGGTGACGGACGCGCTCGTCCATGTCGTCGATTTCAAGACCGGCCGCCATGTGCCTGCCCATGCCGGCGCGGTACCGCCCGCCCACATCGCGCAGATGGCCGCCTATGCGGCCGCGTTGGCGGAGATTTTCCCCGGCCGCCCGCAGCGCGTCAGCCTGCTCTACACGGCCGGGCCGCGCCTCATCGATCTGCCGGCGGGGCTGCTCGCGGCGCACAAGCCGCGCTTTGGAAGCCCCGAGCAGAAGTTGGTGGCTGGCAACCTTGAGACGGACGCGTCATCGCCCTAAATGAGGGCAACCATAAGGAGTGAGCAATCATGGCCACCAAGGCGATTTCCGACGCAAGTTTCCAGACCGACGTGCTGTCCGCCGACAAGCCCGTGCTTGTCGACTTCTGGGCGGAATGGTGCGGCCCCTGTAAGATGATCGGCCCGGCGCTGGAGGAGATCAGCGAGGAACTGGCCGACAAGGTGACGATCGCCAAGATCAACATCGACGATCACCCCGATGCCCCGACTCGCTACGGCGTGCGTGGCATCCCGACGATGATCCTGTTCAAGAATGGCGCACCCGCCGCCACCAAGGTCGGCGCCGCCCCCAAGAGCGCGCTCAAGGGCTGGCTCGAAAGCGAGCTGGCAACCGACGCCGCCTGATTGCCGAGAACAGACGGGCGATGCCCGGGCTCCGTGCCCGAGGTCGCCCGTCGGTTTGATCTGCCGGGGTAGCCGTGACGGCGCCTGCGTAGCAGAGATTTTGTCCTCGCCAGCCCGTGCGCTCAGTCGTGAGTGCCATCAGGCAGCCCTAACGCTCTTCACACAGAACTAACGTGCCCTTGAAAAAGCGGGAGCACGGCATCCCGCCGCATGACCCCTGCCGCCCTTGGCTCCTGCCTGAGCAGGGGCGAGGGAGGCATACCGACTGACTCCGAGACGCTCCCATCGTTCTACCCGCCGCAGCTGATGCCCAATACAGAAAGGGCGGCCCGTTGCCGGACCGCCCTTTCTTGCATTCCAACCCGAAGCCGGATCAGCGCGAGTAGAACTCGACCACGAGGTTCGGTTCCATCTTCACCGGATAGGGCACCTCATCCAGCGTCGGCACGCGGGTGTAGGTAACCTTGGCGGCGCCGTCGGGCGCGATGTAATCGGGGATGTCGCGCTCGGGCAGGCTCTGCGCCTCCATCACCAGCGCCATTTCCTGCGCCTTCTTGCCCAGCGTGATTTCGTCGCCCGGCTTCACCAGACGGCTGGCGATGTTGCACTTCACGCCGTTCACATAGACGTGGCCGTGGCTGACAAGCTGGCGGGCCGAGAAGACCGTCGGCGCGAACTTGGCGCGGTAGACGACCGCGTCCAGACGGCGCTCGAGCAGGCCGATCAGGTTCTGGCCGGTGTCGCCCTTCATGCGCGAGGCGAGGAAGTAGTTCTTCTTGAACTGCTTTTCGGTCACGTCGCCATAATAGCCCTTGAGCTTCTGCTTGGCGCGCAGCTGGATGCCGTAGTCGGACATCTTGCCCTTGCGGCGCTGGCCGTGCTGGCCGGGGCCATATTCACGCTTGTTGACCGGGCTCTTGGGGCGGCCCCAGATGTTCTCGCCCATGCGGCGATCGAGCTTGTACTTGGCGCTGGTGCGCTTCGTCATGAGATGTTTCCTTCAACTGCGAACAACGTCTGCCGCGCTCTGCAAGAGCACGGCGGCTAACCCGGTCTTCGCCTGCGATCCATGTTTCAGGGGCAGGGCCACCGCTTCACCGGGGTGCGGGGCCAATTGCGAAGGCGCGCCTATGGCGGGCGCGGGCGCCAGAGTCAAGGCTTTGGGCCATATCAGAGGCTCTCGCGGCAGAGGCGCCGGGCGGCCAGCGGCGGCGGTGCGGCCGGCGGCGCGCGCGTGCCGTCGAACAGGAACAGCAGCAGCGGGGAGCGCCGGACGAGGCACCAGATGCCATAGGAGAGCACCAGTGTCAGCACCATCACCAACCCCGCCTTGAGGCCAAGTGGCAGCGCCAGCCCCTTGCCGGCCAGCACCAGCCCGGCGATGATCGGCAGGTGAAAGAGATAGATGACGAACGAGGCGCGCACCATCTCCTGCACCGCCGGGCTGGGGCGGTCGCCGATCCGCCTGATGGTGGCGATGAGCAACTGCGTCAGGCCGATCGCGGCAAGCGTATCAAGAAAGCGACCGTACGGCGGCCAGAGCGCATCGCGGAAGGCGAGGTCGAGCGCCAGCGCCGCCACTGCAAACAGCGCGACGGCGGGTGAGAAGCGATAGAGCGCATCCTTGAGCGCCGGCGCGCGGGAGATCACGCAGCCGATCAGGAAATAGGGCAGGAACTCGATGGTCTGGTCGACGCGCAGGATCTGCTGGATCAGGTTGGTGTTCAGCCCCTTGATGTAGAACCATTCGATGGCGGCGCCTTCCCACAGGCCGACGAACAGCGCGGTACCCATAACCGTCCAGATGAGATGACGTGCCAGCCAACCGTCGATCCGCGCCGACAGGGTGGCGGCGCGCAGGCGCGGCAGGAGGCGGCAGAAAACGGCTGCCGCTGCGGAGAAATAGACGAGCACGATCAGGAACCACAGGTGGCGCACCCAATAGCCGCCCGAGGTTGAGCTTTCATGGCCCCAGGAGCGCAGCGCCGCCGTCCAGGAGAAGTTGGACAGTTCGCACAGCAGGTTGAGCAGCGGGTTGAGCGTCAGGATGGTCGCGGCGAACGGCACGCCGAGGCGGACGAGCCGCCCCTTGAGCCATGAGCCCGGTGAGCGCCGCCCGAGCAGCAATGCCGCGAAGTAGCCGGCGATGATAAAGAACGCCGGCATACGGAAAGCATGGATCGCCTGCGCCAGCCATGTGAAGATCGCCGCGCCCTCGCCGCTGTTCATGATCCACACCTGCCCGGCGCGGTAGGCCATGGCGACGTGATAGGGGATGCCGAGCAGCATCAGCAGCGCTCTGATGGCATCCCAATGATGCTCGCGTCCGCTTTGGGCGCGGTGGAGGGCAGTGCCGGCTGTCATGAATGGCCTGTACGTTGCGGTAAAAACCGATCCAGGCAAGCGGGCGTTCCGGTTTATGCGGCGGGCGGGGCGCCGACGGGGGCAAGCTGCCGGCGGCGCTGACGATTGCGCCGGGTTGAATGCTGCCTGGGTTCGGGGCGCGCTCGGGCGCTCCTGATGGGCTCTTGCCGTCGCTACGAGACGAGGCGACCGGCTCTCGTCCATAGGCGATTTCTTCTGACGCATTCCGAGGATCCACGGCCGATGCCACGGGCGTGAGGCTGCCGAGTGGTGGATGCTGACGAACGATGCGCGGTAACGCGCGCCGGGGGTCGGCCCATGCGCGCGTGTTCAGGAGAAACAGGGCGCGAAGCGGCTGTTTGCGGCAGCGCGCCGACAATCCTCATAATTGGCGATCACTTGCGCCATCGGTCGCTGGATGATCTTCTTCATCCGCACGCGCGGGTTCATCCGCGTGACGCCGAGAAAGTCATAGAGATCCCGCGCGATGCGTATGGTCGTGTCCGGCCTGGCATAGAGATCGTCATATTCGATAACGCGCCTGCGCTCCGAGGGGATCCGGGCGAGCAACGCGTCCAGTTCGTCAACCTCGCGCTGGATGATCTCCAGATCGTCCACGATCGTCGCCGGATCGAGGGTGAGCGCAACAGGGGCTGCCTTGCGAGCGGTACGGGCGGCAACTTCGCCGGTTGCTGCCATGCGGCGCCAGGAGACCAGCCGTTCCAGCGGATTGCGCCGCACCAGCCCTATGAAACGGATGTCGGTCTGCCCGAGCAGATGGTCCGCCAGACCCATGTTGCGGATATTGAGCGAAAACTCTTTGAAACCGATGGTGCGGATCGTCCGCAGTCGTTTGATGTCGCCGAACGCGCCCCGGCGGATCTTGCCGGCCGTGCGTGCCAGATTGGCGGCCGCCGCTACGGAGCGATCATGGAGCAGACGATCGACATAGCGCGCCTCGCCACCACTGTTGCCAGCAATCAGGCGGCGGAAACGCCGAATCTTGTTCCACGAGCCGAGTACTTCCCCATAGTTGAGAATCTCATCACTCTGATTGAGTAAATCGACCAGGGTGTTACTCCCGCTTCTGCCAAGAGTCAGAATGACATGTGGTATTATCTCTCTCATGCAGATCGAGGCGCCCGTATACCATTAAGCCTTCGATAGTATTGATGATATATTTGATAGAATCAAATTCAATTATTTTCTGTTTGTTAAACATATTTTTGTATATGTTGTCGGTAGGGATTGTCTATGCGTGGCGAGGCGAATTGGCCCGAGTTGAAGGCAACGCGGGCGTCAACATGAGGCATTTTCGGCGCCAGCCGATGGCGGCTGGCGTGCGAGCGGACGCAAAAGCGTTCACGTTTACACGTTTGGGAAGTGTCGCAGGCGGTGTCAGCGCGTCCGGGGGTTGGCGAGCGCTGAGAGCACGCCGCGCAGGGTGCGGACCTCCAGATGGTTCCAGCCTGGCTTGCTGAGCAGGGTGCGCAGCGTTCGCTTGGTGGCGGGCACGCGGCTGGGCGGGAAGAAATAGCCGGCTTCGTCGAGCATGGTCTCGAGCTGCGCGATCATCGCGTCCAGCTCACCCTGCGGGGCAGGCGGCAACAGGTCGGTGCGCGGGGGTTGGGCGAGTTCCTGCTGCTTTGACCATTCGTAGGCCACGACCATCACCGCCTGCGCGAGGTTGAGCGAGCCGAACTCGGGATTGATCGGCACCGTCAGGATCGTGCGAGCGAGCGCGACCTCGTCGGTCTCCAGGCCCGAGCGCTCCGGGCCGAAGACAAGCGCGGAAAGACCCGCCTCGGCATGGATGGTGCGCGCTGCTTCGTCGGGCGCCATCACCGGCTTGGTGACGCCGCGCTTGCGCACGGTCGTGGCGAACACATGGGCGCAATCGGCCACGGCGTCCGCCAGCGTGTCGAACAACTCTGCCTCGGCCAGAATGGCATCCGCGCCGGCGGCGGAGGGGCCGGCATCCGGGTTGGGCCAGCCGTCGCGCGGGGCGACCAGCCGCATCCGCGTCAACCCGAAGTTGAGCATCGCCCGCGCCGCCTTGCCGATATTCTGGCCAAGCTGTGGACGGACGAGAACGATGACGGGCTGGGGCGTGGCCACGCTGGTCATGAGGTTGAGGATCCTCCTGGTGAGTGTGGGATGCCGCTGGGCCTCTCGGGCGCTCGCGTCAAGACTGGAGCGGAGCGGGGAGGCGGAGGCCGCCCCCAATATCATGTTGGGTGGCGTGGAAACGCGTCATGCATCCTGCGTTCCGACACGGTGGAGGAGGAGGGAGGAGTCGGTCGGGGATTGGTGCAATCGGCTGCGACCAAACCCGTGCGTTGAGCCACAACGAGATGCGAACGTTCTTAAAGTAGCACGCACTGATATGTGCGTTGATCTCCGTTGCGTCATTCATCTGCAGAGGCAGTGCCCTTCTTGGCCTCTGACTCGTGGAGACGAGGTCTTTCGTCCGGTGCTACCGTGCCGTCACTCGCCGCCCACCTCGCGAACCGACCCGGCGAATTCCTCGAAATCGCGGGCCTCGGTGAAGTCCCGATAGACGCTGGCGAAGCGGATATAGGCGACGCTGTCCATCCCCTTGAGGCCCTCCATCGCCAGTTCGCCGATGCGGGTCGTCGCTACCTCGGTCTCGCCGCTGGTTTCAAGCTGGCGCTGGATGCCGGAGACCAGCCGCTCGATCCGCACCGGGTCGATGGCGCGCTTGCGGCAGGCGATTTCGATCGAACGGGCGAGCTTGTCGCGATCGAACGGCTCGCTCGCGCCACCGGATTTGACCACGGTGATTTCGCGTAGCTGGATGCGTTCGAAGGTGGTGAAGCGTGCCGCGCAGCCCTCGCACTGGCGGCGGCGGCGGATCGCCGCGCCGTCCTCGGTGGGTCTGCTATCCTTGACCTGGCTATCCTCGTGTCCGCAATAAGGGCAGCGCATGTCAGCGGCGGATCCTGTTCCAGAACGCGATGCCCGCGCCGGCGACGAGACCGATCGGCAGCGACACGACCGGCAGCAATGCGCCGGCGACCGCGCCGATCGCCGCGCCGGTCAGCACCGGCTTGGTGGACGGATGGGCGAGCCCTTTCTTGGCCATGCCGCTGATTTCGGCCTTGGCCTTGTCGACAAGATCGTTGGGCTCGCTCATGGCCTGGGTTCCCTTCAATAAATCGGGAAGCGCGCAGTCAGGTCGCGCACCTTTCCCCGGATATGCGCCTCGACCTGGCCGTCGCCCGCGTCGCCATTGCGGCGCAGACCGTCCACGACCTCGGCGATCCACTGGCCGATCTGGGTGAACTCGGCCTCGCGGAAGCCGCGCGTCGTGCCCGCCGGCGTGCCGAGGCGGATGCCGGAGGTGACGAACGGGCTCGCCGTGTCGAACGGTACCGAATTCTTGTTGCAGGTAATCGAGGCGCGGTCGAGCGCCTTTTCCGCCGCGCGACCGGTAGCGTTCTTGGGACGCAGGTCGACCAGCATCAGGTGATTGTCCGTGCCGCCCGAAACGATGGCGAGCCCGGCGTCGGCCACGGAGGCCGCCAGCGCCTTGGCATTGGCGACGATCTGGTGCGCATAGGCCTTGAACTCGGGCTGGAGCGCCTCGGCGAAGGCCACCGCCTTGGCCGCGATGATATGCACCAGCGGGCCACCCTGCATGCCGGGGAACACCGCGCTGTTCACCTTCTTGGCGATCGCCTCGTCATTGGTGAGGATGATGCCCGAGCGCGGGCCGCGCAGCGACTTGTGCGTCGTGGTGGTGACGACATGCGCGTGCGGGAAGGGCGAGGGGTGTGCGCCGCCCGCCACCAGACCGGAGAAGTGCGACATATCGACCAGCAGATAGGCGCCCACCTCATCCGCGATCCGCCGGAACGCCTCGAAGTCCCAAACGCGCGAATAGGCCGTGCCGCCCGCGATGATGAGCTTGGGCTTGTTGGCCCGCGCGATCTGCGCGATCGCGTCCATGTCGAGCATCTGGTCCTCGGCGCGCACCCCATAAGGGATGGGCTTGAACCACTTGCCGGACATGTTGACGGGCGACCCGTGCGTCAGATGCCCGCCCGCCGAAAGGTCGAGACCCATGAAGGCGTCGCCCGGCTCCAGCAGCGCGAGGAACACCGCCTGGTTCATCTGGCTGCCCGAATTGGGCTGCACATTGGCGAAAGCGCAACCGAACAGCTGCTTGGCACGCTCGATGGCCAGCGTCTCGACCACGTCGGCCCACTCGCAGCCGCCATAATAGCGCTTGCCCGGATAGCCCTCCGCATATTTGTTGGTCATCACCGATCCGGCGGCTTCCAGCACTGCGCGGCTGACGATGTTCTCGGAGGCGATCAGCTCAATATTGTCGCGCTGGCGGCCCAGCTCGCCTTGGATCGCCCGGAAGATCTCGGGGTCGGTCTCGGCCAGACCGGCCCCGAAAAAGCCCGGCGAGCGGATGGCGGCGGGCTCGTTCGCGATGTCGGCTGCGGCGGCGGGCGCGCTGGTCATGGTGACGGCGGATCCTTTCATGATCAATCGACGGTGGCGCGAGGCGCGTCGTCGAAAGCCGGCGGATTGCTCAGCTTGCCGACGCGGCGGGCGTGGCGGTCGCCGCCGAACGGCGTGGCGAGGAAAGCGGTGATGCAGGCCTTGGCCATATCGATGCCGGTCAGCCGCGCGCCCAGCGCGATCACGTTGGCATCGTTATGCTCGCGCGCCAGCGTGGCGGAGAGCGGCTCGGAGACGAGCGCGCAGCGGCAGGCGGAGTTGCGGTTCACGGCAATGGAGATACCGATGCCGGATCCGCATAGCGCGACGCCGTAATCCGCCTCGCCGGCGGCCACAGTCTCTGCCAGCCGATAGCCGTAATCAGGATAATCGACGCTGGTGCTGCCGTCCGTGCCCAGATCGGTCACGGCATGGCCCTGCTCGCGCAGCCAGTCCGAAAGTGAGGTCTTGAGCGCCACGGCGGCGTGGTCTGATGCGATAGCGATACGCATGGGTTGTCCCGCAATGTCCCGGTTGCGGCGCTGCATTCGCTCGCGAGTCGCCGTTGCGGCGCTATGTAGTGGCGCATGCCGCAGAAAGCCACAGCGGATTGCGCTGCCCGGCCATTCGCGTTACCGCATGCGCCATGCTCTCTACGGTTCTCTCGCTCCTCATGCTGGCCGCCGTCCTCCTCGGCGTGGGCGGCATCTACCTCATCCTGCGCAAGAAGGACTATAAGCGCGGCTGGTTGATGATCGCCGCTGCGGTGGTGATGCTCACCAACGTCGCGATTATGACCGCGCCGCTGGACTGACGAGCAGCCAGTTCCGGAGGGGAAGGATGGCCAGCCCCGTCGACTTCAAGGGTGGCTGGCTCGGCCTATAAACGCGCCGTAGAGCATCCTTGCCCGCCGACTGGGGTGAAGCGAAGGCATCGATGCAAAACTGGTGGAGGTCATCAACGGCCTCGGCTTTCCGGAATCCGTCGCCCAGGCTCCGGCGGCTGAGGCCAGGCCAATCCTCGCTTGTCCGGAGCCACTCCCCTTTGCGAAAAAGGCGCGCCTTCAAAAACCCGATATGACTATGGCGCTGATGGGGGCGCTCCTTGCGAGGGCGACCGCGGATGAACGAGCCGAACTGTGCCGAGAAGGGCCGTCCAATGCGAACGCCAGCGTTTATCGGAAGCAAGGAAACAAGCAGGGCTACACGATTGCTATCGCAGATGCCGGTCGGTCAATCGAGGTGGATCGCACGATCATGGTTCTTGTAGAGGGAGCTGGCTATTCGGTGAGGATGAACGACCTTGCCGTTTCATATAGTTATCCGCAATTTGATAAATTGCCGGCACCGGCGCAGGTGCTTGAAATGGTGCAGAGTGTGGCGCCGGTATCGTCCGCCCCTATCGACGGCCAAAACATAACAATTGAAGGGGAACCGGAGTAATTCACAGCTCCCGGGTCACCCGCACGGGTAGGGTGGCCATGGCGGGTCGCCCCCCTCTGCTGCCGCGAGCGGATGCCGATCGGCGGGAGCGAGGCGAAGGACCAACGTGTCGCTTTCGTCCCTCGGTGGACCGTTCGGGGGTAACGGTTCGCATCCCGGCTCGTTCCCGTCCCGATCGTCGCCAGCGATGCAGCTGTTCAGTGCATTTGAACCGATCATCAGGGCCGGCCGTACATTCAGGAGCGGATTGTGAGGTACGAAGGGCGAGGGTCGAGGCATTGCTGCCTTTTCGGGGCCGCCGCTGGCCGACTGGTTACGTCGTTTTCGGGCAGAGCGCTTCACGATCAGGCCTCACCGGCCAGTTGACGGACGACAAGTGGCCATACTGGGATAGTAAGTCCAAAAATGACTGTCATATCTTACAATATTTGGTTAATATGACTCGCCCATCTCGACCAGGTTAATTGCCAATAAGACCTCCAATGGCGCCGGCCTCTGATGGATCTCATTGTTAAAACCAAGTGGGAGATGGATGATGCTAATCAGACATGGGGCGGCTGCCGCCCTAATTTTGGCGACAACCTGCAGCTTTCCGGCACAAGCGAGCAGCTTCCTCTTCAATTTTTCGGGATCAGGCGTGAGTGGTTCCATAGAACTGACTTACGTCGAAAACCCAAATGTTGGCGTCCTGCCCGGAACATCTCCAAATCCAGTTGATCCGATTGGATCATATATTGTTACCGGTGCTGTCGGAACCTTTAATAATACGAACATTAACCTTTTCACAACGATCACTGGCGTCGTGCCCAGCAATCCAGCGCACCCAGAAGAGACAAATCTGTTAGCGCCAAACAGCTTTGGTTTCTTCCCCGTCGCCGGGGGCGTGCCAAATCCGGGCGGCGTTGCGCCGGGTTTCTCCTACGATAATCTATTCTATCCGGGAGGATCCCCACAGGCGGCGAGTGACTATCCGTTCCACGGAGGGATTTTCGACATCTATGGATTGGTTTTCACGACCTCCGATGGTGTCTGGGTCAATTTCTGGAGTAATGGCGACTTCGGCAACGGAGCGAACTACGGTGCGGGCGTTACGGACGGCCAAACTGTTCTCGACTATGCCGGGGAAATTGCGGCCGTTCCGGAACCGGCATCGTGGGCACTGATGGTGAGCGGCTTCGGTCTGCTCGGTGCCGCGCTGCGTCGCCGTCCATCCACGCGGGTGAGGTTCGCCTAGCCAACCCGATGGCATGAAAGGTCCAGGCCCGACGGCAAGGCTCGGACCTTTGGCATCATGCTTTCAGGTGCGTGTGCGGGCTTTCTTCTGCCGTGCTCGTGGCCCAGGCGGGAAGCGCCGACGCGCCTGACCACCGCCTCAAAGGTTCGTTGAAACTGCCATCGGTGGCTATATCTGGAACAGGTCTCCGAGCGAAAAAGCCGGTGGTCTAGCAGTTCCGGTGCCGGCCATGTCGGCTGAAAGGTTCGCGATTTCTCACGCCGACCGTCCGCTGACCGCCGGGCTTCCGTCGCTCATAGCCCCCGGATCAGCCGCACCGGCAAGCCGATCCATGGCGGGTCGCTCACCACCTGCTGGCGCGAGCGGATGCCGAGCGGGAGTAGGTGCAGCATGGCGCCGTCGCGGCCGATCATGCGGCCGAACAGGAAGCGGCCGGCGGGGCGGGGGACCAGCACGTCGCGGTTCATCCCCTCGGTGAAGCGTTCGGGCGGCAACGGTTCACACCAAAGCTCGTCCCCGGCCCGATAATCGCCCAGCGATGCGGTCATCCGGATGCCAAGCGCGCCCTTGGGCACCGGGGGGGGCACCAGCGTGAGCGCCCGGCTTGGCGCGCCGGCGCCTTCCGGGCCGACCAGCGCGGCGACCGGAACCGCGGCGCTCTCCGGTAGATCGACCAGATCGCTCGCGTGAACATCCAGGGCGGTCGCGATGCGGTTGAGCCATTTGACCGATACGGTTCGCGTGCCCGTCTCCAACCGCCCGATGGTCTGCGCCGTGGTCGGCGGTTCGCAGCGGGCCGCCACCTCTTCCAGCGTCAATCCGCGCGCTTTTCGCACCTCCCGGATCCGCGTCATCATCTTAATTTGGCTCCTGTGTAACCGTATCGGTTAGCTCTGTCCTACAATTATCGCCGCATGGCAATGGCCTTCTGATCATGCGCATGGGAGAGAATGATGGCGGCAGTACGAGCGGGCAAGAGCGGCGGCAAGGCGACGGGGCGGTTGATTGCGCAGGAGATAGAGGGGCCGGATGGCGAGCGCTGCACCGTGATGGTCAATCTCGGCGAATCGCCGGCGAGCTGGCTCTACACCCATAAGCTGCTCAGCCGCCGCCAGTTCGACGCTTCGGAGACGATCCGGCGCGATTGGGAGCGGGCGGCGATGGGCGCGCGGGTCACGATGAACTGGGAGAGCGCGGCGGCTCCCTCCAGGAGCAGGCGGGGAGGGCCGGGCGGACCGGACCGCTCGTTGCGCCAGATCGCGGCGCGCGAGCGGTTGCATGGCGCGCTGGCCGCCGCCGGGCCGGGGCTCTCGGATATCCTCTGGCGGGTCGCCTGTGCCTGCGAGGGCCTGGGCGCGGCCGAGCGGGCGCTCGGCTGGCCGGCGCGAGCGGGCAAGCTGGTGCTCGGTTTCGCGCTGGATCGCATCGCCGATTATTATCGAATCCGGTGACGCAGGTTGTCGGCCGTGGGCCGTCCGATCCGATTGGAAGAAAAATTTCGCGTTCACCCCGCGACTTTCCTGACTTTCGCAACAATATTACGCGGTGCGGGGGTCGGCCCGTGCTGAGCCCTTGCGGCTTTCGCGCGGCGGGGCTAGGGCCTGCGGCATCCGTTCCCCCGCGCAGTTTGAAAGAGGACTCGGCCCCCATGAAAGCCCGCATATTCGTCACCCTCAAGCCCGGCGTGCTCGATCCGCAGGGCAAGGCGATCCAGCATGCGCTGGCCGGGCTGGGCTTTGGCGGTGTCAACGACGTGCGCGCCGGCCGGCTCATCGAGCTGGACCTTGCCGACGGCACCGACGAGGCCGAGATTGACGCGATGTGTCGTCAGCTGCTCGCCAATACGGTGATCGAGAATTACCGGGTCGAGATTCTCGGCTGACCCGAAAAGGAGTGTCCGCGATGAAAAGCGCCGTCATCGTCTTCCCCGGATCGAATTGCGATCGCGATCTCGCCATGGCTTTCGAGGCCGTGGGCGGCAGCAAGCCGGAGATGGTCTGGCACCGCGAGACGGAGCTGCCCGAAGGGCTGGACCTGATCGGCGTGCCTGGCGGCTTTTCCTATGGCGACTATCTGCGCTCGGGCGCCATGGCGGCGCGCTCGCCGGTGATGCAGGCGGTGGCGGAGGCGGCGGCGCGTGGCACCTTCGTGCTCGGCGTGTGCAACGGCTTCCAGGTGTTGACCGAGGCCGGGCTGCTGCCCGGCGCGCTGATGCGCAATGCCGGCACGCATTTTGTCTGTCGTGATGTCGCGCTCACCGTGGAAAACAGCCAGAGCGCCTTCACCAGCCGCTACGCGGCCGGCGAGCGGATTACCATTCCGGTGGCCCATCATGACGGCAATTATGTTGCAGACGGGGCCACCCTCGACCGGCTCGAAGGCGAGGGGCGCGTCGCCTTCCGTTATGGCGAGGCGGTCAATGGCTCCGCGCGCGCCATTGCGGGCATTCTCAACGATGGGGGCAACGTGCTCGGCATGATGCCCCATCCGGAGCGGGCCATCGACACGGTGCATGGCGGCACGGATGGTCGCCGGCTGTTCGAGGGCCTGGCCGAAAGCCTGATGGCCCGCGCCTGACGGCATGGCGGCTGCTAGGCTGCCGGCCTGATATAATCCGGATGGTGGATCTCGATCGCGGGATAGTGCGGGTCCAATAGCACGTTCCGCAGCAGAAAGGCTTCGACCTCGTTTCGACACGGGTCGTTGTCGTGGTTCTTGCGGAACCATACCAGTCGCCAGTCGTCGAGCGGATACAGCTGGATGACATGAGCCCGCATGGCGGGAGGGATCAGGGCCTGGGTAAAGCTGGCGACGGCGATGCCGCGATCCAGCATAGCTGCGATCACATCGAAATATGGGGAATGGCAGACAACGTTGCGGGGACGGATGTCGTACTTCTCCAGCATCGCCAGAGTTTCCCGTTCGGTTAAACTGCCGGCGCGCGGCAGGATGAAAGGAAGCTGGGCGATGGTTTGCGGGGCCAGCGGGATCGGCTGCCCCCACGCCAGATCGCGGTGACCATAGACCCCGCCGCGTAACAGCGCGAGCGAGCGCATGTGCGGTGCCACCGGCAGATGAGCGCGGACATGCAGCAGGCCGAAATCGTGCCTGCCTTCTTCCAGAACGCGCGGCACACGCTGATCCGGTGGCTGGCTGTCGAAGTCGAGGCTGATATGGGGGTGGTCGATCAAGAACTGGTCGAGCCTTGGGCGGATGAAATCGTCCCACAGCCCTTGCCCGACCAACAGCTTGAACCGGACCGGTTCAGAAGGGACGGGCGCGTTTCGCCGATGTGCCGAAAGGACCTTTCCTGCGGATTCAAAGACGCGCAGATCGTCCAGGAACGCCCTGCCTTCTATGGTCAAGCTGGGGCGCCTCCCCGGGCTGCGAGTCAGCAGGGTGAGGCCGAGCTGTGTCTCCAGCGCCTTCATCTGGCTGCTTACGGACGCTTGGGACACTCCGAGATTCTCTGCGGTGCGGCGGAAGCTGCGGGTGGTGCAGAGATCGGAGAAGACCTCGAGCTGCCGGATGGTGAATGGGAAGTTTGGCATTAAGTCTCCTAGCAGGAAACATAACTTAAAACCTATCACCTGTCATTGCTTTGAGATGCGTTGCTTTTCTCCGTCCTTCCGATGTTTTTGAGTCAACCCACGACACGGTGGGGAAGGGAGGGGAGAGAACATGGTGTGGCATTCAGGATTATCGCGCGGTCTTGCAGGGGGAGGCAGCGCATTGGCGATGACGATAGGGCTGGGAGCCATGCCTGCTATGGCGCAGGATGCCCAAGCGGGATCGGGCGATCCTGCGGCGCAAGCTGATAATGCACGCTCCGAAATCGTCGTTACCGGATCGCGCCTTCGCGTCGACGGCACCAAAACGCCTACCCCAGTCACGGTCGTCGGTGCGGACGAATTAAGCGCCATGGGACCGAGCGGTCTTGTCGAAGGTGTCGGCCAGCTCCCGCAGTTCTTCGGCAGCCAATCGGTGGCGGCGGTTCAGAAATCGGGCGAGGGTGGCACCGGCTGGTTCACGCGTGGCGGCTACGGTAACCTCGACCTGCGTGGCCTTGGCATCAACCGCACCCTGACGCTGCTCAACGGGCATCGCGTCGTCTCGTCGGGGCCGTTTGGTGGCGTCGACATCAACGTGTTCCCAGATGCGATGATCCACAGCGTTGAGACTGTGACGGGCGGTGCATCCGCCGCTTATGGCAGCGACGCGGTGGCGGGTGTCGTCAACTTCATCCTGGATCGCAAGTTCACCGGTCTGCGCGCCGAAGCACAGAACAGCATCTCCTCGCGGGGCGACAATTACGGCTTCCAGGGGTCGATCAGCTACGGTGCCAAGCTCGGCAGTCGCGGCCATCTGCTGATCTCCGGCGAATATGCCAAGCAGGACGGTATCCACAGCTTCGAGGGGCGCGACTGGTACAACGCCACGGGTGTGGTCAATGGTCAGGTCTATCCGAATGTCGTCTCGGCCAACTCGTCCTACAATGGCGTGATCCTCGCGCCCGGCACGCCGTTGCAGGGCATGGAGTTCCTGGCCGACGGCAGCGGCATCGTGCCGTTCGTGCGTAGTTCCGTCTCGTCCGGGACCACCGGCACGCCGCCTGCCGTCCAGTCGATCACCAATGGCGGCAGCGGCGACTATATCACCAAGGATATCTTCACGCTGTTCCCCGATAACCAGCGCAACAGCATCTATGCCTACGCAGATTATGAGGTGGCTGATGGTGTAACGGTGTTCGCCCAATATATGCGTGGCCAAAACAAGACGTTCCGCTACAACGACCCGACCGGCTCGCTCAACGGCACGCCTACGGCGGCAACGATCTTCCAGGACAATGCTTTCCTGCCCGAGAGCGTGCGCGATATCATGGTCGCGAACAATATCCCGTCATTCACATTGCGGCGGATGGGGAGTGTCCAGGACCTCGCGCGGGAAATCTGGCTGCGCGACAACAATGTGATGAACTCCTTCGCCGGCGGCCTGACGTGGGATATCCGGAGCGAGGGAGTGTTTGCCGGCTGGCAGGCCGACCTCTATTATCAATATGGAACCAACACCCGGAAATCTTATCAGAAGGGCTTGCGGGTCGACCGTGTGTTCGCAGCGCTCGATGCGGTGGACGAGGGCGAATACAAGACCGGCACGCCAAACGGCAACATCGTGTGCCGCGTCTCGCTGTTCGGCGATGCCTTCCCCGGCTGCCAGCCGCTCGACATGTTCGGCCGTGGCAATGCCTCGGCGGCGGCGATCGATTATGTGACCGGCTATGAGCCCGGCCAGACCATCACCACGCCGATCTTTTATGCGGACACCGGGTTCGAGCGTGGCGATACCATGACTTTCACGACAGGGGAGTCCAAGGTTAATATGACGCGCCTGCGCCAGCATGTCGCGGAATTCTCCATGAACGGTGATCTGGTGAATGGCTGGGCGGGACCGATCAGCCTCGCCTTCGGTGCCTCATGGCGCAAGGAAGCGATCCGGCAGATCGTGCAGGACGCGACCAACCCCTCATCGGACCACGTCAATGGGCGGCCGGTCGCGTGCAGTGGAACGCTGCCGGGACTGCGCGGCGTCTCCGCGGCCGACTGCGTCAATACGGTTGGCCTGCAATATTCGAAGGTCTCGAACATCCTTGGCGCCATCACGGTCAAGGAGGCCTTTGCCGAGACGATGGTGCCGCTGCTTGATGACGCCGGCCCCATCCGTGCGGCGAACCTCCATCTGGCGGCGCGCTGGGCGGACTATTCGGGGTCCGGTGCCATCTGGGCCTACAAGGCCGGGCTGGATATGGATATTGCCGACTTCCTGCGCCTTCGCGGCACTTATTCGCGCGACGTGCGCGCCGCCAATCTCTCCGAACGGTTCGACAAGACCGGCGGTGTCGCGGTGCTCGATGATCCCCGCACTCCCGGTGTGGTCGAGGCGCTCAACGTCACGCGCTTCTCCGGCGGCAATCCCAATGTGAAGCCCGAAAAGGCCGATACATGGACGGTCGGCGCGGTGCTGCGCCCCAGCGCCTTACGCGGCTTCTCGCTGTCGGCCGACTATTACGACATCAAGATCAAGGGCGCCATCGGCCAGCTTGGCCCGCAGGCGGTGCTGAACGGGTGCCTGCTCGATAATGTCGCGCAACTCTGCGATCTGGTGACGCTGGCAAGCGATGGCACCCCGACACTGGTGGGTGACGTCTTCATCAACGTTAACCAGAACCGTGTCCGTGGACTCGATGTCGAGGCGAACTACAGCACGTCCATCAAGTTCTTCGGCGGCGGGAATGAAAGTTTCGGCACGCGACTGTTCGCGAGCTGGCTGTTTGAGAATTCGCAGACTCTGGGAAGCGGTGTTGTCGTCGATCGGGCCGGCCAGACTGGTCTCCAGCAGTCCGATGGCGCGCCTTACGGCCTGCCCAAGTTCAAGCTGACCGGCAACATGACCTATGCGAACGGCGGCTTTTCCGCCTTCTTGCAGGGCCGCTACATCGACTCCGGCACGCAGGAGAACACGCTGGGTAACGTGCCGGTCAATTCGGTCGACTCCGCTTTCTATCTCGATCTGCGGCTCACCCAGAAGGTGGCGTTCGGCAGCAATGGCGAGATCGAAATCTTCGGCGCCGTCACCAACCTGACCGATCAGGACCCGCCGCTTACGCCTTATTACAGCACGTTCGGCGCCCATCCCATCCAGACCAACAGCGTGCTGTTCGATCTGATCGGGCGTCGCTTTACCGTCGGCGTCAAGTTCAACATGTAAGAGGCTGGTCGAAGCCCTCTGGTCGCGCTGAAAGGAAGAAGGAATGACAAAGGATCTGTGGTCGCCCGCGTTGACGCGTCGTGGCGCGATCGGGAGCGTGCTCGGCACCGCCGCGCTGGCGGCGGCGGGGCGGGCGGTTGGCCGCACCCCGGCCAGGAAGCCGAACATCCTCTACATCATGGCCGATGACATGGGCTATGCGGACCTCTCCTGCTACGGGCGCCAGGAGTATCGGACGGAGATGCTCGACCGGCTGGCGGGGCAGGGGATGCGGTTCACCCATGCCTATGCGAACAGCGCCGTGTGCACCGCCTCGCGCGTGGCGTTGATCACCGGCCGTTACCAGTATCGGCTGCCGATCGGCTTGCAGGAGCCGCTCGGATTGCAGGACGTCGGCTTGCCGCCGGAGGTGCCGACCGTGGCGTCGCTGCTGCGCAAGCAGGGCTACGTAACGTCGCTCATCGGCAAATGGCATCTGGGCGCCTTGCCGAAATATGGCCCGCTCAAGAGCGGCTACGACGAATTCTGGGGCCTGCGCGGCGGCGGCGTCGATTATTATACCCATGCCTATAATGGCAGTCCCGACCTGTGGGACGGCGACACCAAGATCGAGGAAGCCGGCTATCTGACCGATCTTCTGGCCGATCGGACGATCCAGACGCTGGACAGGCGCAAGCGGGACGGCAAGCCGTTCTTCATAAGCCTGCACTTCACGGCGCCGCACTGGCCCTGGGAAGGGCCGGATTCAGAAGGCAAGGCGGAATCGGGTCGGATTGCCGCTTCACCCAAACCCGGCGCCTATTTCCATTTCGACGGCGGCACGATGGCAACCTACGCTGCCATGGTGCAATCGCTCGACGCCAATATCGGTCGGGTGCTCGCCAGACTGGCCGAACTCGGCATGGAAGACGACACCATCGTCGTCTTCACCAGTGACAATGGCGGGGAGCGCTTCTCCAATACCTGGCCGTTCACTGGCAAGAAGACGGAACTGCTCGAAGGCGGCATCCGTGTTCCCGCGATCGTGCGATGGCCTGGCGTGACGGCCGCGGGGGCTACAAGCGACGTGCCGACCATGACGATGGATTGGCTACCGACCTTGCTGGCGGCGGCAGGCGGTGCCCCGGACGCCACCTTTCCAACGGACGGGCTGGACATCCGCTCGGCCCTGCAAGGCCAAGGCCTGCCCGATCGCACGCTCTACTGGCGTTTCAAGAACCATGACCAGAAGGCGGTGCGGCGCGGCCGGATGAAATATCTTTCGATCGGCGGCAACGAGTTCCTGTTCGACGTGGTCGCCGATCCCCTTGAACGCGCCAATCTCAAGGATCGCCAGCCCGAGACGTTCGATGCCCTCAAGCAAGCGTTCGCTGAATGGAACGCCGGCATGTTGAACGACCCCCATGCGCCCAGCTTCGGCTTCACGCCGCAAGAACTCGCCGACCATTTCGGCGTGGATGACTGATAGCGCCGGCAGCGAATCCGCGCGCTCGGCCATCTGGGTCAGGCGTGACCCTCGGCGCGCACCAGAATAGCGTCGATGGACGTCATGATCCGATCCGCCGGACTGGGCCCTTCCGGCCACGAGACATGGTTCAGCGCGGGTGCTACCAACTGCGGCATTACGGCCAATCCCAGAAATGACACCGGCGCCATGAGCGGGTCGGGCAGGCGGCTGGCGCCTTTTTCGCTGGCTTCGCTGAAGAGCGTCTGCATGACCATCAGATAAGGCTGCCAGATTTTGCTGCTGACATAATCCATGCGCTCACCTGGACGGCGAAGCTCGTTGATGAAGAAGCAGGTCAGTTCCGGCATGGTGCAGTTGAACACGACAAAATGCCGGAGCGCCGCGCGAAAACGATCGACGAATGCGCCTCCGCCCTCCATTTCCTCATGCATGACACGGTAAATTTCGTCCAGCCGGGCCGCCACGGAATCCACCGTCGCTCGCCACAACCCCATCTTGGATCCGTAGCGCCGCGAGATGAGCGCGGGGTCGACGTTGCTGGTGAGCGCGACATCGCGAAGGCTGGTCGCCTCATATCCGGCTATTGCGAACGAGCGGAACGCGATGCGTTCGATCATCTGCGGATCGGGTGCTTCCCCCTCCCGGGGACGACCACGTTTGCGCCCGCCATTTTGCTCTGACGTCATGCGTTCACCCATTGACGATCACTCCCGCCGAGTTTAAAAATCATCAGTCGTTGATTTAGTGGCGTTTCCCGCTTTTATGCAAGCCGATCGATGTTCAGACTGGAATTTTTCATCTCTTCCGACGCAGCGCCAATCGTCCGGATTATCGATCTGGAGGATGAGGGCGAAGCGGTTCGCACCGCAAAGGCGCTGATTGCCGAAGAATGCGGCGTGCCCGGTGCTTTCGTCCAGTTTGACCCAGCAGGGCGCTTCTCGGTGGGGGCCGGTTTTCGCGTGTGGAGCGGGGGTTATTCCCTGCGGCAGGTTGGCGAGTCCGGGCGGGCATGAGCGTGTTGCGACTCAGTGGAGCCTATCGGCGATCCTGTCATTCGTTCCCGGACCGTTTCGAGGCCATGCGCGCGGAGGTCGCGAGCCTCTACGCCGAGCATCGCGCGGAAGCCACGCCGCGGTTCGATCTGGAATGCGCCTTCTTCCTTCATTGGTGCACGGAAATTGGTTTGCGCAACGCCCCGGCCAGCGCAATTGATCGCTGGTGGGCGCGGCTGCAGTTCGAGAGCAGCGTGCGCCACATGAGGCGACATCTCCCTCCCATGGCTGCCGTGCTGGCTGACGATCCTGTCGCGTCCTATCGCCAGCGCTACCGGGAGGCATTGGCCCGGATCCGCAATATCTATGTTCGACGCGTCCGAAACGGCGGGCTGGAGATGCCGCTCACGCCCCGGCTCTCGTTGCTGTTCCTGCGTTATACCGCCGACCTTACCGTTCCACCGCCTGCCGCGTTGGCGGACGAGACCCATCGGCTTCTCACCGCGATCTGTGAACGCCACGTGATCCAACTCATGACCGGTAAGGATGAAGGCACCCTGCATTAGCGCGTGTCCGGTGATTATCGGAGACGCACTGGTGTGAAGCATGCGCGGCCTTGTCGCCACGTAAGCTCGCGTCTTGGCGAGCCGCCATCGGCGATCGGTCAGGCTGGCTGATTTTCGACGCGCCCGAGCCGCTGTCTACTCTCACGCGAGCGTCGTCGCACGGGATGGTTCAGCGCAGACGTCGGTAGCTATGGATCGTGGTTTTCGATAAGCTCTCGGTGCAGCGATCGGCCAATTGGGGCAACAGACCGAGGAGGAAGGATCCCACCATTGGATATCTGACCGGGCTGAAGTGGACTGGACACGCAACGATGCGATCCAAAACGTGAGGACTGTCCCGGCTGGAAAGCTTGAAAATCACTTTCCCGTCCGAGGAATCGTAACGGCGCATTGGGGCTTAGAATCCGACGAATAAGGAGGATGTGATGAGGAAGACCCAGACCGGCTCGACGATGAGCACTGGCGCACCCGCACCCAGCGACCGTAACTCCCTGACGATCGGCCCGGACGGCCCGATCTTGCTCCACGATGTCCATTTCCTTGAGCAGATGGCGCATTTCAACCGGGAGAAGGTGCCGGAGCGCCAGCCGCACGCGAAGGGATCGGGAGCGTTCGGTGTGTTCGAGACCACCGAGGACGTATCAGCCTACACCAAGGCGGCTTTGTTCCAGCCGGGCGCAAGGACCGACATGCTGGCCCGCTTTTCGACCGTTGCCGGCGAGCAGGGCAGCCCCGACACATGGCGCGACGTGCGCGGTTTCAGCCTCAAATTCTACACCGATGAGGGCAATTACGACCTCGTTGGGAATAACACCCCCGTCTTCTTCGTGCGCGATCCGATGAAGTTCCCCCATTTCATCCGCAGCCAGAAGCGGCTGCCGGATTCGGGCCTGCGCGACAATCACATGCAATGGGATTTCTGGACCAACAATCCAGAGAGTGCGCACCAGGTTACCTATCTGATGGGAGAGCGCGGGCTGCCGCGCACATGGCGGCACATGAACGGCTACGGCTCGCACACCTATATGTGGGTGAACGCGGCCGGCGAGAAATTCTGGGTCAAATATCACTTTCACACCCATCAAGGCATGGCGTTCTTCTCGAACCAGGAAGCCATGGCGATGGCGGGCGCCGACGCGGATTTCCATCGTCGCGACCTGTTCGATGCCATCGCGCGGGGAGAACATCCCAGTTGGACCCTGTCGGTGCAGATCATGCCCTACGATCAGGCCAAGACCTATCGGATCAATCCCTTCGACCTCACCAAGACCTGGCCGCATGCGGACTATCCGCTGATCCGGGTCGGAACCATGACGCTCAACCGCAACCCTGAGAATTTCTTCGCGCAGATCGAGCAGGCGGCGTTCTCGCCTGGCAATACCGTTCCCGGTATCGGCCTATCGCCGGACAAGATGCTGCTCGGCCGCGCGTTTGCTTACAACGATGCGCAACGTAACCGGATCGGCACCAACTTCCATCAACTGCCGGTCAACCAGCCCAGGGTGCCGGTAAACAGCTTCATGATCGACGGTCAGATGGCCTACCACCATAGCGGCGCCGAGCCAGTCTATGCTCCCAACAGCGGCGGGCGAACATGGGCTGACGAGACCGGAACTGTGGACGATGGCTGGGCGGCCGATGGTGACATGGTACGCAGCGCCTACACACTGCGCGGGAATGATGACGACTTCACCCAGCCGGGCATTCTCGTTCGCGAGGTATTCAACGACGATCAGCGCGCCAAGCTTGTCGAGCAGGTGTCGGGCAGCTTGCTTGGCGGCGTACGCGAGCCGGTGCTGAGCCGCGCTTTCGATTATTGGAAGAGCATCGATGCGGATGTTGGCCAGCGTATCGAAAACAAGGTCCGCGCTGGGAGTGCGCCGCGCCCCGCTGAAGGGATGGGCGAACGCTGAAACCGGACGGCGGCTGCCGCGTTGTCTCACCACCGGCGGCCGTCTTTCTCCGATCTGATAAACGGAAACGTCCCCCGATCCGGCGAGCGGAAAGGCACCTCCCATGAAACATTATCAGGTTGGTTATCTGATCGGCAGCCTCGCGCGCGAATCGATCAATCGCAAGCTTGCCCGCGCGCTCATTCGCCTGGCGCCGGAAAATCTCGTCTTCACCGAGATCCCGTTCGCGGACCTTCCGCTCTATAGTTATGACTATGATGCGGATTTCCCGCCGGTCGCGCGGGCATTCAAGGATGCGATCAAAGCCGTCGACGCGCTGCTTTTCGTGACGCCGGAATATAATCGCTCGATCCCGGGCGGTCTCAAGAATGCCATTGACTGGGCAAGCCGGCCCTATGGCACCAACAGCTTCACCAACAAACCGTCGGCCGTGATCGGTACCTCGCCGGGCGCTATTGGTACGGCGGTGGCGCAGCAGAGCCTGCGCAGCGTGCTGGGCTTCTGTAACTCACCGCAAATGAACGCGCCCGAGGCCTACATTCAGTTCACGCCCGGGCTCGTCAGCGATAGCGGCGAAGTGACTGTCGCTTCCACCGAGGAGTTTCTGCGACATTATATGGAGGAATTTCATACCTTCATTGCCCGGGTTTTGTCGGTGCTTCCCAACGACGCCTGAGAAGGGGAGAAGTCGCCATGCCCGATGCGCAACCCGAGCCGTTAGCGCGGCTTCTGGCTAGCCTTCCCAACCTACTGCCGGCGTTGGAGGCCGTTTATAAGGACGTCCATGCCCATCCGGAACTGTCGATGCAGGAACGCCGCACGGCGGAGATCGCCGCGCAGCATCTGGCCAGTCACGGCTATGAGGTGGCGACCGGCGTCGGCAAGACCGGCGTCGTCGGCCTGTTGCGCAACGGCGAGGGACCGACCGTCATGCTGCGCGCCGACATGGATGCGCTGCCGATCCGGGAGGATACCGGCCTCGATTATGCGAGCCGCGTGACGGCTCGATCCTGCGGGCAAGACGGTGGCGGTGGCGCACGCCTGCGGCCACGACATGCACGTGGCCTGGCTGATGGGCGCGAGCGCGCTCTTCTCCACCGCGCGCGACGCGTGGCGGGGCACGCTGATCGTGTTGTTCCAGCCGGGCGAGGAGACCGCCCAGGGCGCGCGGGCGATGATCGATGACGGCCTGTTCACGCGCTTTCCCAAGCCGGACGTGGTGCTGGGCCAGCATGTCATGGTTGGCCCCGCCGGCACGGTCGCCGGCAGCGCCGGACCGATTACCTCGGCGGCGGACAGTTTCCAGATCCGCCTGTTCGGTCGCGGTGCGCACGGTTCGATGCCGCAAGCGAGCATCGACCCGGTGGTGATGGCCGCGCCCACGGTGCTGCGCCTGCAGACCATCGTTGCGAGGGAGGTCGCCGCCACCGAGTCCGCTGTGCTCACGGTGGGCGTGCTGCAGGCCGGAACCAAGGAGAACGTGATTCCGGACGAGGCGCTGATCAAGCTCAATGTACGCACTTTTGACGAAGGCGTGCGCGCGCGTGCTCGCCGCGATCGAGCGGATCGTCAATGCCGAAGCTGAGGCCTCCGGCGCGCCGCGCCCGCCCGAAATCACGCCGCTCGACCGCTATCCCTTGAACGTCAACGACAAGGCGGCGAGTGACCGTGTCGCGGCGGCCTTTCGCGCGCATTTCTCGGAGGAACGCGTCCATCATAGCGGTCCAGCGCCGGCCAGCGAGGACTTCGGCTGCTTCGGCACCGAATGGAACGCGCCGTCCGTCTTCTGGTTTGTCGGCGGTACCGACCCGGCCGTCTATGCAAAGGCCCAAAGCGGAGGGGCGGCTTCATGAGCTGCCGGTCAACCACAGCCCGCATTGCGCGCCGCTGCTGCATCCTGCATTGCAAACTGGCGTAGAAGCGATGGCCGCAGCGGCGATGGCGTGGAGCGCGGCTCAATGACGGTTGTCAGGGCGGCTACGCGGTCATGCTAGAATGGACGGCGACCGATGAACTGCTGCGAACGCTCGTCCTCATTCTCGATCTCGGCGGGACGTTCGCCTTCGCGCTCAGCGGAGGGATGGCGGCGGTTCGTCGGCAACTCGACATCTTCGGCGTGCTGGTGCTGTCCGTTGCAGCCTCCACCTTCGGCGGGGTCACGCGCGATCTTCTGATCGGTGCGGTGCCGCCGGCGGCGCTCAAGGACTGGCGGTATCTTGCGGTGTCGGTCGTCGCAGGTCTCATCTGCTTCTTTTGGTCATCGCTCATCGAGAAGCTGCGCAGCCCGGTGCGGATGCTGGATGCAATGGGATTGGCGCTGTTCGCCGTCGCGGGCACGGAGAAGGCGCTCGCCTTCGGGCTAAACCCGGTCATGGCGGCCCTGCTCGGCATGCTGACGGGCATTGGCGGCGGCGTTGCACGCGATCTTCTTTTGACCGAGATTCCGGCGGTTCTCCGTGCCGACCTCTATGCCCTGGCAGCGCTGGCCGGAGCGTCCGTGGTGGTGGGCGGGCACATGCTGCATGTGCCGATCATCGTCACGGCCTGCGCCGGAGGCTTCGTCTGCTTCGCCTTGCGGATGATGGCGATCCGCCGGGGATGGCGGCTGCCCGTCGCGCAGGAGACCCGTGGCCTCTCTGCGTCCGATGGGGACGATACACGCCGGTCATAGCCCCTGCGGGCAGCGCCAGCCCTTGCGCCGGCCTCTCACGACCCCATATATATTGAATGTCAATTCAAATTATATGGAAATGTCGATGACGGCCCTCCCATCTTCCCAGCGCGCCCGCTTCGGGATTCGCTTTTCCCTGTTGGCGCGTCGCTGGCGCCGGGCCCTGGACCGGCGTTTGGCGGACGCAGGCCTGACCGCGACGACGTGGGTGCCGCTCATTCATCTGGAGGCCACTGGAGGTGGCATTACCCAGAAGGAATTGGCGCTGCTGGTCGGCGTCGACGGGTCGAGCCTCGTTCGCGTGCTTGATATCCTCGTCGCGGAAGGCCTCATCGAACGGCGCCGCGATGAAACAGATGGACGTGCGCGGCTCATTTATCTGACCGAAAGCGGGCAGCGGAGGGTCGCGGAGATTCGTGACCAGCTTGGCCGGGGCGAGGAAGAGATGCTCACGGATCTCTCTGACGCCGAGGTCGAAGCCATGCTGGGATATTTTGACCGGATCGACCGCCGCATGAGCGAGGTCGAACGATCGGCACCGCGAGGTACTGCTTGATGGATCAGCCAAGCGTCATCAACCGCGCGGATGCGCATGCGAGCGTGTTGCCGGTTCGCCGTGTCGACGCGGCGCGCCACCTTCTGCATCCACGGCAGATGCGGGACAGCCTGTCCCTGGCCAGCCAGCCCTATTGGCGCAATGCTTCACTGGCCGGTCTGCAAGCTGCGACTGCCGCCGCCATCGCGCTACCGCTCGTCTATCTGTCACCCTGGTCGCACCTGATCGGCTATGCCGCGCTCGGCCCCCTCGTGGCGCTGTTCGGACGCTTCGGTCCGGCGCGCGACCGCAACCGGGTTTTGCTGCTGAGCCTTGTCGCGCAGACGCTGGCCGTCTTCGTCATGTCTGCCGCCGGTTGGCTCGGCCTGTCGCTGGCCGCAAAGCTTGGGTTACTCGCACTGGCGTGTGGCGTTTTCTATTTCGTTGCGTTTGCGGGACGCGTGGGCGCCCCGGGGCCCTTGATCTTCATTTTCGCGGCTGGTGCCGGGATGCGGGATGTTGCCACCTTTCAGGACGTGCTGGAGCGCAGTGCCGTCACCGCCATCGTCGCTTTGCTGGCCTGGGCCATTTGTGCAGCGAGCGAGCGATTTCGCCATCATCCCACGAGCGAGCGCGGCTTCCCAACCGAACCGGTGCGTTCTCGGCGCGACTTGCTCATTGGCTCGACACGCAGCACGATCGCTGCGGCAATCGCCATTTTCGTGAGCCACATGCTCGGCGCGGATTATCCTGTCTGGGCCGCGATGGGCGCGCTCGCGGTGTTACAGGGCGCACACCTCCACATCAGTATGAACCGCGCGCTCCAGCGCATGGCCGGCACGGTGGTCGGCGCGCTGCTGGTGTGGGTCATCCTCGATCAGAACCCGTCGATCTGGACGATCTTCGCGATTCTGGTCGCACTGCAATATGCCACGGAGCTGATTATCGGCAGCAACTATGCTCTCGCGCAGATCCTGGTCACGCCAATGGCGCTCTTGATGGCCCATCTCGCGGCGCCGGAACAGGCGGGGGTTGCCATGGTGCCGGAGCGCGTTTTCGACACGCTGCTGGGCGCCGTCATCGGGATCACGATCGCGGTCCTCCTGTCATCGCTGGGCGAGCGGCACCACTTGGCCCGTCACGCCGCGAGTCGACGATCAACGGTCTGATCCCCAACCCGTCGCGCCGGGCCCTCCTGCCCGTGCCAGCAGGGAAGGGTGGTTGTGAGGAGACGGCCTTAGATGTTGGTCTGTTCGGGTGGGACGTGGGCTGGAAGCCCCGCGGCTCCCGCCGACTGGGTAGCCGGGCAATCCGCAGCGCCTGCCTGATAACAGGTCATGGAGAGCGACCCCATCGCATAGCCGCGCACGGTTGGCTCGACCACAGTTTCGCCGGCCGCGGCAAGGCCCGCGATGTAGAGGAGCGGGATGAAATGGTCCGGCGTGGGCACCGCCAGCCTATAATCGGGGTGCGCGGTCAGCTTGAGGATGGCAGCGGGATCGTCCGCGAGTTGCGCGACGGCGGCCTCATCGAAGCGTTCGGCCCAGTCGAACGCGGCGTCGGGCTGGTTCCACTGCACACGGCTGAGATTATGCACCACATTGCCGCTGCCCAGGATCATGACCCCGCGCTCCCGCAACGGCGCGAGGCGGGCGCCGAGTTCGACATGGTAGTCGAGCGGTTTCAGCGCATTGATCGAGAGCTGCACGACCGGGATATCGGCCTCGGGATACAGATGGGCCAGCACGCTCCAGGTTCCGTGATCGAGGCCCCATTGGTCGCGATCAAGGCCGACCCAGAGTGGCTTGGCGATCTCCGCTACCTCGCCGGCCAGGTCCGGCGCACCCGGCGCCGGATAATCGAAGGCGAACAACTCCTGCGGGAAGCCATAGAAGTCGTGGATTGTCCGGGGGCGGGCCATCGCGGTCACGGCGGTCGCACCGAAGAACCAATGTGCCGAAATGACGAGGATTGCACGAGGGCGCGGGAACTGCCGGCCGATGGCGCGCCACGCATCGGTGAAGCCGTTGCGCTCGAGTGTGTTCATCGGGCTGCCATGGCCGATGAATAACGCCGGCATGCGCGGGGGCGTGCTCATGCGGAGATCTTCCCGGCACCGGCCGCATCGAGGCTCCATGGGCCCGGTCCGGCGAAGATGAAATAGAGGAAGACGAAACAATAGAGGATTGCAGCGTCGCCGCCATTATTGACGGGAAAAGGGTTCTGCGAGGCGTGCGCTGTCCAGTAGGCGACCGCCATGGTTCCCGATGCCAGGAACGCCGCCGGGCGGGTGAATAGGCCGAGCGTAACCAGAAGCCCTGCGACGAGTTCGACAATGCCCGCATAGCTCGCCGGATTGTCAAACGCATGGCCGCTGCCCGCCATCTGCCCCGCGGGGAAGAACAGGAATTTCTGCGTACCATGCTCCAGGAAGATCAGCCCGGTAACGATACGCAGCACGCTCAGCATCCGGGGGGACCAGGTCGATAAGAGTGAGGCCATGCCTTTTGCTCCTCCGTCTCGGTTGGGCGACCCGGTGACGAACAACAGGATTAGCCTCCTGTCACCGGTCGAGAGAGCATCGTTCCATGTACGTTAGCAGATTTCGCGCCTTGTCGCGTGCACGAATATGGGCCCGTTCTCGGCGGCAATGACTGGCGGCGTTGACCCCGAAACTTGCCCGGCCGAGCCGGGGCATCCTTCGGTTCGTGCCATATTCTCGCGCAGCGATCGGGTCCCGGCAACCATCGAACAACTGACGCATTCCACCGGAGCAGCGGGGCTCCATTTCTTTTCGCGCTGCCATCACTGCCCCGCTCCGGCGGGGCATTTTTGGAAACGCTCCATGGGGTGTTGCGAACGGCGCGTTGGCCGCTTTTGGAACCCACGCGCAACCGGCCGGATGGGCGTGATGATCAGGTGGCGCGAGCAGGGCCCCCGGGTGTCGTGGCGGCTGTTGGCCAGGTCGTTTTGCGGAAGAGGCGGACCAAAGCGGCACGATCTCTTAACGCGAATGGGACCGCACGCGGCTACTTGATCGTTTCCAATGCTTTCTCATTGAAATCGGTGGTATTCCGCACATTATTCATTGTGGTTAGGAAAATATCATATATGGTTTTCTTCGCGAAAGGAGTGTTTTGTAATCATGTGTGACGTTAACCTATGATGCCGAATGAGGTTGCTGGACAGTCCGCCCGTTCGGGTAGCGGACAGACGCTGGTCGAGCGCGCATACGAACATTTGCTCTCGATGCTGATGACGGTAGCCATCGCTCCCGGCGAACGAATTCCTATCGATACTGTTGCGCGTCAACTGGGTATTTCCCAGACACCGATCCGCGAGGCGCTCAGCCAGCTCGAAGCCAAGAAACTCGTCTTCAAGACCGCCAATGTGGGATATCGCGCCAGTCCGCAGATGACTCCCGAGGAAGTCCACGACCTTTATACTTTGCGCCTTTTGATCGAGCCCTATGCGGCTGCTCGCGCGGCCGAGCGCATGGATGATGAGGCGCTGGTAATTCTTCAGTCGATCCAGGCGGAAATGACCGCTGTCGTCGAGCATGACGAGCAGGCCTATGCCCGTTTCGCGGAGGCGGACACGCAGCTTCATCACCTGATTGCCCGTGGCAGCGGTAATCGGCTGATTGAGGAGACGTCCGAGCAGTTGCATGCGCATCTGCAAATCTTCCGCTCGCTTTATCAGATCAAGTGCCCGGAACGGCCCAATGCGCCCGAGGAGGCCGCCCGGGAGCATCAACTCATTGTTGCCGCTCTTATGGCTCATGATCCCGTTGCCGCCGAGCAATCCGTACGAGATCACCTGATCCGCTCCCAACAGAGAATGGATCGCGCGATCGCCGTCTTTCGTCCCTGATTGAAGCGACGTTTTCGCCGATCGCGCAAAGGTCCTTGACGGGCCAGTGCCAACGATTTACCAACCTCCTATCAGATCATATATGATATGAAATGCGATCTGGAGGGGATGTGTGATGGGATCTGCGACAACGGTCGGTCGTGTCTTTGCGGGCATCGTTGCTGTCGCCCTATCCGCATCGGTGGGCGCGGAGACGGTGGTGTTACGCGACTTCACCCTGATCGACGGCACTGGCAGTCAACCGGTGCCGAAGCAGGCGCTGATTATGACGGATGGCCGGATCAGCTGGGTTGGGCCGTCCGCCCGCGTGAAGATACCGGCTGGGGCTAAGGTCGAGCAGCTGGCAGGCAAATATCTGATGCCGGGCCTCATCGACAGCCATGTTCATTTGGGTCTCGTCGACGGGATTACCCAGGACCTCAAATATCAGACGCCCTATAATATCGAGGGACAGCTTAGGACATACGCCGCCTATGGGGTGACCACCGTCCAGACGCTGGGAACTGAGCGCGAGCTGATCTTTCCCATTCAGCACTGGCGGGATGGCAGGCCGGGTATGGCGCGCGTGTATACGGTAGGGAAGGGGGTCGTGTTTCAGGGCAGTTATGGGGGTGTGCCCGGGCTGAAACAATCGGTCGCGACACCAGACGAGGCGCGTACGATGGTGCGCGAGCAGGCCGAGCAGGGTGCGGATCTCATCAAGCTGTGGGTCGACGACGAGTTCGGTATGATGGCCGAGCGCATGCCGCCAGCGATCAGTAGCGCCGTCATTGATGAGGCCCATAGAGACGGCAAGAAGGCTGTCGCCCATATTTTCTATTACGACAATGCCGCTGAACTGACGCGCGAGGGCGTGGATGCCTTCGCCCACACCGTCCGTGACCGGACGGTGGACGATGCCTTGATCGCGCAAATGAAGGCCAAGGGCGTATGGCAGATGGCGGCCACATTGAGCCGCGAGGCATCCTTCACTTATCGGACCTTGCCGTTTCTGGACGATCCTTTCTTCGCGCGCGGCGTGACGCCGCAGGTGCTGAAGGAGTTGGCGAGTCCGGAACGGGCGGCACGTTTGGGCGCGGCGCCCAATTTCTCGAAATATCCTCAGGTGTTCCAGACCGCGATGGACAATTTCGGCCAGGAGGCAAAGGCCGGCATCCGCTATGGCATGGGTACCGATAGCGGCCCCACCGCACGTTTTCCCGGCTATTTTGCGCATTGGGAACTGGAACTCATGGTCAAGGCTGGCTTGACTCCGCTGCAGGCGCTCACCGCCGCCACGAGCGCCAATGCCGAGTTCATGGGCGGACGCGACATTGGCACGATCACCCCCGGGAAATGGGCTGATCTGCTGGTGCTTGACCGCGATCCCACCGCCGACATCCGCAACACGCGGACGATCAACACCGTCTATATCGCTGGAAACAAGGTGCCGACGATCTGGCAGATCTGCGCGGGTCGTGCTGCCGCCAGCGATTGCGGTAGTCGGCCATGAGCGATGGTTTAGCGCCGACCGGTTTGCCCGCAACTGAGATCGAGTCCTCGGCTTATCCCGGCAAGCGAGCGCGGCCGACGCGGGCGCGCCATGTCGTGCTGTGGCTGACCGTCCTGGCCTATCTCATCACCTACATGGACCGCGTCGTGATCGCGACGGCGGCACCGATGATCGAAGAGGAGTTTGGGTTCACCCCGGTGACGATGGGTTGGATCTTCGCCTCTTTCTCCATTGCTTATGCACTGTTCCAGATTCCTGGTGGTTGGTTGGGCGACCGCTTCGGTGCGCGCCGTGCCCTGACGGGCGTCGTGCTATGGTGGTCTACTTTTACGGCGGCGACTGCGCTGACCTGGTCGGCGAGCTCCATCATTGTCTGTCGCTTCCTGTTCGGCGCGGGCGAGGCGGGCGCATTTCCCATCGCCACACGGTCATTATCGCGGTGGATGCTACCCTCCGAGCGTGGCTGGGCGCAGGGCTTGACCCATGCTGGCGCGCGCCTGGGTGGCGCGCTGACACCAGTCTTCGTTGCGCTGCTGATCGTTTATTACGGCTGGCGAACGCCATTCTTCCTGTTCGCGCTGCTCGGCCTGGCCTGGGCGGCCCTGTGGTTCGGCTATTATCGGGACACGCCGCGCGAGCACCGCTCTGTCAATGACGCCGAGCTCGCGATGATCGAAGGCGCGCTCGGAACTGGTCGGGCTCGGGTATCGGTCCCTTGGAGGCATCTGCTTGCCAATCCCAGGCTCTGGGTGCTGTCGGCGATGTATTTTTGTTACGCTTATTGCATCAACATCTTTCTGACCTGGTTCCCCAAGTATCTGCACGACGCGCGCGGGTTCGACATCGCGATGATGGGCCTGTTTGCCAGTATGCCGCTTTTGGCGGGCGTGGTTGGCGATCTGGCGGGTGGCTGGGCATCCGATCGGCTGGTGAAACGTGGCGCAGGCCTCAAGATCGGGCGCCGTGCGGTGGCGGTGGTGGGCTTCCTGATCGCGGCGGTGATGATCCCGCTGGCAGCGGCGACTGCGGATCCGTTCGCCAGCATCATCTGCTTCTGTGTTGCCCTGTTCGGCCTTGAGCTGACGGTCGGCGTTTCATGGGCGGTCACGCTCGACATTGGCGGCGCCTATGCCGGGTCAGTCTCGGCAGTGATGAACACCTTCGGCAATATCGGCGCCGCGATCGCCGCCGTGGTGACGGGTTATATCGTCAGTATGAGCGGCTGGTTTCCCGCCTTCGCGGTGCTTGCGGTTCTGTGCCTCGTTGCCGCGCTGCTGTTTCTGCGCATCGACGCCTCATACCAGCTTTACGACGACGACAAGGAGCCGGCGTGACCCAAGGGGCGAGCGCCATTCACGGTCAGGCGCCGCGCGCCGGCAGCGTAGTGGGCTGTCGTTCGTCGCCGGCGCGGATGTGACCGCAGCTTCGTAAACAAGTAAATGAGACGGTGTGAACCAGTGAACGACAGAAATCCCGCCTTTGGCGCCCTCAGGCTGCCACGCTCCATCCTATTCGGGCGCAATCAGCGCCGCGCGCTTGGTTCCGTTGCCAAGAAACTCGGTAAGCGCGCCCTGTTATGTGCGGACGCGCGGCAAGCCGCGCAGCCGGAATTCCAAGCGATGGTCGCCGATCTCCAAGCCTCTGGGCTGGTAACCTACGTCTTCGATCGGACCATACCGGATCTGCCCATAAGCTCCGTTGCCTCCTGCGTGACCGATGTGAAGCATTTCAATGCAGATCTGGTGATCGGCGTTGGCGGCGGAAGCTCGATGGATATGGCCAAAGTGGTCGCCGTCATGCTCACGCACGGCGGTGACATTCGCTCCTATTATGGCGAATTTGCCGTGCCGGGCCCCATCATGCCCGTCATCGCGATCCCGACGACAGCAGGGACCGGATCAGAGGTGACGCCGGTCGCCGTGGTCTCTGACGATGAGCGCGGGGTGAAAGTCGGTATAGCCAGCCCCTATCTGATTCCCCTGGTCGCGATCTGCGACCCGGAGTTGACCGTGTCCTGCCCGGCTGCGCTGACTGCCTGCACCGGTGCGGACGCGCTGACCCATGCCGTTGAAGCCTACACGACGTTGGTGCGGGAGGCTGATCCGATGCTGACGGAGGAGCATGTTTTTGTAGGCAAGAACATGCTGACAGACCATTTCGCCCGGCTCGCGGTCGCCAATATATTTCGCTACCTGACAAGGGCCTATCTGGATGGCAGCGACATCGAAGCACGGGAAGGCCTGATGCTGGCTGCGCTGGCCGCCGGCTGTGCATTTGGCACGGCGGGAACGGCGGCGGCGCACGCGCTGCAATATCCGGTGGGTAATCTCACCCATACGGCGCATGGCGATGGCGTCGCGACGCTCCTGCCCTACGTCATGCAGTTTAACCAACCCTTCTGTATCGACCCATTCGCGGAACTTGCCCGCACGATCGGCTTGGCAGACGCGCCCAGAGAGGATCTGTCGCAAGCGTTTATCGACGCGGTTGCGCAGCTGTTCGCTGGCGTGAATATTCCGCGCTCGTTGGCCGCGTTGGGGCTGAAGGCCGAAGATCAGGAGTTCGTCGCAGAGCATGCACTCACTGCGGCGCGACTGGTCAAACATAATCCGCGTCCGTTGGATCTGGCCGCGATGCGGACCATCACTCGTGCGGCCTTTGCTGGCGACCGGGCCCAGCTCCGCTCCATCTGACCTCCTGGCACAAGGTGCTGTAATGACTGCCAATACCTTTACCTGTACGACACTGGAGGGCCAGACGGGGCCCTTCGCTATCCCGACCGACTTGCTGATTGGGGACGCCTGGTTGCCCGCTGTCAGTGGCAGGCGTATCGACGTGCTCGATCCAGCCACGGCGACGAAGATTACTTCCGTGGCGGATGGGAGCGCGGACGAAGGAGTCGCTGCGGTTGATGCGGCCGCTGCCGCTGCCGCTGCCTGGGCGGCGACGCCGCCCCGCAAGCGCGCGGACATCCTGCTCGCTTGCTTCAACGCGATGATGGCCGAGCAGGAATGGCTCGCCCAGCTTATTGCGCTGGAGAATGGCAAGGCGTTGTCCGATGCACGCGGCGAAGTGGCCTACGCCGCCGAATTCTTTCGCTGGTATGCCGAGGAAGCGGTGCGCATCAATGGCGATCTTGGTCTCTCGCCATCGGGCGGGAACAGGATCTTGGTCCAGTATCAGCCCATCGGGATCGCGCTGCTCATCACGCCGTGGAATTTCCCTGCGGCGATGGCCACGCGCAAGATGGCGCCAGCGCTGGCGGCGGGCTGCACTTGTGTTCTCAAGCCAGCCGAAGAGACACCCCTGACCGCGCTGGCCGTAGCGCAAATCATGCGCGATGCTGGCGTGCCGGCAGGCGTCGTGAATGTCATCACCACCAGTGAACCGGGTGAGGTCTGTAGCCGCATTTTGCATGATCCGCGCGTGCGTAAGCTGTCCTTCACGGGGTCGACCGAAGTCGGCCGCATCCTGCTGCGCGAGGCGGCGGACCAGGTGATCAGTTCATCCATGGAACTGGGTGGCAACGCGCCGTTCCTGGTGCTGGAGGATGCTGACCTGGACGAGGCGATCGAGGGAGCGATGATCGCCAAGATGCGCAACGCGGGCGAAGCCTGCACTGCGGCGAACCGTTTCTACGTCCAGCGTGGCGTTCACAACGCCTTCGTGGAAAAGCTGGTCGAGAAGATGGGCGCGCTCCGGTTGGGGCCCGGTCGCGACAGTACAACCCAGTGTGGCGCGCTGATCAATCGCGCCGCGATTACGAAGATTGAGCGTCTTGTGGCGGACGCGGTAAGCCGGGGAGCCAAAGTGCGGCTGGGGGGGAAAGCCGCGGAAGGCGCGGGCTTCTTTTACCCGCCTTCGGTGATTGCGCATGTTCCGCCGGGATCGGAGATCCTCACAACGGAAGTGTTCGGGCCCGTGGCGGCGGTTATGCCGTTCGATGATGTGGACGAGGTCGTCGCGCTCGCGAATGCAACGGAATATGGCCTCGCTGCCTATGTCTATACCGGCGACCTCAAGAAGGGCCTGCAAGTCGCCGAGCGCATCGAATGCGGCATGGTCGCGGTCAATCGTGGCCTGGTGTCCGATGCGGCCGCGCCGTTCGGCGGAGCCAAGCAAAGTGGGCTTGGTCGCGAGGGAGCGCATCACGGCCTGCTCGAATTCTGTGAGGCAAAATATATCGCGGTGAGCTGGTAGCGCCATCGCCTGCGCCAATAAGCGACCACTTTGGGGGAGGGCTGAGTGCAATGTCGTATATGACCCGACGCAATTTGTTGTGCGGGACGGCTGCCGCCGTTGTCACCATCGGGCTCGCGCCGGTGCGGAAGGGGCGAGCGGCGACACTGCAGGGCGGACCGGATACCGAATGGCGGCACTATGCAGCCGACCAAGCCAGCACGCGCTATGCGCCGCTCGACCAGATCAATGCCGATAATTTCGACGATCTGCAGGTGGCGTGGCGGTTCAAGACTGACATATTGGGGCCCCGCAAGGAGTATCAGTTCGAGCCGACCCCGCTCTTGATCAAAGGCCGGCTTTTCCTGACTGCCGGCTCCCGGCGCGACTGCATTGCGATCGACGCGGCCACTGGTGAGCTTCTATGGGTGTTCCGCAAGGACGAGGGGCAGCGCGCGCTCAACGCACCGCGCCAGCTTTCCGGTCATGGCTGCTCCTACTGGACCGATGGAACCCGCGAACGCATCCTGTTCGTCACGATCGGCTATCAGTTGGTTTCACTCGACGCGGCGACCGGCGTCCCGGACCCGCATTTCGGCGTGAACGGTGTCGTCGACCTCAAACAGGATTTCGACCAGCAACTTGATTTGGAAACAGCCGACGTTGGCCTGCATGCAACGCCGATGATCGCGCGCGACGTGGTCGTCGTTGGAGCCGCACACACTGCCGGTGACGTACCTGCCATTCGGCAGAACGTCCGTGGCTATGTGCGGGGTTTCGATGTGCGTACCGGCAAGCGCAAGTGGATATTCCATACGATCCCCCGAAAGGGTGATGTCGGTTACGATAGTTGGCTCGATGGCAACGCCGAGCAGGCGGGCAATGCAGGCGCCTGGGCCGAGATGTCCGCCGACGAAGACCTAGGATTGGTCTATGTCCCGGTGGAACTGCCGACCGGTGATGAGATCGGCGTGTTTCGGCGTGGCAATGCGCTGTTCGGCGAGTCTCTCGTTGCGCTCGATTTGGAGACGGGAGAACGACGCTGGCATTACCAGTTCGTGCATCATGGTTTGTGGGACAACGACATACCCTGTGCGCCAATCCTGTGTGATATTCCGGTGAACGGCAGGGTCGTGAAGGCGCTCGCGCAGCCAACCAAGCAGGGCTTCCTTTTCGTTCTCGACCGGACCAACGGCAAGCCGGTCTGGCCGATTGTTGAGCGCAAGGTGGAAGCGGGTGATGTGCCGGGTGAATGGTACTCCAAGACCCAGCCGTTCCCAACCAAACCACCGGCCTATGATCGCCAAGGGGTGACCATCGATGATTTGATTGATTTTACGCCGGAACTGCGGGCCCAGGCGATCGAGTTGGTCAAGAATTACAAGATCGGTCCCCTCTATACGCCGCCGGTGCTGAGCCGGGCCGGGCGATGGGGCACGATTGCGGTCCCGGGGGTGCAGGGAGGCACCAACTGGCCGGGTGGCTGCTACGATCCCGACACGCACACGGTTTTCGTCTATTCGAAGACGCAGCCCGGCGTTCTGGGCATCATTCCCAATACCGACCAGTCGGTCTCGGAATTTCCCTATGTGCGCGGCATCGTCGGAGTAGCGCCACAACCCCAGACGGCCATGGGTGGGGCGCCGGTGGCGCGCCGACCAGCCCCGCGCCCTTCTCCTCAGGTGGATGGACAGGGGAGGGCAATCGCACCACCCGGTTTCCTGGCGGTGCAAGGCTTGCCGCTGATAAAGCCGCCCTATGGACGCATCACAGCGATCGACCTTTCGAAGGGTGATCTCAAATGGCAGGTCGCCCACGGCGAAACGCCCGACGACATCCGCGACCATCCCGCTCTCAAGGGCCTGAAAATCCCGCGTACCGGCCGAGCGGGGAATTTGGGACCGATGGTTACCAAGTCGCTTGTCATCTGCGGCGAGGCGGGCTTCTACACCAACGAATATGGTGTACGCGGGGCCATGCTGCGCGCCTATGACAAGGCGACGGGGGTCGAGAAGGGGGCAGTCTACATGCCCGCGCCGCAAAGTGGATCACCCATGACTTACATGCTCGGGGGGCGCCAATATATCGTCGTCGCCATCGGCGGCGGGAATTACAGCGCGGAACTGATTGCCTTCCGGTTGCCAGGAGCAGTGACATGAAGAGTTGGGAAGCGTGGCATGGTCCCGTGTCGATCGGGGTTGCGGGGCTGGTGCTGGCTACCGCCGTCGTTGCCCGGGCGCAGGCCCCGGATCGCACTGTCTGGAACGGGGTTTATACGGCAGAGCAAGCCGAACGAGGGCGCAGCGCCTATGCGGCGCAATGTGCCGCCTGCCATGGCGAAACACTGTCAGGGATCGACGTGGCACCGGCGTTGGCCGGAGGAACATTCCTCTCTAACTGGAATAACACGACCGCCGGGGATCTATTCGAGCGGATCCAGGGGACGATGCCGTTGCAGGCCCCCGGCAGTCTGGGGGGCCGGACTGTGGCGGATATCCAGGCCTTCATCTTTCAAGCGAACGGCTTTCCCGCTGGCAGCCTCGCCTTGCCACCAAGCTCGCCCTTGATGGCCAATGTAAAGATTCTCGCGCGTAATCCAGCGGGTTAAGGTTCCCCCCTGAAAGGCCCTCCCAATGTGGAGGGCCTTTCTACTCGCCTGTCCAGTCCGGCACTTTCTTGGTCCGCGCAAGAAAGTCTGCAACGCCTCGCTGAAAATCGGCACTGCTATAAACCTCTGCGATGAGATCCTCGACATTTGGCAGGCTATCGAACGCCATGCGGCGGATACTTTCCTTGGTCGCGCGTGTGGTGAGCGGCGCATTCTCCGCCGCCCGATCCGCAAGCGCGGAGGCTTCCGCGTCCAGCATGTCCCGCTCTACGATCCGCAACAGGAAACCGCTCGCGAGAAGCTCCGATGCGGTTAACATCTCGCCCAGCAGGACCATGCGCTTGGCGGGCTGAAGGCCGACGGCGTTGCTGATGCGCGCCAGGCTCGCGGCGGAGAGGCAGTTGCCGATCGTCCGGCCGATCGGTGAACCGAAGCGGGCATCGCCCGTTGCAATGCGAAAATCGCACGCCGATGCGATGTTGATCCCGCCGCCAACAGCCCAACCCTCCACGACGGCGATGGTCGTGCAGGGAATGGCATCCACCGCGCCCATGCACTCGTCGATGTCGCGTTCATAATCGACGCCTTGCCAGCCCGTCCGGTAATCGGCGAATTTTGAGATGTCTGTGCCCGAGATGAAGGCTTTGCCGCCGACGCCGCGAAACAAGGCGACACGGATCGAACGGTCCGCGGCGATATCTCGCGCTGCGTCGCGCAGGTCATGCCACATCTGCCCCGTGAGAGCGTTATGCGCAGCGGGGTTATCGAACAGGATGTGCGCTTGGTTGCCGCGCTTCTCGTAAATCAGGCGGGGGGTCATTCCACCCCTCCCTCGGCCACCGCTAGCAAGCCTTGCTCCCTGAGTTCGCGGCGGATTTCCGCGTCATGCTCGTTGAGGAGGGGCGGTGGCAGACGCACTTGTTGCGGCGTTCCGCGCAATTTTACCGGGAAGCCGAGTGCTTTGAATTCGCCCTCGATCGGGTGCGGCACTTGCATGACCATCTCGCGGGCGATGGCCTGCTCGCTCGTCACGGCCTCGCTGTAGTCAAGAATAGGGGCAGCCGGCACCCCGGCGGCGAGCAGCGCCTCGATCCATTGGCTGCGGGTACGGGTCAGGAAGGTCGGCGCCAGCTCCTTGATCAGCGCGACGCGGTTGGTGACGCGCGCCGCATTCGTCGCATAGCGAGCATCATCCTGCAGCTCCGTCCGGCCTAGTACCTCGAGGAAGCTGAGCCAGAGCCCCTGGTTCGCGGCGCCGATGACGAACCAGCCGTCCGCGGCCAATACGGCCTGATAGGGCGCCGACATGCGGTTGGCCGAGCCGATCGGCGCGGGTGGGATGCCCGTGCCCCATAGCTCGGTTGTCTCCCAAATCGAGAGGCCAAGGGCGGCCTCCAGCAACGAGGCGTCGATATATTGTCCTTGGCCGGTTTTTCCGCGTCCGATGATCGCTGACAGGATCGCGTAGGCAGAGAAGAGTCCGGCGCCCAGATCAGCAACCGGAATGCTATTCTTGGCTGGTTCCATGCCGGGAAAGCCGTTGGAACTGAGGACGCCTGACATCGCCTGCGCGATCAGGTCGAAGCCAGGGCGCTGCGCCCAGGGGCCGGTCTGCCCGAAGCCGGAAATACTGGCATAGACCAAGCGAGGATTGATCGCAGCGAGCGTGTCGTAAGCAATGCCCAGTCTGGCGGCGACCCCCGGTCGTGCATTTTCGACCACGACATCGGCGGTTTTGACGAGCGCGTAAAGGACCTCGCGATCCTTATCATCCTTCAGGTCGAGCACGATGCTGCGCTTGTTGCGGTTGAGGGCGAGGAAGCCCGGGCTGTCTTCCCCTTTGAGGCGGAAGCCCATGGAGTGCCGGGTCGAGTCGCCCGTGCGGGGCGGTTCAATCTTGATGACGTCAGCGCCCATGTCTCCCAATAGCATGCAGCAGAATGGCCCGGCCATCACCTGCGAGATATCGAGCACCCGAATACCGCTGAGTGGTAGCGCCATCATTCGTCCCTCTCCTTTATTGCCGGCTGCCCGGAAACCTCTGCAGATCATATTGTATATGATTTAAGCCTCTGCTAGCACCGGTTTCGTCCAAGAACAACCGGGCTGCTCGGTCCACGATCGAAAGCCGCCTTTGGAGAGGGAAGTCATCGTGCAGGGACCATCTTCCTCTTGCCGCCTGGCGGCGTTTGCGTCGCTCGTTGCCGTGGCCGTGATGATCGCCCAGGGGAGCTCGGCCGCGCCGGCGAACGGGGACTGGCCCAGCTACGGCCACGATTCCGGCGGGGCACGTCATTCGCCTCTGACAGCTATCAAGCCCACGAACGTGGCGAAACTGCGGCCTGTTTGGGTGTATCATATGCGACCATCCGGTGCGATGACCCAGGCGAGTGAGGCAGAGGGTGCACGTCCGCGCAACGCGAGCGGCTTCGCCGCCTCGCAGGCTACCCCGCTGGTTGTGGCCGGGGTCATGTATCTTTCTACCCCCTATGGCCGCGTCGTTGCGCTGGACGCGGCGACGGGGCAGGAGCGGTGGGTTTATACGCTGCGCAATGGCGACCAGCCCGCTACGCGCGGGGTCGCCTATTGGCCGGGTGAAGAGGGGACGGCTCCCCGCATTTTTTTCGGCACGCGGGCGGGCGCGTTGATCGGCCTTGATGCCGCGACGGGTCAGCCCGCAACGGGGTTTGGCGAGGCCGGCTCGATAGCCATGAAGACGGCAGAGGTGATGAACGGCTTCAAGGTGGCTCCGCTCGGCATGAGCAGCCCTCCCGCCATTTACAGGAATCTGGTCATCACCGGGTCGCGTGTTCAGGAAATGCCCATCAAGGGGGCAGCAGGCGATGTGCGCGCCTGGGACGCGCGAACCGGCAAGCTTGTATGGACCTTCCATACCATCCCCCGGGATGGCGAACCGGGCGCCGAAACATGGGAACCCGGGAGCACTGCCAAGCGATCGGGCGCCAATGTCTGGACCTTCGTGCAGGTCGATGAGAGGCGAGGCATCGCCTATCTGCCGGTCGGTGCACCTGCCTTCGACCGCTGGGGCGGGGACCGGAAGGGGACCAATCTATTTTCCAACTCGGTCGTCGCGGTCGATGCGAGTACCGGGCGATACCTTTGGCATTTCCAGACGGTTCATCACGACATCTGGGATCTCGACCTGCCGACACTGACTCTCATCGATGTCAAACGGGGTGGGCGAACGATCCCCGCCCTGGTCGCAATGAATAAAACGGCGATAATGTTCATCCTCGATCGGGTCACGGGCAAGCCACTGTTCGATGTGCGTGAGGTCGCGGTCCCGACGGAAACGGATGTGCCAAGCGAGCAACCCTGGCCGACCCAGCCGATGCCCGTAGCGCCGCCGCCGCTCGGTCGGCTTTCCTATGATTCCACCGAGCTGCTCGACGCCACACCCGAGTTGAAGATGAAATGCGAGCAAATTGCCCGCGCCCTCAATGTCGCACCGAGTAAGCCATTTCAGCCCCTGCGCGCCGACAGCGCGGTCAACACCTTCCCCGGCAGCCTTGGCGGCGTGGACTGGGGAGGCGGCTCCTTCGACCCGAAGCTTGGCCTCTACATTGTCAATATCAATGGGTTGGGGAGCCCTCAGCAACTGTCACTCCAGCCCGATGGTACCTGGGGTCTCAAGTCCGGCTATGCCTACTTCGCTGATGAGGACACGGGCTTTCCCTGTCAGAAACCACCATGGGGCGAACTTGTGGCGGTCGATGTCGCCAAAGGGCAGATTGCCTGGCGACGGCCGCTGGGGGATACTGGCCATCCCGCGCTCAAGGACGCGGGGGTTGTGAGCGCCGGCGGACCCTTCACGACATCGAGTGGCCTTACCTTCATCGGTGCCACCAAAGATAAGCGCATCCGTGCATTCGAAACAAAGTCCGGGCGCTTGTTGTGGGAAGCGGACCTTCCCGGCTCCAATTATGGGGTGCCCATGACCTACAGTATCGGCAAGCGCCAGATGGTGGCTGTGGTGGCGACGGGTGGCTTTGCCTCGTCGCCGGTCACCAGTGACCAACTGGTTGTCTATGCGCTGCCCTGAGGAGGGAGAAGATGCATAAGCATGGATTCGTCGTTGTGCTGGTTGCACTCGCGTTGGGCGGAGGAGGGGCGATGGCGCAGCATCCATCACCGTCATCCGCTGCTCAGGCGCCGCCGTCCGGGCCAGGCCTGGACCTCATCAACGAGCGCTGCGGTTTCTGTCATAGCGTCGGGCAAGTCTTCGAGAAGCCGCACAACAAGGCGGATTGGGCCATGATCGTCCAGAGTATGGCTGATCGTGGTGCCGAGATTTCGCCTGCGGAGATGCGGGTCATTACCGATTATCTCACCCACAATTTTGCAGAGCGGCCCGCTAACGCACCGGCTGGCACGACAGGCTAAGCCGAGCGTGCCAACGGCTTGGCGGCACGGGCACCGGCCCGAGACCTGCGGTTTGCGATGGTCGACGGTCCGATTTGGGCTGGAGGCTGGGCGCCACCAGTCGTGTTGTGGCGCCATTACCGGCCGAGCAGCGAGGCTATTTCTCCGCGTAGAGAGGCATGATCCCGCGCACCTTGCTGCGCAGGCGGTAAATACTGGTACTGGCCGTGATGTATACACTGTGGCCGTCCTCGGCGAATGCGAGGTTGGCGGCGACCTCGGGAAGCTTGATTTGCCCTAAGATCTTGCCCTGCGGCGTGATGATGCGGATGCCGCCGGGGCCCGTGGCCCAGATGTTTCCCGCGCTGTCGACTTTCAGGCCGTCCGGTCCTCCGCGGCCCGTTCCTGCCGCGAAGCGGACCAGGTCGCGCCCGTTGGACAGCGTGCCACCGGGATGCACATCGTAGGCGCGCAGATACATTTCCGGGCCATAATTGCTGACGTAGAGCGTCTTGAAATCGGGTGAAAAGCCAATGCCGTTGGGCAGTGGCAGATCCGTAATGACCGGCTCCAGTCTCCCCTGCGCATAGCGGAACACCGCATTGAACCGCAGTTCTTTGGCCGGATCCTTATCCATCCCGTTATACAGGCCGAAGGGAGGGTCCGTGAACCACAGGGCTCCTTCATTGTCATAGACGAGGTCGTTAGGGCTGTTCAGTCGCCTGCCCTGATAATCCGACAGAAAAGGGTGCAGCGACATATCCTTGCCGACCTTGACGATACGGCGCGCGCCCATCTGGGCCATCAATACGGTACCGTCCGGGGCGGGGGCCATCCCATTGGAGCCGATGCTGGCCCCGGCCGGCGGGTTGGCCAGGCCGCCTGAATTCGCAACAAGTTCTTGGACATCCCCATGCGGCGTCACGGCCCGCAACTTGTCGCCGTTCACGTCCGAGAACCACAGGCGCCCATCATGCCACATCGGACCTTCCGTGAAGTTGAAGCCGCTCGCGACCCGCTCGATCTGCGTGCCGGGAGCGATCACTTCGTCGAGGCCGGGATCGAGCCGTTCGATTGCCATGATCTGGGTTGCCGCCGGCGCAGTTGGCGCTTGAGCCGCGAGCGGAGTGACGCACAGCATGCAGAGCGTGATCGAGCGTAGCGCGATAGGGAAGCGGGATGACATAGCACGGTTCCTTAGGTGATGACGGACCACTCCCGCTGCGATGAGGGCGGTATGAGCGGTGGTCCGGGTGGACAGCCCCGACTGCTCAGCCGGCAGTGCCGCAGCGATACATAGGGACTTGGCAGGACAAGGATCATACGCTGTCGGTGAGCAGGACCAGATAGTCTTGGTTCAGCACGGTCCTTTCGATCAGCGGCCAGTTCTTTTGGTGGATGTCCGATTTGATCCAAAGCTGGCGCTGCGCCTCGCTTTCATAGGTCAGCTGGAAACGGTAATTGATCCCGCTGGCCGGCGCTGGCCCACCCTGGATGATGCTTCGCAGTTTCAACATTTTGACGTCGATATAACCGCGGCCGCGAAAACTCTCTGCCGCCGGCTTGAAATGATTGTGAAAGGCATCGAGCATTTCCGCCTCACGCGCCGGATCGATGGCAAGATCGCAATAGAGCACGATCGGCTTGATGCTTGAAGGTCTGGGGGCAGCGATAGCACGCGGGCTCACTGCGATGCCAAGCCCTGCCAGGGTGAATCCTTTGAGCAAATGACGCCGGTTCATTACATCTCTCCTATGGTTCGCCAGTGCTATGGCGGCTTGCTTCGTCTCGGCCCGCTGCCTCGCAATGGCGGAGGGAGCCGGCGGCATTATGGGCGGCGCAAACGGTCCTGCGCTGCCTCGCGGTATCGGGCTTTTGACGCCAGATCGCGCGCCACGCCGATGACCATGAGTTCGAGCGGGTCGGGGCCGGTTTGCCGAAAGGCGCGTGACTGACCTAGATCGATGGGGATGGCGTCGCCGGGACGGAGCGGCGCGGTATCGCCGCCGACCGTCACCTCGCCTGCGCCGGCGATGACATAATAAACTTCACTCATGTCTGCCTCAGTCTGGGCGTCGAGCGCCGTGCCCACTGGCAGCAGGACATGGTCGACATACGACCAGGCGGTTGCGAAGATCGTGGGACCCAGCGCGCGGCGATAGAGTATTTCGCGGGTGGCCCCCGGCAGCCCCTCCGCCGGCTTCAGGAGCCGGCGGTCGAGCCGCATGGTGATGAACTGTGGAATAGGGTCGAGCGCCACGTTGGTACGGGGGTCATCCAGATCGAAATTGTCGTAGCTCTTCGTCATGCCGACATTGATATTGAGCCATCGCACCGGCTTGTCGGTCGGGTTGTAGATGGCGTGAGCGTGCCCTTTGCGATTGGGCGCTCCGACGGGGCCGACCAGCCGCGAGGTGCGGCCATCGACGGTAAATTCCGCTTCGCCATCCAAGATGACGAACATTTCTTCGCAGTCATTGTGGAAATGCTGGCCGATCCCGCTGTGCGGCGCGATCACACCCTGATGCAGAAAAATGAAATTGGTACTGAGCGCGTCGGCGCCGAGCACTGGCGCGAATTTCATTGTTCCTGCGCCGCCGTGAACGGCCGTTGTCAGGCGGAGTGAAGCCGGGTTGCTATGCCCAATCCGTTCGCCAAGTGGCGCCGAGGGCTGGGCGAACGCCAGGGCGGGGCAGGCGAGCAGGGCAAGCAGAAGCCCTGTCTGAGGCGTCTTCAGACCCATCCATTGTTCCCCTCTTCCTCTCCAAGCGGCTTCTCGTCGCCGGCTTGGTCAGCACCTAGGCACCGCCACTCTAATCATATATGATATTATCGAGCATGCAAGCCATGCATGCCGAAAATAGGAGGGGTGTATGATCGGAACCGGGCGGTCGCGCGTGAGGTTGGGATTAATTTTCCTGCTATTCATCATCAGTGCCATCGCGTTCCTCGATCGCACGAATATTTCCATTGCGGGCATCGCCATACGAGACGAATACGGCATCGATCAGGTCCAGCTTGGCTGGGTGTTCAGCGCGTTCTTGATTGGCTACGCCCTGTTTCAGGTGCCGGCTGGCTGGCTTGCCGCCCGCTACGGTCCACGCCTGGTGTTGACCGGCGCGCTCATCTGGTGGGGCATTTTTACCGCCGCGACTGCGATCATCCCGCCGCAAGGCAGCGCGGCGTTATTGTTGCTCGCCCTCACCCGCTTCTCACTCGGGATTGGCGAGTCGGTGGTTTATCCCGCCGGCAACCAGTTTTTATCGCGATGGATTCCGGCGCAGGAACGGGGAAAGGCCAATGGCTGGATTTTCGCTGGTGTCGGCGCCGGGTCGGGCATCACGCCACCGCTGATTACCGCTATCATTCTTGCCGGGGGTTGGCGCGCTTCCTTCTATGTCTGTGCCGTCATCGGCCTAGTCGCCGCCGGCATCTGGTTCCTCGTCGCGCGTGATCGACCGCAGGATCATGCCTCGGTGAACGCGGCCGAACTGGCGCATATCGAGGCGGGCTTGCCCTCGGCACCGCCCGTGTCTCGCTCACCGGTCCCCTGGCGGACGATCCTGACGAATCGGAATGTCTGGGGCCTGTTCATCAGCTATTTCGCATTCGGCTACGTTATCTGGATCTATTTCAGCTGGTTCTTCATTTACTTGGCCGAGGCGCGGCAATTGGACATCAAGTCAAGCGCGGTCTTCGCGATGCTGCCATTCCTGTGCATGACATTGGGTTGCCTGATCGGTGGTGTCGTCAATGACCGTGTGGCAGCGCGCTATGGACTTTATTGGGGCCGATCGGGGCTGAGCGTGATCGCCTTCCTGCTGACTGGCATTTTCCTGATCTGCGGCGCGGTGGCCGATAGTGCCTCGCTTGCGGTGGCCATCCTGGCTGGCGGCGCCGGGGCCATTTATCTATCGCAAAGTTCGTTCTGGTCGGTGACGGTGGACATTGCAGGCCAGCACAGCGGCGTCGTTTCGGGGTTCATGAACATGGGGTGCCAGATCGGCGGGGCTTTGACAGCGACGCTGACGCCAATGATCGCGGCGCAGTTCGGCTGGACCGCCGCGTTCGTTGCTGGGGCAGCCGTGGTGTTCGTGGGGATGGTGGCCTGGTTGGTCGTCGACCCGCACAGGCTGCTGGAGCCGCCGGCAGCTGCTGGAGGCGCGACACCCGCTATTGGCGGCGCACCGGCTTGACCGTGAGGGGTTTGCGCCCCTCCATGTCCAAGAAGGTCGTGCCGAAGGGTGAGCGGCGGATATGCACGCGCAAACCTTCTGGTGGCGGCGGTGCGACGACGGTGGTTGTGAACGCGGAGCCGTCGGCCAACTCCAGGCGATAATATCCGTGGCGCAGCGGTACAATCGCGGCGAGGGTACTCTCGAAGGCGCCGTTCCAGCGCGGTCCATCCGGGGCGTGGCTAACGACCGTTGGCGTGCTCTGTCGCGGGGTAGGTCGCGCGACTGGCGTCGCCTCCGTGGCTGGCAAGTCGATCGCAGCCGACCGGCCCGACTGTTCATCATAGCATGCGAGACGGGCCGCGGGATCGGCAATTTTCTTGCATTGATGACCGAGCAGGGTCTTGGCGGAACCGGGCGACATCACCGCCGCAGCGCAGATCCATAAGCTTATTTTCATATGTTTCACGATCACCCTCCTTTTCTTTGCAACAATCTGTTGACGGACGTCCCGATATCATATCATATATGAAAACATGCAAGGCACGAACTGTGTCGGCGTAAAGGAGAGGTGGGGCGTCGTGAGATCCATTTTCTATGCATTTGCGCCCGCCCTAATCGCTTCCGCGGCTATTTCTCAAACCCTTCCCGCCGCCTCACCGGCCACCGTTCCGGCGGTGGAACTCGGTTGGTCACCCAAGCGGACGCCGTTTGGTGACTATGCGACGCCCAACCGGGTTTGGTGGAAGCTTGCCGACGTTCTTGCCGCACACCAGGGCGAAACGAGTTGGATCCACCCTGTTGTTCGTAACCGATACCTGGAGGCTGACTGGCATCAGATGGCGCCCGGTGGCAGCACCCGAGCGCTCATGTATCCTGACAACGCCACTGCGCTCATCGTGTGGGGTGGGCAGTTGCGAGTCAGCATACAGGGGCAAACTCCGTTCGTGGCGGTGAAGGGCGGAGAGGTTCACATTCCGTTTCGCCTGCCGTTCACGCTCGAAACCGTAGGCAAGGAGCCGGCGCTTTGGCTGGAAGTGCACGGTGCGGGTGATTTGCCAATCTACCCGGTCGCGACCACCCCTGATAAGCCAGCCGATGTCCAGGGGTTCACTTATGTGAAGGCGGCGATGACCGGTGGTCCCGGCCATTATCGCGAGCAGGACCGCGCCTATCTCGATTATTTCAAGGACGTGGTTAATGGCGGCCAGCGCGCAGATGCGTTCATCGCCGGCGATCAACTGTTTGTGAACAATATTCGCGGGCGCGGCATCACACCGCCGCCATCCAACAATCTGGGTCACTATCATTTCGGTTACGATGAGTTCTGGTTCATCATGGAAGGCCAGATCGACTATCAGATCGAAGGCGTGCCCTTCTTTACGGCCTCACCTGGCGATATCGTGATCGCGGCGCAGGGTCGTTGGCATCGTGCCAGCTTCGGCGGTCCGGTCGGTCAGATGGCGACGCGCGTGGCCATCAATCCCTATCCGCGCGGCCTCCATAATTTCCAGCCGCACTAAGCGGCTCTCCCCAATCGTGATTGCTGCAACCGCGACATGCGGCAAGGCAGATGCGTGAAAATGGATGGAATCATATAGTATATAATAGTCTTAAAGGAGAGTGATGATGTCAGGAGAAAATGTGGGCAGGGGGGTGTCGGTGTCGATCTTAGCGATCGCGGTCACTCTGCTGACAGGCACTGCCGCGATGGCCCAGAGCGCTTCAGTTCCTGTGCCACAAAGCGGCGAGGCAGCGGCGAACGACATTATCGTGACGGGTTCGGCAATCCGCGGCGTTGCTCCCGTGGGCTCCAATCTCATCGCGGTCGGTCAGGAGACGATCGAGAAAATCGCTCCGGTGAGCGTCTCGCAACTCGTGAACACCGTGCCTTCTATTTCCACCTCCGGGTCGGTCGCTCAGGGCGAAAATGCTTATTCCTATTATTCGCCGCAGATACACAGTCTCGCTGGGTCATCGTCAAATACCACGCTGGTGATCGTCGACGGGCTGCGTTTGCCGGGCGGCGGCACCCAGTTCGCTCAGAGCGATCCCAATATCATTCCGGTGAGCGCAATCCAGCGGGTCGAGGTGCTGGCCGACGGCGCCTCCTCGGTCTACGGGTCAGACGCCGTCGCGGGTGTGGTCAACTTCATCACGCGCCGCACATTCGACGGGTTCGACGCCAATGTTCAGGCGGGCTTTGCCGATAATTATCACAACACCAACTTCAATTTCATCTGGGGCAAGAAATGGGACACAGGCGGCGTTTACGTCGCCGGCAACTACACCGACCAGTCCAACCTCGCCAACAAGGATCGGAGCTTCTCCAGTCGCGGAGATTATCGTCCCTTTGGAGGCACCAATACCAACAGCTATCAATGCAGTCCTGCAACGATGGTCGTGCCAGGGGTGAGCGGCGTATTCCTGTCCCCGGCGGCGACGGCGACGGTTGCCAACGTTCAGGCCAATGCACCCTGCAACAATTCGGTCTATGCAAATCTGTTGCCCGCGCAGTTTCGCGCGAATGCGATGATGAAAGTGACCAACGATTTTTCGGACAGGTTCACCGTCACCGCCATGATCAACTATAATCGGCAGGAAACGCATAATGAGTTGGCGCCGGGCGGCTTCAACAATGCCATCGTCTTCGGTCCGGGGTCGGGCAAGGGCGGGCAGATCAACCCCTTCTTTGTGGCACCGGCCGGTGCTCCGGGGGCAACCCAGGCGACCGTTAGCTGGCTGGCGCTGCTACCCGATGCCGATTATGGCGACCAGGAATCGCAATCGGATTCCATCTATTCCACGGCTGTCGCCGAATATCATATCAACGATAGTTGGACACTGTCCTTCAGCGATGCCTTCGGCTGGAACCGCTCGGCGTTGAACACGGTCAATGGCTTTTGCAGTGCTTGCGCGCTGCTCGGCCTCAACGGGACCGCCCAGCTCTCAGGCAGTACGACGGCGACAAATATTCCGGGGCAGAATGTCATTGCCCTCAATCTGCCGCTGACGACCAACAATGCGCTCGATGTGTGGCGTCCATTCGATGGCACGAACAGGACAGCGGACTCTGTGGTTCGGTCCCTCTACCGCAGCAATAGTGAAAACACGAACTACAATACGTTCAACCAGATGAAACTGGATCTGAACGGCGCGCTCTTCGATCTTCCGGCCGGCGCGCTCAAGACGGCTGTAGGCGCCGAATATCTCTGGCAGGAGCAGACGCAGAAGATCTCCGGCTCCAACAATACCGGCCCGACGACGACCGGATCCAACTTCCGCGTGTATAATTACAAGCGTGACGTGAAATCGCTCTATGCCGAACTCTATGTGCCGATCATCTCCCCGGAGATGGGCGTGCCTGGGGCGTACAGCATCGATATCAGCATTTCCGGCCGTTATGATGATTACAGCGATGTTGGATCGACCACCAACCCCAAGTTCGCAGCGAACTGGGAGCCGGTGGCGGGTGTCAAGCTGCGCGGCAACTACTCTCGCTCGTTCGTGGCGCCGCCGTCAGCCGTCATTGGCGATCCAACGCAGGGGTATCTCTATGCCTCAGGCAGCGTCGGCGTGAACGGCGCGCAGATCGCCGTACCTATCGCCAACTACCCGGACGTGGTGAATATCCCCGGTGTGCAGTGCGGGACGACGACCTGCATGATCGGCACAGCCGCAGTGCAGGGTATGCGGCGGCAACTGGGGGGTGGTTTCTCCAACATGACCCCGCAGAAGGGACGTAGCTGGTCGGTCGGCATTGATCTGGCACCGCGGATGCTCCCCGGCTTTTCCGCTTCCGGCACCTTTTTCCATAATACCTTTATCGGCGGTGTGTCGTCGCCAAGCCCGAGCGCAATCGTCAACTCGGCCGGGCTCCACGATCTCCTGACCATCTGCCCGCAAACATGCACACCCGGGCAGATCGAGCAATTTGCCAACATCGCGAATGGCGCGACGATCTCCGGTGCTATCCCGTCAGAGGTCTATTTCCTCATCGACCAGAGCAGCCGGAACGCCCTGAATCTGAAAGTGGAAGGGATAGACGGCCTGGTCAGCTATCGGACCGCCATCGGCGATCTGGGGACCTTCAACATCGGCACCGCCTTTACCTATTTCACGAAGTTCGAGCAGAACTTCGGGGGCGGCACCAGCTTTAGCATCCTCAACACCTCGGGCTACAACACCACGTTCCCATCGGTGCAGTTCAAGAACCGAGCGCAGATCGGCTGGTCACGGGGCGGCGCATCGCTTGACCTGTTCTGGAACCATGTCGGGTCGTACCACAACTGGATCAGCACGACGGTTGCGCCAGTTCAGGTCAATGCAGTCGGCAATCCGGTCGGCGGCGGCGACACCGTCAAGGCCCACAACACCTTCGACCTGCACGCCCAATATGAGTTTGGCGGCGAGAGCTTCGCACGTGGCTGGCAGGTCTATGTCGACGCCCAGAACATCTTCGATCGGGATCCGCCATTCTATAACGGCAACACGGCCGGCATTCTGGGCGGCGCATGGGGCTATAATGGCTTCGTGTCCAACCCCGTCGGGCGCTTGATCTCCGTTGGATTGAGGGTTCGCATGTAGCACGAAGGGCAGTCCCGGGGCACACATGCCCCGGGACCTCGTGACGATGGAGGGGGCGCTTGACGCGGACGCGGCGCGCTGCGTGAGGCCCCGTCCGCCCGATGACAGGGTCCCCCAAACGCCTGAATTGCAATCGCTAGCTGTCAGGGCGTTTTGAACGTCCAGCGCCCGGCAGGGCTCGCGGGATCAAAACGTACAAGGCTGGGCGTGGAACCACCCACAGCAACGAGCGCCAGTGGCTCCGTCATCCCCGGTACAGCCTTGGGCATGATGCGATAGGTGCCGTCCGTCAGCTGGTCGATCTGCCAGAGCTGCTCTGCCGCGCCGGTGAAAGCAGGCACAACCTCAACCTCGCCAGAACGCGCTGCCGCTAGGGCACGGTTGGTGCCGGCGATCACGATCTTGTAATAGGGCGTGCCCATGACCCCGCCCGCACCGTTTGCCGGGGCAACGGTCCAGAGCTGATGCGGGCGTACCATGAAGTCGCCCATGTCCACCGGCAATGTACCATTTCCCCAGCTGGCAGAATCCTGCGCAAGCGTCTGATCCGCGACGGGACTGATTGGATCGCCGGGTGCGGCGAAGAAGCTGCGGCGCGCATCGAAATCGATACGGACGAAATCGGTCGCGAGCTGGAGGGCATAGCCGCTGCGCTCGGACTCGATCTCGTAGGTCCCTTCGTGCAGATTCTCGCCGGCGACCGGCCATCCGTCTTTCCACAACAGCGGACGAATGCCGAGAACACTGCGGCCGCGATTCATGTCGGTTTCATAGTGCATCGAGAATTTCTCGACGCCGCCCCCCATGTCGATGAGGCCGAAGTGGCCGGGGCCGATAGCGCGATGGCGCGCATTCACAACCATCTTGCCGCCACCCCTGAGGAGGGGAGTGCCCATATGATCGACATAGGGGCCGAGAGGATCGCGCGACCGGCCGACGCGGATGTGATATGTGGAATTGGGTCCATCGCAGCAGGTGCCGTGAGTGCCGAGCAGATAGTACCAGCCGTCACGATACATGAGAGCGGTCGCCTCCATGTCGATTGCGATATCGACTGGCTTGTTGCCGGGGACCCGAGCGCCCGTTTTGGGATCGAGCTCAATCATGCGGATGGCGCCGAAATAGGTGCCGTAGCTGAGCCAGAGGCGGCCATTGGCATAGAGAAACGCGGGGTCGATGGCATCGACATTCTCGAGCCCATCGCTGGAGGCAACGGTTCCCACATCATGATAGCCGAAGTCCGGTGATGCCGGATCGAGCGACCTGGTCCACATGATCTTGACGTCGCTGGCGTGTCCGCCGGACATCCCGCCCCCGCCCACAGCGTAGGCAACATAATAGCGATCGCCGATCTTGATGACATCTGGTGCGACGCCGCCGCCCGGCCGCTCGCCGCCGCTATGCCATGTCCAGCCATCCTTGGAGACGAGGCCGCCGCGCCCCGTGCCGAACGTGTAGTATTTTCCGTCCGAGAGTGTGATCGTCGACGGGTCGTGGATGAAGGGCTCGCCCTCGAGTTGCGCTTGTGCGGGACTTGGCAGGACCAGGAGAAGGCTCAGCGTGGTGGCGGCAGTAGAGAGTTTCATGCAATCACCCTCAAAAATGCGAGGAAAGGGGAGGCGGGGCAGCCCGGACTCTAGATGACGCCCACCGAAAGGTCGGTGACGGGCTCACCGCTTTCATCGAGGAAGCGGACGCAGAAATCGCTCAAACCGGGGCCATTGATGATCGCGCCCCAAATGACGTTCCGGCCCTTTTTCAGCCTAATCTGGCGGGAGACGACATCGTCCATCACCATGCGCCGGTCATTGAAGAGAACGGCAGTTTCCGTGCCGTTGACCCACCACATGGAGGCGGAATTGGAGCCCACGGCGAGGCGCACGGTCCTATCGCGCGGACTGTCCACCATCGTCACGGTATAGAAGATAACGCCATATGTTACCTTCCCGAGCGCTTGCGCGAAGTTGAACAGCTTGATGTCGAAACTGGTTGAATCCAGGGCATGCCAGCGAAGCGGCGTGCCTTCCACGGTCACCGCATCGCCGGGGCGCGGTAGCCGCGCAAACTGGCCGGGGAAATAAGGCTTCGTCAGCGCCTGGCGCACATAGGTGCCGATAAAGACGGTGTTGGTGCGGTTCGGCTTGGCGATCGGCTCCAGCAGTAACCAGCGGCGGATGAAGCCATCCTCGTCTGGCTTGGTCGGACCGGGCGTTGCGATCTCGAAATAGGGGGCCAGAGCGGCTTGGGGAGCCTCCGCGGCGGCAGGCGCTACAGGCGCTGCGGCGATGCCCTGTGTTGCCATGAGCAACAGCGCGAGGCCGAAGCAGGAACTGGCCTTATGGGCGATCATGGTCATTTCCTTCCAATAGGTGCCATCACCGGCAGTGAGGCGATGCGTGCTGCGAAAGCAGGCTCCGCGTGGGACACACATCGTGCAGGCGCCGGTAGGAGTGGGGGGCTATCCGGCTCCGCACGCGTCGGGTGAGGCGGCGTTGTCAGACCTTGCGAATGATGCGACGACGCCAACGCGCACCTGGCTTCTCTTCGGGCCTGCTTCATCGAGGTTCAGCTCAGAAGAACTCGGCGGACGTCGCCATGCGGGTCGTCCACCATTCCACATTGATTGTCGAAGATCATGGTTTGGCAGCGGGTAGGATCGCTCGGCGCCCATGGGAGGCCGGGCTGGCTGGGGTTACCCGTATGCGCGAAATTGGCCCATGCGGTGGCCATTTTTCGAGCGAGCGCCTGTGCTTCGGGCGTGTTGCCGGTAGCCTGATCGCAGATCTTCGTGTTGTCGAAGCAGAACGCCAGTTCCGCTGTGTGCCAGGCCCCACACTGACCGTCGAGTTGGGGGGACTGCCATGTGAACCACCATTGATAGGCGGGGGCCGCGTGCTGCGCATGTTTCAGCCTGACCATGCGCTGCACATTGTTGCGCTGACCGTAACCGCCGAGGGCATAGGAAAGAGTGCGAATGCTCTTTTCTGGATTGGCCTTTTTCATCGCCAGAATGAGCGCATCGGCCTTGGGTTGGCCCATTTGAGTGGCCAGTGTCGCGCGCCATTCCGTCTCGGTCGGATTGGAGCTGTATGACGTGCCTTCCTCGGTGACGGAGCCAATGAGAACCGGCACGTCCTTGGAAATATCCGGCGCGACATCCTCATAGGAGCGTAGCGTAATGACGTTGCCGTCCACCGTCGGCGTCCATCCCACCCGCGGTGTGCCGCCCGGAGGAAAGCCCAGCCGCATGGTGGAGGGCCCGTTCATTTCGGTGGCGATCTTGTTGCCGGTGTCGAACAAGGTTTGCCACGGCATGGCCTGGAGTGCGGCGATGTTTTTCGGTCCGGTCCCGAGAGCGGCAACAAGGCGGCGCGAGAACTCCTGTGACTGCGCGAGGTCCGGAATATTGCCGCCGCCGCCGGATTGGATGGAGGCCCGGTGAATGAGGCCTTTGCCGGCCGGCATGCCGAGCATGGTGGTGACTTTCGAGCCGCCGCCGGACTGGCCATAGATCATCACCCGGGAGGGATCGCCCCCGAAATTGGCGATATTCTCCTGAACCCATCGCAGCGCAGCAATGCAGTCCATCATGCTGCAATTGACGGAGTCTTCGTAAGCCGCACCGCCCACGTCGCGCAGATCGAGGAAGCCCAGCACATTGAGGCGGTGATTGATCGAAACCTGCACGACATCATGGTGACGCGCCATCTGAGCGCCATCATGCGAGGCCAACTCATATGACGAGCCGAAGCTGAAGCCGCCGCCGTGGAAATAGACCATCACGGGCCGGTTGCCGCTCAGCGACGGGGTCCAGATGTTGAGCTTCAGCATGTCTTCGCCCTGGAATCCATCCGTCCACTGTTGCAGGAAGGTGTGCTCTACGGCGCGAAAATTATGCGGTCCTTGCGGGCAGTTGGCGCCATAAGCGAGGGTGTTGAGAGGCTCCGTCCAGCGCTTCGGCGGCTTGGCGGGCAGCCAGCGGTTCGCACCCCCAGTGTCGTCGCCATAAGGGATGCCCTTGAAGGTAAAGATATCATCCGCGATGTAGCCGCGAACGGGGCCATATTGCGTTTTTGCAATTGCGTTGCGCGGCGTGGTGCAACGCCCCTCTGCAATCTTCGGATGCTCGCCATTGGCGGCGCGTGCTCGTCCCGTCGAAAAAGCGAGGCCTCCCGCTAGAGCCGACGCAAGGATGGCTTCACGACGGTCGATTTTCAGGAATTCGCTAGACATACTGCCTCTCCCCCCGCGCCAAATTACGCGTGCTGCCGCTGCCAGCAGGACTTCGGCCCTGTCTCGTAGCGACTGGGCAGTAGCATAAACGCAGCGACATTCTGGCGTCAACTTGTCAGACAAATATACCGTCTTTGCAATGCGGAGGTGATTGCGTTCAGATGATTCCCGTGGGAAGTTCTGTACGAAATCCTCGAATTGCCGCAAAATTGTGGGTATGATTGCGATAACGATAAAGGGGAAGGTGGATGAAGGGTGTCGGTCTTCTAGGAAATTTTGTCATACTTTTCATGACGGCTCTGCCTGTGCCGGGTCTGGCGCAGGACGTGGCGGTTCGGCTGACCGGAGCGGGCTATCTGGAAGCTCCTGCCGTCAATATTCTCGTCTTCAGCAATTGGTACGACGGGCTGTTTGCCGACTCGAAGATCAGCGGTGTGGAGATTATCCAGCAGGATCGGCGTATCGCGACCAACGGGGACGTGCGGCTTGCTGCAACGCCGGGACAATGGGACCCGATCGGACGGCTGGTAGGGCGTAAGGTCGAAGCGAAGACGGGTGCGATTGAAGCGACGCTCGAATATCCTGATTGGGACTTTCGCTATGTTATCCGAGCGGTGCCGCAAGGTGATAGGGTGCTGGTCACCGTCGAACTGCCCCGGGCGATGCCTGACGCGCTGGCCGGCAAGGCTGGGTTCAACCTCGAGTTTCTCCCATCGGCCTATTTCCACCACAGCTATATGGTCGATGACAAGGTCGGTGCTTTCCCGCTTCATCCGTCCGGGGATATGGTCAGGACCGAGACGCGCAATCCGGCCAGCGGACGCAGCGATGGTCCCGGCGCCGAGCCTCTGCCGATGGCGGTTGGAACTGACTTCGTGCTGGCGCCTGCCGATACCGCGCGCCGCGTCCATGTCAGGTCCCAGACGCCGATTGCCCTCTATGATGGGCGGAATCAGGCGCAGAATGGCTGGTTTGTGCTGCGCTCTTTGCTGCCAACGGGCAAGACGGGGGTGGTCCTGCAATGGACGCTGGAGCCCAGCAGCGTCCCCGGATGGCTCCGAACGCCGTCGATTGGCCACTCGCAGCTCGGGTATGTGCCGGACCAGAACAAAGTCGCGATGATCGAGGTTGATCGGGCCGATACCCGGCAACAGCAGGTCCAATTACTCCAAATTCAGCCGTCGGGCAGCGAAACTCCGGTGCTGGCCGGCAGCCCGACACGATGGGGCGACTATCTGCGGTATCGCTATTTGTCGTTTGATTTCAGTTCTGTCCGCGAGCCCGGCCTCTACCGCCTCGCTTATGGTGATACACGCACCGCCCCGTTCCGTATCGATGCCGATCTTTATCGAGATGCATGGCATCCGACGCTCGACGTGTATTTCCCGGTTGCCATGGATCACATGTTCGTGAACGAGGCCTATCGCGTCTGGCATGGCCTGCCCCACATGGATGATGCGCGGCAAGCGCCCATCAACCATGAGCATCTCGATCTCTATGCTCAGGGGCCCAGCACCGACACGCGTTTCAAACCCGGCGAGCATATCCCCGGCTTGAACGTGGGAGGATGGTTCGACGCGGGCGATTTCGACATTCGCACGCAGACACAATATGCCGTGGTGCGTTCCATGGTTCGGAGTTGGGAAGCCTTTGGGCCGGATCGCGACACCACGAGCGTTGACGAACGCAATCGCCGGGTGGAAATTCATGTTCCCGATGGCAAGCCGGATCTGTTGCAGCAGATCCGTCACGGCACTCTCCAGCTTGTCGCGCAGTTCGATGCGGTGGGGCATGCGATCAATGGCATCGTTGAACCCGATGTGGGCCAATATACCCATTTGGGTGACGCGGCGGCCAAGACGGACGGCAAAATCTATGATCCCGCGCTCAAACCCTATGAAGTGAAAGGGGATTACAGCGGGACGCCGGACGATAGGTGGGCATTTACCACCCGATCCTCCGCGCTGAATTACGGGTCTATCGCCGCCCTCGCCGCAGCCAGCCGTGCCCTCAAGACATTTGATCCAGCTCTGGCGACAAAGGCGAGAGGTATCGCAACGCGCGTTTGGGCTGAGGAGCAGAGCCATGCTCCGAACATTTTCCGCCATGGCAATACGACGGGAGGTGTCTTGGAAGCAGAGCAGTTTGCCGCTGCGGTCGAATTGCTCAAGACCACGGGGGACAAGCAATATGCGGCCCAGATCGAGAAAATGTGGCCTCTCTTGTCCCGGTTTTTCGGTTTCCAGGCGGCGCTCGTGGTCGAAGCCCTTCCGTTGATGCCGAACAGCTTCCGGGAGGCAACGATTCCTCTCGTCCGTCAATGGGTGGCGCAGACAGACGAGGCGGTGTCCAAGAATCCCTATGGCGTGCCGATCTCTGAAGGCGGCTGGGCGGGGAATGAGGGAGTCATCGACTACGGCCTCACGACATATGCGCTTCACAAGGCCTTCCCTGACATCGTCAAACCAGATGCGGTGTTTCGGAGCCTTGCCTATTTGCTGGGCAACCATCCCGGATCAGACATCTCCTTCGTGTCGGCAGTGGGGACCCGCTCCAAGGAAGTCGCCTATGGCTCGAACCGAGCGGATTTCAGCTTTATCCCCGGCGGCGTGGTGCCCGGCGCACTCATCATCAAGCCGGATTTTCCGGAGAACAATGAAGAGTGGCCATTCTTCTGGGGGGAGAATGAGTATGTGATCTCGGCTGCCTCCGCCTTCATCGAACTCACGAACGCAGCACATGCACTGGTGACGGAAAAGCAGCAGCATTGATCAGGGCACGCGTGTGCGTGACCCCGGAGGATCAACCGGTCGTCCGGTGGAACCGGGTTCATCGCTGTGCGCGATGCGTCCGAGCGATAAGTTAACTCGCGACGATCGGCTGCCTTGACAAACAATAGCAAAAAGTATTGATAGCGCTATCAATCGCGCAAATGCGCAGGGACGAGAGGAGAGGGAATGTCGTATCCGGCAGAGTGTGAGCTGAAGTTGCCGGACGACTGGGAGGCTGCCGCGTTTATCGGCCGCGCGGATTTCGGCGAAGGTCCATCTCCTATCCTGGTTCTCCGCGGCGAGCTCCTGGACATGTCCCGTGTCACGCCGACGGTGTCGAGCCTGGTCGAACGAGGCGACTTCTCTGGCACAGGCGGGAAGTCGGTGGGCCGGTTCGATCCGGCAACGATCGCTCTGTTGAGCCCCATCGATCTACAATGTGTGAAGGCCTGCGGGGTCACGTTTGCACTCTCCGCGATCGAGCGGGTAATCGAGGAACGGGCGCGCGGTGACTGGACCCTGGCGGCGTCCATTCGCGGCCGCTTGGAGGAGCGCATTGGTGGTCAGATCCGTGCCGTAAAGCCCGGAACGGCGGAAGCCGCTGCGCTCAAGGATGCGCTGATCGAGGACGGGCTTTGGTCGCAATATCTTGAGGTTGCGATCGGCCCGGATGCCGAGGTTTTCACCAAGTCTCCTGTCCTCTCCACGGTAGGCCATGGCGCCGCCATCGGCATCCGTTCGGATTCGATGTGGAACAATCCTGAGCCCGAGATCGTGCTGTTGGTGGATAGCCAGGGGAAGGTCATCGGCAGCGCACTCGGCAATGACGTCAATCTGCGGGATTTTGAAGGGCGCTCGGCCCTGCTTCTGGGCAAGGCCAAGGACAATAATGCTTCCTGTGCGATCGGGCCGCTTGTTCGCCTCTTTGATGGGTCGTTCGGATTGGCAGATGTGGCGCGAGCGGAAGTGCGCCTGACCATCACTGGTGAGGATGGCTTCGTCCTGAAGGGCGTCAGCCATATGTCGGAGATCAGTCGGGATCCGCTCGAACTGGTTCGCCAGACGCAGAGCGAGCACCAATATCCGGATGGGTTCGCGCTATTCCTGGGCACACTCTTTGCGCCGGTACAGGATCGCGATGAGCCGGGCCGCGGTTTCACCCATAAGGTGGGCGATATCGTCGCGATCGAGACGGACAAGCTGGGCCGGCTGGCAAACCGGGTGGAAACGTCCCGCGACGCGCCGCCATGGCGGATGGGCATCGGGGCGTTCTTCGCCAATCTCCAGCGCCGGGGACTTCTGGATTTCGCATGAGCATGGCCTTGGCGAAAAAGGGCGCAGTCTATCCCAGCCTTAACGGGAAGAACGTGCTTGTCACGGGTGGCGCGACCGGAATCGGGGCTGCCCTTGTGCAGGCCTTTGCCCGTCAGGGTGCGAACGTCGCTTTTGTCGATCTTAACGACTCTGCCGGCCCGGCGCTGGCAGAAGCCCTCGAAGGGGTGCGCTTTCTCCGCTGCGATTTGCGTGATCTTGATGTGCTGCGCGAAACGGTGCGCTCATTCGAGGCCGAGATGGGCAGCTTTGACATACTGATCAACAACGCTGCGAATGACGACCGCCACCAGTTTGGGGAGGTGACCCCCGCTTATTGGGATGAGCGGATGGCGACAAATTTGCGCCACCAGTTCTTCACGTCGCAGATGGTTGTGCCAGGTATGAAGACGCGCGGTGGCGGCGCCATTGTGAATCTTGGATCCATAAGCTGGCATCTCGGCCTGCCCGATCTCGTCCTCTACCAGACAGCCAAGGCGGCGGTGGAAGGGATGACGCGCGCCATGGCGCGAGATTTGGGGCGCGACAATATTCGCGTCACCACAATCGTGCCGGGGAATGTCGAGACGCCTCGGCAGAAACGATGGTACACGGCAGAGGGAGAGGCAAAAATCCTGGACGGCCAGTGCCTCAAGCGACGCATTCAGCCTTCGGATGTGGCGGCGCTGGCGCTGTTTCTGGCTTCCGAGGATGGCGCCTTGTGCAGTGGCCATGAGTATTTCATCGACGCGGGCTGGTCCTGAGATGGAGGTCACGCCCATCCTTTCCCTTGGCATGACGCTGGGTGAAGGACCGGTCTGGGCGGATGATGCGCTGTGGTTCGTCGATATCAAGGCGCATAAAGTCTACCGGTATGTGCCCCGCTCGGGCCGGATCGAGCAATGGATCGCGCCGGACCAGATTGGCTGGGTGCTCCCCTCTCTGCGCGGGGATATGATCGCGGGCGTACGGACCGGACTGCACAGGTTCGATCCGAAAACCTCGGTTTTCACGCCTTTCCATGATCCCGAGGCCCATCTGCCTTCCAACCGCCTGAACGACGCGACAACTGATGCGGCAGGCCGTCTCTGGTTTGGCAGCATGGACGATCGCGAAATGGCACCGTCCGGCCATCTCTATCGCTTGTCGGAGGGGCATTGCGTATTGGCTGGCATGCCGCCCGTCACAATCACCAACGGCCCCGCTCTCACGCCCGACGCGCGCACGCTCTATCACACGGACACGCTGGGCAAGCTGATCTGGAAGGTCGCAGTGGATGAGGATGGCCGTTTAGGGCGAGCCGAACCTTTCATTCGGATCGAAGAAGGCGCTGGCTGGCCCGATGGATCGGTGGTGGATGCCGAGGGTTGTCTCTGGATCGCGCTGTTCGGCGGATGGGGTGTGCGCCGCTATGATCCGGACGGGCGCTTGATGCAGATGGTCCGTTTTCCTGTCGCTAATGTCACCAAAATTGCCTTCGGTGGGGAGGACCTTCGTACGGCCTACGCCACCACTGCGCATAAGGGACTGGACGCGCGGGCGCGTGACGAACAGCCGCTCGCAGGACATGTTTTCACATTCGATCCGCAGGTGGCGGGCGTGCCGGTCGTACCGGCGAATAGTTGAAGGATATCGATCGCTTGCGTCACGAACGCCGGCGGCAAAAGGAGAGGGGGCTTGGCATGAGAGCTGAAACGCACGCGGCAACGCGAACTAACATGGGCTTCATTGTCGCTATTGTCGCCATTGCCACCATTGGCGGCTTCATGTTCGGCTACGATTCCGGCGTGATAAACGGCACTCAGAAAGGCTTGGAGTCGGCCTTCAATCTTGGCGCATTGGGTATCGGCATCAATGTCGGCGCTATTCTCGTGGGCTCGGCCTTGGGGGCCTTTTTGGCCGGGCGCATGTCGGATCTGATCGGCCGCCGTGGTGTCATGATGCTGGCGGGCCTGCTGTTTCTGATCAGCTCTTTGGTCGCTGGTTCGGCTGGCTCGTCGGCGATGTTCATCATCGGACGCATCGTCGGCGGCTTGGGTGTGGGCGCCGCAAGCGTCATTTCCCCGGTCTATATTTCCGAGGTGACGCCAGCTTCCATTCGCGGACGGCTTTCCAGCATCCAACAAGTAATGATCATCACGGGCCTCACCGGCGCGTTCGTTGCGAACTTCGCGCTGGCGCGCTTTGCCGGCGGTTCCACGGCACCTTTCTGGTTCGATTGGCCGGCCTGGCGCTGGATGTTCCTGCTGCAGGCGATCCCCGCCGCCATCTATGTCATCGCCCTGTTCGCGATTCCGGAAAGCCCGCGTTACCTTGTCGTCAGGGGAAAGCACGAGCGTGCGCAAGTGGTGCTCTCGCGTCTCTTCGGAGAGGAAGAGGCAATCCGCAAGGTTGGAGAGATTCGCAGCAGTCTTGCAGCTGATCATCATCGTCCCAAGCTCTCCGATCTGATCGACAAAGCGACCGGGCGGGTTCGCCCGATCGTGTGGACCGGGATTGGCCTGGCCATTTTTCAGCAATTCGTCGGCATCAATGTCGTCTTTTATTATGGCGCGACGTTGTGGGAGGCGGTGGGCTTCTCAGAGGATTATGCCCTTCAGATCAATATCCTGTCCGGCGTGCTCTCTATCGGTGCCTGCATCGCCACCATGTTCCTTGTCGACAGGGTAGGGCGCAAGCCCTTGCTGATGATCGGCTCGACCGGCATGGCCGTGACATTGGCGGTCGTCGCTTACGCCTTTTCCACGGCGATCATTGGTGCCGACGGCGGGCTGATGTTGCCTGGCAATAATGGAATTGGCGCGCTCATTGCGGCCAACCTCTATGTGATCTTCTTCAATCTGAGTTGGGGTCCGATCATGTGGGTGATGCTGGGCGAAATGTTCCCCAACCAGATCCGTGGGTCTGGCCTGGCCGTCGCCGGCCTTGCGCAATGGCTCGCCAATGCTCTCGTCTCGGTGAGTTTCCCTTCACTGGTGGTGAGCCCCGGCCTCTCAGTCACTTACTTCGGCTATGCCTTCTTCGCCGCGGTATCCTTCTTCTTCGTGCGGAAGATGGTGCGCGAGACGAAAGGGCGAGAACTGGAGGAAATGGACGCTTGAAAGGGCCTCAGGTCAGCATTTTTTCCTGACCTGATCGCCGCGGCCGCCGGGGAAACGGAGGGCGTTTGGCGAGCGCCCTTAGGCGTCGCTATCGCCAGGCGGAGGAGCGTCACTCTCTCGCTCGATCAGCGTGTAAGGCGTCAGGACATGCGGCTGATCGACACCTTTTGACGAAGTGTTGCGCATGCGGATTTCCTTGATGAGCAGCGCCACGGCCTGCTGGGCCATGTCGGTGATCGGCTGGCGGATCGTTGTCAATTCCGGCCAACTGGTCAGGGCTAGAGCGGTATCGTCGAACCCGCAGATTGTGAGCTTTTCTGGCACATCAATGCCGCGACGTTGCGCGACGGTAAGTGCCGCCGCTGCCATATCGTCGTTCGATGCGAAGATCGCCGTGGGTGGTGTGGGCAGGTCCAGCAACTGGGTCGCCGCCTCCAGACCGGAGCGGAAGGTGAAGAACCCTTGCACGATCAGCTGTGGCGCAAGCGGCACGTGATGCTTCTCGAGGGCCGCGCGGTAGCCTTCAAGGCGCTCGGCGCTCGCGGTCTGGTTCGGATGCCCGGTGATGAAACCGATACGACGATGGCCAAGGCGGATGAGGTGCTCCGTCATTGCGCGGGCAGCATCCTTGTCGTCGATGCTGACCGAAAGCGCCCAGTCCGGTGCGCGGCCCGTCGCCACCGCGACCACGGGCACACCGGCGTCTTCCAGCACTTTCAGGACAGACGGGGAGTCACTGAGCGGCGGTGGCAGGACGATCCCGTCGACGCGTCCCTTGAGAAGGGTTTCGACGGCCTGCTTTTCCTTGCCTTCTTCATTGCACTCTTGCACGACCAGTTGCGCCCCGGTGCGGCTGGTTTCCGCGAGCGTGCCGACGAGAAATTCGCTCAGATAAGCAAAGCTCGGGTTGGAGTGGAGAAGGCCAATGCGGGTGTCTTCGCCGCCAGCTAACGCCCTGGCCGCTATGTTAGGCGCGTAGTTCAGCTCGGCAATCGCGGCCTCAACCTTGCGCCGTTTGTCTTCGCGGACGTTGGTGCCATCATTGATCACGCGGCTCACGGTCATCGGCGATACACCGGCGAGCCGTGCGACATCCGCGATCTTTGGACCCGGGCTATGCCGACGGGATGATCGGGGTGGGCTGCTTTTCGTGACCATCGGTTCCCTTGTTCATCCTGCAATTCTCGCGGAACATGTCCCAATATCCCGCGGGTATCGCAAGAGAGAGATGCGCTGCCGCGCAATTTTTCGTCCCGCGCCAGGGATTTGCGCGCCGGCGCTGGCCATATCGTCAGCCCTTTGCCGCCATCGAAGTGATCGTCCTGCGCTGCTCCGGGCGACTATCAGCTTTTGCCAACATGAGCGCGGATCGCCGTTGGGGGAGACGGCGACGGCGGCAGGAACGCACCGAGGCAGCTTGAGCTGGCGCGAAATAAGGCGCGTAGACGCCGGCTGGATGAGTTTAGCGGCACGCCTCTCAGGACTAGATGAACCGGTTGATGAGGTTTTCCAATCTCTCCTGTTTGCCGGAAACCGGCTTGGGATCTATGCCCTGGGCTTGAGCCAGGTCGGCGATACCTTCGAGATCCAACGCGGCGATCTGCTTGCCAAAGCTGCCATCCCAGCCCGCGTAGCGCTGACCGCGAATGGCATCGAGGCGCCCATCCTCGATGATCGCGGCTGCGTTGAGCAGGCCTCGCGCGACAGTGTCGATACCGCCGATATGCCCATAGAAAAGGTCCGCCGGATCGAGGGATTGACGCCGGACCTTGGCGTCGAAGTTGAACCCGCCGGTTGTGAAGCCGCCAGCCCGTAGCACCTCGATCAAGGCGAGCGTCATCTCTTCCGCCGAATTCGGAAACTGGTCGGTATCCCAGCCGTTCTGGTGATCGCCGCGATTGGCGTCGATGGAGCCGAAGATGCCAAGCGCTGTCGCCGTGGCAAGTTCATGCTCAAAGGTATGGCCCGCCAGCGTGGCGTGGTTTGCCTCGATGTTGACCTTCACCTCATTCTCAAGGCCGTAACGCTTGAGAAAGCCGTAAACCGTGGCCGTATCAAAATCATATTGATGCTTGGTGGGCTCGTGCGGCTTGGGTTCGATGAGGATCGTGCCCGTGAACCCGATCTTGTGCTTGTGCTCGACCACCAGTGAGAGAAACCGACCCAGATTGTCGAGCTCGCGCTTCAGGTCGGTGTTGAGCAGAGTCTCATAGCCTTCGCGGCCGCCCCATAGCACATAGTTGGCGCCACCCAGGCGATGCGTCGCCTCGAGTGCATCGCGCACCTGCATGGCCGCAAACGCATAGACCTCTGGGTCCGGGTTGGTCGCGCCCCCGGCAGCAAAACGGGGATGGCTGAAGAGATTAGCCGTGCCCCATAGCAGCTTCCGGCCGGTTGACGCCTGAAGCCGCTCGAGATGATCAACTGCCTCCGCGAAAAGATTGCGATGTTCGGCCACGCCCTCAGCCGGCGCCATCACGTCGACATCGTGGAAGCAGTAAAATGGGACGTCGAGCTTCTGGAAGAAGTCGAAGGCGACAGCGCGCTTCTCCGCCGCCGCCACCCTGCTATTCCCGCTATGCCAGGGACGGTTGAACGTGCCTGCACCAAACACGTCGGAGCCCGGCCAGCAGAAGCTGTGCCAGAAGCATATGGCGAAACGGAGATGATCCTCCATCCGTTTGCCCAGCACCACCCGGTCCTTGTCATACCAGCGATAGGCGAGTTCGTCGTCTGTATCGGGGCCCTTATAAGTGATCACCGGAATCTCTGAGAAATAGTTAGTCGCCATCAGGCATCCCCCTGTCGGAGTTGAGGATAAGCGCGCCGGAAGGCTTCGCGTTTGGGCGCGAGGCGTTCGGCGATGCCGGGATCGGGTTCCACCACATGAGCAGTGGCGGGAACGGTGCAAATGTCGGTAGGTGAGGCGCCGGATATGGCGATCTGCGCGAGCCGCGCGGCGCCCATGGCCGGGCCGACTTCGCCACCCTTGAGATAATTCAACCGCACGCCGAGAGCGGCCGCGATGATCTGTCCCCAATAATGGGAGCGCGCTCCTCCGCCGATCACAGCCAGTTCGTCGACATTGCTGCCGGCGTCGCGCAGTGCGTCGAGGCCGTCGGCGAAAGCAAATGCAACACCCTCCAGTACAGCCTGCGCCAACCGTTCCGGCCCCGTATCATGATCCAGATTCAGCAGGGCCCCGCGTATTCGCGGGTCGTTGTGCGGCGTGCGTTCCCCCGAGAGGTAGGGGAGAAAAATCTCGGGACCTGAAGCGGGACCGGCGGACTCCGCGCGCAAAAAAAGGTCGGCGGCACTTGCCACACCGGAGAGGCGTGCGGCAAAGTCGATGCACGATGCCGCCGACAGGTGCACCGCCATCTGATGCCAACGTGCAGGTAGGCAATGACAGAAGGCATGCACGGTACGTTCGGGATTCGGTTTGAACCGATCATTGGCGATAAAGATCACGCCGGAGGTCCCCAGCGACAGCAGTGCGTCGCCATCATTGACGATGCCAATGCCTGCCGCGCCCGCGGCGTTGTCGCTGCCACCGGCTGCGACGGGGACGGGGGATATGCCCCAAAGGCGGGCGATATCGGGCCGCACCGTTCCGGTGATTTCAGCGCCCTCATGCAGCGTCGGCATTTGCGAAACGGCCAGGCCCGTCGCATCGAGCAATTCACCGGACCAGCGCCGCTTGGCCACATCCAGCCACAATGTTCCAGCGGCATCGGACATATCTGTGGCCCTATCGCCGGTCATTTGCAGGCGGATATAGTCTTTGGGCAGCAGCACGGTTCGTGTTGCGGCGAAAAGCGCAGGCTCATGTTTGGCGACCCAAGCAAGCTTGGGTGCGGTAAACCCGGGCATGACGATATTGCCGCTGAGCGTACGAAAGGCAGCGGTCCTGTCCTCCAATTCGGCACATTCGGCATGGCTTCGCCCGTCATTCCACAAAATGGCGGGACGGAGCGGGCGATCATCCGCGCCAAGCAATGTGGCGCCATGCATCTGTCCGGCAAGGCCGACCGCCAACACCGCCCGGCGCACGGTCGGGTCGATGGACTGGACAGCGGCTGTGGTCGCAGCCCACCATGCGTCCGGACCCTGCTCGGACCAGAGGGGTCTGGGACGCTGCACCGTGAGCGCCGCTGTGCCCTGATCGACGACGGCGCCGTGATGGTCGATAACGACTGCCTTCACGCCGGACGTGCCGATGTCTATGCCCAGGAACATGGAGAGCGTCAGTCGACGAAGGGATCAATCAGTTTGATCGTCCCGTCAGGATTGAACTGCAGCTCGGTTCTCTTGACGTTGCGCAGGTGGTTCTTCCCGCTCAACTGGGTGTCATGGTAGAAAAGCCAAGTCTTGCCCTGCCAATCGACGATCGAGTGATGGGTCGTCCAACCCTGCACGGGCTTCAGAACCTGCCCGCGATAGGTGAACGGTCCATAGGGGGTCTTGCTGGTCGCATAGACGATCAGGTGTGTATCGCCGGTCGAGTAGGTCAGGTAATAGGTGTCGCCCCGCTTGTACATCCAAGCGCCTTCGAAGAAGCGGCGAGCATGGTCGCCCCCCAGAAGCGGTTTGCCGTGTTCGTCGACAATCACGGCGTCACGCGGCGTCTCGGCAAAACTCTTCATGTCCGGCGCCATCTTCACCACCTTGGGTGAAAGGGCCGGCTTGTCATCGGCCTTGAGATCCGTCACGCCGATGGACGCATCATATTTGCCATTGGCCCAGTTCTGGAGTTGGCCGCCCCAGATGCCACCAAAATACATGTAGCTGGTGCCGTCCGTGTCGGTGAAGACGTTCGGGTCCATCGAATAGCTGCCCGCGATGGGCGCTTTCTCGGCTTGGAACGGTCCCATGGGGTTGTTGGCAGTAGCCACGCCGATATGGAAGATGCCCTGCTTGTCCTTGGCGGGAAAGTAGAGGAAATAGGTTCCGTTTTTGAAAGCGGCGTCCGGCGCCCACATCTGTTTCGATGCCCAGGGCACGTCCTTCAGGTCGAGCGCGACCTCGCCGATCTTTGTGGGGCCATTGATGCCGTCCATCTGCAACACACGGTAATCATGCATGGCATATTGATTACCGAGATCATCGTCGGGAATGCCCGCGTCGATGTCATGGCTGGCGTACACATAGATTTTGCCATCAAAAACATGGGCGGACGGATCGGCGGTGAAGATCTCGGTGACCAGCGGCTGGGAAAGGAAATGCTTGCCATCCAGCGAGACCGCTGCTGCGTTGGTCGCCGCGCCGTTCTCAGGCGCCTCGGCTTTCTGGGACGAACATGCCGAGAGAACGATCGACATGCTGAGCGCGAAAAGGCTCGACCGGAACATCGTCACTTTTGCCAAGGTGCTCTCCTACGGTGCTCGTGCATCTCTTGATGTGTCACGTTAAGGTAGCGCTACCATATATGGGGATCGGGGGTCAACGGGTTTCGGGTCGGTCGGTTGTGAGCGCGATGCATTGCAGCTTTAACGGGGCGGCCAACCTATGGTAGGTAGCGCTACCAACCAAGCTGGCAAGTGACGAATCCCTGCGAGATGCGCGCTGCCCGGGCGAAGGAGGAGGGGGCATGCGTTCGGCTGTGAAAATCTTGATGCGTGGTCTGGCGGTCGGCTGGGTGCTGGCACTCGGGCAGGCCATGGCAGTCGCGGGGCCCATGGCTCGTTTTTCGAGCTTTGAGTATGATGGCCGTGCGCAGGAACGCATAGCTGTTCAACCGGGCCAATATCGCAACCCGATCCTTTCCGGCTATTATCCCGATCCGTCGATCACGCGAGTAAACGACACCTACTACCTTGTGACCTCGTCCTTCGCGCATTTTCCGGGGCTGCCTATCTGGCAGTCGAAGGATTTGGTGCACTGGACCCAGATCGGCAACGCGATTGATCGCCCCGGACAACTGGATTTTTCCGGTCGAGCTGTCTCCGAAGCCGTTTTTGCGCCGGATATCAGCTATTATGACGGGACGTTCTACATCGCCAATACGTGCGTCGCGTGCGGAGGAAATTTCGTCATCACCGCGCGGAACCCCGCTGGCCCCTGGTCGGACCCGATTTGGTTGCCTTTCGAGGGCATTGACCCTTCGCTCTACTGGGAGGGGGACAGGGCGTTTATCGTCAACAACCGAGCCCCGGATGAGAAGCCGCGCTATGAAGGTCACCGGGCGATCTGGCTTCAGGAATATGATAGGCGCGCGGGCAAGATGGTCGGCCCCAGCACCCAATTGATCAACGGCGGGGTCGATATCAGCAAGGAGCCGGTCTGGATCGAGGGACCGCACATCCTGCGAAAGGATGGCTGGTACTATCTGACGGCGGCGGAAGGGGGGACCAGCATCCATCATTCGCAAGTCGCGTTTCGCTCGCGTGCCTTGCGCGGCCCCTATGAACCCTATGCGGGCAACCCGATTCTGACCCAGCGAGATCTCGATGCGGCGCGCGCCGATCCGATTACCTCGGCGGGGCATGCCGAGCTGGTCCAGACACAGGCTGGCGACTGGTGGGCGACGTTCCTTGCCGTACGGCCTTATGCGGAGGATTTCTATAATATCGGGCGGGAGACCTTCCTGCTGCCTGTGGATTGGAAGGACGGTTGGCCGATCATCTTGCCCAAGGGGCAGCGCGTTCCGTTTGCCGCACCGGTTCCGGCCTTAGCCCCGCAGCCCAACCCAAGCCTCCCGACCAGTGGCGACTTCACCTACGTGGACAGCTTCGATGGCGATCGGCTTGCGTTGCAATGGATCGGCATTCGCATGCCGAAATTGCCGTTTTATCGGTTGGACAAGGGCGATCTCGTGTTGATCTCCGCCGCGCCACTCGGAGAACAGTCGGGCACGCCGGCCTTCCTGGGCCGCCGCCAGCAGCATCATGTCGCGACCATGCGCACAACGGTCCTCTTCTCGCCCGAGCAGAATGGCGATCGAGCAGGGCTTGCGGCCATACAAAGCGATCAGTCCTACCTGTTTTTCGGTCTCACGCGCCTCGCTGACCGCGATGTCGTGGCCCTGTACATGCGCGCGAAGGGGGATGAGCGGCTGGTCGCCTCCGTCCCGGTGCAAAATGAAGGTCCGATGACGCTCACTATCCGGGCCGATGGCGGACGGATGGCCTTCGCCTATGCCGGGGCCGGCGGCACGGGAACGCTGGCGGCGGAGTTCGATGCCCGTTTCCTCAGCACGCATGAGGCGGGCGGATTCACCGGCACCGTGGTCGGTCCCTATGTCTGGACGCATTGAGGCGTGACCGACGAGACCTGAGCGCGACAACGGGTGGAGGGGCGATCCAGAACAATGGAGACGCTGATTCCGATTCCCAACCGAAAGGAAATGCCCATGGTTACGCGGCGTACCGTGCTTGAAGGGGCGCTGCTCCTGGCGACAGGCGCCTGCATTCCCGCGCCATTGCGGGCTGAGGGGAACGAGAGTGTGGGGGCGGGGCATCGCCTCTGGTATCGAAAGCCGGCCGCCGCGTGGACCGAAGCCTTGCCGGTCGGCAACGGGCGGATCGGCGCCATCGTGTTTGGGGGCGTGGAGACGGAGCGCTTGCAACTCAATGAGGACACGCTGTGGTCGGGTGGGCCCTATAATCCGATCAACCCGTTGGCGCGCGAGGGGGTGCCGGTGGTGCGTCGGTTGATTGCCGAGGGGCGTTATGCCGAGGCGCAAGACCTTGCCAATAAGACGCTCATGGCACGCCCGCTCCAGCAAATGGCCTACCAGACCTTCGGCGATTTGATGCTTTCTCTGCCGGGAAAGGACTCCCAGCCGCAGGATTATGAGCGTGCGCTGGATCTGGACAGCGCGACGGTGACGACACGCTTCATGCTGGGCGGGACGCACCACACGCGCACGGTATTTGCCTCGCCCCGGCACCAGGTGATCGTAATGCGCCATGCCGTCGGCGGGCCGGATTTGCTGGATCTCGATGTTCGGCTCGCTCCGGCGCAGGACATGGTGGTGACCGCCAAAGAAGGCCAACTCATCGCCCGCGGCCGCAACCGTGGCGATCATGGTGTCGGCGCAGCGCTGCGCGTCGCGGGGATTGTTCGTCTGCTTCCCGACGGGGGGTCGCTTGTGGCCGAGGGGGATCGGCTCCTGCTCCGCAGGGCGCGCGCTGTCACGATCCTTGTCGCGATGGCCACCAGCTTCCGGCGCTTCAACGATGTGAGCGGGGACCCCGATGCACTGGTCGAGAAGACGATCGCGGCGGCGGGTTCAGTCCCCTTCAGTTCTCTTCAGGCAGAGACGATCGACGCCCACCGCGAGCTCTATCGGCGCGTACAGATTGATCTTGGCGAGAGCAGTATGGGGGCGCTCCCGACCGATGAGCGCATCATCGCGGCACAGACGAAGGACGATCCGGGCCTGGCCGCGCTCTATTTCAATTATGGCCGCTACCTACTCATCTGCTCCTCACGGCCGGGCAGCCAGCCGGCAAACCTGCAGGGCATCTGGAATGATAGCATCGCGCCACCCTGGGGTTCGAAATACACGATAAACATCAATACAGAGATGAATTACTGGCCAGCCGAGGTCACGGCTCTGCCGGAATGCGTGGAGCCGCTGGTGCGGCTCGTCCGTGAATTGGCGGAAAGTGGCGCGCGCACCGCGCGGGAGATGTATGGCGCGCGCGGGTGGGTGGCCCACCATAACACCGATCTCTGGCGTGCGAGTGCGCCCATCGATGGCGCGCGGTGGGGCTTGTGGCCCACTGGTGGAGCATGGCTTTGCACGCATTTGTGGCAGCGATGGGATTATGGACGAGATGTCGCCTTTCTGCGTGATGTCTATCCCTTGATGCGCGGCGCGGCGCTCTTCTTCGTCGATACGTTGCAAACCGATCCAGCCAACGGCGTGCTCATCACAAGCCCCTCTCTCTCACCCGAAAATGCGCATCATGACGATGTCGCCATCTGTGCTGGCCCCGCCATGGATCAACAGATCCTTCGGGACCTGTTTGCCCATACAGCGCAAGCGGCGGACATTTTGGGCATAGATAACAGGTTCGCGTCTCAACTCCGCCAGCTGCGTGCCCGTCTCGCGCCGGACCGGATCGGCGCGCTTGGGCAATTGCAGGAGTGGCAAGCGGATTGGGATGCCGGCGCACCCGAGCAAAATCATAGACACGTCTCCCATCTCTATGGGCTGTTCCCCAGCCAGCAGATCGATCCGGACGATACGCCCGCGCTAGCGGCTGCCGCACGTCGTTCGCTCGAAATCCGGGGCGACGAGGCGACCGGCTGGGCAACGGCCTGGCGGATCGCGCTCTGGGCGCGCTTGCGGGATGGTGACCATGCTCACCGCATTCTTCGTTTCCTGCTGGGGCCCGAGCGCACCTATCCCAACATGTTTGACGCGCATCCGCCATTCCAGATCGACGGCAATTTTGGCGGCACTGCGGCGATTGCGGAGATGCTCGTGCAGAGCAAGGACAATGAGATCTTGTTGCTCCCGGCGCTACCAACGGCCTGGCCGCGCGGATCTGTGCGAGGGCTGCGAGTGCGCGGCGCCTGCCAGGTCGATTTCGCCTGGGAGGAGAGCAGGCCGAAGGAGCTTGTTCTGATCAGCGCCATGGATGCCGACCGTGTCGTCCGTTTTGGCAATCGGCGCCTGAGCCTGACGCTCACGGCCGGTCGCGCTCAGCGCGTGGATATTGCCGGACTGCGCGGCTGAGGCGTCGGCGGGATCCCGCCAACGCCCGCCCACTGTCATTTTTCCAGGACGAGACTTTTGTCGATGGTAAAAGACGCGCTCTGCACAGGCAGTCCGCTATCGGGCTGAGCCGAGCCGACGGAGACCCGGTACTGCCCGGGGAACACCTGCCGGATGCCATTGAGCGATACCGCGCTCAAATCGCGAGGCGACAGATCGAAGGTGATCGCGCGCGCCTCGCCCGGTTTCAGAGGCACGCGCTGGAATCCGCGCAGGGCGATGCGGGGCGTGCCCGGCACATCGGGGAAGTTGAGGTAAAGCTGCGCGACTTCGTCCCCTGCGCGATCGCCCGCATTGCGCACGGTGGTGGAGACGCGAATGCCCTTGGACAGGTCGGGGGTCTGATCGATCTTGAGCGGGTCGAATGCGAATTGCGTGTAGCTAAGGCCATAGCCGAAGGAATAAACGGGCGTGCCCGTGAAGTAGCGGTAGGTCCGCCCCGCCATGTCGTAGTCGCCAAAGGGCGGTAGGTCATCGACGCTGCGATAGAAGGTCAGGGGAAGCCGGCCGGAGGGATTCGTCTTGCCGGCGAGCACGTTGCCGACCGCGAGACCGCCATTCTGTCCCGGATACCATGCCTCGATGATTGCGGCTGCGTTTTCCTTCGCCCATGCGAGGTTGATCGGGCTGCCGTTCATTGCCACGACGACCAGCGGTTTGCCCGTTGCCCTGGCCTTTTCCAGCAAGGCTATCTGATCTGCCGGCAAGTCGAGCGTGGTCTTGTCGCCATGGGAAAATCCAGGCACCGAGACCGGGGTTTCCTCTGCCTCGAGGTCCGAGGTCAGGCCGACGACCGCGACGATCACGTCCGCTTGTCCGGCGATATTGGCTAGCGCGGTGTCAGCATCTGGCGTCACGCGTTTCCACATCAGATCGATGCCGGTGTTGAAGTGCGAGTCCATGCTGATTTCGATCGGATAGCGGCGCCCCTTTTCGAGTGGGATCGTCTTCGTCGTCGGCAGGCTGTTCCACCGGGCCTTGCCGAGGTCCACAAACGGCTCGCCATTGAGGCGCATCGCCCCATTCCCACCTTGAAGGCCCAGGCGATAGGTGCCGGTCTCCGGCGGAACGAGGAAGCCCGTCCATACCACACGATGGTGATCCGAGACTTTTGCCAGATCAAGACTGCGTCCTGCCACATCGGCTTCGCGGCGGGTGACGACGGGCTGCGTCCTGAACGTCATCGCCTTGATTTGCTGCTCTAGCGTGCCCGGCTCGAACCGCGTCGGGGGCGTCAAGGTCGGATTATAATAGCGCGCGATCAGACCCGGTTTGCCGTCTGGCCCTCGCAAGGCGGAGGCGGGCACGCGGTCGCCATCCGTGAAGGTTTCCGTGAACGGTGCGTGGCTGATCGTCGCACTCGGCATGGCATTGCGCAGCCCGTCCAGAACGGAAATGGGCGGGCCGGAGAGCGATGAAGAATAGTTGCCGCGCAGCACACGGGTTGCATCCGCCAGCGGGCCGATCACGGCGATCCGCATGTCGCTCTTCAGGGGGAGCGTGCCATCATTCTTGAGCAGGACAAGGCTTTTTTCCGCTGCCGCCAAGGCCAGCGCATTGTGATCTGGCGCGCCGATGATGGAGGGCGGCGTCGTCTCGATCTTGCGCACGCCCGGCAGGTCGCCGTTACGGAGCCGTGCCGAGAACAAGCGGACAAGCGCCGTGTCGATATTGCTCTGGGTCAGCAGGTTCTGCTTGAACGCATCAAGATAGGGCTGGCCCAGCCCAGCCGTATCGCTGAGGGTGCGGCCATTGCACTCATTGTCCACGCCCGCGCGCATCGCGGCCGTGACGGCTGTGGGCGCATCCGGTGCGTAATGGTGGTTCGCCGAAATATCGACAACGGCGTCGCAATCGGACACGACATAGCCTTTGAAGCCCCAGGCGCCGCGCAAATAGCCCTTCAGCAACTCATCATTGGCACAGGCGGGTTGCCCATTGACGCGATTGTAAGCGCACATGATCGAGCCTGCCTTGGCGTCCACGATGGCCGCGCGGAAGGCGGGTAGATACGTGTCCTCCAGATCATGAAGTGAGACATAGACATTGGCATGATGGCGCGTGGATTCCGGCCCGCTATGCACGGCGAAATGCTTGGGCGTCGCGATGACGTTGGGCTGGTCGGGATCCGGCCCCTGAAGGCCCCGGATGAAGGCGCTGCCGATCTGCGCGGTGAGGAACGGGTCTTCGCCATAGGTCTCCTGCCCGCGGCCCCACCGTGGATCGCGGAAGATGTTGATATTGGGCGACCAGGTGTCCAGCCCCGTGCCGATGCGGCCGAGACGGCCCGTCTGGCGTGCCAATGTGTGCAGTCCACGCATTTCCAGACTGATGACATTGCCGATTGCCGTGACCAGCGACGCATCGAAGGTCGCCGCCACGCCGATTGGCTCAGGGAAATTGGTTGTGGGCAGCGTGCCGATCGCGCCATGCAGCGATTCCGTCCACCAGTTATAGGCTGGGATGCCCAGTCGCGGGATAGCGGGAGCGACGTTGAGCAACTGGTCGGCCTTTTCTGCCGGTGTCAGTTTTGCGACGATGGCGGCGGCCTGCCGATCGGCTTCGATGCGGATGGCGGTGGAATCGGCTTGCGCGCCCGCCGCCGTCGGGATCGCGAACAGCGCCGCGCCAGCCAGCAGCAAGGGGCGAAGGGACGAGCGAAATGGTGCGGCAGAAGGCATGGATCGTCTCCAGGTCAGCGTGTGAGGCGAAGGGGATGGGGGGCAGGAATGATGCGGTCCGGGTTATTCATGGCCGCTCCGCTGGCGGCTGCGGGCCGGCCTGTTCCATCACGGCGCGCGCGGCCGCCGGCCAGGCATCGGCCTGGACCGGAACATTGTCGACAAGTTGGTTATTCAGATAACCTGACCAGTTGCCATTTGCCCGGCCGGCATTGAACCAGTTTGCGCGTGCAACATTGTCGATATTGGTCCGTCGAGGTCGCGCATCATCTTGGGCGTTGAGGTTGATCCAAAGACCGACGCCATCGACGACGTTGTTACGGACGGTCAGATAGCGAGAGCCTTCGTCGAGATAGACGCCGATGCCGCCGGGTACGTCGTAAATGTAATTTTCGGCAATGAGCCCGCCGGGGTCGGCTGAGAGGTGATAGATGGCGCCTCCATCCGGGAACCATCTTTTTACACCGTGGATGCGGTTGCGGTAGATCACCGTATCCCGCAGGATCGTGGGAGTATCATAGACGGGATTGCCGGGCTGGTCATAATAGCCGCGCTTCCGTTCCATATAGGCTGTGTTGCCCCCAGGGTCGTTGGTGCCCCAGCCCCAGCCAACATCGATTCCGTCATAGGGGGCGTCCGAGACGTCGTTGTTCAGGATGAGCGTCGCAGATGCGTAGGTGACAAGAATAGCGGCCTGTTCGCGATAGTCCTGGGAAACGGTTTCGATATGATTGTCGCGGATCAGGATGTCGCGCACAGCCATCTCGGGACGGGGAGGGTGGTGCGCCTCAGCGGTGGTGCCACCGACCATGATCGCGCCGCCCCCCAGGGGGCCAAAATGTGAGCGGCTGACCTCGATGGATTGTGCGGCCAGGCCGGGGCCGGCTGCATGCGCCTCGGGATTGTTGCCGATGCCGAGGGCGATCTGGCCCAATTGAGCGAAGATGCACTCCGTGAAGACGATGCGTTGTGCGCCCGACACCTGCACTGCGGCGGGTTGCTGGCGCCAATGGTTGCGCTGGCGCTCGAAGGCTGCGCAACCCCAGCTGCAATCGCGGATCGGGTTGGCCGGGTAGTCAGCAATCTCCCCGGCGAGATAGGACCCGCTTTGCTGACTCGCATAGCCTTCCGCGCTGCTGGGCATGCGCCAACTCGTGTGCCGGAAGGCTATGCCGCGAAACTCGATGTCCTTGACCGGAGCGTCCACGGTGCCGGCGATCGTGATCAACGCCTCGAGACGGGGCAGGATGATTTCGCTCTCGTCCGGGCGCTGCCCATCTGCCGGGCGATAATAGAGCAGGCCTTTTGCAGGATCGACAAACCAGTCGCCCGTGGCGCGGATGAACGCCAGCGAATTGGCCAGGAAGAAGCGCGCCTTGTCGCCCGACACCGGTCGCGCAAAGGTGTCGTAACCGATGAGATTGTTACGCCACCCTGGCTGACGCAGCAGGATGCGGTCACCCTCGATGCGCTCGATCACTGCGCGCCTGTCGGTGAAAAAGCCGGTGTTTTCCACTTCCATGCGGCCCTGATCCGGCAGACTAGCCAGAAAACGCCAAGCTGGATCAACGATCTGGATGCCCCAGTCGAAGAATGCGAAGGCCGAACGCGGCGCCGCCACCGCTGCCCGGTGAGCCAGCCGCCCATTGACCCAAAGCTGGCGTGGGTCAGCGCCTTTGCCAATGTCCGCAACCCAGATGTTGCGGTGCTGGTCTGCCAGGCTCCAATCGCGGACCAACGTCCCGCCCGAGAGCGTTGGTTGTGCCCCAGGGGCTGCCTGCCAACGCACGAGATGACCATTGTGACCGCCATCATCGACGCCGAAATGCAGCGGCGCGGCGAGTTGATAGAGGCCGGTGGCCAGCTGGACAGTGACGGGACGATCCCTATTGATCCGCCGGACGGCTGCCTGCGCCTGCTCGATGGTTCCGAACGGATGGGCAGCGCTCCCATCACCCGTTGCGCGTTCCCTTGGCGCCACATGAAGAATCATTGGCTCGGCATCAGGGCGCGGCGAAATCTGAACGTTCGAAAAGGCCTTTTCCGAATTCGGTCTCTCCGCTTCGTGTGCGGGAGGAATAACCGCCGCCGGCGGAAGCTGAGACCAGGCCGGGGAGGGGAGCGCGGACTGCATGGTGGATAGGATGAGGGCGGCACAGGTTGCGCTCCATGGTCTGAAGAACAGTGTCTGTACCAACGGGCCCATCCTACGGATCAGATCAAACAGGCTGGAGGCCGAATTCCTGGATTTTGCGTAGCAGGTCCCGATGGCGGGGTAGTGTCGTGCGCAGACGTTCGGTTTGGGTGGCGTTCTCGCGCATGGCCTGCATGGCCACCGCAGCCTCCTGCGCGAGCGTCTCGGGTGCGACCTCCGTTCGAAAGCCCATGCCGTAGAGCACATATTGATAGCTGGCGGCCGGAAAGACCTCGTCGAGCCGATCAAACTCGTCGTGGAACCAGGGTGACTGGTATCGCCAAAGATGCAGCAGATCTTGCAGGCGGTCCGGGATCGTGGCCGGTAACACATTGTCACGCCAGAAGGCGCTGTCGGTCCGCTTGGTCAGCGCATAATGGAGCTTGAGGAAGTCGACGGCCCGATCCCAGCGATAACGCTTTGCCTCGTTGAACCGCTTCGCGATGATGTCCATGACTTCCCGGCAGGCCGGCATCTGCTCAGCAATCATCTTGGCTGAGAGTTCCACGAGCACGATGGCGGATGATTCCAGCGGTTCAAGGAAGCCCGCGGCAAGGCCGATCGCCACGCAATTGCGCTTCCAGAAGGTTTCGCGGCGACCGGACCGGAACTTGATCTTGCGGACCGGCAGATCCTTGCTTGCGGGGCCGAGATAAGCGCGCAACTGGCTTTCCGCTTCGTCCTGCGAAATATGGCTGCTGGAATAGACGTGACCGGTGCCACGGCGAGATGGCAGGCCAATGTCCCAGATCCACCCCGCGGTTTGGGCGGTCGAGATAGTGTGACACGCGACCGGGCTGGTTTCGCTCTCATATGGGAGTTGAACCGCCAATGCGGTATCGCAGAACAGCACATCATTGCAGTCTTGAAAGGGGACCCCCAGCGCCCCGCCGAGCAGCAGGCTGCGGAAGCCGGTACAGTCAATGAAGAGGTCGCCCTCAATTTCGCCGGCCTGTTCGGTGTCGATGGCGCGGATATCGCCGTTTTCTGCGAACAGCACTTCGCGCACGTCCGCCAAAACATGTGTCATGCCCAGTTTCTCGCAGCAGTGACGCTGAAGGAACGGCGCGAATTTTCCGGCATCAAGGTGATAGGCGTAGTTGGCAGCACCCTCATATTCAGGCGTGGTGATCGACTTGGGTGCCAGGCCATCCTCGCAGAGCCGACCCTGCGGGCAGACTGCGTCGCAAAAGCTCTGTCCGCGGTTGTTGATGAGCCAGTGCGGCACAAGATTGACCCGGGCAAATCCTTCAGGGAGCACCAGCGGGTGGTAATATGCGTCGTCCTCCTGGCCAGTTGACCAGCGAGCGAAACAGGCGCCTTGTTTGAACGCGGCATCGCATTCCCGAATAAAATCGGTTTCGGATACGCCGATCTTCTTGAGCGTGGATCGCAGCGTGGGCCAGGTTCCCTCTCCGACACCGAGGATCGGGGTGTTCGGCGATTCAACCAAAGTCACATTGAAGCTATGAGGAATGCGTGCACGATGTCGGGCAGCGATAATCCCTGCAGTGAGCCAGCCGGCCGTCCCGCCGCCTACGATCACAATATTCCTTATCGCATGTACCATGAGGGCCCCCGCACCGCAAAACCGGGGGCGCACGCTGGCGCCCCCGGCAATATTTCACCTCACTCAATAACGCATGCGAACACCGAAGGTGAAACGCCGCCCATAGGACCAGGCATCAAGAAGCTGGTTACTAAACCGGCCATGTGTGCTGTATGTCGAGTTGTTGAGGTTGTTCCCATCGACAAAGACAGTCGCCCACGGCGTCACTTCGTAGCTTGCGGACGCATCGACCTGCAACTGTTCGTCTACATAGACGGGCTCGGCGCCGAATGTACCGCCCTGTCCCTGGCCGAGCTGCAGCAAATATTCGTCGCGCCAGTTCACCGCACCCCTGATCTGGAAGCCACCCTTGTCGTAGAAGGCGATCAAGTTGGCTGACTTCGCCAGGCCTGTGATCGAAAAGGCCGTGCCGGACGTGTCGGATGGATCGTATTTGCGATTGGTCCAGGGGAATGTCGCATTGGCCTGAAGGCCGAAGCCCGTATCGCCAAATACATGCTGCAGGGCCAGCTCAACGCCTTTCACCGTCGCCTCAGGGCCGTTCACCTGGCTGTTCACGTTGAACTTGGCGACTTGCCCGGTGCTTGGGTCGATCACATTATTGATCGTCTGGCTCGAAACACCGCCGACCACAAAGTTGCTGATGTGCTTCAGGAAGAAGTTGGCAGCAAAATATGAGTTCGGCTGATAGTACCACTCCAGGGCCGCATCGAAATTATCCGAAAGATATGGTTTCAGATCCGGATTGCCGCCACTGGCCGAAAGGCTGCCAACGCGCAGCGTTCCGAGGTTTACAGTAGGCCGCAACGCCGCCAGCCCCGGCCGGGTAAGCGTGCGTGACGCATCCAGGCGGAATAGCAGGTTCGGCATCACCTCGAGCTTGGCGTCGAAGCTTGGCAACAGGAAGTTATACTTGGATCCCCGAACGATGTCGGTGGACTCTGAATAGCCATCATGGAGCGGGCCAAGCGTCGGATCGGGCTGGATGAGTGTCGGATCGCCCGCCGGGATGGAGAGACCGAGAAGCTGGCGGCCGATGGCAGCGGATGAGAGCGTGGTGCCCTCATGCCGGATGCCCGCCGACAGCTGGAACGGCATGCCCGCGATGGCGGAGTCATAATTTGCCTTGAAGAAAATCGCGTACGTCTTTTCCCGGATGTTGAAGACGCTGCCGGGATCGAGCGAGGGTGCGACCGTTCCACCCGTTTGCTCGAGCAATTGGTAGACCTGGTAGGGATCATAGACGATGATCGAGGGCGCTAAAGTTCCCTTGTAGCCAGGGATCCATTTGTTTGTGGAGATGGTGCCCTGATAAACGCCGGCGGGGAGCGGTGCGATACCTCCGGTATCACCGCCAGAACGGCCGGATGGTGTGCCATAGCCCGAGCGACTGGCAAACACCCCGTTGGTGAAGGTGCTTGTTCCTTCGCCGTGCAGCCTGTCTTCCATATATTGGCCACCGAATGCCACGTGGAGGTCATCTTGATCCCACCGCAGAACGGCGCGCAACTGCTTTACCTTGTCAGTATTATAGTTCGCGCCGCGGACAATGACGTGCGAACCAATGACACTGGTGTCGGTGAAGCGTGCCGGGTCACCGGCGGGGCCAAAGTCATGGATCTGGGGAAGATAGTCCTTACTCGCGCCCAGAATGGTTACGCCGGTGTTTGCTCCAAGAACAGTGGTATGGTCATCGTTGGTGCCGCCATAGCCAATATCCATGCTGTCGCCATAACCGTTCCGTCCAGGATTGCGGGTGCTCCGTGCAATCGAGCCATCAACCTCCAGCCGCAAGCCGTCGCGCAGTTCCCACTTCAAATTGACGCCGAACTGGTTGGTCTCGAAAATATTCCGCGAATGATTGGCGTTGAAGTCCATGGGTGTGCCGAATTGCGAGAAGTCGATCACCGTCCCGTTCGCATCATATTTTACATTGCGCAGATCGCTGCCGTTGAACCAGGCGGCGTAGCCAAAGGCGGTGCTATGCAAGGTCTGGCGGCTATAATTGTCGTCAATGGTGAGAAGGATCGTATCCGTCGGTCGCCACTGCAGGGCAACACGGCCATCGATACGCTCATCTTTGTTGTAGGTCTGCTCGATGCCCTGCTGCTGCGGAAACCAGGTGAGCTTGGACTGGGCATTGTTGGCATCTTCAAGATTGGCGCCCGGCGTACAGGTCGCCACGTCGGCGCCAGCCTGGCAGGGCGCAAAATGAGCCCCGATCCAGCCTGGGATGAACACATGGTTAGATGTGGTGTCATTCCGCGTATAGGCGATGTCAGCCAGAATGCCGACCGTATCGTCTGCAAATGTTTTCGAAACCAGCAAGCCGCCCGTCGGGGTGATATCCTTGTTCCGTGATTGGATGGCGCCGGAGGCCATGCCCACGAGGTGGAAGCCGGGTCGATCGAACGGCTTTGGCAATTCTACGTTGATCGTGCCGCCAATAGCGCTGGTCGACAGTTCCACGTCGGGAGTTTTGTAAACATTGAGTCGGCCGACGAAATCGACGCCAACGGTCGTGAAGTCCACGCCGCGACCGCCCGTGGCGGTAGAGATGTGACGGCCATCGTACAGCGTATCAATAAAGTCGCCGCCGAACCCGCGGATGCTCACACCCGTCGCTTCACCGCGTGCGCCTGAACGCTGAATGGAGACGCCCGGCAAGCGCTGCAAGGCGGCAGCGACGTTTGAATCGGGGAATTTGCCAATATCTTCTGCAGAAATGGCTTCGACCACGCCGGCAGCCTCGCGCTTGATGTCGAGATTGCGCTGGAGTGATTCTCGCAAGCCGGTGACAATGATGTCTTGACCTGCGCCATCGGCTGACGCGCTCTCCAACGGTGCCGAGGACTGCGCGACCACAGGCGTTGCAATAACCAGCGCCATGATGCTGGGCGCACCTAACAGCACGCGCCTAAGGACGCCGAGACGATTCAGGTCGTAATTGAAGCTTGGCCCGTTACTTTGCATAACCCCCTCCACTTTCGTCAATCCGAAGATTGATGGATCGAACGGAGAGTTCTCCCGAAATGGGCTTCTCCGCTGTTATAGTTCACATGATGGAGATGGAGTGTTGCGTCCGGCGCGATGGGGGCCGTCGGTACCCTCTCCAAGCATCATGTATTTTCGATTGATTGAACCTAGTCCTAAAAGGTAGCGCTATCAAGAATAAATTATCGGTGTAATAAAACTATGTGCCAGACTGTGCTGGGGGTGGACGGCAGATACCGATTTTTGCCGTGCGCGCACCGAGGACCAAAGATGCGGCGGCGAGTGGGTAAGGCCTTTATCGTCGCATGAATTCAACGTTTTTTGGGGGAGATAGAGGTTATGGAGGCAGTCCTCGAGATACTGGATTCGCGGGCGCATCGGCATTTGCGCCTTCGTCCCACGCCCACCCGAACCGGCAATTTTGTGCAGATCGTGCCGTCCGAATTTGCGTCAGCGGCTGCCATTTGTCCGATTCTTTTTGCGAAAAATTCCGAGAATGGCCACTTCTATATCGGCGCCATGTTCGGCTTCAAAGCGGACGAGAATCTGCTTGCCGACTCGGAGACCGGCCTCGCGCCTTTTTGTCCGCTCGAGCAGCAGCGGGAGGCGTTTTTCATTTCTGGTGAGAACATTGCCGTCGATCGCGCGAGTCCGCGCATCAGCGAAGTCACCGGCGAGCCACTTTTCGATGAGGATGGCGGCCCGACGCCGCCAACAAGGCAGATCCAGCGCATCCTCGGGCAGCTTCACGCGGGGTTGGCGGAGAGTCATCGCTTCATCGACGTTGCGAAGCGCTATGGCCTTATTGAGCCCGTGGACATTTCGCTCCGCTTCGATGACGGCGAGGTGCTCGATCTTGCCGGGCTCTACACGATCAGTCTGGATCGTCTGCAAGCGCTCGACGATGCGGCCGTGCTCCAGCTCTTCCGTAGCGGCGACCTCTACCTCGCATATAGCGTAGCCTGCTCCCTGAAGCAGGTGCCGTTGCTCGCGCATCGCCGTAATCGCATGCTGGCGGGCGCCTGAGGTCCAGGCCATGCAGACGGACATCTCGCAGATTGAAGGGGCTGCGCTTGTCGATGCGGAGGATTTCCGCAAGCGGGTGGTAGAGGGATCGCGACCTGTCGTTCTCCGCGGCCTGTGTGCGGACTGGCCGATCTTGGAGGCGGCCAGGCAGTCGAGCGCTGCGCTGGGTGCCTATCTCGAACAGTTTGCGACCGATCGGCCTGGCGAGGTCTTCGTTGGCGATCCCGACATCTCGGGCCGTTACTTCTATGGAGAGACGCTGGCCGACTTCAATTTCGAGCGACGGGAGATGTCGCTGCGTGCGGGGTTGAAGCATATTCTTGCCTGTGCACAGTGCCCGGCGCGTGGGACGGCCTATATGGGCTCCTTGCCCGCGAACAGTTACGCGCCCGGTTTTGAGGCTGAGAACCGGCTGTCTTTTCTGTCGCCGGAGATTGGTCCGCGCCTCTGGGTCGGCAATGCCTCCTATGTGGGCTGCCATTATGACACGTTTGAAAATCTCGCCTGCGTCGTGGCTGGAAGGCGGCGATTCACATTGTTCCCGCCCGACGCCGTGAGTGATCTCTATGTGGGGCCGATCGACCGCACCTTGTCCGGTCCGCCCGTGAGTCTGGCTGCTGCCGCGCCGCTCGGAGATCCGCGTTACCCGCGTTTCAAAAGGGCGCATGAAAGAGCCATTGTGGTGGATTTGCTGCCTGGCGATGCTCTTTTTCTGCCGAAGCTGTGGTGGCATCAGGTTGAAGCGACGGAAACGCTCAACATTCTTGTCAACTATTGGTGGGACGCGTTCTCGTACGGCGTGGATGCCCCCATGACCGCAATGATGCTGGCGATGATCGCTATTGCCGAACGTCCCGAAGAGGAGAGGGCGGCGTGGCGCGCCTTCTTCGACCATTACGTCTTCCGGGAAAACGGCCATCCGCTCGCCCATCTACCACCCGAGGAACACGGCATTCTCGGTCCCATGCGCAAAGGCAATTATGGGCGGATCAGGGCAATGATCATGCAGCAATTGCGAGGCATGTGAGGGCGCGCTATTTACTCCGGGTAATAAAGATGAGAAGTGCCGCCGGATAGCGTCGGTCTATCGCTATTTGGCGGGTTTGGGCGATAAACATATACGGAGCCTTTTATGAAGCGGCGCCGGTCTGACGATTAATAATCATACATATCGGGCCACAGTGCGCCGTTGAGAATGTGTGGCGGGGCCTTGGGAAAGGAAGGTGAGGAATGAAGGGATGGACATATGCGGCGCTGGTGGCCGGTCTGAGCGCGTTGGCGCCTTGCGTGCCTGCTCAAGCGCAGATGGAAACGACGGCGCCCGCTCTTGTACCGGGAGCGCCCGCAGTGACTGTTCAACGGGTCAAGGTCCATTCCTCGGCTATAGCCGGCAATCTCGAGGGCGATGCGGCGGACCGCGAGGTCGTCGTCATCCTTCCGCCTCGCTATGCCTCTGATCCCGGGAAGCGGTACCCGGTCGTTTACGCGCTCCATGGCTATTCGATCGGCGCCGGGCAGTGGCTCAAGGAAATCCATGTCCCGCAGGTGGTCGAAGGAGCCCTGGCGAAAGGGGCGAAAGAGATGATCGTCGTCTTTCCGGATAGCAAGACGGTCCATAACGGCTCGATGTATTCGAGTTCGGTCACGACGGGGGATTTCGAGCGCTTCATCTCGGAGGATCTCGTCCGGTACATCGACAGCCATTATCGCACACTGGCCGATCGACGGAGCCGGGGACTCGTTGGCCACTCGATGGGCGGGTACGGCGCGGCGCGGATTGGCATGAAGCATGCCGATGTCTTCGGCGCGCTCTATCTCATGAGCCCTTGTTGTCTTTCTGCGCGCGAGGGCGGCGGGATGGATGCCGCCACGCTGGCGCAGGTGGCGGGGCTGCGCTCGCCCGCAGAGGCCCAAGGCTTGCCCTTCGGCCTGCGTGCGCAACTGGCCGTGGCTGCGGCCTGGTCCCCCAATCCTAAAAAGCCGCCACTCTATCTGGATCTACCGGACGGCGATGCAGCTCAGCGCAATGCGGTGCTGGCGAAATGGGCGGCCAACGCGCCGCTCGCCTTTGTCGACCAGCATATCGCCGACCTGAAGCGTTATGCCGCCATTGCCATGGATGTGGGCGATCAGGACGGGCTTAAAGCGGACACGGAGGCGCTGCACAAGGTGCTGGACTCCTATGGCATCGCGAACAGTTTCACCGTTTATCCCGGCACGCATACGAGCCACGTCGCGTTTCGCTTTCAGGATCACGTGCTGCCCTTCTTCAGCGCGCATCTCGTCAACAAGTGAAGGCCTGCCTGCTCTTCGGTTCGGCGGACTGGCCATGATGGCGGGGCCGGCTGCACGGTGGGTAGCGCCACCGTGCCACGGGCAGGCGATGGAGATCTGCTCAGCTCCGCCGACGACTGGCGCGTCAAGGCGATGCGCTGCTAGCTACGGTATATGAAGGTTCGGCCAGCTCGTTAGCCGGCTGGCGCGTCGTCGTCCGTCGTTCGCATCACGGCGCGCGTATCATCCAGGGCGAGTTGGACGAGCACGCGCATCGCCTCGCTTGCGGCCACCGGGTCGCCTGCCGCGACTGCCTCAAAGACGCGCATATGATCCGGAACCGGATCGCGGGGGAGCGCGCGCAGCCGCTGCTTGAACTGCGTCGTCCAGTTGACGGCGGCGCCTATGCTGGCGCTCAACGTCATCAGAACGGCGTTGCGTGTCGATGCAAGCAGCGCGCCGTGAAAGTCCCGGTCTGCCTCGCGGCCTTGCTCCGTCGCCAACGTGAAGCGGCGCATCCGTGCGAGCGCATCCTTGAGGGCCGCAATGTCATTGCGGTCACGTCGTTCTGCGGCGAGGCGTGCGGCCTCGGGCTCGACGATGGCGCGCAGTTCGAAAAGGTCCCGCACATAATTGACATCCGGTTCCCCCTCGAAGGCCCAGGCCAGGACCATCGGATCGAGCAGGCTCCAGTGGCTGCGGGGCAGCACTCGGGTGCCGGCCTTGGGGCGGCTTTCGACGAGCCCCTTGGCGGTCAGGACCTGAATGGCCTCCCGATAGGCGCTGCGCGAAACGTCCAGCGCTTCGGCATTCTCGATCTCGCTGGTCAGGCGCTCGCCCGGTGCAATACGGCCGGAGACGATTGCCGACCCCAGATAATGGGCGACAGCACCACGCAACCGACGACCAGAGCCCTTGAACGAGCGCTGAATCTCGGTGGTTGCATCCGATCCTGCCTGATTGTCGCTCGTACCACGATCCTTGGAAATGATTGCCTGCTCCGATGCCGCCAGATTTCTGTCTATTCTCTTCACCCTAATTAACGGGAGGGCTGTCACACATGCAACAGGGACGATACGTCCCATGGTCGGCGTTCGCCATATCGCCCCTTATGCTCTGACCGGGGACGGTCGCTGGTCATCCTCCGTTGCCATGGTTTCGGAAGCGCGCAGGAGGGGCTCCCGCGCGCTTCCGCTCGGTTACGGGTTCAGCGCGACCACCGCTACAGACCTGGCGGGCATGTCAATCGTCAGGAGGCCGCCGCGCGCCGTCGAGGTGATGGGCTTGGGCGTGACCGTGTTTGGTGCTGCAAAGGTATTGACGCTGTCTACGCGCGGTGCGGTCAACACATCACCCTTGGCCGTGCGCACGCCCAGATTGCTCACATTGATGGTGACGGGCGTCGAGTGTTGCGGATCGACATTGGTCAGCGCCAGCCACAATTGGCCCTGCACGTCCTTCACCGCAACGGCATCCAGACGGGGTAGAGTGATGTCGCCTTGCTTGTAGCTGCCCGGATCGAAGCTCACCGGGACGAACGTCGCATCCTGGAAAGGCAGATACATTCTGAAAATATGATAGGTCGGCGTGAGAAGCATCTTCTCCTTGTCCGTCATGATCATCGCCTGCAGCACATTGATCATCTGCGCGATGTTCGTGACTTTCACGCGATCGGCGTGACGGGCGAAGATGTTGATGTTGAGCGCCGCGATGATGGCGTCGCGCATGGAGTTCTGCTGCACGAGAAACCCGGGATTGGTGCCGGGCGTCGGTGCCAGCCAGGCACCCCATTCGTCCACCGCAAGCGAGACCTTCTTCTCGGGGTCATATTTGTCCATGACCGCCGCATTGGCGGCGATGAAGCCATCCATGCCCAATGTTTCCTTGATGAGCGTGGCGTAAGCCTTCTCGTCAAAGGAGGTGCTCGAGAAAGAAGGCGGCCAGCCGCCCGTCGTGTAGCGATGGAGTGAAAGGCTTTCGATTGACCAGGCCCAATCATGCGCCTTCCATGCCTTCATGACCGCTTCGGTGTAGGCCAGATCATTGTCGCCCGGCCCGACCGCGACGCGCTGCATGGCCTCTGGCTTCCCCTCGGCCTGATCGGGATTATAGTTCCGCACGAAGCGGGCATAGAGCTTCATCTGGTCGGCATAATAGTCCGGTCGCATGGCTCCGCCGCAGCTCCAGCTCTCGTTGCCGATGCCGAGATATCTGACCTTGTAGGGGTCCCGGTGGCCATTGTTGGCGCGTTCTTTCCCGGCGGAACTGGCCGGGTCGGCGGTCATATAGGCCAGCCAATCGGCGGCTTCCTTGACGGTGCCGGATCCGACATTGATGGCGATGTAGGCTTCCGCACCAATCTGGCCGACAAAGTCCATGAACTCGTCCGTGCCGAAGGTGCTGGGTTCCACGGAGCCGCCCCAGTTTGAGTTGATCGAGCTGCGACGCGTCTCGGCCGGGCCGATGCCGTCGCGCCAGTGATACTCGTCAGCGAAGCACCCACCCGGCCAGCGAACGAGCGGCACGCGAATGGCCTTCAGCGCAGCCACAACGTCCTTGCGGATACCGCGCACGTTAGGGATCGGGGAGTCCTTGCCCACCCACACGCCGCCATAGATGCCGGTGCCCAGATGCTCGGCGAACTGGCCAAAAATGTCGCGGTGGATCCTGGCGCCAGGCTTGGCCGGATCAATCCTCACCGCGATGGCGCCCGTCGCGCCTGTCTGTGCGGAGGCTGGCATTGCAGTGATCGTTGACGGCAAAGCGAGCGCCGTTGCGAGGAAGGGCAGGGCGGCAAATCTCATCGTTGGTCTCCCCCAGGTTTCGGAATGAGGTTTGTGTCGGATGGGTGGTGTGCAGGGCATTTCAGCCAATGGGCAGTTCGAAGCCGGGTACCGGCAGGGCGCGTCCGTCGAACAGATTGACGACCGGACTGTCCGCCCAGGCGTAGCGTACGCGTGTGGCCCCCTGCATTTCGTCGGTCATCACGATGGTGTCACCTTCCACCCGTGCCTGGGCGTAGTGGCAAGACAGCTCATCGGCGCCACAGAGTTCGAAGCCGAGAGGGACGGGGCCGCTCCAGGCCGCCAGGCCTTTGTTGATGCCAGAGAAGCGCACGCGAATGAGCGCGCCGGTGCGCGTTGCGGAAAGCGGCATCGGCATGGCGATGCCCTGTGCGGCCATGGCGAGGCGCTGGCCGAGCAGAACCTTGTTGGCGGGGTGGATGTCCGTGCGCTCGCCAATGTCGATGGCGGTTGCCAGGGCGGCGTTGGCATCGCTTGCCACCACTGCCCGCTGCGCTTCGCGAACGGTCGCCCAGCCGGAAGCCGCCGGCTTCAACTGAGGCGGCCCGAAATTGGCGAGCTGCACCACCAGCATGCGCATGTTCGGATCGAACTGGCGCCGCCACCCGGCGAACAACGCGCGCAGCCGTTCGGCATAACCCGGCACGTCGACGTCACTTTCACCCTGATACCAAGCGGCACCCTTGAGCGCGATATGGCCGAGAGGCGCAACCATGTGGTTGTGCATCACGCCGATGCCGCCATTGCTGTCCCAGGGCGGGCGGGGCGGGAACGTTTTGACCGGGGCGATGCTATACCGCCAGCCTTCCGCAAGCGAGATAGCGGCTCCCCCCTCGATCGCCAGCTCAAGCCTGTCCGCCGGAGACGTGAAGCCGCCCTTGTCCCAGCTATTGCTGATCGCGATCATGATCTCGTTGACACCAGCGCGCAGGAGGGCCGGCGGGACGCGATACGCGCGCTCTTCGTCCCAGCTGAACGTGTTGCCCACCGCCCGGCCGTTCACGAAGGTCATGTCCATATCGTCGATGATGCCGATCTTCAGCGTTGCGCCCGCCTTGGCCTGCGCCGGCGTCAAGGTCACACGGCGGCGTAGCCAGACCGTGCCGTTGGCGTTGGTGGCGAGAGCGGTGCCGGACCAGTCATTCCATACGCCGATCATCGGCACATCGGCCCACTGCAGCAGATCCGGATTGCGCCAGGGTTCCGATCCGCCCGTCTCGTCGTGATACCAGCGCTGCCATTGCGGCGCGAAGGTGGTGACGGCACCCAGCGGATCGCTCGCATGCTGGCGGAGCATCGCCACGTCTGCCTTGCCGTAGAGGCCCTCGGCTGCGTCCGGGGTAAGCCATGGCCGCAGGCGCGATCCACCCCAGCTGGCGTGGATAAGGCCGATCGGGATGCCCTGCTGTGCCCGAAGCTCCTTGCCCATGAAGTAGCACGCTGCGGAGAAGTCCGGCACCGACGCTGGAGAGGCGGCAGCCCAGGCGACGGGCATCGCGAAGGCGGTGGCCGGAAGACTCGCGGTTCCCTTGGGAATTTGCAGGAGCCGCAAATCCGGGTCGGCCGCCTGCCGCGCGACCATGTTGCCATTGAGGGCACGTTCGACCGGAAATTCCATGTTGGATTGGCCCGAGCAGAGCCACACATCGCCGATCGCGAGGTCGTGAATCTCGGTGGCGTTGCCGTCGGCGCCAGACACGCGGAGCGTTACGGATGTGTTGGCGGCGGTTCGCGGCGCGAAGGTCAGCGCGAAGGTGCCGTCGGCCGCGGCGGTTGCGACCGCCTGCTCGTCGCCGAGTTTGCCAACAATGCGCTCCCGTGGGTTCGCTGTGCCGGCGATGACGATCGGCGCGGCGCGCTGGATAACGGCGTGATCGGTCCAGACCGGCGAAAGGGCGGGGGAGGCCGTGGCGGCCCCAGCAGCGAGCATCAGGCCCGTGCATAGTCCGATGCTGGCAGCCCGGGCTGCACCAGTCAGGCCTCGCGGAGGTTCAATGCGCAAAACGCAGCCGAAATCGCCCATCACTTCCTCTCCCCATTTATTGGTAGCGGTATCATGCATGCCGGTGCAATATTGAGCAAGGCCTTGTTCAGTCGTGAAAGGCGTCGACAGTGGTGCGATGCCCGAGAAGGAATGCATCGGCCACCAGGGAAAGCGGGCTGGTGTCCACATCACTCTGCCGCGAGCGAATGAGGCTGGCAAAGCGCTCGTAGAGGCCGGAATATTCCATATCGGCGCCTTCCTCTGTGCCCGTGGGGAGGGTCAGAACAGCGCCGCCCTTGGACAGCTGGAGCGTCCCGGCGTCAGTCTCGACGATGATGTCCCAACTTTGCGGGCCGGTCTGTCGCCAGTCGAGATCCATATGGATTGGCGTGCCCGCCGTATCGGAAAGGTGCAGATCGGCGGCAATCGGGGCAGCGCGGTTTTCCGGTAGTTGCAACGAGGCCTGTTTGAGGAACACCGGTCGAGGCAGGATGCGCGTCAGGATCGAGAGGGCATTGATGCCCGGATCGAAGACGCCAAGGCCGCCCGGCTCCCATATCCATGCCTGACCGGGATGCCAGACCCGCACGTCTTCGCGCCAGATGATGGATACCTTCGCGATGTGGCGGGACGCGAGCCAGGCCCGCGCCGGCTCCACTCCCGCCGCGTAACGGGAATGCCATGAGGCGAACAGGGTAACGCCGCGTCCCTCGGCCTGCTTACGGAGCGCGACGACTTCGGAGAGGGTCGCTCCCGGCGGTTTTTCCAGGAAGACATGCAGGCCTTCGTCAATGGCGCGCGCTGCCAGTGCATAACGGACCTGCGGCGGGGTGCAGAGGATGATGGCATCCACGGCTGGGCCGTGCGCGATCAGTGTGGGCAGATCGGAGAAATGCGGGAGCGCAGTCGTTCCGGCAGCCTGTCGGCTAATCGTGGCTGTCAGCGCGAAGGCCGGGTTGGCGGCGATGGCCGGAAAGTGCTGGTCACGCGCAATTTTGCCGACACCTAGCAGGGCGACGCGGATGGGCTTTATGACACTCACAGAACGCCCACGGCCGGACTGTGTGTTGTCTCGCATGTGAGCGGGTTGGAAAGGGGCAACGCGAATGGCGCGGCGGAAATCTCGAACACGTCGCCGTCCTGCGTTGTGACGCCATCACTGAAGGACAGGGTGGCCGTGCCGAAGAAATGCACATGCACATCGCCTGGTCGCCGGAACAGCTCATATTTGAAATGATGATGCTCCAGATTGGCGATGGTGTGCGACATATTGTCCTCGCCGGATAAGAATGCCTTTTCCCAGATGGTTTTCCCTTCCCGCCGGATGCGGCTCATGCCCTCGATATGGCGTGGCGCAGAGCCAATCAGCAATTCAGGGCCGAGCGCTGCCTGGCGTAGCTTGGAGTGCGCGAGCCAGAGGTAATTATGGCGCTCGGTGACATGGTCGCTGAACTCATTGGCGAGCGCGAAACCGAGGCGCCACGGCTTGCCGTCGCCATCGATGATGTAGATGCCGGCGAGTTCCGGTTCCTCGCTGCCATCCTTGGCGAAATCGGGAACCTTCAGCGGCTGGCCCGGGCCGACAAGCTGGGATCCATCCCCCTTGTAAAACCATTCCGGTTGCTGGCCTGTTTCACCTGGCGCGGGTTTACCGCCGGCCAGCCCTTCCAGAAACATGCGCATCGAGTCAGTCTGCGCTTCGGCTGGCGTGGCCTGCTTGTGCATTTTGTCGCGGCCCTCGGCGGAGCCGAGATGCGTGAGTCCGGTGCCGGTCATGAGCAGATGGGCAGGGTCGTCGTGGTCGATAGGAGCGAGCAATGCTCCTTCGGCGAGTGCCGCTGCGATATCTATCGGCGCGCCGAGAGGACGGCGCCGTGCCATCTCCAGCAGGGAGAGACCTTGCGCGATCGCATCATTGGCCAGAGCGCGAATAGTGGTCGTCCCAACCAGCAACCACGCCTCGTCGTCGATTGCAAGAATGACGGACCGCTCGCCGGTTGAAGCCCGATGCTGCAGTAAACGCGTGGCCATTCCAATTTCTCTCCGGGACTGTGTGGTTTCTGGTGTGCGCACAATGAATGTGCTCGATGGCCGCTGATCGTTATCCGTCGAGGGTCAATTTCCCGTCGATGAGGCGCGGTGAGCCATCGCCCAGAGCGGTATCGCGCAGGGCCTCTGGCAAGAGCGATGTCGCGAAGTTCTGGTAGCTTACGGGCCGCAAAAAGCGATTGATCGCAAGGCTGCCGACGGATGTGGTGCGGCTGTCTGACGTGGCCGGGAACGGCCCCCCGTGAACCATGGCATGGCTCACCTCCACGCCGGTCGGCCAGCCATTGGCGAGGATACGGCCGGCCTTGCGCTCAAGCAGCGGTAGGAGGCGTGCGGCGAGCGGTTCGTCGGCGGCGTCCATGTGGAGCGTGGCGGTGAGCTGCCCTTCCAGCTGTGCAATCAGCGCAAGCATGTCCGCCTCGCCGGAGCATCGCACCACGATGGCGCTGGCGCCGAACACTTCGTTGGCAAGATGCGGGTCGGCGAGAAAGGCCTTGGCGCTGGTCTGGAACAGGATGGCTCCGCCGCGCGTTCCGTCGCCCGTATCGCCCGTGGCGAGAGTCTCGACGTCGCGATGGCTGGCAAATGCCGCTGTGCCGTTGACGAAGGCGTTGTGAATGCCGGCCGTCAGCATCGTCTGGGATGGCGCGGCGCTGACACCTGTGGCGGCGCTGCTGATGAATGCATCGAGGCCCTCACTCTCCATTGCGATGATGAGGCCGGGATTGGTGCAGAACTGCCCCGCGCCCATGGTCAGGGACGCCACGAAGGCGGTGCCTATGCTGGCGCCGCGTGACTCCAAGGCCGCAGGCAACAGCAGCACGGGGTTGATGCTCGACATCTCGGCGTGGACGGGGATCGGAACCGCGCGCGCCTGAGCCAGGCGAACGAGTGCGAGGCCACCCGCCCGGGAGCCGGTGAACCCCACCGCTGCGATGTGCGGGTCTTGAACCAATGCGGCGCCAAGCTCATGCGATGGGCCCACAAGCTGGCTGAAAACACCGGCGGGCAGGTTGCACGCTTCCACGGCTTTGCTGATGGCCTGGGCCACCAGTGCTGCCGTCATGGGGTGGGCAGGGTGGCCTTTCACGACGACAGGACATCCTGCCGCGAGTGCCGAGGCCGTATCGCCACCCCCGGTCGAGAAAGCGAGCGGGAAGTTGGAGGCGCCAAACACAGCGACCGGACCAACCGGGATCATGCGCAAACGCAGATCGGGGCGGGGCGCTGGCTTCCGGTCAGGCAGGGCCGGGTCGATGCGCAATTGCTGCCACAGACCTGCGCGCACCACCTCCGCGAACATCTTGAACTGTCCGACCGTGCGGCCGCGTTCGCCTTCCAGGCGGGGGCGGGGCAGGCCACTTTCGCGCATTGCCGTTTCGATGAGCACGTCGCCCAGCGCCATGATCTCATCGCCGCAGCGCTCCAGGAAGGTTGCCCGATCCTGACGGCTCGTGGCGCGATAGCTGTCAAACGCAGTATCGGCCGCGCGGCATGCGATCGCCACGTCCTCCGGGCCGTGGGTGGGGATGGGATCGCCATATGGCGTGCCGGTCTCGGCGATGATCGAACGAAACTCGGTCATGAATCGCACTCCTTATAATACTCCGACATATTCCTGCGCCTTGCCAAACGCAACGCTGTCACGGGAACACTGGGATGCGTCGAAGGCAGCGACATCGGCCGGAGATCCGGACCGGCAAGACGGCGGATCTTTTCGCTAGCCTCGATCCGGGCAGGGGCAAGGTTTTCTCAGGTTTCCAGCCCTGCGGAAGCCATCTGGCTCGACGGTGCGCCGTTGGTTGGTTTGCAGCCCCAGAGCGCATAGAACAAAATGTAGAGTTCGCAGGCCGCCGTGAGCAGAAACGAGAGCTGGAGGCCATAGAGATCGGCGATCCAGCCCTGGACGAACACCAACGCACCACCGGCAATCGCCATGACGAGCAGGCCGGAGCCTTCCTCTGTGAGCGGACCAAGGCCCCTGATCCCGAGGGTGAAGATGGTCGGGAACATGATCGAGTGAAACAACCCGACCAGAATAAGGGCCCACATCGAAATCACGCCGTGCGCAAAGACCGTGATCAGCATCACCATGAATGCGCCGACGGAGAAGGCTGCCAGCACCTTTGCCGCGTCGACACGCTGCATGATCGCGGAGCCGGCGAAGCGCCCGACCATCATGCCCCCCCACAGAAAGGTGAGGTAACGGCCGGCCTCAGCATTGGTCAAATTCCCAATATCCGGTTGACTGACGAAGTTCACGAAGAGGTTGGAAACCCCGATCTCGGCAAGCAGGTAGATGAAGATGGCCGGTACGCCGAAAACGAGGTTGCGGTGATGCCAGAGGGAGAGCTGCTTGCGCTCTTCCCGCGCCGCGCGCGTGACCGTTGTTCCCATGGCTGGGAGCGGGAAACGGGCGATAATGAAGGCAAGGCCGATCACCACCACGGCGACGATGCCGTAAGGCAGGATCACGGAATGGGCGTCGGCCAGTCGCTCTGCGGAGGATAGCGTGGTGGCGTTCAGCGTCGTGCCGCCTTTCGAGCGGCCCAGAATGAGATAGGCGCCGAATAAAGGGGCGAGCATCGTGCCGGCAGAGTTCATCGCCTGGACAAGGTTGAGGCGCGAAGAGGCGGTCTCGGGCTTACCCACCACCGCGACATAGGGATTGGCCGCCACCTGTAGCAGCGTGATGCCGCTGGCGATGACGAAGAGCATCGTCAGCGTCACCCAATAGGAAGGAATGCTGGCGGCCAGCATCATACCCAGCGATCCCGCCGCCATGATCAGCAGGCCGACGACCAGCGCCCGCGGGTAGCCAATCCGTTCAATCAGTTTTGCGGACGGAATCGAGGCGACGAAATAGGCAATGAACCAGACGGATTCGATCAGAGTCGTCTGAGTATAATTGAGATCAAACACGCTGCGAAGGTGGGGCAGGAGCGTGTTATTGATGACGGTGATGAATCCCCACATGAAAAACAGGCTGGCAAGCAGTGTCAGCGCCGGCCCGTAATGAACGGTCTTCGGCGGGGATCCGGTGTCTGGCTCACCGGCAGAAACCACGGCTGGCATAGTGCTCCTCTCACTGTCTGCATGGTCGGCGCTCGCTCTTAAACCCACTTGCGCTCTTTCTTTTTGTCGGACTATATGGCGGTGAGAAGGTCGTCAATGGACAATTGGGCCGGCGCCCGGGAGGGGCAGGAGGATGCGCTGCATGAAGCTGCTAACGGTCACTGCATTCACTCTCGCTCCACTGCTGGCGACGACCGCAAGCAGCGCATGGGCGGCAGATGCGACGCAGATGGTCGTCGGCCAGCTCCACGATGGGACCGCGCTCCATGCCATAACGCTCACGGCCGATAACGGTGTCTCTGCCGTGATCCTCACTTACGGGGCGACGTTGCAGAAGCTCATCGCTCCTGATCGACACGGCAAGCGGGCGGATGTGCTGCTCGGCTATGATGACGTTGCCGATTATGTCGCCAAGCCCAATTTTTATGGCGTTACGGTGGGGCGCTATGCCAACCGGATCGCCGGAGGAAGCTTTTCGCTCGATGGCAAGCGCTACCAACTGACCCGCAACGATGGGCCCAATAGCCTCCATGGCGGCGCGCATGGCTTCGACAAGGTGGTGTGGGCGATAAAGTCGGTCAAATCGGGCTCCACCGCCGCCGTGGTGCTGGCTCACACGAGTCCTGACGGGGACGGCGGCTACCCTGGCACGTTAGCTGCGACGGTCACCTACACCCTGGATGACTCCGGCAATCTGGGCATCAGTTTTGAGGCGCGAACCGACAAGCCGACCATCGTCAACATGACCAATCACGCCATTTTCAATCTCGCTGGCGAGGGTTCGGCAGAGGGGACGATGAATGCGCTGCTCACCATTCCAGCAGCGCATTACACGCCCGTCGATGCCCATCTAATCCCCACCGGCGAGTTGCGGCCTGTCGATCGCACCGTCTTTGATTTTCGCACGCCGCGCCGCATCGCCGATGGGCTGCGGGAAGGGCGCGATCAGCAGATCGTTTACGGGCGAGGCTATGACCATAATTTTGCTGTCGACAAAGGGCTGACTCCCAGGCCGGAGCTTGTCGCTCGTCTCGAGGATCCCGCGTCGGGCCGTACGCTTGACGTGCTCTCCACCGAGCCTGGCGTCCAATTCTATACCGGGAATTTCCTGAACGGGTCGCTGGTCGGCAAGCAAGGTCATCTTTACCGCATGGGGGACGGCGTGGCGCTTGAGCCGCAGAAGTTCCCTGACTCGCCGAACCATCCTGCCTTCGTCTCGGCCCGGGTCGATCCGGGCAAGCCCTATCGGCACGATATGATCTACCGCTTTTCCATTTCCCACTGAGCAAATGCCATGACCAACACAAGTAGCGCCAGACTGCGTTCGCGCGCCTGGTTCGATAATCCTGACAATATTGACATGACGGCACTCTATCTGGAGCGCTATCTCAACTTCGGTCTCAGCCTGAGTGAATTACGTTCGGGCAAGCCGATCATCGGCATCGCGCAAACGGGAAGCGACCTTTCGCCGTGCAACCGGCATCATCTGGTGCTGGCCGACCGGGTTCGCGAAGGGATTCGCGAAGCGGGCGGCATCGCCATTGAATTCCCCGTCCACCCCATTCAGGAAACCGGCAAGCGACCGACAGCCAGTCTCGATCGCAATCTCGCCTACCTGGGTCTGGTCGAGGCGTTATACGGCTATCCGCTCGATGGCGTTGTTCTCACGACGGGATGCGACAAGACCACACCTGCTTGTCTCATGGCTGCGGCGACGGTGAACATCCCCGCCATCGCGCTGTCCGTCGGGCCGATGCTCAACGGTTGGCACGAAGGCGAGCGAACAGGGTCAGGCACCATTGTGTGGAAAGCGCGCGAAATGCTCGCTGCCGGAAAACTGGACGATGAGGGGTTCATCCAACTGGTCGCTTCGTCCGCGCCGTCCACTGGCTATTGCAACACGATGGGCACAGCGACGACCATGAATTCTCTTGCCGAGGCACTGGGCATGATGCTGCCTGGCTCGGCTGCGATCCCGGCGCCTTATCGGGATCGGCAGGAGTGCGCCTATTACACCGGCAAGCGGATCGTCGAGATGGTCCACGAAGATCTAAAGCCGTCTGATATTTTGACGCTTGATGCGTTCCACAATGCCATTGTGGTCAATTCCGCGATCGGGGGCTCGACCAATGCGCCCATCCATTTGACCGCCATCGCCCGGCACGCGGGCGTCGAGCTGCCTCTCAAGGATTGGGAAACATATGGGCACCACGTCCCGCTGCTGGTCAATCTCCAACCTGCCGGCGAATATCTCGGTGAAGATTATTATCGAGCGGGTGGCGTGCCCGCTGTTGCTGCCCAACTGATCGCCCAAGGGTTGATCCGGGAAGGGGCGATGACCGTCAACGGCCGCACCTTCGGCGAGAATTGCCGCGACGCGCGGATTGCGGATGAGCGCGTCATCAAGCCGTTCGATCAGCCATTGCGCGCGGAGGCGGGCTTTCTCGTCCTGTCCGGTAATCTCTTCGAGGCCGCGATCATGAAGACGAGCGTCATCGGCGAGGAGTTCCGCGAGCGGTATCTGTCTGACCCCGACCATCCAAACATGTTTGAGGGGCCGGCCGTGGTGTTTGACGGACCGGAGGATTATCACGCGCGGATTGATGATCCCGCACTTGGCATTACGCCGGATACGCTTCTGTTCATGCGCGGGGCCGGGCCGATAGGATATCCGGGGGCGGCGGAAGTGGTGAACATGCGGCCCCCCGCCTATCTGATAACCCAGGGCGTATTAGCACTGCCCTGCATCGGCGATGGGCGACAGTCGGGCACGAGTGGAAGCCCGTCGATCCTGAACGCCAGCCCGGAAGCGGCGGTGATGGGTGGCCTGGCACTGCTGCGCTCGGGTGATCGCGTGCGTTTGGATTTGGAAAACCGCACAGTTAACGTCCTGATCTCGGATGAGGAGCTTGCCGAACGGCGGTCAGCGCTGATCGCGGAGGGGGGCTATGCTTACCCAGCCTCGCAGACGCCGTGGCAAGAGATTCAGCGCGCTCTTGTTGGCCAGCTCGATAGCGGTGCCATCATGGAGGGGGCGGAGAAATATCAGCGCATCGCCCAAACGCGAGGACTGCCCCGCGATAATCACTGAGCGACACAGGCAGATCGGCGGCCGCCGCCTTGCCTCCTGTGGGGGCATACGCGGCGGCGATTATCGGGCCATTCAAAAATTGGGCTTGCTAGCGCTACCATTTTGGCGTTTCCTCGCTCTGGCACGGCGCGAGAGCGTGGTCAGGGGAGGGGAGACATGCAGCAAGGCGTTGTCGATAGTTTCGTATCGACCTTCACGGAGCTTTTGTCGCCCCACGGCCCCGCTGTGCAGGCAGCGACAAGCTTCACACCGAGCGATGTCAGCATTCATTTCTTTCTCCAACTGGCCGTCATCCTGTTTATCTGCCGTGTCGTCGGATGGCTGGGTCAGAAGCTGCTCGGTCAGCCGCAGGTCGTGGGGGAGATGATTGCAGGCGTTGTTCTCGGGCCCTCGCTGCTCGGACTTCTCGCTCCTGATCTGCAGGCGGCCATCTTTCCCAAGGGGGCGAACCACGTTCTGTACGCAGGGGCGCAACTCGGCGTCGGCCTGTATATGTTCCTCGTCGGCCTGACGCTTCGCCTCGATCATTTTCAGGCCAAGGCCAGAGCGGCGAGTGCTGTGTCGGCTGCCGGGATCGCCGCGCCCTTCATTTTTGCGGCGCTCATCACGCCATGGTTGCTCGAGGTTGACGGCCTCTTCTCGGAAGGAATCAGTCAGACGAACGCGACCCTGTTCATGGGCGCGTGCATTGCGCTCACGGCCTTTCCCATGCTTGCCCGCATCATCAACGAGCGAGGCCTCGCCAATTCTTCGTTGGGCACATTGTCGCTCACAGCCGGCGCATTCGACGATGCTGCCTCCTGGTGCGTGCTGGCTATCGTCTTGGCGACCTTTGGCGCTGGGCCCGGTGTTGCGGTCCTGGCAATTGGAGGTGGCGTTCTCTACGCCGTTTTCATGCTGAATTGGGGGCGGCGCCTCCTGGCGCCCCTTGGCCGGATGGTAGAGGCGCAAGGGGAGATGAGCACGACCGTGCTCGCGATCACGCTAAGTCTCTTCTGTTTCTCTGCCTTCCTGATGGATGCGATCGGCATCCACGCCATTTTCGGCGGGTTCCTGCTTGGCGCGTGCATGCCGCGGGGCCTTTTCGTTACCGAACTGAAGCGCAAGATCGAATCGCTGGCCATCGTCCTGCTGTTGCCGATCTTCTTCACCTATTCAGGGCTCAGTACCCGCATGGACATGGTGAACTCCGTGGCGCTCGTGGTCATCGCGTTCGCCATTCTCACCGCCGCGATCTTCGCCAAATTCGGTGCCTGCTGGGCGGCGGCGCGCTTACTGGGCGAGGATAATCGGACCGCGCTCGGGATCGGCGCGCTCATGAATTCGCGCGGGCTCATGGAGTTGATCATCATCAACATCGGCCTTGAAAAAGGGATCATCGGGCCGTCACTCTTCTCGATGCTGGTGCTGGTTGCGATTGTCACAACCATGATGGCGGGCCCGGTGTTCGAAATGGTCTACGGACATCGTGCGCGCGCGGAGGGAGAACTTGAGGCGCTGCATGCCAACTTTGCTGTCTCGAAGGCAATCAGCTGAGGGCAGGGCAGCAGGCGCGGCTCGCTTACTTTGGGTTCCTTTGCCAGATGAACAGGCCTTGGAGGAATCGGCGCATCGAGATCGTCCCGGGCTCGTGCGGCAAGCTCGTCCGACCTTATCGGTCCCGACGCTCGTCCGTGTCGTCGTCAGGCGTGAGGCGCGAGAATTTCACGATCTCGCAGGAAGAACCGTTGCGGGTGTGCAATCTGTCGCGCCCGGCGCAGATCGTGCCATCCTTATTGGGCTCGATATAGAAGCCCGCATAGAAATCCGCCGGGCGGCAGGCTCTGCCGAAATGGGTCCGAAACCGTTCGTGAGGCACAACCAGCATGGTGACACCACTGGCAGGGTTGATGGACGCCCCGCGCAGCCGGTTGAGCCGCAAGCATTTGGGGCCCTTGCCTTCTTTCAAGGAGGGGGGCGGGCCGGACGAGCTTTCCCCTTCGCGCATCAAGCCGGAGCTCTGCTCGCCACGGACCGTGGGAATGCGAACGATGACGCGTTGCTCGATGATCAGTTGCGCAAACTGTGTTGGCGCAGGGGAAGCGGATGGATCGGAGAGGCGACTCTGTGCCGCGCCCGGTGCGGAGACCAGTAGCAAAGCCAACAGCAATATCGTCGTGAGCGCAGGCAATGAACGATCCCCGAGGTTGATCATGGCTTAGCGCGTGGTCTTTGAACAGTCGATTAATGCCTATCGGCTGAAATCTGCCATTTATGTCATGCGTGTCGTTAAATCGACGATCTGTCGAACCAATAAGTTGGCGTCGGTTGTGCAAAGGTCATCCACCCCAGCGCCTGCCGGGAGGGTGGGGTGATGAACCTACGCATGCCGAAAAAATTATCGGAGGGGGGCGCCACTCCCCTAGTCCCAACTGTGGGGGCGGCAGGGCTCAGCGGTCGACGGGATGGCGCAGCTTCCCCGCCCCAGCCGGTGCTGGCATTTGCGAGAGCGCGGCGGCATAAGGCCCGCATGATCTCTCGCTATATACTCGATGCCTTCCGCGCGATCGCCGGACCGCGCGGCCTGATCGAAGACCGTGACCTTATTGCCCCGTGGCTGGAGGACTGGCGCGGCAAGTTCCATGGCAACGCCGTTGGCATCCTGACCCCACGCTCCACGCAGGAAGTGGCGGCCATGGTGCGTTGCGCCAACGCCCATCGCGTGCCGCTGGTCCCGCAGGGGGGAAACAGCTCGATGGTCGGCGGGGCGACGCCGCCGATCGACGGCAGCGCCCTTATCCTTTCGCTGCGAGCAATGAACCATATTCGGTCGATGGACCCTGACGCCAATATCGCCGTCTGCGAGGCGGGGGTGATCCTCGCCACCTTACACGAGGCGGCGGATCGAGCCGGGCGACGCTTCCCGCTGAGCCTGGGCGCCAAGGGATCGGCGACCGTTGGGGGGCTGGTCTCCACCAATGCCGGTGGCACCCAGGTGCTGCGCCACGGCACGATGCGCGCGCTGGTCGAGGGAATTGAGGCGGTGTTGCCCGATGGGTCGATCCATGATGGCATCGCCGCCCTCAAGAAGGACAATCGCGGTTACGATCTCAAGCAGTTGCTGATCGGCGCGGAGGGGACGCTGGGTATCGTCACCGCTGCCAGCCTGCGACTCGCGCCCGCCATTGCCGATCGAGCGGTGGCGTGGGTCGGCATCGAAGGACCGGAGCAGGCGCTCGCCCTGTTGCGCCGGATGGAGGCGCTGCTTGGTCCGGTCGTCGAGGGTTTCGAGGTGATGGCGGCGGACACGCTCGGCTTCATCCTCTCGGTCATCCCTGGCACCCGCCGGCCGATCGAGACGGCGACGCCATGGAATGCGCTGATCGAGATCGATCTGGATGGCGCCGCCGATGGTCCCAGTGCCTATGAACGCATGGAAATGGCACTGGCCGACGGGTTCGAGCGCGGGCTTCTGATCGACGCCGCGATCGGCACGAGCGAGAGTCAGGCCGAGGCATTTTGGAAGCTGCGTGAGAGCGCCTCCGAGGCGGAGCGTGCTCAAGGGCCAGCGTTGCAATTTGATGTGAGCGTGCCGATCGCGGACATGCCGCGCTTCATGATCGAGGTTGCGGCGGCCAGCGAGGCGCGTTTTCCCGGCACGACCGCCTCGTCCTTCGGCCATCTTGGCGATGGCAACGTGCATTTCCATGTGCGCGCGCCGCGTGGCGAGGGGGAGGGCGTGGGCCGGCATTGGCTCGAGAGCACAGGCGAGGCCGCTACCCGTTTCGTCAACGATCAGGTGGTTGCCTATGGTGGGTCGATCTCCGCCGAGCATGGCATCGGCCAGATGAAGATCGGGGAGTTTGCGCGCCTCACGCCTCCTGCCCAGCTCAACGCCGTGCGCGCCATCAAGCAGGCGCTTGATCCGCTAGGGTTGTTCAACCCTGGCAAGCTTGTGCCTCTTGCCTCCGCCGATTGACGTCTTTATGCCCGGCGGTCGATCAGCCTCCCCGTCCGGGCGAGCCGCTGCTTCGCATCAGTAGTCAGGAGAAAAGATGCCATGGCCAGCGCGCCGCCAGCCCAAGCCTTGCCGTTGCTTTACAATGATCTCGTGCCCCTTAACGTTGAGCAGCACAGCAATTTCAAGCTGCGCAACTACGACAAGGCGCCACATCTCGTCGGCGTGCATGCCGTTCCGCTGACCGTTGACGAGTTTGCGCAGTGCCAGCGCTTCCTCCCCATCGTCTTTTCCAGCGGCGCCGAACCGGTACCGCTCGCGTTGATGGGCCTGAACGAGGGCGTCAGCACGCTGGTCGATGCCGAGGGCAAGCTGCGCCGCGAAGATGGCTATGTGCCCGCCTATATCCGCCGCTATCCCTGGATGCTGGCGCGGCTGCGGCCGGACAGCGAGGAGTTGTCCCTGTGCTTCGATCCCAAGAGCGATCTGATCGGCGAGTATGAGGAGGGCCAGCCGCTCATCGAGAATGGCGAGGCGACCCAGCTGACCAAGGATCTGCTGGCCTTTTGCGAACAGTTCGAGCAGGCAGCCGCCCGCACGTCCGAGTTCGTCAAGGAACTGAAGGAGGCCGGCCTGTTCATGGACGGCGAACTCAGCATCCAGGTACCCGATGTCGAGCAGCCGTTCGTCTATCGCGGTTTCCAGATGGTCAACGAGGAGAAGCTGCGCGAGCTCCGCGGCGACCAGCTGCGGAAGTGGAACCAGAGCGGCCTGCTGCCTCTCCTCCACGCCCATCTTTTCTCTCTTCAGGGCATGCGCGAGGTGTTTTTCGCGCAGCGTCAAATGGGTCTGGGTCCGGCACCGGCGTTCCAGATCAGCTAGGTTCAGCAAGGCGAGAGGGCGGCGTGGGCAGCATGGAGCTGACCGCCGCCCCCGGTCGGGGACTGAATCAACTGTTTTCGCCGGTTTGGTGATAGTAACACTTGAATACATCCTCCCCTCGTCCTATTTTGGCTGGGCGTAGAGGCTTGTTCCCCCTTTCGAGCCTTTGCGCGGGCGTCCCGCCCTTTTCGGGACGTCTCCTCCCTGAACCTGGGCCACCCTGTGTTATGCACGGGGTGGTTTTTTGATGGGGAGCCGACTCCTGCTATTCGGCAGCGTGGGCAAAACCGCGATGGCTCAACTCCTGGCTGAGCGCATCTGCCATGCTCGCGAGCAGGCGCTGCATGAGCGGCAGGCCCGTTCCCGGCGCCATCAGCGCATCATCGAGATAGAGCGTCCGGTCGATTTCGATCTGAATGGCGTGAATCCCCAGGGCAGGGCGACCATGCCGCTCCAATATGTGGTTGCCGGCATAAGGCGAGTTGACTGCGACGGCCATCTGCTGGCGGCGGAGGAAATCGGCGCATAGATCGGTGAGACGGTCAGAGGCGCTACGCCCGAAGCGGTCGCCGATGACGATTCGCGGCGTCGGCATGGCACCCCCGGGCGCCTCTCGCAGCGGCGGCATCGAGTGGACATCGACGAGCAGGGCAACGCCGTAGCGGCGGCGTGTCGTTTCCAGCAGCGTGGCGAGCATGGCGTGATAGGGCCGGTGGATCGTATCGATATGGCCGCGGAGCTGCTCATAGGGGAGTGGCGCGCGCCACAGATTGCCGGCGTGGGCCAGCCGCTCGGGGATGAGGCCGAGCCCGCCGCGCAGCTTGGCGCTACTCTGGCTGCGAAAATTCCACGGCGCGCCGGAGATTGAGCGGGGGTCAACCTCACGCTCATCGCGGTTGAGGTCGATCAATGCGCGCGGCTGCCGGGCGATCAACACGCAGTGCCCGCTGTTCATGAGTGGATGGAGGAGATGGTCGGCCAGCCGGTCCTCGAGGCGCGCGAGCACCGGGCCAGGGACGCGTGCGCGGTCGAGCAGTTCGGGCGAATAAAGCCGGCCGGCATGCGGCACCGCGAACACCAGCGGGCCCAGCGCACCGCCTGCCCCATAGTGCAGGAAAGCCTCGTGCGTTTGCGTGGGCGCTACCTGCAGCGATACCGCGTTGCTCATCCGCGTCCTTCTTTCGCTTTTCGACGGCTTTCTATCCGGCGCAGGTGGAAAATCTTAATGGCTTGTCGCATAAGAAGGGCCGCGACGCCAAGCCAAAGGGCTGCTGGTGGTCTAAGCACGCAAGCAAGGGAACGCCGGGGCGAAGCAGCGCATGATCCGTATACTCGTTGCGGAAGACGATGATTCGATGCGGCAGTATCTCAGCCGGGCGTTGGAGCGCTCGGGTTATGAGGTTGTCGCCGTTGATCGTGGGACAGCCGCATTGCCATATCTCGCCACCCAGTCCTTCGATCTGCTGCTGACAGACATCGTCATGCCGGAGATGGACGGCATCGAACTGGCCCAACATGTTGCCTCGGTCGCGCCGGCCACGCGGGTGATGTTCATCACGGGATTCGCCGCTGTGACCTTGCGTGCGGGCAAGACGGTGCCGGAGGCGAAGATCCTTTCCAAGCCTTTCCACCTGCGCGATCTGGTGATGGAAGTGGACCGGATCTTCGGCCGGGATAGCGCCAGCGGTATGCCCTAACGGTTGAAGCGACCCGCGATGGCGATTTGCGCTTGCACGCCTGGCGCGCGTTGCGTAAGGGCCTCTCCTCTCAAGTGGGCGTGTAGCTCAGTGGTAGAGCACTGTGTTGACATCGCAGGGGTCGCAAGTTCAATCCTTGCCACGCCCACCATGGAAAACCCCGCTAAGTCAGTGACTTAGCGGGGTTTTTCTATGCCTTTCGCAGACGTGGGTCAGCCACTCTTCCTCGTCGGGCGCAGTTTGCTGATGGGCAGGATCAGCGGAAACCTCCACGGGGTGATCGCCGCGACGACGCCGAGCGGCGTGTGATGTCCGATCGCCTTGTTGACGCCCGTGTTACCCAGCACCTTCGGTCCGATCCGCATGTCACGAAGGCGCGCAGGATGAAGGTGCAGGCGTTCACCTTTCCCATCGCCTGACCGAGCGGTTTGCCCTGCTCGGTTGTGAGCTACCCGGCAAATTCCGTCATACGCGGCTCCAGCGCGGCGGCCAAAGCTTCGAGAGCAGCCGCGCGGCTTCCCCACGACCATGCCGGCAACGCTGCCTTGGCGGCCGCGACGGCCAGCTTGAGCAGGGCCTCGTTCACTTTCGGCGCAACGGCAAAGATTCCGCCGAGCGCAAGATTGATGACATCAAGCCTCGACGCCCGCGACCAGAGCGCCATCAATGAGATGCTTATAACTGCGGTCCGAGGAAACCCAATTCTGATGCCGTCTCAAATCATGATAAGTGCGGCACCTGGTCGCGAGCGCGCATCAAGCGCCGGTTAGTCCAATCGCAGTTCGCAGTAAGGCCGCCGAGCCATCAGGAGCAGCAATGCCATCAGCGGTGTCGCAAGGCCGACGACGAGCGTCAGGGAATAGCGGATATCCTGCGGATCGCTGAACAGATAGTCCGTCACGGCGCCGATGATGATCGGTCCGAACGCCAGACCGACCAGCGTCGTCACCGTGATGTAGAGCGCGCTTACCTGAGCGCGGGCGCGATTGGGGGTGATGAGCTGGATCGCCGCGGCGGCGCAGGGGTAAGGGAAATTGCCGAAGAAGATGGTGGGCGCAAGGAGTGCAAGAGCGCCGGTCGACGTAGGCATCAACGGCGCGATCCCGCCCGTCACGCCCGCGACGAGGAAGCCGCCGATGGCGATACGCAGGGGGGCGTCCCGATAGCCGCGCCCGGAGAGATAGTCGCTGAGCCAGCCAGCCGCATAGACCCCGCTCATGCCGAAGATGATGAGCAGCGGCCCATAGCCCCAGCCAATCTCCACCGGGGCGAGGCCATAGGTTCGCGTGAGCAATGCCGGCGTCCAGATCGCAAAGGCATAGGAGACGAGCGACACCAGCGCGAAGCCGGCAAACATGGGGATCAGTGCACGGCGGCGCTCACGGACAATGGCGATGACGGCAGCGAGGGGCAATTCTTCCACGCCGCCAGTGCCGCGCCGGGCCGGCTCGCGCACGAGCAGGAAGATCGGAACCAGCAGCAAGCCGGGCGCCCCAATCAGGATGAAGGCGGCCTGCCACGGCTCGAAGCCCGCAAACAGCCCGTTCCGCAGCAGATCCGATGCGGACAGCGCCGTGAGGAGGCTGCCGCCGCCGATGAAAGCAAGGCCCTGTCCGATCGGGGCGCTCATCAGAAAGCCGCTGACCGGCCGGCCAAGCTTCTCCGGCGGGAACTGGTCGCTCAGCATGGAAAAGGCGGCAGGCGACAGGCTCGCCTCGCCCACTGCAACGCCGATCCGCGTTAGGAACAGCTGCCAGTAGCTGCGCGCGAAGCCAGAGCCCACCGCGAACAGGCTCCAGAAAGCAATCGCAACCCCGATGACGATGCGGCGCTCATATCGGTCAGCGAGGCGGCCGATGGGGATGCAGGCGAGGATATAGAAGATCCCGAAGGCGACGCCTTGCAACGCTCCAAATTGCGTATCGTTGATCTGGAATTCGGCCTTGAGCGGCTCGACCATGAGGTTGATCACCGTCCGGTCGAACTGGGAAACCACTGAAGCGAGGGCGAGCAGGAATACGAGCAGCCATCCTCGCGCGGGGCTGGGCCAATCCGTCTTGTCGGCTTCTATCGCGCCTCTCTTCTGCATCTCATTCATCCCATTCGCGATATCCGCCGCACAGGACGGATGATTTCAGTGATCGCGCGTCGAGAGAGCGGCGATCAGATCCGTAACCTGCTTCTCTGGTGTCTGTGTACCATCAACCAGAAGAGCGTCTTCATCCGCCTCCAGCGGTTCGAGCGTCGCCAACTGGCTATCGAGGAGCGAGGCAGGCATGAAATGGCCATTGCGCCCCGCCATACGCTGCTCCAGTTCACCGCGCGTCAGGCGGGACATCACGAACAGGATGTCACCAGCCACCTCGCGCATCCGATCACGATAGACGCGACGGAGCGCCGAGCAGGACGCAACCGCCGGCTCGGGCGAGTCGCGCAGCGCCTGCGCCACATTGTCGAGGAACGGCCAGCGATCCTCGTCGGTCAGGGCGATGCCGCTCGCCATCTTGGCCCGATTGGCGGGCGGATGCAGCGTGTCGCCCTCGATGAACGGCCGGCCCAGGGCCTGCGCTAGCGCCTGGCCGAGCGTGGTCTTACCAGAGCCGCTGACGCCCATAACGACGATCGGGAGGATCAAGGTTCGGCCCGTCCGAAGTCGAACAGACGCATATATTCGGCACTGTCCGCCGGGCCGTAGCCACCGGCAACGAGCATCCGGTGCAGATCCGTCGCAAGAGAGGTCAACGGCAGCGGGATACGGCCGGCAAAGGCGGAGGCCTGCGCAGTCTCCAGATCCTTCAGCATATTGTCAATTCGGCCGGTCGGGCTGAAATCGCGCCGAGCCATCTTTGCCATGAACTCCTGCAGAATGCGCGAATCCGCCCGCCCGCCCGCCAGAGCTTCCGGAATCTGCGCGGCATCGATGCCATTGCCCTCGGCGAACCGCACCGCCTCGGCCACGGCCAGAAAATTGAGGGCACAGAGAATCTGATTGATCAGCTTGACGGTCTGACCTGCGCCAGCTGGCCCCAGATGCGTCCGCCGCGCGGAGAGCAAGGCGAGGGCCGGCTCGGCACGGGCGACATGCTGTGCGTCTCCGCCGAGCATCAAGGTCAAAGTCCCCTGGCTCGCAGCCGGCGCGCCGCCCGAGAGGGGCGCGTCCACCCAGCCCATGCCGGTCTCCTCCAGGAGGCGCTTGGCAAGGCGCGCCGTGACACCGGGATCGATGCTGGACATGTCGATCAGGAGCTTGTTGCCGTCCGCGGCTTCCGCCACGCCGCCCGGGTCGAAGACGGCCGCCTCGACGATTGCCGCGCTGTTGAGGCTGGTGATGACGATATCCGCAGCAGCGGTTGCAGCAGCGGCGCTTTGAGCGCGCTGTGCGCCGCGCGCCAGCAGATCGCTGCCGGCGTCTGGCTGCCGGTCGTAGAGATGAACCTCGACGCCGCAGCCGACGAGGCGCCCGGCAATGGCCGAGCCCATGACGCCAACGCCGATTACCGCAATCTTCACGACCAGCGCCCCACAGAGTCACGCTCGACGATGCGCAGGCCGACATCGACGATATGCGTCGTGTCGCGCTCGCCATTGGTGAGCAGGTCGAGGATCATCTGGCCCGTCCGACGGCCGAGCGCGCTAAAATCGACATGAATGGTGGTCAATGCGGGATTGAGTTCCTTGCCGATCTCGAAATCACCGAAGCCGATGACCGAGATATCTTCCGGGATACGGATGCCGCGCCGCTGGCATTCCATGACGACGCCCACGGCCGAGAGATCCGAGACGGCAAAAACCGCCTCCACATCCGGCGCGAGCCGCAGCAATTCGCTCATCGCCATCGCGCCATGCGAGTAGCTGACGGGCGCTTGACCGTGGCGCAGCACGCGATCGGCACTCACGCCGGCCAGTTCCAGTTCTTCCTCGAAACCACGCATGCGCTCCTCGCCACGATGGTCGATCACTTCGCCGACATTCGATCCTCCGACGGCCCCGATCTTGCGGAAACCGCGATTGAGCAGGAATCGCGCGGCCGTCCGTCCGACCTGATAGTTGGAAAAGCCGATGGCATGCTCGATCGGCCGCTGCGGGAGATCGGCAATCTCGATGATGGGAATGTCCGCGGCGATCAGCAGACGCGAGAGCGCGCGCTGATGCACGGCGCCGGTCAGCACGATCGCCTCCGGCCGCCGCGCGAGGAGATTGCGCAGCTGTCGCTCCTCCTCGGCCATGTCATATTCGGTATAGGCGATGAGCAGATGATAATCCGCCTCGCGCAGCACTTCGGTCAGGCCATGGGCGACGGCCGCGAAGTTGGCGTTGGTGAGCGTCGGCAGGATCAACGCAATGAATCCGGTGCGGCGGCTGGAAAGGCTGCCCGCGGCGCGATCCGGGACATAACCGAGATCGGCAATGGCCTTGTTGACCCGCTCGCGCGTTGCGGGGAGGACCAGTTCAGGATCGCTGATAACGCGCGACACCGTCATGCGCGAGACACCGGCCAGCTGCGAGACGTCACTGATGGTGGGGCGTCGTGCCGCGCTGTTGCGGCGCGAGGTTCCGCCAGCCTTATTGTCGGATTTTGTCATCATGCCTGCCCCCCACACTCACCGTGCCGGGCAAGGCTATAGCCCCGATCGGCGGGACGTGAACAGGCGGGGAGCAACAGCAATGCCATGAATCAGCGCGCGCCGCCCTCGCTGATGAAATGGTAGAAGCCGCCATCAAGCAGTTCCATCAGTTCGAGCGTGACTGCGCGGGATTGATCGCGGATCGGCGACGCAACCGCCTGAGCCAGAGCCTCGTGGGAGGGATAATCGATCTGCTGGATCATCACGATCGGCCGCGCATCGGCATCGGCGGAATCCATGCGAAACCAGCGGACGTCGAGCGCATTCGGGAACTGACGCCAGAGCGGCGCGAGGCGTTGCTCGACACCGGCGAAGAAACGCGCCTCATTATCGCCCGAGAAATGGCCCTCGAAAATGGCAGTGCGCGTGATCATCAGGCTGGCTCCGAAACGGCGATGTGGAGCTTGACGACATTGGTCCGGTCGCCGGCACGCTCGAGCGCCGTCGCCGCATCAGCAAGCTTGTAGGTGCCCGAGAGGATCGGGCGGACATCGATCACGCCGCGCGTGATGAGATCGACGGCCAGGCGGAATTCGTCATGCGCACGGAAGGCGCCGATGAGCTCGATCTCCCGCGACTGCAGCAGATTGACCGGGATAGCTGCCGTTCCCGGCGGCAGCATGCCGACCTGGACGATCCGCCCGCCACGACGAACGGCCCCGAACAGCGACAGCAATGCGGGTTGCGAACCCGACGCCTCGAACGCGACATCGAAATAACCACCGGCCGTCGCGAACCGATCAAGCGCGTTCGGATCCGTGCGAACATTGAAGGTGCTGGTCGCGCCCATGTCCCGCAGCGCAACGGCAAGCGGCGCATCCTCGATATCCGTGCAGACGATTTCGGTAGCGCCGGCGAGCGCCGCGGACCGCGCAGTGAGCAAGCCGATGGGCCCCGAGCCTGTCACGATCACGCGCTTGCCCAGAAGCGGCCCGGCACGATTGACGGCATGCAGGCCGACCGACAGCGGTTCGGCAACGGACAGGTGCAGAAGATCGGTGTCGGGCGCGACCGGTACAATCTGATCTTCGCGCAGCACCAGGTGCTGACTGAAGCCGCCCTGGACATGCGGGAAGCGACCGGCGCTGCCGAGGAAGAACATGTTCGAGCAGAGATTGCTCCGTCCGGCACGGCAATAGTCGCATGTACGGCAGGGCCGGCTGGGATCGAGCGCAGCCTTCATGCCGGGCTCCAGGCCTTGCACCGCACTTCCCAATTCGACGACGACGCCGGAAATCTCGTGCCCCAGCGTCATAGGCTCGCGCAGGGCAAAGTCGCCGACGGCGCCGCGGTGATAATAATGCAGGTCCGAGCCACAGATGCCACCGAAGGCGACCGCGACGCGCACTTCATCAGGTGCCAGCGGTTGATCCGGCACGCTCTCGATTCGCAGATCCTTTGCTCCGTGGCAGACCGCTGCAAGCATCCTCAACTCCTCTTTGCGTGATATCGATCCCATCTTAGTTTTGCAATGGCAATGCCGATTCGACGAAAATTCCTTTCTAACTGACCATTTTGAGCCGGAAATAGAAGGATACTTGTCCAACTCGCAACTGGATGATATCGATCCCATAACAAAGGAGAGTCAATGCCGGATGCGATCCATGAGGCGCTTGAGCCACTGTTCGAGCCGTTGCAACTCAATGGCGCAAAGCTTGCAAACCGTTTCGTCATGCCCGGCATGCAGCGCGGCTGGTGTCACGAAGGCCGCCCCGACTCGCGGCTTGCCCACTATTATCGCGAGCGTGCGGTCGGCGGCGTCGGTCTGATCATTACCGAAGCCTGCGCCATCGATCATGAATCGGCGACGCAAGGCCCTTATTATGGTCGGCTCACGCGCGAGACGATCGATGGCTGGCGGGACTGCATCGCCGCCACGCATGAAGGCGGCGCCCATATGCTCGTGCAGCTCTGGCACGAAGGCGCCATTCGCCGGAGTGGGGGCGATGGGCCCTATGCGCAGTTCCCGACCCTCAGCCCTTCCGGGCTGATCCAGCCCGGCAGCCCCAATGGCCGCGCCGCCACTGCGGCCGAATTATCCGACATTCGCGAGGCCTTCGTGCGCAGCGCTTTGCTTGCGCAGGAGGCCGGCGCAGATGGCGTCGAGGTGCATGGCGCCCATGGCTATCTGCTCGACCAGTTTCTCTGGGCCGGCACCAATCTGCGCGATGACGGCTATGGCGGGTCGGCGATGGCCGATCGGGTCCGCTTCCCCGCTGAGGTCGTCGCCGCGATCCGCGCGGCAACAGGTCCGGGCTTCGCCATTTCCTTCCGAATGTCGCAATGGAAGGAGGTCGATTTCACGGCGCGCGTTGCCGAGACCGTGGACGATCTGCGCATCATGATCGAGGCCCTGACCCAGGCCGGTGTGGACCTCTTCCACGTCTCCACGCGCCGCTTCTTCAAGCCGGAATGGCCGGGCAGCGACCTCGGGCTCGCCGCATGGGTGAAGTCGATGACCGACGCTGCGGTCTGCGCCGTCGGCAGCGTCGGCCTGAGCACCGACGTCATGCAGAGCCTGGAAGCCGGCATGGACACGTCCTCCGAACTGGAAACGAGCCTGAGCGAACTCGCCCGACGCTTTCGCCGCGGCGATTTCGATCTCATCGCGGTCGGCCGCAGCAATATCAGCGACGCCAACTGGGTCACCAAGGTGCGCGAAGGCCGGTTCGACGAGGTTCGACGCTTCAACCCCGCCGATGTGGCGCGGCCGGGGCAGGACAATTCTGCCAATCTCGCGCCTAGCTTCCTCACCGCCCGCAAGGCGGAAGCGGAACGAGATGCCCATGAAAGCGGGAAGAAATGAGCAACATCGTCGAAACGGCCGCATCCGTCACGCCGCCGGCAAAGGCTGCAGACCTGAGCTCGCCTCGCTATAACCGCGTGTTTATTATCCTCCTCTGCCTAGCAGGCCTGTTCAACTTCACCGATCGCAATCTTTTCCCGGTGCTTGCCCAGTCGATCAAACAGGATCTGCGGCTGAGCGATCTCGAGCTTGGCCTGCTGGGCGGGCCCAGCTTCGCCTTCGTCTATGCCCTCGCAGGCCTGCCCTTGGCGCGGCTCGCCGATTGCAGGAATCGGGTGCGGATCATTGCCGTCACGACGGTCATCTGGTCGATCTTCTGCACGACCTGCGGTCTCGCCCAGAACTTCGTGCAGATGCTGTTCGCGCGTGCCGGTGTCGGCATTGGCGAGGCGGGTTTCTTCCCTGCAACCACCTCTCTGGTCGGCGACCAGTTTCCGGCCGAGCGGCGCGCCTCCATCCTCTCGATCATCCAGCTCGGCTCGCCCGCATCGACCATCTTCTGCGCCATTCTGGCGGCGACCATCGGAACCATCTGGGGCTGGCGCGCTGCTCTCATCGCCGCCGGCCTCCCCGGTATTCTCATCGGGCTCGCGATATGGGTCATGCTGAAAGAGCCCACCAGGGGTGCCTTGGATGGCGAAGCCACCGCCAAGGTCGATCTCCCCTGGCGGACCGCGATCGCGCAATTGCTGCGCCAGCCGACCTTCGTGCGCGTGACGATCGCCGCCGCGCTCGTGACGTTCTGTGTCAATGCGATCGCGGTTTTCTACGTTTCCTATTTCGTGCGTATTCATGGCTGGACGCTCGCACAGGGCGGCTACGCATTCGGCGTTATCCAGTGCATTGCCGCGACGGTGGGCCTGCTCGCCGGAGGCTTTGGCGCCGACTGGCTCGCACGACGCGACGCGCGCTGGCGCTGCTGGCTTCCGGCGATCGGGCTCCTCTTCGCCACGGCCGCGTACATCACCGCCTTCCAACAGAGCCAGGCGTTAGTGGCCGCCGGCTTCATCCTGATCGGCGGCATGTGCCTGTTCACTTTCTATACGCCGTCGATCGCCATCGTTCAGGATCTCGCAGATCCGCGATCGCGCGCCACTGCCGTCGCCATCTTCCTGCTCACAGGCACTCTCCTCGGCGTCGGTATCGGCCCCGTCGCGGCGGGCTTCGCGAGCGATCTTTTCGCGCAGCGTCATTTCGACCAGGGCTCATTTCTCGCGCTTTGCCCCGGCGGCAAGGCACTGCCGGGCGCGTCAGACATCCTGTCAAATGCTTGCATGCGCGCCTCCGCCATAGGCCTTACATCAGCCCTCACGATCAGCCCGATACCGCTTCTCCTGTCCTCCGCCATCTATGTGTATGCATCGCGCACACTGAAGCGGGACAGGGGCCCGATCGACTGACGCGCGGCAAGGAATGATATCGCGCTCATGAAAATTTATGACCATCCATCTGCAAATAGATGCTGATATTCAACAATATACTGATTAAAAACAGTTTTTTGCCGTAACCATATCGTTCTTTTGCGAGGAAAAGCCTTCTAGACAAGAGCTACACTCGATGTTATCGATACCATCGACCAACGAAATCGCGGGCGAAGCGACCCGTGTAACTTTTGAAAGGGGATACCTGATGCAGCCCTCCCGGAACACCGCAACGCGCATGGCTCGCCTGGCTATCAATGTCGCTGTCGGCGCATTGGCGCTGTCGTCGAGCCATGCCTTCGCGCAACAACAGGCCGTCGACGACGCAGAGAGTGAAGCCGACCGCGCGATCGTCGTCACCGGCTCGCGAATTGTACGCGACGGGTTTGAATCGCCTTCACCCGTTACGGTCCTTGGCCAGGACCAAGTTCAGTCTCGCGCGCAGACCAATATCGGCGAGGCACTGAATGAGCTTCCTTCTTTCCGCGCCCTCATCACGCCGGCGACCCAGCAAGCGCAGGGCGGCAACGTCGGTGCCCGCATCCTCGATCTGCGTGCCCTCGGCTCGGCGCGCACACTGGTCCTCCTTGATAGCAAGCGCTTCGTGCCCTCCACGCTACAGGGCACCATTGACGTCAATCTCATGCCGACCATGCTGATTCAGAGGACGGAAGTCGTGACCGGAGGTGCCTCGGCGGCGTATGGCTCAGACGCGGTCGCGGGTGTGGTCAACTTCATCGTCGACAAGAAGTTCACCGGCCTCAAGGCTACCGCCCAGATGGGCATTTCGCAGCGCGGCGACGGCAAGGAATATAATCTCGGCGCAGCCTATGGCACCTCCTTCTCCGACGGCCGCGGCCATTTCCTCGCGTCGGTCGAGTATAATGAAGCGAAGGGCATGGGCGATTGCTACACGCGCTCATGGTGCCCGATGGAACAGTTGCTGAGCAACTCGCCCGCGGGCAACGAAGGGTTGCCGGCCAACATGCGGGTCGGCCCCAATTCGTTGGGCAACCAGGCGATCGGAGGCCTGATCAACGTACCGACCGGCCCGCTGCATGGCATCACCTTTAATGCCGACGGGACGCCGCGTCCGTTCCAATATGGGCGCATCTTCGGTACGAACCCTTCGCCGCTCCTCATGCTGGGCGGTGAAGGCTCGACGGCGCAAGGCTTCATTGTCGGCATTCTGCTCTCGCCGCCGATCGAGCGCCTCACCAGCTATGCCCATCTCGGTTATGAGTTCAGCGATTCACTCAAGGCCTCGCTCGACCTGTCCTTCGGGCAGGTGAAGGGCACGGTCATGGGGTCGGCCGGCCGCATTACCGATGCGGTCATCCAGCGCGACAATGCTTATCTGCCGGGCGGTGTGGCATCGATCATGGATGCCAATAATATATCGTCCTTCACGCTGGGCCGTTTCTTCACCGATATTGGCGGCTCGACCAACAAGTCGGACAACAAGACCTACCGCGCCGTCTTCTCGCTTGAGGGCGATCTTGGCGGATCTTGGGGGTGGGACGCCTATTATCAATATGGTCGAAACGAGTTCGAACAGCGTTACACGGGTAATATGGTCGTGGCCCGCCTGCGCAATGCGCTAGACGCGGTCAATTCCGGCGGCACGGTGCAGTGCCGGATCAACACCGATGCGATCACGACCAATGATGATCCCGCCTGCGCCCCGCTCAACATCTTCGGGCCCGGAAACGTCTCCAGCGCCGCCTGGTCCTATGTCGCCCCGTCCGGTTTCCAGACGGCGGACACGACCGAGCATGTCATCGCCGCAAACATTCATGGCGACCTGTTCCAGCTGCCCGGCGGCCCGCTTTCGATTGCCGGTGGCGCCGAGTATCGCAGCGACAAGCTGGTCGGCTCCGCCGACGATCTCTCAACCGCCAACCAGTTCTGGTCCTTCAACGGCAAGGCCGTGAACGGCAAGATCGACGTGACCGAGGGCTATCTCGAAGGCGTCGCACCGATCCTGCGGGACATTCCTGGCTTCCATTCGCTGGAATTGAATGGCGCCGTTCGGCGCACGCACTACAAGCGCAGCAATCCGACAACGGGCAGCTCCAGCCTGAGTGTCACGACCTGGAAAGTCGGCGCCGTGTGGGAGCCGATCGAGCAACTGCGCTTCCGCGCGACCCGCTCGCGCGACATTCGCGCGCCCAATCTTAATGAGCTGTTCGGCCCTGTTACCTCGGGCCGCGTCTCGGTGATCGATCCGGAAAAGGCCGGCCTGCTGGTCGAGGCGACCGCCTTCAGCGGAGCGAATCCAGTGCTGAAGCCAGAGGAGGCGGACACTTTCACGGTCGGAGCTGTTCTCAAGCCCGACTGGTTCGTCCGGAACTTCACTGTGTCGGTCGACTATTTCGACATCAAGCTCGATGGAGCGATCGCGACTCTGGGTTCGCAGACCATCGTCAATCGCTGCTCGTCCGGCGCGACCGAATTCTGCCCCTATGTCACGCGTAACGCCGGCGGCTTTGTCACCGAAGTGCGTGACGTGCTGAACAATGTGAACCAGCAGAAGGTTCGCGGCTTTGACATCGAGGCGAGCTATCGTGCCGAGCTCTCCTCCGGCACGCAGCTCGGCTTGCGCCTCCTCGCGACCCGATACCTCGAACTGTCCACCCGCGACTCGATCGGCGTCACCGACCGCGCAGGCCAGACCGGCTATCGCGGCGGCGCGACGCCGGGCGTGCCGGACTGGATGGTGAACGGCAATGTCGATCTGACCTTCAGCAAGGTGCGGCTCGGCGCGCATGGTCGCTTCATTCCCAAGGGCAAGTTCGACGTGCTGCTCGTCGGCCCCGAAGATGCGGGTTACTCGATCACCCGTCCGGACAGCGTGAACACTAACCGCATCAACGGCCGTTTCTATCTCGATCTGAGCGCAGCGGTGAAGGTCAACGACCAGTTCGAGGTCTTCGGCGTGGTCAACAATGCCCTCGACAAGGATCCGCCGCTCGCCTTCTCCTCGCAGGGCGGCACCAATCACGTCTGGTTCGACACGCTCGGCCGTTACTTCAAGGTCGGTGTTCGCGTCACGATGTAAAGTCCTCTCTCCCCCCGCTGCAGCAGGGCGCCCCGGTCTCTTGACCACGACAAACCCCTGCTGCAGCACCTTTCCCGGCGTCGTGGCCCATGCCGCCGCCTTAGAAAAAAAAAGGTCTGCTTTCGTGACGAAGAAATCGCTCCTGCGTCTGCTCGAGAACACCAACAAATGCATCGTGGCTCCCTGTGTCTATGACTGCGCTTCGGCTCGCGCGGTGGAAATGGTCGGCTTCGAAGCGATGATGCTGAGCGGCGGCGAAGTCTCGATCGCGATGAACGGCGTCATCGACTATGGCTTCTCGAACCTGACCGACATCGAGTGGATCACGAGCCGCATCAGCCAGACGTCGGCCATTCCACTCGCAGCCGATATCGAGGATGGCTTTGGTGGTCCGCTCGCCGTCTATCGCAGCGCCAAGCGTATGGCGCAGGCCGGTGCCAAGGCGCTCCAGCTCGAGGATTCGGGCGACATGGAGAATTCCACGCAATTGCTGGATCGCGAAAAATTCTACGAGAAGGTCCGGGCCGCGCTGGCCGCGCTCGAAGGCACGGACTGCTTCCTCATCGCGCGCACCAATGCCGATCCGGAGACGGAAATGGACGAAGGCTGTGAGCGGATGCGCGCGGCCGTCGAGATGGGCGCCAAGATGTCGACCGTGGTGCGCATCAGCACGCTCGATCACGCCAAATATGTGTCGAGCAAGGTGCCCGGCTGGAAGATGTTCCCGGACGTGCGCAATATTGACGGCAAGCCCGGCGTCACGGTGGATGAGATTTACCCGCTCGGCTTCAACTTTCTGACGATGCATTATACGCTTAAGGCCGCGATGGACGGCATGCTGGAGCATGGCCTGAAAAACTATGCGCAGCAGGGTTGCGATTATACGTGCAAGAAGGTCGATGCGACCGGTATCATGGGGATGAGCGCGACGCCGCTGTTCGACCCGCACGCTTATATGGAGTTGGAAAGCCGCTTCGGCGGCGAGCGCAAGCCCTTCACCATCGTGGGCAACGCGGTCGAGGACTTCCCCGAGGGTTTCGTCCGCTCGTCGATTGACGACCGGCTCTGACCACACTGAAAGTTGCCGGCATGGACATGTTCAGCCTTTCGGGTCGCACCGCGCTGATCACCGGCGCATCGCGCGGCATCGGTTTCTCGCTGGCGCAGGCGCTGGCGAAGGCCGGTGCTGCGGTCATCCTCAACGGCCGCAATCAGACAACGCTCGATGAGGCGGCAGCCGCGCTGCGAGACGGGGGCGCGGCGAGGGTCGTGACTGCCGCCTTTGACGTCGCTGATGCTGCGTCCGTGCGTGCAGGAATCGCAGCGATCGAAGCGGACGGTCACGTGATCGACATCCTCGTCAACAATGCCGGCATTCAGCGCCGCGCGCCGCTGCACGAATTCTCTGACGACGACTGGCACGAACTGATGCGTACCAATCTCGACAGCGTCTATTTCGTCAGCAAGGCCGTGGCGCAGGGCATGATCGCGCGCGGGCGCGGGAAGATCATCAACATCGCCAGCGTTCAGGCAGAGCTCGCACGTCCGACGATCGCGCCCTACACCGCGTCCAAGGGGGCGATCCGCAACCTGACGCGCGGCATGTGCGCAGATTGGGCGCGCTTCGGCATTCAGATAAATGCCATCGCGCCGGGTTATTTCGATACGCCTCTCAACAAGGCGCTGGTCGAAGATCCGGCCTTCGACGCCTGGCTCAAGGGGCGCACGCCTGCCGGACGCTGGGGACGTCTGGAAGACCTCCACGGCCTCGCGGTCCTTCTCGCCTCCTCCGCCTCCGACTTCATCTGCGGCCAGACCATGTATGTGGATGGCGGCGTCACCTCGGTGATCTGAATGACAACAGACCAGTTGCCTCTCGCCCTCCAGATGTGCCCTTTCTCACCGACGCTTGAGGAAGGTCTGCGGGGGCTGGTCGAGGTGGTGCGCTGGGACATGCTCGACACCGATGCGCAAGCTGCTTTCCTGAATGACCGCGGCGCGAAGGTCCGTGCGATCGCGACGGGTGGTCATATAGGCTGTCCGGCGGACTTGATGTCCGCACTGCCCGCGCTCGGCCTCATTGCCATCAATGGCGTGGGTGTCGATAAGGTCGATCTGGCGGAAGCGGCCCGCCGCGGCATCGGCGTCACGAACACACCGGATGTCCTCACTGTCGATGTCGTCGACCTTGCCGTGGGACTGACCATCGATCTGCTGCGCGGGATCGCCGCAGGCGACCGCTTCGTGAAGGAGGGCCGCTGGACATCCGCCGAGCGCCCCCTTGCCCATCGTGTCAGCGGTCGGAAGTTCGGCATTGTCGGGCTCGGCCGCATTGGTCGGGCGACGGCCGATCGCCTCGCCGTCTTCGGCCCGGTCCGCTATACCGGCCCCAGCGCGAAGGATGTAGCTTACGACTTCGAGCCGGACCTCCTCGCGCTGGCAAGGTGGGCGGATGTGCTGGTCCTCACCTGTCCGGCCAATGCGCAGACATACCGGCTGATTGGAACAGACGCGCTCGATGCGCTTGGCCCGCAAGGTTTTCTGGTGAATGTCGCACGCGGTGCTGTCGTCGACGAGGCGGCGCTGGTCGAGGCGATCACGCATGACCGGATCGCCGGGGCTGCGCTCGACGTCTTCGAGAATGAGCCGCATGTTCCGGATGCTCTGCGGCGAAGCGAGAAGGTGGTTCTCACGCCGCACGTCGCCAGCGCCACCATCGAATGCCGGAAGGCTATGGCGGAGATCGTGCTCGGCAATCTGCAAGCGTTCCTTGACGACAAACCGCTGCTGACGCCTGTAACCTGACGGCATGACTGGGCGTGTCGGGATCATCACCGTCCGTCCCGTCCGCTTCTCGCCGTCGATCCGCTATAGCGCGAAGCAGTCGGGTCTCGGCGGCGAGCTGGCGAGGCAGCTCTCCTTGAACAGACGCAAGCAGATGTCGTGAATGGGGACGGGCGCCTGGAACGCCTGCCGGACCCGTCTGCCTTGCACCGATGGCGGCCCCATCTTTCCGGAGTGCACGCTGAGTGGAACTGACCCATTTTGTGGGTGCGGGGGCGTCCGAAGCCGGGCGACAACGGATGAAGGGAGCAAGCCGCGCCCCCGGAAGGGCGCAGCTGTCTGCTCAGCTGTAGAGAATGGCTGCTGCCCGGTCCCACATAGCGGGTGAGGCGGCGGCGATCATGCCCTTGCGATTGTCGTCGACGCGATAGGGTGAGCCATCCGGCCGGGCGACGCGGCCGCCAGCTTCGTTGACGAACAGCGCGCCTGGCGCGTGATCCCAGGGCAGGGTGCGCTCAAACAGGGCGAGGTCGTTCACGCCCAGCACGATCCGGGGATATTGTTCGGCGGCGCAGCGGGGGATGTCTGCCATCTGGAGCTTGCCTTCCGCGCGGTCGATGAGACCTTGCCGGTCCTCCGGACGCACGAACAGCATCGAGAGACCCGCGACGGGGAGGGGGGCCCCGCTCTCACGCGCGAGGATGGTCTCGCCGTTGATGGTCGCGCCCTTGCCGCGCGCGGCATGGCATAGGCGGTCGGTCAACGGATCGAGCATCCAGCCTGCCAACGTCTCGCCACCGTCGACCAGCGCGATCATCAGGCCGAAGGGCGGTCGGCCGGCGGCGAAATTGCTGGTGCCGTCGATCGGGTCGATCAGCCAGTTGAGGCCGTGGCCGAGCTTGTCGACAAGCGCTGGATCGGCTGCACAGGCTTCCTCGCCGACGATGCCAGCCTCGGGCAGCAGGCGGGCCAAGCCTTCCTGCAAGCGCAGTTCGCTTTCCCGGTCGGCGATGGTGACGAGCTCGTCGGCGGCCTTCTCGATGATCTCGTCCGCCGCGAGGTTGCGGTAGCGCGGCATCACGACCTCGGCGGCCACCTGCCGCATCAGGGCGGCGACGGATGCGGTGAGTGCGTCCATGGCTCAGCTCCGATAGTCGGCGTTGATCGAGATGTAACCGTGCGTCAGATCGCAGGTCCACACCGTGGCGCGGCCATCGCCCAGGCCGAGATCCGCGCCGACGCGGATGTCTTGCCCCTTGAGATGTGCGGCCACTGGCGCTTCGTCATAGCCTTCCACCGCGAGGCCTCTGCGCGCCACCTCGGTGTCGCCGAAGCGGATGGAGAGCAGGTCGCGCTCGGCCGGCTCGCCGGCCTTGCCCACCGCCATGACGACGCGGCCCCAATTGGCGTCCTCGCCGGCGATCGCGGTTTTGACCAGCGGCGAATTCGCGATGGAGAGTGCAATGCGGTGCGCGCTCTCGTCGCTCGTCGCGCCTGTCACGGTCACTTCGATGAACTTGCTGGCGCCCTCGCCATCGCGCACCACCAGCTGCGCCAGCTCCAGGCAGACCTGTCCGATGGCGGCGGCCAACGCGTCCGCGCCGGCATCGTCCATGCTTGAGAGCGGCGCATTGCCCGCCGAGCCCGTGGCGAAGGCAAGCACCGTGTCGCTGGTCGAGGTGTCGCTATCCACGGTGATGGAGGAGAAACTGCGGCGGTTAGCCTCGCTCAGCATCTGCTGGAGCAACGCCGGCGCCACGGCGGCATCGGTGAATACATAGCCGAGCATCGTCGCCATGTCCGGCGCGATCATGCCGGAACCCTTGATGATGCCGACAACATTGACCGTGCGCTCGCCAATCACCGCCTGGGCAACGGCGCCCTTGGTGAAGGTGTCGGTCGTCATGATCGTCGCGGCGGCATCCTCCCACGAGCATGGCGCGGCAGCGAGCACGGCGCGGAGGCCCGCCTGGCTCTTGTCCCGCGGCAAGGGCACGCCGATCACGCCGGTTGAGGAGGAAAAGACCTGATCCGCCGGGCAGCCCAGATGCGCCGCGACGGTCTCGATCATCTCGATGGCAGCCGTGCGCCCCTTGTCACCAGTGAAGGCGTTGCTGTTGCCGGCATTGACGATGAGCGCGCGCGCGCGGCCCTGCGGCAGATGCGCGCGGCACAGCTCGACTTCCGGCGAAGGGCATTTGCTCTGTGTCGTCACCCCGGCGACGCTGCTGCCCTCGGCCAGTTCGATGAAGGTGAGGTCGCAGCGCCCCCAGTCCTTGTAGCCCGCGCGGGCGATGCGGCGCGTGACCCCGCCGATTTCGGGCATTGGCGGAAACGGGCGAGCGAGAGGCGAGCGATCGGTCATGGCCGGCCGAATAGCGCATCGCCCGCCGGGGTCCAATGGACTTGTTGGCCGTTGCAGCCGAGAAAGGCACGATTAATGGCATGGACGAACCGGACGCCGCACCCTATGTGAAGGCCGTTCGGTTTGTGGAGTGGGCCGCACTTGCAGTTGATGATCCTCTTGTCCGCGCTTCTTGCGTCGCTGACCGGCCTGGTGTCCGGCGAGCGGCCGGTTGAGCGTGCGGCCGTGGAGGTCAGCGCTGTCGTTACCGTGGCTCAGGCGGGTGCCGCCGTATCACGGCCGGGCCTGCGGCCTGTAAATCCTGTGCCGCACCTTGCAGAGGTGGCACAGGCCGCCGCGTCGTCCGTCTGGCGGACGCCGGTGCGCAGCGCCCGCGCGCTGCTCCCGTTGCATCAGAGCTGGCTCATTTGAGACCCTGCCGGGTCGCGTAAGGCGATCCGCCCATTCGTCGCGCACCGTGGCGCGCGACCAGCGCCGGTCCCGAGGTCCGGCCTTCGACATTTCTCTTTAAGACAGGAACCCCCGTCCATGTTCGGCGCGCTCGCCAAGTCCATTTTTGGATCGTCCAACGATCGCTATGTAAAGTCCCTCCGCAAGATCGTCGACCAGATCGCGGCTTTCGAGCCGACGATGGAGGCGCTGGTCGACGAGGATCTTGTTGCCCAGACGGACAAGTTCCGCGCGCGATTGGCAGAGGGTGCCACGCTGGACGACTTGCTGCCAGAGGCCTTCGCCACCGTTCGCGAGGCGGCCAAGCGGGTCATCGGCCAGCGCCATTACGACGTGCAGATGATCGGCGGTATCGTCCTTCACCGTGGCGAAATTGCCGAGATGCGGACCGGCGAAGGCAAGACGCTGGTCGCTACCCTGGCCACCTATTTGAACGCGCTTGAGGGCAAGGGCGTCCATGTGGTCACGGTCAACGACTATCTTGCCCGCCGCGACTGCGATTGGATGGGGCGCATCTACCGTTTCCTTGGCCTCACCACCGGGGTCATCGTCCCCAACCTCACCGAGGAAGAGCGCCGCGCGGCCTATGAGGCGGACATCACCTACGCCACCAACAACGAGCTGGGTTTCGATTACCTGCGCGATAACATGAAGTATGAGCGCAGCCAGATGGTGCAGCGCCCGTTCAATTACGCGATCGTGGACGAGGTGGACTCGATCCTGATCGACGAAGCGCGCACGCCGCTCATCATTTCCGGGCCCACCGACGACAAGTCGGAGATGTATCTCGCCGTCGACGCGATCGTGAAAAAGCTCACGCCGGACGATTATGAGAAGGACGAGAAGCAGCGCAGCATCGTGCTCACCGAGGACGGCACCGAGAAGGTGGAGCGCATGCTGGAGGACGCCGGGTTGCTGCAGGGCGCCAATCTCTACGATTTCGAGAACACCCAGGTTGTCCACCACGTCAACCAGGCGCTGCGGGCAATCTTCATGTTCCGCCGCGACATCGACTATATCGTCAAGGACAACAAGGTCGTCATCATCGACGAGTTCACCGGCCGCATGATGGATGGCCGGCGCTGGTCCGATGGCCTGCACCAGGCGGTGGAAGCCAAGGAAGGCGCCAATATCGAGCCGGAGAACCAGACGCTCGCCTCGATTACCTTCCAGAATTATTTCCGCATGTATCCCAAGCTCTCGGGCATGACCGGCACGGCAGCGACCGAGGCGGCGGAGTTCTACGACATCTACAAGATGAACGTGGTGACCATCCCCACCAATCTGCCGGTCCAGCGCAAGGATGACGAGGACCTGTTCTACAAGGATACCGAGGACAAGTTCCGCGGCATCGCGCGGACCATTCGCGAGCATCAGGCTAGGGGGCAGCCGGTTCTGGTCGGTACCGTCTCCATCGAGAAGTCGGAGATGCTCTCGGAGTTTCTCAAGCAGGAGAATGTGCCGCACAACGTGCTCAATGCCCGTTTCCATGAGCAGGAGGCCGGCATCGTGGCGCAGGCCGGCCGACTTGGTGCGGTGACGATCGCCACCAACATGGCCGGGCGCGGCACCGATATCCAGCTTGGCGGCAACCTTGAATTCCGCGTCGAAGGCGAACTGGGTGACATGCCCGAGGGGCCGGAGCGGGACGCAGCCATCGAGCGCATCCGGCAGGAAATCGCGGTGGAGCGCGAGAAGGTGCTTGCCGCGGGCGGCCTGTTCGTGCTCGGCACCGAGCGGCACGAGAGCCGGCGCATTGACAATCAGTTGCGAGGCCGCTCCGGGCGTCAGGGCGATCCGGGCCTGTCACGCTTTTACCTGAGCCTCGATGACGATCTGCTGCGCATCTTCGGTCCGGATACGCTGTTCGCGCGGATGATGCGCTCCAGCCTCGAAGATGGCGAGGCACTGCCGCCCTCCAAGTGGATGTCCAAGGCCATCGAGACCGCACAGCGGAAGGTCGAGCAGCGGAACTACGATATCCGCAAGCAGGTCGTCGAATATGACGACGTGATGAACGATCAGCGCAAGGTCATTTACGAGCAGCGTGCCGATATCATGGAGGCAGAGTCGGTGAGCGAGATCGTCACCGAGATGCGGCACGAGACGATCAATACGATCATTGGCCTGGCCTGCCCGCACGGCACCTATCCTGAGCAGTGGGATATCCCCGGGCTCAAGGCCCAGATCGAGGACAAGCTCGCGCTCAAGCCGGATATCGATGGATGGCTCGACGAGCATGCCGTCGAGCCGGACATCTTCGTCGAACGGCTTATCGCCATGTCGGATGAAGCGGTGGCCGAAAAGATCGCACCGCTCAAGGGCGACTCCTGGTCACAGATTGAAAAGAGCATCCTGCTTCAGAATCTGGATCATCATTGGAAGGAACACCTCGCCACGCTCGACGCGCTGCGGCAGGTCGTCCACCTGCGTGCCTATGCGCAGAAGACGCCGCTCAACGAATATAAGCAGGAGGCGTTCGCTCTGTTCGAGCGCATGCTGGAGAATATCCGCGAGGATGTGACCCGCACGATCAGCCACCTGCAGTTCGAGATGCCGGACCCCGCGCCGCCGCCTCTGCCTGAACTGCCGGCGTTCCTCACCAGCCATATCGACCCGTTCACGGGCGAGGATGACAGTGCGGACATCGACGCGGGCACGCGCGGTTTCATCACCACGACGATCCCCGGCATGGCCCCCGCGGCACTGGCCGGCCAGGGCAATCCCTATGCCGATCAGAACATCAGCCGTAACGCACCGTGTCCCTGTGGATCGGGCGAGAAGTACAAGCACTGCCACGGCGCTCTGGCCTGAGTGTGATGTCAATGGCGCCGGAGTTCTCCGGCGCCAATGTCCTATCGAGCCGGTAAACAAATCCGGGCGTCCTCCTGCGACGGCAGGGGCGCGGGGCGGCAAGCGGCGTCGACCCAGCCGCGCGCTTCCGCTTTCGCAAAAGTCGTTCGTTCGCGCCTGACCGGAACTGCGCTGCTCGGGTCGGCCAAGGCCGAGACGCGTGCTCAGCCTCGGTTCCGGCGTGGGATAAGACCCTCTTAATCCCGCGCCAGCAAGACCAGGCCGATCAGGCTCACCATGCCCGCCGCCGAGAGGTAGAGGCCCACGGACCCGATGCCGTGGCTGCTCACCAGATACTGCGCCACGATCGGTGCCAGCGCGCCGCCCAATATGCCGCCGACGTTGAAGGCGAAGGACGAGCCGGAATAGCGCACGCGCGCCGGGAACAGGCTGGTCAGCCATTCGCCGAGCGGCCCATAGGCAAAGCCCATGATGAACAGCGCCACGGCGAGCACGATGAACAGCAGCGCCGGTTGCGCCGCGTCGAACCCGATGCCGAAGACGAACCCGAGCGGAATTGTCGCGGCGCAGCCGGCCACCAGCGCCCGGTGTGCCGATGTCTTGTCCGACCACCAGCCGGCGAGCACGATGCCCAGCGCCAGCATGACGATGGCGGCGAGCTGGATCGCCAGCACTTCTTCGCGCGGCATGCCGAGCATCGTCGTCGCGTAGCCGAGCGCAAAGGCCGTCGAGATATAGAACAAGGCGAAACAGGCGACGACCGCGAAGGTGCCGGCGATCGTCTGCCGCACGTGCTGGGTAAGCAATTCCGCGAGCGGCACCGCGGCCGGCGGCTTTTCGGCCAGCGCGGCCTTGAATTCCGGCGTTTCGCTCAGCCTCAGGCGGACCCAAAGGCCGATGATGACGAGCAGCGCACTGAATACGAACGGCAGGCGCCAGCCCCAGTTGAGGAAATCGGCTTCGCTCAACCACAGGCCGAGCAGCAGGAACAGGCCGTTGGCGGCGATGAAGCCGAGGGGCGCGCCAAGTTGCGGCATCATGCCGAACCGCGCTCGCCAGCCGGGCGGTGCATTCTCCACCGCGAGCAATGCCGCGCCGCCCCATTCGCCGCCAAGGCCGAAGCCCTGGCCGAAGCGCAGGATGCACAGCAGCAGCGGCGCCCACCAGCCGATCATCGCATAGGTCGGCAGGAAGGCGATCAGGAAGGTGGAGGCCCCCATCAGGAGCAGCGAGGCGACCAGCGTGGATTTGCGCCCGATCCGGTCGCCAAAATGGCCAAACACCGCCGCGCCCAGCGGCCGCGCGAGGAAGGCGAGGGCGAAGCTTGCATAAGCCGAGAGCAACTGCGCCGCCGGTGACGAAGCGGGGAAGAACAGCGGCCCGAAAACGATGCTGGCCGCCGTCGCATAGACGTAGAAATCGTAGAATTCGATGGTGGTGCCCGCGAGGCTCGCGACGAGGACGCGCTTGTGCTGCACCATGGCCGCCAGGCCGCCAGGTTGCGCCGATGCACTGTCCGTCAGCCCGCTCATGCGTTTCCCCCTTTGTCTCTCTAACGGGTTTTCCTTGCCGTTACCGACGAACGTGCCTCAACGCCAGCTTCAGGACGTGCGGTCACTTGGGTCCAGGGAAATCTCCGCCCTTCACCGCTGTCGCCGCTGGTTGAGCACCTCATAGGCCATCACGGCGCCAGCGACCGACGCGTTGAGGCTGTCCGCTCGGCCCATCATCGGGATCTTCACCAGCAGGTCGCAGGCCTTCTCATAGTCCGCCGGCAGGCCACGCGCCTCGTTGCCGATGAGCAGGAAGGTGGGCGCCTCGTAGTGCGGCTGCTGATAGTCGAAATCGGTATTGAGACTGGTGCCGACGAGCTGCCCCGGCCCCGCGCGCAGCCACGCGAGGAAGTCCGCCCAATCCGCATGCGCGATAGCCTGGGTGAACAGCGCGCCCATCGAGGCACGCACGGTCTCCACCGAGAAGGGGTCGACGCAGTCATCGACGAGGATCACGCCGCCCGCGCCTACCGCGTCGCCAATCCGCATCAGGGTGCCGAGATTGCCCGGGTCGCGCATCGCCTGCGCGACGAACCAGATCGGCGCAGCGGCCCTCTCGAGCGCGGGCAGGGGCGTCAGCCGGTCGCGATAGACGCCGACCACCGCCTGCGCATTCTCCTTGCCGGAGATCTTGCCGAGAATGTCGGGCGTGGTGAGGATCACCTCGCCGCCGGCCGCCTCCACGGCGTCCACCAGGATTTGCGCCAGCGGGTGCGGCGTGGTGCCCAGCGCGAGGAACAGCAACTCGGGCAGGATGCCTTGCTCGCGCGCCTCGGTGAGGATGCGGAGACCCTCCGCGAGAAACAGCCCTTCGCGCTTGCGCAGCTTCTTCTCGCGCAGGCTCCGTGCATGCTTGATGAGGGGATTGGAAAATCCAGTGATTTCGCGGGGCAAGGGCGTTCTTCTATGCTCTATTCTTCGCCGAAACGACCCTCGATCAGGGCGGTGACCGCGTCCAGAGCGGACTCGGCGCCGTCGCCGCTGGCTGCGATGACGATCTCGTCGCCCATGGCCGCGCCCAGCATCATCAGGCCCATGATCGAGGTGCCAACCACCTCATGCCCATCCTTGCGGACTGTGATGGTCGCGGGGAGGCCGCTCGCAAGCGTGACGAACTTGGCGCTGGCCCGGGCATGCAGCCCCCGCTTGTTGGTAATGCGGACGGTTCTCTCTGCGGCCGTTTCGCTCATCGCATCTCGCTCAATTCATGTCGCCCAGCAGTTCCGAGGCCACACTGATATATTTCCTGCCTGCCTCGCGGGCAGCCGCGACCGCTTCGGTGACCGACATGGTGCGGCGGGCGCTCTCCAGCCGAATCAGCATCGGCAGGTTGACGCCGGCGATCACTTCCACACGCCCCGCGTCGAGCAGCGAGATGGCCAGGTTGGAGGGGGTGCCCCCGAACAGGTCGGTGAGCAGGATGACGCCCGACCCATCGTTCACCCGCTGGACGGCGGACGCAATGTCGGCGCGGCGCACCTCCATGTCGTCGTCGGGGCCGATGCACACGGTCTCGATGGCCTCCTGCGGCCCCACGACGTGCTCCATCGCAACCCGAAACTCGGTCGCCAGCCCGCCATGGGTCACCAGCACTAGTCCAATCATGATCTGTCAGCGTCCCGCCGTTCGATTGTCATTCTGCACGCTATGACGTTGGGTTTCATCCCCGTCCAGCAGTCCCGATTCCAAGTTTCGATGGGCGACCGTGGGCGAAAAGCCGGCCGCGCGCAAGCGTCGCGCCATTTCCTCGGTCACGCATACGGAGCGATGCCGCCCGCCGGTGCAGCCGAAGGCAATGGTGACATAGGCCTTGCCGTCCTCCCCATAGCGCGGCAGCAGGGTGATGAGCAGCGTCTCGATCTGCGCCAGCGTCGTTTCGAACAATGGGTCGGCCTGCACATAGGCCCGCACGTCCGCGTCGAGCCCGGTGAGCGGGCGCAGCGTCTCATCCCAATAAGGGTTGCGCAGGAAACGCATATCAAACACGAAATCGGCGTTGCGGGGGACGCCACGCGCGAAGCCGAAGGAGAGCAATGTCAGCGTGGATTCGAAAGGCCCCGCGAAACGCTGGCGAATCGCCTGCTGCAAGCCTTTGCTGGTGAGGTCGCTGCTGTCGATGAGATGATCGGCCGCGCGGCGCAGCGGTTCCAGCAACTCGCGCTCGCGGGCGATGCCGTCCGCTGCCGGCCGGTCAAGCGCGAGCGGGTGACGCCGGCGGGTTTCATCGTAGCGCAGTTCCAGTACGGCATCCGAGCAATCGAGGAACAGGATCTCGATGGGCCGATCCTTGCGGTTCCGCAGCGCGGCAACGCTGGCGAGCACGGTATCGGCCGTGAAGCCCCGCGTGCGGGCATCGATGCCGATGGCGAGCGGCCGTTCGCTCTCGCCATGGCCCGCCGGGGCCGGGGCGGCGAGCAACCGGCCCAGCAGCGCCAGCGGCAGATTGTCGACTGTCTCCCATCCGGCATCTTCGAGCGTGCGCAGGCTGGTCGATTTGCCGGCGCCGGAGAGGCCGGTGACGATGAGGATCGGCTTCGGGGCCGAGGGCGCATTCATGGCTGGGACCACCCCTCGCGGATCCGCCGCAGCGCGAGTTCGGCCTTGATCGGCGCCGATGCTTCCTTGCCGGCAAGGGTGACGACGGGCAGGGCGATACTCATCAGCAGCATATCGGGAACGGTCTCAGGCATGCGTGGGGGGGCTTCGTCCAGTCTGATCGCCAGTGCGGCCGGCACCGCGCCGACACAGGGCATGTCGACAATTCCCAAGTGGCGGATTTCCATGCGACCCGCAATGGTCGGCGGCGCACTGAGCAGCAGTTGGCCGTGGTTCGCCGTGACGATGGTGTAATCATCGCTGATCAGGCTCGCTCCCCGGTCGATGAGGCGCAGCGCCAGGTCGGATTTGCCGGCGCCGCTCGGGCCCATGATGAGCACGCCGGATCCCTCAATCGCGACACTGGTGGCGTGGATGGTCTCGGCGCCCGTTGCCGTCATCGTGCGTCTCCTCCGGGGCGGCCTTGCGTGGGGCGCGCCGCGCGCGGCAGCGTCACGACGAAGCGCGCGCCGCTCCTGCCGTCCGGCCGGTCCTCCACCGTAATGGTGCCGTGGTGCCCGTCGAGAATGGCACGGGCGATGGCGAGGCCGAGGCCGCTATGCTTGCCGAACCCATCCCGTTCCGGCCGCACGCTGTGGAACCGGCGGAAAATCGCCTCCCGCTCGGCTTCCGGCACGCCGGGGCCGTCATCCTCCGTGGCGATCAACGCCGTATCGCCCCGCGCGTGTACGCTCACCTGGACCCGGCCGCCCTCCGGTGAGAAGGAGCGTGCATTGTCGATGAGATTCTCGATGACGCGCGCCAGCTTCTGGGGGTCGCCAGTGACGAAAATCTGTCCGCGCGGTGGTCCCGAATAGCTGATCTTGATGGCTGGTCCGGTCTCGCGCGCGGCCTGCGCCCGCACGATGCCGCCGATCAACTGGCCGAGATCGATCGGCTCGAACGGTGTGCGCGAGAGTTGCGCGTCGATGCGCGAGGCTTCGGCGATGTCCGTCACCAGCCGGTCGAGCCGCCGCACGTCATCCTGGGCGATGTCGAGCAGCTTGTTCCGGAGCGCCGGGTCCTTGATATTGGCCATGCCCTCCAGGGCAGAGCGCAGCGATGCGATGGGGTTCTTCAGTTCATGGCTGACATCGGCGGCGAAGGCGTCGGTCGCGTCGATCCGCTGGCGCAGCGCCTGGCTCATGTCCGAGACGGCGCGAGCGAGCATGCCGATTTCGTCACGCCGATCCGGCAGGCGCGGCACGATGACCTCGCGGGCACGGCCGAGGCGCACCCGCACCGCGGCGCGCGCCAGCCGTCGCAGGGGCAGCACGATGGTGCGTGCGAGGAATAGCGAGAGCAACACCGAGGCAATGATCGCGGCGGCAAAGACAAGGCTGATGCGCAGCCGTTCGGCCCGCACGATCTCGGTGATGTCGCGCGCGTTGATCGTCGCCAACAGCAGGTCACCGCTCTCTGCCAACGGCCGCGCCGCGCTGAGGAATGGCGTGCGATCCGGCGCGAAGCGGTAGGCGCCGGTCGCAGATCCGTGCATCTGCGCTTGTTGGGCCTCGGGCCAGGCGTCGCGCCGGTCGTCGCGCGGTTCGGTGAGATAGGGCGGGCTGGAGGCGAAGGCGATGGTTTCCACCACCCGGTCGAGGACGCGCGCGATGCGGATATGGATGGGGTCATCCTTGGGATCGCGCAGGGTGTAGGTTGGCGGGGCAAGCGCGAAGCTGTCCGCCACCTTGGCCCCGTCCGCGTTGTAGATGCGCAGGCGGAGGCCGGTGGCTTGCGCTGTGCGCACCAGCAGTCCCCTGCGCTCGTCCGGCGATCCGGTTTCCATTGCGGTCGCGATCAGCGCCGTTTCGCGGCCGATGGAAACCAGGCGCCCGTCGATCAGCCGGGTGCGGTAGCTGTCCAGATAGAAGAACCCGCCGGTGAGAATGGCCAGCGCGAAAATGTTGACCGCGAGGATGCGGCGGGTGAGCGATATGCGTGTGGTCCATTCGCCGCCCGCATGTCGCTCATCACTCCTCGTTGAAGCGGTATCCGGCGCCATAGAGTGTGTCGATCGCGTTGAAATCCGGCGCGATCTCGCGGAACTTGCGACGAAGGCGCTTGATGTGGCTGTCGATGGTGCGGTCGTCGACATAGATGTCGTCCTGATAGGCCGCGTCCATCAGCTGGTTGCGTGTCTTGACGATGCCGGGGCGCTGGGCGAGCGCCTCCAGGATCATGAACTCGGTGACGGTCAGCGCCACGTCCTTCCCGTCCCACTGAACGCGGTGGCGCGCCGGATCCATCACGAGCCGACCCCGGACGATCGTTTCGGGCAGGTCCTCCTCGTCGCCTTCTCCGTCGCCCCGCCGCTGTCCCAGCGCGGCGCGGCGCAGCAGTGCGCGGATTCGCGCGATCAGCAAGCGTTGCGAGAAGGGCTTGGCGATGTAGTCGTCGGCCCCCATCGCGAAGCCGAGGGCTTCGTCCAGTTCGTCGGTCTTTGAGGTCAGGAAGATGAACGGGAGGTCGTTCTTCTCACGCAGGCGGCGTAAAAGTTCGATACCGTCGAGGTTGGGCATCTTGATGTCGCACACCACGAGGTCGGGCGGATTGTCGGTCAGCGCCTTCAGTGCTGCGCCGCCATCCGAGTAGAGCCGCGTCACGAAACCCTCGGCAATCAAGGCGATGCTGAGTGACGAGAGGATGTTGCGGTCATCATCGACCAAAGCGATCGAAGCGCTCATCGTGTCGGGCACCCGCTGCCGTTGTGCGAACGCCCCGCCTAGACGAACCAATGCAGCCACGCAACAGGAGCGGCCGCGCCGAGCGGGAGCCCGGTCACGCGGTGTCCGGCCTGTCGAAGCAAAATCAGGGTAAATGAGGCGGCAGGGTGTTTGACGGTCGAGGGGCGAATGCGTAAGGCGCTCGCAATGTCAATTTCATTGTTGTGCGGGTGGAGGCGCCGCTGATCGGCGGTGGCACCCCCGATTTTGGGACTTAGGAGACAAGTGTGCGGACCCAATCTTCCTTCGGCTTGAAAGACCAAGGCATCGAAACGTCGGCCGACATTGCGTGGAACTGGCTGACGGCCCCGCTGGTGGAAGCCGCGCTCCGCAATGGCGAGGGTCGCCTGGCCAAGGACGGCCCGCTGGTCGTCGAGACGGGCAAGCACACCGGGCGCGCCGCCAAGGACAAGTTCATCGTGCGTGACGCGACCACCGAGGAGACGATCGGCTGGGGGAACGTCAACGTCCCGATGACGCCCGCGCATTTCGCCACGCTCAAGGCCGATTTTCTCGCGGCCCTCGCCGAGAAGAAGCAGCTCTACGTGGCGGACCTCTACGGCGGCTCGCAGCCCGAGCATCGCGTGCAAGTGCGCGTCATCAACGAGTTGGCGTGGCACAATCTGTTCATCCGCACACTGCTGGTGCGCCCGGAGCGGGCCGCATTGGCCGATTTCGTGCCGGAATATACCATTATCGATCTGCCGAGCTTCCGCGCCGACCCCGCACGTCATGGCTGCCGCAGCGAGACGGTGATCGCGGTCAACTTCACCGAGAAGCTGATTCTCATCGGCGGCACGGCCTATGCCGGCGAGATGAAGAAGTCGGTGTTCGGCATCCTCAATTATCTGCTGCCGGCCAAGGGCATCATGCCGATGCACTGCTCGGCCAATATCGGCCCCAAGGGCGATACCGCCGTGTTCTTCGGCCTGTCCGGTACCGGCAAGACCACGCTCTCGGCCGATGCCTCGCGCACGCTGATCGGCGATGACGAGCATGGCTGGTCGGATACCGCCGTGTTCAACTTCGAGGGCGGCTGCTACGCCAAGATGATCAACCTCTCGGCAGAAGCCGAGCCGGAGATCTTCGCCACCACCAAGCGTTTCGGCACGGTGCTGGAGAATGTGGTGATCGACCCGGAGACGCGCGAGCCCGATTTCGCGGACAACAGCCTCGCGGAGAACAGCCGCGGATCCTACCCGATCGATTTCATCCCAAATGCATCCAAGGATAATCTCGGCCCGGTGCCGCAGAACATCATCTTCCTGACGGCGGACGCCTATGGCGTGCTGCCGCCCATCTCGCGGCTGACACCCGATCAGGCGATGTATCACTTCCTTTCGGGCTACACCGCGCGTGTGGCCGGCACCGAGATCGGCGTGACCGAGCCGAGCGCGACGTTCTCTACCTGCTTCGGTGCGCCGTTCATGCCGCGTAAGCCCAGCGTGTATGGCAATCTGCTCAAGGAGCGGATCGCCAAGGGCGGCGTCAAATGCTGGCTGGTCAACACCGGCTGGACCGGCGGCAAATATGGTGTCGGCTCGCGCATGCCGATCAAGGTGACGCGCGCATTGCTCAATGCCGCGCTGGATGGCAGCCTCAATGATGCCGAGTTCCGCATCGATCCCAATTTCGGGTTCGAGGTGCCGGTGGCCGTTGCGGGCGTGGACAGCCAGATCCTCGATCCGCGCGCGACATGGGCGGACAAGGCGGCTTATGACGAGACCGCACAGACGCTGGTGCGGCAGTTCGTCGAGAATTTCAGGCAGTTCGAGAATGACGTGGACGCATCCGTCCGTAATGTGATGGCAGGCGTCGCGGCCTGAGGCGAGGCGGGCGCCCCTCGCGCCGTATGCCATGAGTTTGGTTGTATGGACGGCGGCCATCCGTGCTAGGGTGGCCGCCGTTCGACATTTGGGAAGGACCTCCGACCATGGGCATGTTCGATGCTATTCTCGGTAATGTTGATGCCATCGCGGGCAAACTCGGGCTGCCGGCGGAGCAAGTGCAGTCCATCGTGGGGAGCTTGCAGCAGAAGCTTGCAGGCGGCGGTGATCAGCTTTCGGCCTTGAGTCAGGTCGCGCAGGAGCACGGCCTCTCGCTCGAAAGCCTGCAAAATGTGTTGGGTAATACCGCCGAAGGCGCGGGCAGCGTGCTCGGCCGGATTGCCGGAACGCTGGACCGGGATGGCGACGGCAATCCGCTGAACGATCTGGCCGGCATGGCCAAGGGCCTGTTTGGCAAGGAATAGCTGAGCAAGGCGCCCGAGAGAATATCCTGGCGCCACAGCGAAAGGGGGCTGGAGCGTCCTAACCGGAGTGCGCCCGCCTTGTGGCTGCGCTTATTCGGGTAGCGATTCCACGATCAATGTCGAGCCGTTCACGGCCGCCACGACCATATGCGTGCCCGCCGGTGCGTCCGGTCCCTGCGCGGGCCATGAACCGTCGTCGATCCGCACCCGTCCCTCGCCGTGGACGATGGCCTCGCTCACCACGACGTGCCGGCCGATCATCCGCGCCGACCGGTCATTGAGCAGCCGGTCTTCCGGCTCGACCGGCCGCGCGAGATACCAGAGCCGTCCACCGCTCACCGATAGTGCGCTGAAGATCGCGAAGGCGAGGAGCTGGAACGAATCGCCCAGCGGGACCATCAGCGAGAGGCCGGCGGTCAGGGCGGCGGCAAGCGACAGCCAGATGAGGAACACGCCCGGCAGCGTCATCTCCGCGACCGCCAGCACGATGGCGAGGATGCCCCAGATGATCGCGGGGTGGGTCCCGCCGAACAGGTCGCTGATCACGGGTTCTTCGTCCTTGGTAAGCCGCTGGCGGTGCGCGGCGTGGCCGTCTCATCCAGCCCCAGCGCCTCGCGCGCCAACGCTCCGATGCCGCCGATACTGCCGATGAGCTGGGTCGCCTCGACCGGGAACAGGATCGTCTTGGCGTTAGGCGAGGTGGCGAACTGGCTCACCGCCTCGACATATTTCTGTGCGACGAAATAGTTGATCGCCTGCGCGTTGCCGCCGGCGATCGCCTCGCTCACCATCGTGGTCGCCTTCGCCTCGGCTTCCGCCTCACGCTCGCGTGCCTCGGCGTCGCGGAAGGCGGCCTCGCGCCGGCCCTCGGCTTCAAGGATCTGGGCTTGCTTGGCGCCTTCCGCGCGCAGAATCTCGGCGCTCTTGAAGCCCTCGGCGTCGAGGATGTTGGCCCGCTTCTCGCGCTCCGCCTTCATCTGCCGCGCCATGGCATTGACGATATCCTGCGGTGGCCGGATGTCCTTGATCTCGACGCGGGTGATCTTGACGCCCCAGGCGTTGGTGGCGTGATCGACCACGGAGAGAAGCCGCGCGTTGATCTCATCGCGCTTCGAGAGGGTCTCGTCGAGGTCCATCGAGCCCATCACGGTGCGCAGGTTGGTGGTGGCGAGCTGGAGCAGGGCGACGCTGAGCTGGCTCACTTCATAGGCGGCCTTGGCGGCGTCCAGCACCTGGAAGAACACCACGCCGTCCACCGAAACCATCGCATTATCCTTGGTGATGATTTCCTGGCTCGGAACGTCAATAACCTGTTCCATCATGTTGATTTTGCGACCAACTCGATAGAAAAACGCTGGATAGAGATTGAAGCCCGGCGCGGCGACTTCGGTGAAGCGGCCAAACCGTTCGATGGTGTAGCGGTAGCCCTGGCGGACAATCTTCACGCTGGCCGCCAGATAAAAGACCGCCAGGACGGCGATGAAAAGTGCGAAGGTGATGATGTCCATGGCCGATGGCCTCCTGCTTCCCCTCTCGTTACTATGTCCCGACAAGCGTCGCTCTGGAAGCGGAATCGCATGAACAAGGAGAATGGTCGCGATGAACAAAAGCAGCGAACGGAACGGGGATCAGTTGCCGCTGCGGCTGGTGCGCACCATGCTGTTCGTGCCGGCTTCGCGCCCGCGCGCGATCGAGAAGGCGCGGACGCTCGACTGTGATTTCATCATCCTCGATCTTGAGGATTCCGTGCTGCCGGAAGATCGGGACAAGGCGCGGCAGGCGGCGGTCGATGCGGTCAAGGCGGGGTTTGACGGTCGACCCTGTGCTATCCGCATCAATGGCGAGGGGCGGCGCGATCATGGGCTCGACATGGTGGCCGTGCGCGCTGCCGCGCCGCCTTATGTCATCGTGCCCAAGGTGGTCGAGGCGCGGCAGGTGCATGACGTGCACCTCGTCACCCAACGCCAGATCATCGCGATGATCGAGAGCCCCACGGGCCTCGTCAACGCGCAGCGCATCGCGCGCGAACCCGGCGTGATGGCGCTCCTCGCGGGCACCAACGATCTGCGCAGAGGGCTGGGCGTGCCGCCGGACGCGCCACGCGGCGCTGTCTCGCTCGCGCTCCAGTCAATCGTTCTCGCGGCGCGAGCGGCGGGCATCGCGGTGTTCGATGGCGTCTATAACCGGCTCGACGATCTGGACGGTCTGGCTCGCGATTGTGAGGAAGGCCGCCAGATCGGCTTCGACGGCAAGTCGATCATCCACCCCAGTCATATCGACGTGGTCAACCGGACCTTTTCTCCCAGCGAACCGGCGCTGCACGATGCCAAGGCCCTGATCGAAGCCTATACCGGCGGCGCACAGCGTTACGATGGCCGCATGATCGAGGCGATGCACGTCGAGGAGGCCAGGATGCTCGTCGAACGGGCCGAGCGTCACGGGCATGGCAAGGCGGAGGCGGTTGCCTCCCACGCTAGCGCGTCGGCACCGCGATCCTGAGAATCTCGATGGCGTCGGGTTTGCCGGCGAACGGCACCAGGTCTCCTTCCTCGGCATCCATCATGGCGCGGCTCAGCGGCGCCGAGAAGGAGATGGAACCGTTGGCTGGATCGGCTTCGTCGTCGCCCACGAGGGTGATCGTCCGGTCCCTGCCGTTGAGGGTGAAGGTGACGGTGCAGCCGAAGGCGACGGTCTCGCCGTCGGGCGTCGGCATTGGTTGTGCGGTCGCCAGCCGCGTCCGCCAGTATCGGAGGTCGCGCCGGGCGGCGTTGAGCTGCGTCTCGTCGGTCAGGCCGGGAAGCAGCGCCTCCAGTTCGTCGACTTTCGCCTGAATGAGCGCGAGGCCGCGCGCGGTGACCAGATTGGGGCCAGCCGGAATGGGGATCTCGAACTTGGGTTCGAGATGTTCCTCGTCGGTCTCCCGGCGGAATGCGACACTCATGGCTGCTCCTGACAGATGCGCGCTGGTTGACCGTTCAACCTAGGCGGCTGGTCGGCAAGGGCAAGGGGTATGGGCCGGATAGGGGAGGAGCACCGGCGTCTCGCGTTGCGGTCGCGGATCGGTAACGCCGGGACCGGAGCGGCAAGGCCCTTGTGTCCGCGCGGGAGGCCACCTATGCGCGGCACGCGCCCGCCGCCGGGGCGTTCACCCGACAAGCAGGACGCCATGGCTACCGCTCCCATCCCCGCCGTCCAACTGCAGGCGCATGTCTCTGGCGCGCCGGACAGGGGAATGCCATGAGCCGTGACAGCTTCGATGCGATCGTGCTCGGCGCTGGCGCCGCCGGGCTGATGTGCGCGGCGACGGCTGGCGGTCGTGGCAAGCGCGTATTGCTGATCGACCACGCCGACAGGCCGGGCAAGAAAATCCTTATCTCCGGCGGCGGACGGTGCAATTTCACCAATATCCACACCGCGCCGGATCGCTATCTCTCGGCCAATCCGCATTTCGCCAAGTCGGCGCTCGGCCGCTATACCCCGCAGGACTTTCTTGCACTGGTCGATCGCTACGGCATCGCGTGGCACGAGAAGACGCTCGGCCAGCTTTTTTGCGACGGATCGGCGCGGCAGATCGTCGATATGCTGGTCGCGGAGTGCGCGCAGGCTGGCGTGACACTGCAACTGGGCCAGCCGATCGTCGATGTCGGGCATGGCGACGGCCAGTTTCGTGTGAGCGTGGACGGCCGCACTGTCTCGGCTGCGGCGCTGGTGCTCGCCACCGGCGGCCCGTCGATCCCGAAGCTCGGCGCGACGGGGTTTGCTTACGACGTTGCGCGGCGCTTCGGCCTCACGATCGTGCAGCCGCGCCCAGCGCTCGTGCCCTTCACCCTCGGGGCGGACGATGCGCTGTTCCGGTCGCTGTCGGGTGTATCGGCCGATGTGGTCGTGCGCTGGGGTAAGACGCGGTTCCGGGAAGCGGCATTGTTCACCCATCGCGGTCTCTCGGGGCCGGCGATGCTGCAAATCTCCTCCTATTGGGAGCATCGCACGCCCATCCACGTCGATTTTCTGCCCGACGCGGCGGCGGACTGGCTGCTCCAGGCAAAGCGGGCGCAGCCGCGCGCCTCGGCCCGGCGCGTTCTTTCGGCGCTGCTGCCCGGTCGCCTTGCCGATGCCCTTGGCGAGCGGATCGCGCTGGAAGGCGACCTGGCGAACCTGTCCGACAAGACGTTGCGGGCTGCCCAGCAGCGGCTTGCCGATTGGCCCTTCGTGCCCACGGGGACGGAGGGCTTCGCCAAGGCCGAGGTGGCGGCCGGGGGGATCGCGACGGCCAATCTCTCCTCCCGCACGATGATGGCGAACCGCGTGCCGGGGCTCTACGCGATTGGCGAGGCGGTGGACGTCACGGGCTGGCTTGGCGGCTACAACTTTCAATGGGCCTGGGCCAGCGGCTGGGCGGCGGGGCAGGCGATCTGACACGACCGATTGTGCGGCTGGGGCCGGCCATCCGCGAGAGCACGGGCGGCGATCGGTAGACGTGCGGCACGGGCTTCCGTTAACCAAGATTCCTCACCCCCTAGCCCAATCCGCCCGAAATGGTTACATGGGCCGCCACTGAGTCCCCGGCGGACCCTTCAAACATCAGGTGGCAAATTCATGGATATTCGGCTCGGCCTAACTTTTGACGATGTGCTGTTGCAGCCCTGCGCGTCCAGCGTGCTGCCAAGTCAGGCCGATGTTGCGACCCGGGTGAGCCGTGATATTTCGCTGAACATCCCCATCCTGTCCTCCGCCATGGATACGGTGACGGAGGCGGACATGGCCATCGTCATGGCGCAGCTTGGCGGCCTTGGCGTGCTGCACCGCAACCTTTCCATTGAGGAGCAATGCGCCGCCGTTCGCGCGGTCAAGCGCTTCGAGAGCGGCATGGTCGTCAATCCCATCACCATGCTGCCGGACCAGCCGTTGTCCGATGCGCAGGCGCTCATGGCCCGGCACAAGATCAGCGGCATTCCCATTGTCGAGGCTTCGGGCAAGCTGGTCGGCATTCTCACCCACCGCGACGTGCGCTTCGCCGAGAACCCGCAGCAGCCGGTGCGCGAGCTGATGACGCACGAGAATCTGGCGACGGTGCGGGTCGGCGTCACGCAGGAGGAGGCGCAGCGCCTGCTCCATCAGCGCCGGATCGAGAAGCTGCTGGTGGTGGATGACGCGTTCCGCTGCGTCGGCCTCATCACCGTCAAGGATATCGAGAAAGCGGTCACCTACCCGCAGGCGACCAAGGATGCGAGCGGCCGGCTGCGCGTCGCCGCCGCGACCACCGTGGGCGAGAAGGGCATCGAGCGCACCGAAGCGCTGATCGACGCGGAGTGCGATCTCATCGTCGTCGACACCGCGCATGGCCACTCGAAGATGGTCGCCGAGACGGTCGAACACATCCGCAAGATGTCCAACACGGTGCAGCTCGTCGCCGGCAACGTCGCGACGGGTGAGGCGACCAAGGCGCTGATTGACGCCGGCGCTGACGGCGTCAAGGTCGGCATCGGGCCGGGCTCCATCTGCACCACGCGTGTCGTGGCCGGCGTCGGCGTGCCGCAACTCACCGCGATCATGGACGCGGCTGAGGAAGCGGCGAAGCACAACGTTCCGGTGATCGCCGATGGCGGTATCCGCACCTCCGGCGATATCGCCAAGGCGCTGGCCGGTGGCGGCGCTGCGGTGATGATCGGCTCCATGCTCGCCGGTACGGAAGAGGCGCCGGGCGAGACCTTCCTGTATCAGGGCCGCGCCTATAAGAGCTATCGCGGCATGGGCTCGGTCGGCGCGATGGCGCGCGGCAGCGCGGATCGCTATTTCCAGCAGGATATCAAGGACCAGATGAAGCTGGTGCCGGAAGGTATTGAAGGGCAGGTCGCCTACAAGGGGCCGGTCAAGGATGTGATCCATCAGCTCGTTGGCGGCATCAAGGCCGCGATGGGCTACACCGGCAGCGCCACGATCAAGGATCTGCAGGCCAACGCCCGCTTCGTGCGGATCACCAATGCCGGTCTCTCGGAAAGCCACGTGCACAACGTCACCATCACCCGCGAGGCGCCCAATTATCCGACGCGGTAACGCCGACGAGAGATGGCGTTGTCCACGGAGCGGGTGTGGACTTCCCTAGCGTGAGGACATCATGACCCCTGCTGCCCGCGTGCAGGCTGCCATCGAGCTGCTGGACCTCATCATCGCCGCCGCGCGCGATGATGGTGCCGCTGCCGACACGCTGATCGCCCGCTATTTCAAGGACCGGCGCTATGCCGGATCGAAGGACCGCCGCGCCGTGCGTGAGCTGGTCTATCGCGCCATCCGCCGCCACGGTGAACGGCCGGACAGCGGGCGTGCCGCCATGCTTGGGCTTGCCGGTGAGGACGCGGCGTTGGCGACGCTGTTCGACGGCTCGCCGCATGGACCCGCGCCCATCCAGCCAGATGAGCTGGCCGCGCCCGCCTCGCTGTTGCCCGCGTGGCTCGCGCCGGAACTGGCCGCGCCGGTCGATGCGGCTGAGCAAGCGGCGTTGCTGTCGCGCGCGCCGCTGCATCTCCGGATCAACGCGCTCAAGGCGCGGCGGGATGATCTGATCGGGCACTGGCCCGATGCCGAGCCGCTGGCGCATCTGCCGCATGGCCTGGCGCTCCCCGCCGGCACCGATGTCGAGCGTGATCCGTTGCTGCAGGCCGGCCAGATCGAGGTGCAGGACGGCGGCAGCCAGCACATCGCCCGTGCCTGCGCGGCGCGACCCGGCATGACCGTGCTGGATCTATGTGCTGGTGGCGGCGGCAAGACGCTGGCGCTGGCAGCCGAAATGGCGGGGCAGGGACGACTCATCGCGACCGATACGGCACGCGACCGGCTGGCGCGACTCACGCCCCGGGCCCAGCGAGCCGGGGCGGATGGTCTGATCGAGACGCTGCTGCTCGATCCCGGTCGGGAGGCCGAACGCCTCGCGCCGTTTGCGGGCCAGTGCGATGTGGTGCTGGTCGATGCACCGTGTAGCGGCGCCGGCACATGGCGGCGCAATCCCGAGGCGCGCTGGCGGCTGACATCCGCGCGGCTCGATCGCGTCGCGGCGTTGCAAGCGCATCTGCTGGCGGTAGCAGCGCCATTGGTCAAGCCGGGCGGGCGGCTGGTCTATGCCGTCTGTTCGCTCTTCGACCGCGAGGGCCGGGGCCAGATTGAGCGGTTTGCAAGCGCGCATCCATCGTGGAAGGCGCTTCGGGAGAGCCCGGTTGGGCGTCCGTGGGGCGAGGGCACCCTGCTCACGCCTTATCGCGATGGAACCGATGGCTTTTTCTTCGCGGCGCTTGAAAAACCGTGCTAGCCTTCGGCTTTATGGCGTCCGAGGCACGCGGTTCAATCTGGGAGACGGTCATGCGGTTCAGCCCCGCGTCCATTGTGCTGGCCAGCGTGCTGGCTCTTACGGCGAGTTCCTCGCTCGGCCAGAATGCGAGCCGGTCGATATCGGCCGTCCCTCCGGACGCGCGCGCGGTCGCATGGGTTGAGAAGGGCAAGCAGGCGCTGGCTGCGCAGGATATCGCCAAGGCCCGCGAGGCCTATGAGACGGCGCTGCTCCTCGCACCGGGCGATAATTCAATCTACCTCGCGCTCGGCAAGATCGCGCGCCTCCAGAAGATGCCGGGCAAGGCGATCCGCTATTATAGCCGCGTGCTTGATGATGAGCCGGAGAATCAGGCCGCGCTTCAGGGCGAGGGGCTGGCGATGATGGAGAAGGGGGCGACCGAAAGCGCCCGCGAGACGCTCGCCCGCTTGCAGAAAACGTGCAAGGCAAGCTGTCCGGCAGCCGAGCCGTTGATCGCCGCCATTGCGGCAGGCGCTCCCAAGGTCGTTTCGGCCGAAGCGGCTGCCAAGCCCGCAACCGCCGAACCGGTCGAGCAGCGGTAAGGGCGAGGGGTGGTGGCTCGCCGCCCCCTCCGCCGACCGCCGTGTTGAGCGGTTTAGGGCTCCCTGTTCCGTTGGAGCCGGCTTGTTCCCGGCCACGCCCGTTCACGTCAGCCTCCACGGCACGTCCCGCCGCCAGACGGACATTTGCTCCTGCGCGGAGCATCCAGGAACCGGTCACTGCCGGGCCTGTCAGAGGATGTGAACGGCGCGCTCCCGCTCAGTCCTGAGCATCCATCAACCGCGCGATCGTCACGAAATCCTCCACCGTCAGCGTCTCGGCGCGGCGGCTGGCATCGATGCCGGCGATAGCGAGCGCGTCGAGCGCGCCGGGCAGGCCCTTCAGGCTCTGGCGCAGCATTTTGCGGCGCTGGCCGAAGGCGGCAGCGGTGAGGCGGCTCAGCGTCGTCACCGCCACGCCGGCCGGCGCCTCGCCCGGGACGATATGGACGATGGCGGACATCACCTTGGGCGGCGGCGTGAAGGCGGACCGGTGGACGCGCATCGCGATCCGCGCGGCTGAGCGCCATTGGGCGAGCACGGCCAGCCGGCCATAGGCGTCGGTGCCGGGCTTGGCGACGATCCGCTCGGCGACCTCGGCCTGGAACATCAGCGTGGCCGAGCGCCACCAGGGCGGCCAGACCGCACTCTCCAGCCAGTCGACAAGCAGTGCGGTGCCGACATTATAGGGCAAGTTGGCGACGATATGAGCCGGTCCGCCGCACGCGTCCGCCGGATTGACGGCCAGCGCATCGCCCTCGATGACGCGGAGCTGCCCCGGAAAAGCGTCGGCAAGCTGCGCCAGCGCCGGGATGCAGCGCGCGTCACGCTCGACCGCCGTCACCTGCGCGCCGGCACGCAGCAGGGCGCGGGTCAGCCCGCCGGGGCCGGGGCCGACCTCGAACACGCGTTCGTTCTCCAGCGCGCCAGGCACGGCGGCGATCCGGTCGAGCAACTGCTCGTCGAGCAGGAAATTCTGGCCCAGTGCCTTGCTGGCGCGCAGGCCGTGCTCCGCGATCACCTCGCGCAGCGGGGGCAGGGAAGGCAGCACCGCGCTCAGACCAGATCGGCTTGCGCCCGCCGGCAGATCTCGGCGTCGCGCGCCATGCGGATGGCGGCGATCATCGCGCCGGGGTGGGCCTGGTCGCGTCCGGCGAGGTCGAAGGCGGTGCCATGGTCGGGCGATGTGCGCACGATCGGCAGGCCGAGCGTGATATTGACGCCCTCGTCGAAGCACAGCGTCTTGATCGGGATGAGCGCCTGATCGTGGTAGCAGCAGAGCGCGGCATCATAGGTTTCTCGCGCGCGCGGCGTGAACATGCCGTCGGCGGAGAGCGGGCCGGTGATGTCCACCCCATCCTCGCGCAAAGCGGCGATGACCGGCTCGATCAGCGTTATCTCCTCGTCACCCAACATGCCGCCCTCGCCGGCATGGGGGTTGAGACCGGCCATGGCGAGGCGCGGATGCTCAATGCCGAAGAAACGCTTCAGCCCCCGCACAGTCGCTATCGACCGGCAACGGATAAGCGATGCCGTGAGCGCCCGTGGCACCTCTATCAGGGGAATGTGGATGGTCAGCGGCACCACCCGCAGGCCCGGCCCGGCGAGCATCATCACGATGTTCTCGCGGGAGACCCCGCAACGCTCGGCGACGAACTCGGTCTGGCCCGGGTGGGTGAAGCCGGCCTGTGCGAGCTGCGCCTTGGAGACGGGGCCGGTGACGAGTGCGCTCGCGCTTTCCGCACGGACGAGGCCGGTGGCGCACTCCAGCGCTTGGAACGCGCAGCGTGCCCCGTCGAGGGTCGGGGTGCCGGGGATGATCTCGCCCACATCGGCGATCTGCAGGCAGGGCAGGGCGCGGTCGAACACGCCCGCCGCCTCGGACGGATCATGGATGCGCGTGATCGGCCCTTCCCACACCGCGTGGATCGCCGCTACGTCGCCCACCACGAAAAAGGGCGGCAACTGCTCTGGCTCCCGCCGCGCCCACGCCTTGGCGATCACTTCCGGGCCGATGCCGGCCGGATCGCCGAGCGAAATCGCGATCGGGCCGGGCAAGGCGGTATGGGGTGGGTACCCGTTCATGGGCTTAGTTATAATCGATCACGGCGTCGCGGCGAAGGTCGCGAAGATAGGTGCGGGCACGCTTGTTGACGCGCTCCTCTTCCATCTGGGACATGATCTGGTCGAATGAGGGTGAGCCTGCATCCTGCGGCTCGTCGCGGCCGCATAGCACCAGCGCGCGCACGCCTTCGGTAGCCGAGCCGAATGGCGGCGTTGCCTCGCCCACCTGCAGGGAAAGCAGGATGTTCTGGAGCTGCGGGGGCAGGTTGCGGGCGGGAATATCGTTCTCAACCACGGTGGCGCCGATTTTTTGCGCAACATCGGAGACTGCGCCGCAGCCCTGCATGGTGCGGATCGCCTCGCTGAAGCTGTCGGCGCGTTTCTGCGCATCCGCCGCGGAGGTGCCGGGCGGGAAGTCGATAGCGATCTGCTTGAGGCTGAGGATGGCGTCGCGGGGATCGGCGGTCAGCACCTGCCGCTTGTCCATGAGGTAGACGATGGAGAAGCCGCCCGGCACGGCGATTGGTCCGGCGACCTGCCCGACCTGGAGCTGCTGTGCTGCGGCCTGCAATTCCTCGGGGAGTTGCGGCAGTCGCACCCAACCCAGGTCGCCGCCCACCGCAGCGGTCGAGGCTTCCGAATATTGCCGCGCATAGGCCTGGAAGGAGCCGCCGTTGCGGATCTGCTCAAGGATCTGCTCGCCGTTCCGCTCGACCTGCTGGCTGTTCTCGGGCGTGGCCGAGAGGTAGATTTCGCCGATGCGGAACTCGTCGCTACCCTTGGCGGCCTTCAGCCGGTCCACCACCGCGCGGACCTCTTCCTCGGAGACGTTGACGAATGGCTGGACCTCGCGGCGAAGCAGCCGGTTCCAGGCGACTTCGCCCTCGATCTGCCGCTTGATGCTGCGCTCGGACGAGCCCTGCGAGGCAAGATATTTCGTGAAGCCTTCGGGTGAATATTTGAAGTTGCTGGCGACGCGCGCATAATTCTCATTGAGCTCGGCCGGCGCGATCCTGATGTCCTTGGCCGCGGCTTCCTGGATCTGCAGCGTCTCGTCGATCAGGTTGCGCAGCACCTGCAGCCGCAACCGGTCGCGTTCCTCGTCGCTTACAGTGCCGCCGTTGGCGAGCACCACCAGCGCGAGCCGCTGCTCGACATCGGTCTCGGTGATGACCTCGCCATTCACCAAGGCCGTCGCACGGCGCACATTGGGGTCGCGCTTGCCGAACAGCGTGACGGATTCGGGAATGTCCAGCGCGGACGAAGGCGCGCTGACCGCGTCGTCCTGCGCCGGCTGGGCGGTGGCGCCCTGAACCAGCAGGCAGCCGCTGAGCCCGGCGATCATCGCGATGGTGAAACGGGTGGACATGGTCTTCACGTCGATCAAACTGCTCTCCATTCGGAAAGGGCCATCATCCCTGCCTTCTGCTTGCTGTTCCGGCGCTTAGTCCGCCCCGGCTTAACCCCGGCTGAGCGCGCCAGACCGACAAGGGCTGCCGGAGACACGCGACGGACCGTCTTACAGACCCAGATTCTTAAATACCAGCCGGAGCTGGAAGGAATTGCCGCGCCGTGCATCGCCCACCGTCTGATAGTCGCGCCGCCAGGTGAAGCCCATTTCCAGGCAATCATCCTCATAGGCGATGCCGAGGCGGTGGCGCACGGGTTCGAAGCCGGAAAGGGTACTGCTCGGGTCGTCGGTGATGCCGGTCAGGTCGATGTTGGTCGAGCCAAACACCGACCAGTAACGCGCGAAGGCGACGCGCGCGCCGATCCGCACTTCCTCCACGTCGCGCAGATCCTCCACGCCGGTGGTGATGTTGCGGTTGAGCCGGATGTAGCCAATCTCCGCATAGGTCGTGCGGGATCCCACCGTCGCCTCGATTTCGTTGCGGCGCACGGCGAGATTGCTCTTGTCCAGCCGGAAGCGGTGGGTGATCGAGATGAAGTCCTTGTAGCGCAGTTGCGCGCGGCCGACGATGTCGGAGAGGCGGCCGGAAAGACCGGTCCCATCGGGCAGCACGGTGCGGCGCTCGTTGATGCGGTAGCTCTGGCCGATCGTCGCGTCGAAGGTGAAGTTGGGCCGGTCCAGCCGATAATCGAGGCCATAGGTGATGCGGCTCGAATCCTCAAAGCGGTCGTAGCCGGGGAAACGGTTGAGCGCGAACAGATTGGAATCTTCGAGATCGATCGCGCGCGCATCCTCATTGGGCACGGAGAGATTGGCGAGGCGCGGCGCCACCACCAGCTGTATGCGCGGCACGATCCGCTGCGTGCCACCCAGCGCCCGGCCGATGAACGGCCAGCGCATGTCGAGCGCGAGCGCGGCGATGCCCCGCGTCTGCCAGCCCGGCTCCCCGCGATAGATGACCGTGGGGCTGAGGGCGTTCTGGGCGCTGTGGTAGATATCGCCGCGTGCATAGCCGGTGATCGACCATTCCTGCCCCAGCCCGGTCAGGCCGCTCTTGATCCATGTCGCGCCGACGAACGCGCGCTGCGTATCCTGCCCTTTAGTGCGTAGGATCGCGAGGCTGTTGGCCTGGACCTGCACGGTGCCGCCGAGCAGCGGATCGGTGAGCCGCAGGCGGTAATCGACCGCGGGTAGGGCGATCGGCACCTGTCCAGCGGGCGCATTGACGCGGAGCGACTGGAAATCCCAACCGGCGATGGAGAGGTAGCTGCGCGTACCGATCCGCTCCAGATTCAGCGTCGAGCGCAGCCGGTCCTCGTGGCTGATGTCGTACCGATTCAGGAAAGTGCGGTCGCTGACGTGGCGCAGCGATCCGCTGAGCGACCAGAGCGGGTCGAACTGGAACTTGCCGCTCGCCGCAATATAGCCGCGCAGCCGGTCCGGGCCGGTCGTCGCCAGTGGGTCATTGGCCGGGGCGCGCTGGCTGACCGTGCCATAGCCGGTGATCTGATAGGCTCCGCGCGAGAGCAGCGCGCGATAGTCGGCCTGCAGCATCGGCAGCACGTCGCTGTAGAGATGCGGGGTGATGGTAAGGTCGCGATTGCCGGCGAGGCGGATGTAATAAGGCAGCGACAGCTCGAAGCCGTTGCGCCGGTCATAGCCAACGTCGGGCACCAGCAGGCCGCTGCCGCCTTCTTCGCCGATGCTGTGGCGCAGGCCGGGGAGGGGGATCAGTGGCAGGCCGAGGAACTTGATTCGCGCGCCATCGTAGCGGACCCGCTTGCGGGCGTTATCCAGTACCACCCGGTCCGCCTGGATCTGCCAGGTCGGCTCTTTCGGGCAGCCCGTGTCCGTCTCCACCCGGCAGGGGGAATAAGCGGCGTGCTCCAGCACATAGATCTCGCCCTGGCGCTGGCCCTTGTCCGCCGCCAGCCGGTCGCCTTCCTGCGTGACGATCAGCAGATTGTCGATGATGCCGTCGCGCAGCGACTCGGTGACGTCCATCTCGTCGGCATAGGCCTTGTCGCCGTCGCGGCTGATGAGCAGCACGTCGCCGTGTGCCACGACGGTGCCCGCCTTGCGATCCCATACCACCTCATCGGCGGAAAGCGTCGCGCCATCGCGGGCCGCACGCACGGCGCCGCTGGCGGTGACGACATCGCGCTCATAATCATAGTCGATGCGCGCGGCCTCGAAGGCGATCTCGTCCGCGGCGATCGGCTGGCCCGGCGGCGCGACGTCGCTGGTCGCATCGGGGCGCGGTTGCAGGCTGGGCGGCGCGGCATCGTCGGCCGGCTCTTGCGCCATGGCGGCGGTGGCTGTCCCCAGCATCAGCAACAGACCGAGCGCGGCGTTGAGCGGGCGGCCGCACACAGTGGATCGCACAGGAAAGGCTCTGGGCGTCAGCATCGCCAACTCATCGCCTCCCACCGGCGTTCGCGTCGTCGCGCTGCGTCATCATTGGCCGCCTATTGCATTGCAGCGGAGGGATCGCAATCGTCTTGGCGTTCATGAAATCGCGGCATTCGTGCCGTTTGGCGTGGCGCTCGGCGTGGCGGAGCGCTATTCGGGTGCCAATTTCGCGCCGTCCGGCGCGATCCTCACTCTCAGGAGCTGTTCCCTCATGAAGATCGCCCTTAGTGCTTCCCGGCCCACCGATACGGGCTGCCTCGTTTTTCCGATCGCCAAGGGGGCGACCGTCGCGCCGGCTATCGAGGCGCAAGGGCTCGCGGCCGAAGCCGCCGCTGCTTCGCGCTTCACTGGCGAGGCGGCCGCGCTGGTCGAGCTGTTCGTGAATGAGGGCGGCAAGACCGTGCGGGTGCTGCTTGTTGGAACGGGTGAAGGCAAGGTCGCGGATTTCGAGCGCGCCGGTGCCGCCGTCGTGGCGCGGCTGCTCACGTCGGGCGTGACGCAGGCGACCGTGGACGGCAGCGCGGTGGACGCGGCCGCGCTGGCCCATTTCGGGCTCGGCGCGCTGCTGCGCTCCTGGCGGATCGACACCTACCGCACCAAGCTGGCAGAGAAGGCCAAGCCGACGTTGGAGACGCTGACCCTTCAGAGCAGCGCGGCCGATCTGCCCGCGCTGTGGGCAGAGCGCGAGGCGCTGGCGCAGGGCGTCGCGTTCACCCGCGAGCTGGTCTCGGAGCCGGCCAACATCCTCTACCCCGAGAGCTTCGTGGAGCGTTGCCAGCATCTCGCCGACCTTGGCGTCGAGATCACCGTGCTCGACGAGGCGGAAATGGAGAAACTCGGCATGGGGGCTCTGCTCGGCGTGGCGCAGGGGTCGGTCCGCAAGCCACGCCTGCTCGCGCTGCGCTGGGATGGCACGGGCGGCGCACAGGAGACGCCGCTGGTCCTCGTCGGCAAGGGCGTCACCTTCGATACCGGCGGCATCTCGCTCAAGCCGGGGCCGGGCATGGAAGACATGAAGTGGGATATGGGCGGTGCTGGCGCTGTGGCCGGCACGCTCAAGGCGCTCGCCGCGCGCAAGGCCAAGGCGCATGTCGTCGGCGTATGCGGGCTGGTCGAGAACATGCCGGACGGCGGCGCCCAGCGCCCGGGTGATATCGTCACCACCATGTCCGGCCAGACGGTCGAGGTGCTCAATACCGATGCCGAGGGGCGGCTGGTGCTCTCCGACGCCGTCTGGTGGGCACAGCAGACCTGGAAGCCCGCGACGTTGATCGACCTCGCTACGCTGACCGGCGCGATGATCATCGCGCTGGGCCACGAACATGCCGGTTTGTTCAGCAATGATGACGACCTCGCCAACCAGCTCCTCGCCGCTGGCCAGGAGAGCGGCGACAAGCTGTGGCGTTTCCCGGTGTCAGAGGCCTATGACAAGCTGCTCGAAAGCCCCATCGCGGATATGAAGAATATCGGCCCGCGCTTCGCTGGCTCGATTACCGCCGCGCAGTTCATCAAGCGCTTCGTGCAGGACGGCGTCAAATGGGCGCATCTCGACATCGCCGGCATGGTCTGGGCCGACAAGCCCGGCGCGACATGGGACAAGGGCGCGACCGGCTACGGCGTCCGCCTGCTCGATCAGCTCGTCCGCGATCATTATCAGGCGGGCTGACTGGCGCGGCATGATGGTGCGGCCTCCTCTTCGCGATCCCGTTGCGCTCCTGCGCAGGCAGGAACCCCACGCGATTGAGGCCGCCCGCGCTTCCGCATATCGTTGGTGATAACCGTGCAAGTCGATTTCTACCAACTCACCCGCGACCCGGCCGAAACGGTGATCCCCGCCATTGCGCGCCGGGTGCTGGACGGGGGCGGTCGCCTGCTCGTCGTCTCCGCCGAGCGTGACCAGCGCGACCGCATCTCCCGCGCTCTCTGGAGCGCGGGACCGGAAACCTACCTCGCCAACGACCATGACGATGCGCCGCGGCCGGACGTGCAGCCGATTCTGCTGTCCGCCGCCTGTGCCCCGCTCAATGCCGCCCGCCATATCGCGCTGGCGGACGGCCATTGGCGCGACGAAGCGCTGGATTTCGAGCGGGCCTTCTACTTCTTTGACGAGGTGACCATCGACCAAGCCCGGGCGACCTGGCGCATACTCTCCAAGGCGGAGGACGTGACCCCGCGCTTCTGGCGACAGGAAGGCGGCAAATGGCGGCAGGGGCCGTAAAATGGGCGCCGCCTTGCCCTCCCGCAAAAGCAGGAGGCAGGGTCCACCTGGGGCGCCCATGTGCCGATGGCCTCGCATGCGCCCCACTTGATCCGGCACCGCTTCACCGCTAGAGGCCGCGCGTCTCTCAAATCAGCGAATTCCGGAGTATCCTCATGGCGGTCACCCGCACCTTTTCGATTATCAAGCCCGATGCGACCCGCCGTAACCTGACCGGCGCCGTCACCAAGATGCTGGAGGAGGCCGGCCTTCGCGTCGTCGCCTCCAAGCGCATCCAGATGACGCGCGAGCAGGCCGAGGGCTTCTATGCGGTCCACAAGGAGCGCCCCTTCTTCGGTGAACTGGTCGAGTTCATGATTTCTGGCCCGGTTGTCGTGCAGGTGCTGGAAGGCGAGGACGCCGTGAAGCGCAACCGCGACATCATGGGCGCCACCAACCCCGCCGACGCCGCGCCCGGCACGATCCGCAAGGAGCTGGCCGAGTCGATCGAGGCCAACAGCGTCCATGGCTCGGATAGCGATGAGAATGCGGCGATCGAGATCGCCTATTTCTTCAAGCCGGAAGAAATCGTCGGTTGATCCACGCGGCAGTGCCGCACTGCCCAAGGGTCGTCGGAGCGTATCCGGCGGCCCTTGCTGTTGTCCCGCGCCGCCATGGTCCCGCGCTGCATGACGCGGCATCCATCGGTGGTCCCGGCCGCTGATGCGCATCCTGTACGTCATCAATTCGCTCGATGGCGGGGGTGGAGCGCTCCCCCTGCCGCATATCATTGGGGTCATGCGGGCGGAGGGGCATGACGTTCATGTGGTGGCTCTCATGGAGCGGGACGGCCGCGCACGCCCGTTGCTCGATGCGCAGGCCATTCCCTATGAGGTTATCGGCGGCCCGAAGCGCCGCTACGTCGAGACCGCGTGGCGGCTCGACCGGATCATCCGGGCCCGCCGACCCGATCTCATCTGGACCTCGTTCACCCATGCCACCATCACCGGGCAACTCCTGGGCGCGCTGAGGCGGATTCCGGTCGTCAGCTGGCAACACAATGCCTGGCTCAAACCCATCAACGCGCGCATCCTGCGGCTTACGGCCGGTTTGACCCGGCACTGGGTCGTCGATTCCGGGGCGGTGCAGACCTTTGGCGAGGAAACGCTCGGGCTTGATCCCGCACGCATCAGCATCTGGCCGCTGTTCATGGCCGATCCGGGCACGGTTGCGGCTGCCTCCCCGGCGTCGCCTGTCTTCCGTCTGGGCAGCCTCGGCCGCCTGCATCGAAACAAGGGCTATGATGTGCTCGTCCGAGCCGTCGCGCATCTCAACAGCCAGTCACCCGACGTCGGGCAGCGGCTGAGCGTGCATCTGGCCGGTGAGGGGCCGGAGCGCCCGGCGCTGGAAGCGTTGGTGCACGAGCTGGGCGTACCCAACATTCACTTCGAAGGTTTCACGACCGAGCCGATGGCGTTCTTGGCCGGGCTTCACGGCTACGTCCAGCCGTCGCACCACGAAGGGCTCTGCATCGCCGCGCATCAGGCACTCGCAGCGGGGCTGCCGGTCATCGCGAGCCCCGTTGGCGAAATGGCGCGCTCCGTCACCGCTTCCAACGGCGGCATCCTCGTGCCTTATGGGGACGTTCAGGAGCTTGCGGTCGCGCTGGAGCGCTTCGTCCGCGATCCGCTCGCGGCGGCAGACATGGGTCGGGCCGCACGGATTTGGACATTGCGCGAATATTCGGTCGAAAACTTCAAAGCCCGGGGCAGGGCCGCCCTGCGTGCCGCCGAGCGGCTATTGCGCCGATAGCGGTTGGGCGAGGGCCGCTCTGACGCGGCGTCAGTCGTTGCCCCGCATTTTCTCATGGTGACGGATCACCTCATCGATGATGAAGCGCAGGAACTTCTCCGTGAAATCGGGATCGAGATGGGCGTCTACCGCAAGGCGGCGCAGCCGCTCGATCTGCTTGGCCTCGCGATCGGGGTCGGCGGGCGGGAGTTCGACCTGCGCTTTATAGGCGCCCACCGCCTGCGTGACCTTGAACCGCTCGGCCAGCAAGAAAACAAGCGCGGCGTCGATATTGTCGATGCTTTCCCGATAGCGCCTGAGCGTTTCGTCCATCAGCGGCTTTCTCCCTTGAAAAACGCGGGCATCACTCGCCTCTCTTGCGGTGCAAGGCAAGGTGTTTTGCGCGCTGGCGGTCCCAAATCGCTTGCCAAAGCCAGGTCCGCCCGCCAGAGGTCGCCGCATGACCGCCACCATTCACCGCATGTCGGGCGAGCGCGTGCCGTCGCTTGAACCGATGATGGCCCTCGTCGCCGAGGATATGAACAGCGTCAACGCCGTCATCCTCGCGCGCATGCAGTCGCGCATTCCGTTGATCCCGGAACTGGCGGGTCATCTCATCGCCGGCGGCGGCAAGCGGATGCGACCCATGCTGACGCTCGCCTGCGCGCGGTTGCTCGATTATCAGGGCGCGCGCCACCACAAGCTCTCCGCCGCCGTGGAGTTCATCCATACCGCCACGCTGCTCCACGATGATGTGGTGGACGGCAGCGGGATGCGCCGGGGCCGCCGCACCGCCAACATGATCTGGGGCAACAACGCCTCGGTCCTCGTCGGCGATTTCCTGTTCAGCCGCTCGTTTGAGCTGATGGTGGAGGATGGCTCGCTCAAGGTCCTGCGCATCCTCTCCGGCGCGTCGGCGGTGATCGCGGAGGGCGAGGTGAACCAGCTCACCGCCCAGCGCCGTATCGAGACGGACGAGAGCCAGTATCTGGAGATCATCGACGCCAAGACCGCCGCGCTGTTCGCGGCCGCCTGCCGTATTGCAGCGGTGGTCGCCGAGCGCCCCGAGCCGGAGGAACTGGCGCTGGACGCCTATGGCCGCAATCTCGGTATCGCCTTCCAGCTCGTCGACGATGCCATCGACTATGTCTCGGACGGGGCAACGATGGGCAAGGACACGGGCGATGATTTCCGCGATGGCAAGATCACCCTGCCGGTGATCCTCGCTTATGCCCGCGGCTCGGAGGCGGATCGCAAATTCTGGAAGGAGACCATGTCCGGTCTTCACGGCGACAATGCGGACCTTGCCCATGCCCAGCACTTGCTCGCCGCCACCGGCGCCATCGATGATACGCTGAACCGGGCACGCCTCTATGGCCAGCGGGCCATCGATGCGATCGGCATGTTCGGCAACGGCGCCGCCAAGGATGCGCTGACCGAAGCTGTCGAGTTCGCCATCGCGCGCGCCTATTGACGACGGCGCTGCGCCGCGATGTTCTCGCGGCGCGCCCTCTGAACTGGTGTGCTCCTGCTTCCGCAGGAGTGCTGGCCGCAAACACCGGCTCCCTGCCAGCGCTTTCAGGCCGCTCGGCGACGCGCCCGAGTCGTTGCCTTGCTCCGCCAGTCCTTCGGGTCCATGGCGGAGACAATGCCGCGTCGCTGCACGGCGACAAATCAGGAGAGGAGGGGCATGAGCAAGCTCGACCGTTTCCCTATCACCCGCCGCTGGCCTGCGGCTAATCCGGACATCATCCAGCTTTATTCGATGACCACCCCCAACGGCGTGAAGGTCTCCATCGCACTGGAGGAGATGGGCCTGCCATATGAGCCCCACGCGGTGAATATCATGGCGAACGAAAGCTGGACGCCCGAGTTTCTCGCGCTCAACCCCAATGGCAAGATCCCCGCGATCATTGATCCGGATGGCCCGAATGGCGAGCCGGTCGGCATGTTCGAATCCAACGCCATCCTGCTCTATCTGGCCGAGAAAACCGGCAAGCTGATCCCGGCTGATCGCGCCGGTCAGCTTGAGGCGCGCACATGGCTGTTTGTGCAAGCCGGCCACATCGGCCCGATGTTCGGCCAGGTCGGCTATTTCAACAAATTCGCCGGCCGCGAGATCGAGGATAAGCGCCCGCTGGACCGCTACGTTGCCGAGGCCAAGCGTATGCTCGCGTTGCTGGAAAACAGGCTGGAGGATCGGGACTGGCTGATGGGCAAGGAGTTCAGCATCGTCGATTGCGCCTGCCTGGGCTGGGTGCGCAATCTCATCGGCTTCTATGAGGCGGGCGCCCTGGTCGATTACGCCTCGCTCCGCCACGTGCCACGCTGGCTCGATGCCGGCCTCGCGCGTCCGGCCGTGCAGCGCGGGCTGAACAGCCCGGCGAGGCCGGCATGACCCAGGCTGAACGCTACGAGCGCTTCAAGGCCCTTCACGCGCGCCCCGGCGCCTTCATCATGCCCAATGCGTGGGACGCCATGTCGGCCGCGCTGCTGGCGCGCGAGGGGTTCGAGGCGATCGGTTCCACCTCTATCGCCATCGCGCTCGGTCTTGGTCGGCATGATGGCCATCATGAGGTCAGCCGCACGGAGGCCATCGCCAATGCCGTCTTGCTCGGGCGGGCGAGCGGCCTGCCGATCAACGGCGATCTGGAGGATGGCTTCGGTCCGGATCCCGAGGATTGTGTCGCCACGGTGGAAGCCGCCATCGCCGCCGGCCTTGCGGGCCTCGGCATCGAGGACACCACAGCCGATCCCGCGCGACCGATCCACGATTTCGATGAAGCGGTCGCCCGTGTCGCCGCCGCCGCGAAGGCCGCCAAGGGCCGTATCCTGCTGACCGCGCGCGCGGATAATTTCATTAAGGGCCGGCCCGATCTGGACGATACCGTCCGCCGACTCACCGCCTTTGCAGAGGCCGGCGCGGATGTGCTGTACGCGCCGTTCCTTCCCACGATGGATGCCATCGAGACGGTTGTGAAAGCAGTCGCCCCGCTGCCGGTCAACGTCGTGATGGGGCCACTCACCGGTCTTGTGTCGCTGGAAACCCTGTCGGCGGCCGGCGTCAAGCGCGTCAGCCTCGGCGGCGTGCTCTACGTCCGCGCGCTTGATGGCCTTGTCGATGCCGCTCGTGCGCTCAAGCATGGCGATCTTCCTGCCGCCGCTCCGACGCTCCATGTGCCGGATCTGATCGGCCTGCTGCCGGGCTGATCTGGCGGGAGCAACGCCACCTCCCGTTCGTGTCGCGTGAAGGCGAGACACGGACGGGGCCGTCACGTCGTCGCATGTCTCACCCGTATTCCTGCGAAAGCACGAGCTCAGGGCCAGCAGGGCCTTATCAACCCGGGCTGCTGCCTTCGCAGGCGCACGGCGCGCCGTTGGTGGAGGGCGTAGCGCCAACCATGCCCTCTTTGCTCCACTGCGCACCCTCTTGCGCTCCACCGCCCCACACGGCACGGGAGGCGCGATGACGCTGCCCATCCACGCCGTGCTGCCCAAGCTGCTCGCCGCCCTGCGCGACGGGACGAGCGCCGTGCTGGTTGCCCCGCCGGGCGCGGGCAAGACCACCATGGTCGCGCCGGCTCTTCTCGCTGAGCCATGGTGCGCGGGGCAGGTCTGGCTTCTCTCCCCCCGCCGCCTCGCCGCGCGGGCCGCTGCCGAGCGCATGGCGGACCTGGCCGGCGAAAAGCCGGGCGAGACCATCGGCTATGTCACCCGGCTCGAAAGCCGGACCTCCGCGCGTACCCGCATCCTTGTCGTCACCGAGGGCGTGTTCCGCCGCCGCATTCAGGCCGACCCGGAGCTGGCCGGCGTTTCCGCCGTGCTGTTCGACGAGGTGCACGAACGCAGTCTGGAGGGCGATTTCGGCCTCGCCCTCGCACTCGACGCCCAGGCAGGGTTGCGTGAGGATCTGCGTCTCGTCGCCATGTCCGCCACGCTCGACGGCGCCCGCTTCGCCGCGCTGATGGATGGCGCGCCGATCATTGAGAGCGAGGGCCGTAGTTATCCGATCGATCTGCGCCACATCGGCCGCGCCGCGGATGCCCGTATCGAGGACGCGATGGCCGCCGCCATCCGGCGTGCGCTGGCGGAGGAGGGGCAGGGCGACCTGCTCGCCTTCCTTCCCGGCGTTGGTGAGATCGAGCGCACCGCCGAACGGCTGGAGGCCCTCCCGCCCGCCATCATGCTCCACAAGCTGCATGGTTCGCTCGATCCCGCCCTGCAACGCGCCGCCCTGCGTCCCGCGCCGCCCGGCACCCGCAAGCTCATCCTCGCCACCAGCATTGCCGAGACCAGCCTCACCATCGACGGTGTGCGGATCGTCGTCGACTCCGGTCTTGCGCGCCGCCCGCGGCACGATCTTGCCGCCGGCGTCACCCGTCTCGTTACCGAGCGGGCGAGCCAGGCCGCCGTCACCCAGCGCGCCGGTCGCGCCGGCCGACAGGCGCCCGGCGTCGCCTATCGCCTGTGGGAAGCGGCGGCGACCGCCGGCCTGCCGCCATTCGATCCGCCCGAGATACTGGAGAGTGACCTGACGGGCCTGCTGCTCGATTGCGCGGTGTGGGGCGCGACCGATCCGGCTTCCCTGCGTTGGCTCGATCCGCCACCCGCCGCCTCCGTGAGCGAGGCACGCCGTCGCCTCATCGCCATTGGCGCGCTCGACGGGGAGGGGCGCGCCACCGCGCATGGCCGCCGCATTGCTGATCTGCCGCTGGAGCCGCGCCTCGCTCATATGCTGTTGCTCTCGGCGCAGGCGGGTGAGGCTTCGGTCGCGGCCGATGTCGCCGTATTGCTCACCGAGCGCGGGTTGGGTGGCCCCTCGGTCGATCTTGCCCGCCGGTGCTCGGCCTGGCGCCGCGAGCGCGGTCCCCGCGCGGATGGCGCGCGCGACCTCGCCCGGCGCTGGATCGCTCTGGTAAAGGGCACGGGGCAGGGCGAGGGCGACGATCGTCCATTGGCCCGCTGCCTCGTCCGCGCCTTCCCGGATCGGATCGCCAAACGGCGCGACGCGACCGGAGCGGACTGGATCAGCGCCGGGGGGCGCGGGTTCCGGCTTGATCCCGCCGATCCGCTTGCCCGCGCTGACTGGCTGGCGGTCGGTGAGATACAGGGCAGCGCCGCCGGCGCACGCATTCTCTCCGCCGTGGCGATGGAGGAAGCCGACGTATTTGCCGTCGCTGCCGATCGCATCTCTGAGCGCCGCACGGTGCGCTGGCGCAAGGATTTGAGCGGCGTCGAGGCGTTGCGCGAGCGCTGGTTGGGCGCGATTCGCCTTGCATCCGGTCCGGACGAGGCGCCCGAGCGGTCTGCCGTGATCGCCACGCTGGCGCAGGCACTCCGGGCCGAAGGGCTGGGCCTGCTGCCATGGGGCAAGGCGGCCGAAGCGCTCCGCACGCGCGCCGCCTATGCAGGCGTGGGTGAGTCGCTTTCGGACGCGGCGTTGCTTGCCGATGCCGAGGAGTGGCTGGAGATGCTGCTTCCCCCCGGCGCCCGGCGGTTCGCTGCGATCGAGCCGGGCGCGCTGCACGATCTGCTCGTCCAGCGTCTCGGTTGGGAGGCGAGCCGTCGTATCGAGGCGCTCGCGCCGGCCGAGTTCACCAGCCCTGCCGGCAGTCGGCATCCCATCGATTATGCCGCGCCCGCTGGCCCCACGGTGGAGCTGCGCGTGCAGGCGTTGTTCGGCCTCGCCGAGCATCCGACTGTCGGCACTGAGCGCATTCCGCTCGTGCTCTCGCTCACCTCGCCCGCCGGGCGACCGATCCAGACTACGCGCGACCTCCCGGCCTTCTGGCGCGGAAGCTGGGCCGATGTCGCCAAGGAGATGCGCGGCCGCTACCCTAGGCACCCCTGGCCGGACGATCCCGCCTCGGCGAACGCCACGCTGCGCACCAAGAAGGCCGACGCCCGGCGCTAGCAGTGCATAGTCCGATCGGTCGCAGAAATGCGGCTCAGCTCGTCGCGAACAGCTTCGTCCCGACTACTCCGACCACGATCAGCGCCATGAATCCGGCTTGCACCGCGCTCACCTTGTCGCCGAACAGGATCATGCCGCCGATGATCACACCGACCGCACCCAGGCCGGTCCACACGGCGTAGGCCGTGCCCGCGGGGATTCCGCGCATCGCCAGCGCGAGCAGGCCCATGTTCACGAAGCTGAGAATGATCGGCACGCTTGCCGCCTGCCATGTCCCTTGGCTGCCTGCCCATTTGAGGCTCAGCGCCCAGATGATTTCGGTTACGACGGCAATTGCGAGAATGATCCAGGCCATCCCGGTCTCCAGTTTTGCGGGCTCGGGAGGAACGGGGCTGCCGGAAACCCGGAAGAGGCAGTCCGTGGAGAGAGTCGGCGGCCCCTTAGCCTCCATGGGCGTCGATGGGAAGGCCCGGCGACGTGCTTCATGGCCGGGCAATCTTGACAGCCGACGGGCTTTGGGCAAACGCACTGGGGTCCAACAAGGGAAGCCAGTGCCAGCCATGTCCGCGCGGATTTATCAGATACCCAAGAACGCCATGCAGTCCGGCCGGGCGCACACCAGTACCTGGGTGCTGGAGTTCGAGCCCGCCGAGGCGAAGAAGCCGGACCCGATGACCGGCTGGGCCGGTTCGGGCGACACGCGCGAGCAGGTCAGGCTGAAATTTGGCAGCGAGGCGGCGGCCCGCGCTTATGCCGAGCGCTATGGCATCGCCTATAACGTCGCAATAACGCCGCCCAGGGCTTTGAAAATCCAGGCTTACGCGGACAATTTCCGGTAAGGGGGACCCGTTTCCCGGGCTTGGGAACGGCGCGTCGGATCATGGGACATAGTGGGCTGCATAGGGCCCGCTGTCGTCCCGTTCTATTTTCTTGGCTTTCCAGCACGGCGGGGGAGCACTTCACCGAGGATATCGCCGTGCTCCTGCGAAAACGGAGCCCAAGGAGCCGTCCGCTTCCCTCGCGCACGATGCTTGGCGAAACGCCGCTCGGGCCTTTCAGTCGTCATCCCCACTCGGATCATCGGATAGGCTTGCGGCAGCCGCACGGCCGCCTACCATGTCGAGCCGCTGTCAGAACTCGTCCGCGATCGCCATCATCTTGCTAAGACGCTTGGGCGCCACCGCGCGCCAGCTCTTGGCGAGCCAGTCCGCGACATGATCCCAGTCGACACCCGGCCGGTCCAGCCTGAGCGCGATCCAGCCCGCCGCGCCATAATAAGCCGGGCGATAATAGATATCCGGCTCGGCATCGATCAGTGCGGCCATCTCGTCCTGGCCGCTGGTCTTGACCAGCAGCGCCACGGCGTCCTCGCCATGATGGTTCACCGAGACGTAGGCAAAGAATTTGCCCGATTTCTCGCCGCCCACGCGCCAACCGGGGCTGCCATGGGACGAACGGGCGTCCGTCTCCGGCAGCGCCAGCGCCAGTTCGCCCACACGCGCGACGATCCAGTCCGCGTCCAACTCGCGCCCGACATAGGCGGCGAGCATCCGGGAATAGAGCTGGTATTCGGCGTAGAGCACGCGCTGGCTCAGCGTCTCCGCCGTGTCGCCCGGCAGGATGGCGACGGGAATCTGGCCAAGGATCGGGCCGTCGTCCAGTTCCGGGGTCACGAGGTGCACGGTGCAGCCGCCATGGCTGTCGCCCGCGTCCAGCGCGCGCTGATGGGTATCGAGGCCCTTGTATTTCGGCAGGAGCGAGGGGTGGGTGTTGAGCATCCGCCCCGCCCATTTCTCGACGAAGCTGGGCGAGAGGATGCGCATATAGCCGCACAAGGCGATATAATCGGCGCCGGCCTTGACCAGCTCTGCGTGCATGATCGCCTCATGCGCCTCGCGGCTTAGCCCCTTGTGACTGTGCGCGAAGGTGGCAATTCCCTCGGCCGCTGCGACCTTGAGCCCGCCCGCGTCCGCCTTGTTGGAGGCGACCAGGACGATCTCGTAGGGGCAGTCCGGCAGGCGCGAAGCGTAGAGCAGCGACATCATCGTCGTGCCCGTGCCGGAGAGCATCACGGCAACCTTGGCTTTGGCCATCAGCTGGCCCTCGTGGTGCACGAACGATCCTGCCGTGCCGCGTGCCGTCGAGTCACGGTCGGGGCCCTCGCCAGATCCTCAGCCAAGATGTGTTGCTTCCCAGGCCGCCACGGCGCTCCAGGCTTCGTCCGATCCGCGCACCGTGCAGCCCTTGGTCCCCGGCCGGATGTCGCCGATGCGGTGGACGGTCTCGCCCGCTTCGGTCAGCGCCGCCGTCACCGAGTCGACGTCGCCCGGCGCAACGACCACTGCCATGCCGATGCCGCAGTTGAAGGTGCGCGCCATCTCGCCCGGCTCGATGTTCCCCTGCGCCTGCAGGAATGCCATCAGCCTGCTCTGCGGCCAGAGGTCGGCGTCGATATGCGCGTGGAGATCGTCGGGCAGAATGCGCGGGATATTCTCCAGCAGCCCGCCGCCGGTGATGTGCGCCATGGCATGCACCGTACCGGCGCGCACCAGCGGCAGCAGCGGCTTCACATAGATGCGGGTCGGCGCCATCAGCGCGTCGATCAGCAGCGTCTCGGGGTCGAACAGGGCCGGTCGATTGAGCTTCCAGCCCTTGTCCGCCGCAAGCCGCCGCACGAGCGAATAGCCGTTGGAATGAACGCCGCTGGAAGCAAGGCCGAGGATCACGTCGCCCGCTGCCACCCGGTCGGCGGTCAGCACTTCGCTGCGCTCCACCGCGCCCACGCAAAAGCCGGCGAGGTCGTAGTCGTTCTCGCTGTACATGCCCGGCATTTCCGCCGTCTCGCCGCCGATCAGTGCGCAGCCGGCCTGCTTGCAGCCCTCGGCGATGCCCGCGATAACCCGCTCCGCCACGCCGGTGTCCAGCTTGCCGGTCGCGAAATAATCAAGGAAGAACAGGGGCTCGGCGCCCTGCACGATAAGATCGTTGGCGCACATGGCGACCAGGTCGATACCCACGGTGTCATGCTTGCCGCTGTCGATGGCCAGCTTCAACTTGGTGCCTACACCATCGTTGGCGGCGACCAGCAGCGGATCGACGAAGCCCGCCGCGCGCAGATCGAAGAATCCACCGAACCCGCCGAGATCGGCGGCGGCGCCCGGTCGTCGCGTCGCCTTGGCCAGCGGTGCGATGGCGCGGACGAGGGCGTTACCGGCGGCGATGTCGACGCCGGCCTGGGCATAAGTGTAGCCGGTCGGCTGATTGTGCTTGCTGTCCATGTCCGCGCCTTAAGGCGAGCCCCCCGGTTTCGCAACGGTCGGGATGGGGCATGCGGTGCGTGGATATGCGCAGTCCGCCCTGCGCGCCCGATGACTCACCCGATTCGGACCGTCCTCGACATCGCTCCTCGTTGTGGCAATCTCGGCTCATGAGCCGACTCTTTCGCCTTCCGGCCGCGACCCGCCGAGCCCCGGCGGTCGACGCATGGTTCGCGGCAGGGGACGACGAACTGCGGCGCTTTGTCCGCCCGTGGTTCGAGCGAATGCGGGCGTGCGGATCGGATGTTCGCGAGCTTCTGCACGATGGGCATCCTACGGCATGTGTGGGTGATGCGGCGTTCGGCTATGTCAACGCCTTCGGCGCGCACGCCAATGTCGGCTTCTTTCAGGGCGCGGTGCTGCATGATCCCGCGGGCCTGCTGGAAGGTTCGGGCAAGTGGATGCGGCATGTGAAGCTGTGCTGGGGGCATCCGGTCGATGCCGCCGCGCTGAATGATCTCATAATGGACGCCTACCGGGATACCCGGTTTCGCCTCGGCGAGGAGTCCTGAGATCGGCAGGAGAGGAGCAAGGACCATGTATGTCTGCGGTCTCGTGATCCCGGTGCCGGAGGACAAGAAGCAGGCCTATCGCGCGTGGGCCGAGAATGGCGCGGCGTTTTTCAAGGATTATGGCTGTCTGGAGATTGTCGAGTGCTGGGAGGATTTCATTCCCGACGGAACCCAGACCGACTTTCGCCGGGCGGTCGCTGCGAAGGAGGGCGAGAAGATCGTCTTCACCTGGCAGGTCTGGCCGAGCAAGGCCTATTTCGAGGCGGCCGAGGAACGGATGCACCAGGACGAGCGCATGGAGAGCGCCGGGCAACCACCGTTCGATGCGAAACGTCTGATCCTTGGCTGTTTCGAGCCGATCCTGTCGATGGGGAGGGGCGATCAGCCCGAACCCGCTGGGGGCTAGGTTGGGCCGTTCACGCCATGCCTTCGCCCGGCGGCCTCCTTTGAGCAAGGCGGTTTCATGAGTTTTCCCAGATCGCCGCGGTGGCGCCTGCGGGGCGTTCCCGGTCGTTGCCCACTACAATCCCCCTTGGTTTTCCAGCGCAATGCCGCCAAAAGGGCGCCGTGACGCTCAGCCTCCCATCCCTGCGCCCCATCCACCTCATCTTCGCGCTGGTGCTGGCGGCCTTCGCGGCCGTGCTCATTGCGCAGATCGAGGGGGAGCGGGGTGTTGCGCCCATCGCCTCCAATGGCGATTTCGAGGTGCGCGATATCAAGGTGGACGTCTACGGCCCCAATGCCGAAGCGGCGCGGAGCACCGGCTGGCGACTCGCCCAGCGGCGCGGCTGGAGCGCGCTCTGGCAGCGCACCCATGGCGGCGCTGGTGCGAGCCTGCCGGATAGCGCGTTGGATGGGTTGGTCTCCGGCATTGAGGTGCAGGAGGAACAGATCGGCCCCAACCGCTATATCGCCACACTGGCGGTGATGTTTGATCGCGCGCGCGCTGGGCAGGCGCTCGGCGTCAGCGGCCATGTCATGCATTCGCCGCCACTGCTGCTCATTCCCGTGCTGTGGGATGGCGGCACGGCGACCACCTTCGAGCATGTCACCGAGTGGCAGAAGGCATGGGCGATGTTCCGCACGGCGGACAGCGCCATCGACTATGTTCGCACCACTGGCGACGGCGCCGATCCGATGCTGCTCAACGCCGGGCAAATTGACCGGCGCGGCCGCAACTGGTGGCGCGTGCTGCTCGATCTGTACGGTGCGGCCGATGTCGTGATGCCGATCGCGCGGCTTGAGCGGAGCTGGCCGGGCGGGCCGGTGACGGGGCATTTCTCCGCGCGTTACGGGCCGGACAATCAGTATATCGGCGGCTTCACCCTGCGTGCCGCCCGTTCGGCGGATATTCCCAAGATGATGGCCGATGCGGTGACGCGGATGGATGCGCTCTACACCCAGGCGCTCAACAGCGGCCGGCTGCGGCCGGATCCATCGCTGGTGATCGAGGAACCCGTCAATGCCGTCGAGCTGACCAACGTCGCTGAGCTGGACTCGCTGCTGGCCGCGCTGCCGAGCGAAAATGGCGGGGCCGGCGCGGCTTACTCCGTTCAGGTTGATACGCCCAGCGCCGCTTCGGTCGGCGAGATCGAGGCTCTTGTCCGCGGGGTGCCCGGTGTACGCTCGGCCGCGACGACCAGCCTGGCGCTCGGCGGCACTTCGATCATGCAGGTGACCTTTACCGGTCCGGTCGATCAGCTCCGCGCCGGGCTGGAAGCGCGCGGCTTTGCCGTTACCGGTTCCGGCACGACAATCCGTATCGCCCGCCGCGCGGCGGCGGCGCCAGCCGCGCCGGCAGGAGGCAACGGGCAATGAGCCAGCTTCCGCTGCCCATCGGGTGGCCGGGGCGTGGAGACAGGGACAGCCTGCTTATCCATGCCGCCAACAGCGACGCGGTTGCTCTGCTGCGAGCGTGGGGGAGTGGTGCCTCGCACTGCTTCCTGCTTACCGGGCCGCGCAAGGCCGGTCGCAGCCTGATCGGCGCATGGTTCGCCGCGGAGGCGGGCGCGGTCGTCATCGACGATGCGCAGGACCAGGACGAGCAACACCTTTTCAATGTCTGGAACGAGACGCGCGATGCGGGGCAACCGCTCCTCCTGATCGCGCAGGAGGCGCCGCCTGTCTGGGCCGTCACACTGGCGGATCTACGCACCCGCCTCGCCGCCGCGCCTGTCGCCCGCATCGCACCGCCCGACGAGTCTGTCGCGGCTGCGCTGATCGCGCACGGGCTGGAGCGCGCCGGCTCGGCATTTGCGCCCGACGTGCCGGAATTCGTCGCCCGCCGTACCGAGCGATGCTATGAAACGATTGACGCGACCGTCCAGCGCCTCAATGCCCAGTCGCTGGCGTCTGGGCAGAAAATATCGGTGGCGGCGACGCGTGGACTGTTTTGTAATGAAACGGCTCTAAGCAAAAGGCCCGACCGGACCTTGTGAGGGATTTGACGAGCGTGGCGGAAGCCGACCCAGCCCCTTCGATCGCCAATATGGGCGCGCGCTATTTCAATCGGGAGCTGTCGTGGCTTAACTTCAACCAGCGCGTGCTGGAGGAAGCCTGCAACCCGATGCACCCGCTGCTGGAGCGGCTGCGCTTCCTCTCCATTTCGGGCAACAATCTGGACGAGTTCTTCATGGTCCGCGTGGCCGGGCTCAAGGGCCAGCAGTTGCAGGGCGTCGAGCAACGCTCGGTGGATGGCCTCACACCCGCCCAGCAGCTCGATGCGCTGGAAGAGCGGGTCGACGCGCTGATGGCGGAGCAGCAGGCGGTGTGGCACGATGTGCGCAGCCAGCTCAGGGCAGCGCACATCACCGTTCTGGGCTTGGAGCCGGTCGATGCCCGCACCGAGGAGTGGCTGCGCGGCCACTTCCTGGAACAAGTCTTCCCCATCCTCACCCCGCAGGCGCTCGATCCGGCGCATCCCTTTCCGTTCATCCCCAACAAGGGGCTGAGCCTGTTCTTCGATCTGCTGCGCGAATCGGACAAGGAGGTGGTGCAGGAACTGGTCATCCTGCCCTCGCGCCTGCCGCGTTTCATCCGCCTGCCGGGCCGGGGCGCGCGCTATATCGCCATGGAAACGCTGGTCCGGCGCTTCTCGCATCTGCTCTTTCCCGGCTTCGTCATTCGCGACAGCGGCCTGTTCCGCATCCTGCGCGATAGCGACATCGAGATAGAGGAAGAGGCGGAGGACCTCGTCCGTTACTATCGCAGCGCCATCAAGCGCCGCCGGCGCGGTCGCATCATCCGCGTGGAGATCGAGAGCGGGGTGGCCGAGCCGGTCGAGACCAAGCTCCAGACGATGATGCACGGCCACGAGGCGATGGTGGTCGATATCGACGGGTTCATGGGCATTGGCGATCTTGACGAGTTGGTCGAGGAGAGCCGGCCAGATCTCAAGTTCCCCGCCTTTGCTCCGCGTTTTCCCGAGCGGATCCGCGAATATGGCGGGGATTGCTTTGCCGCCATCCGCGCCAAGGATATCGTCGTCCATCATCCCTATGAGAGCTTCGACGTCGTCGTCGCTTTCCTCAAGCAGGCGGCGGACGATCCCGATGTGGTGGCGATCAAGCAAACGCTCTACCGCGCCGGCAAGCAGTCCGCGATCATCCGCGCCCTGATCGACGCGGCGGACGCCGGCAAGTCGGTGACGGCGGTGGTCGAACTGAAGGCGCGCTTCGATGAGGAGCAGAACCTGCTCTGGGCCGGCCAGCTTGAGCGCGCTGGCGTTCAGGTCGTCTATGGCTTCATCGACTGGAAGACCCACGCCAAGATTTCCATGGTGGTGCGGCGTGAGAATGGGGGCTTTCGCACCTACTGCCACTTCGGCACCGGCAATTATCATCCGGTCACCGCGCGTATCTATACGGACCTCAGCTTCTTTACCGCTGATCCCCGGCTGGGGCGCGACGCCGCCGCAGTGTTCAACTACATCACCGGCTATGTCGAACCGCAGCATATGGAGATGCTCACTATCTCGCCGCTGCACATGCGCGCGCGTCTGGGTGAGTTGATCGATGCGGAGATTGCTCACGCCCGCGCGGGTCGCCCGGCGGCGCTGTGGGCCAAGATGAACAGCCTCGTCGACTCGGCGATCATCGAGAAGCTGTATGCCGCCAGCAACGCGGGCGTGAAGATCGAGCTGATCATTCGCGGCATCTGCTGCCTGCGCCCTGGCGTGCCGGGCATGTCGGAGAACATCACGGTCAAGTCGGTGATCGGCCGTTTTCTGGAGCACAGCCGCATCTGGGCGTTCGGCAACGGCAAGCCGCTTCCCAACAACGGTGCGCGTGTGTTCATCAGCTCGGCGGACTGGATGTCGCGCAATTTCGACCGGCGTGTCGAATATATGCTCCCCATCGAGAATCCGACCGTGCACGATCAGGTGCTGGACCAGGTGCTGCTCGCCAATCTGCTGGACAATGAGCAGAGCTGGATTCTCCAGCCGGACGGCAGCTATGTGCGCGTCAGGTCGGGCGAGGAGCCATTCAATCTGCATACCTATTTCATGACCAATCCGTCGCTTTCCGGGCGGGGCGCGGCGCGCGGGGCGGCGGGAGCCGTGCCCAAGCTATCGTTGCCGGACCGTGGCTGATCGGACCAGCGGCTGATGCCCCTCCTCCATCGTGTGGCCGGCGCGTCCATGTCGGGAGTATTGCGCGGTCCGCATGATCGCCGCATCGCCATCATCGACATCGGCTCGAACAGCATCCGCCTTGTCGTCTATGATGGGCCGCGACGCGTCCCGTTCATCCTGTTCAACGAAAAGGTGCTGGCCGGCCTTGGCGCGGAGATCGGCCGCACCGGGCGCATCGGCGCGGATGCTATGGAGCGGGCGCTCGTGGCGATCGCGCGTTTCGCCGGGCTGTGTCGGGAAATGGCGGTGGACGAGGTGCGCGGCATTGCGACCGCAGCAGTTCGCGACGCGGAGAATGGACCGGAACTGGTCGCCCGCGCGGCGGCGCTGGGGCTGGAGGTTCGCACGCTGACGGGGGCGGAAGAAAGCGGCACCTCGGCGCTCGGTCTGCTGTCGGGCATTCCCGATGCGAACGGTTTCGTGGGCGATCTTGGTGGCGGCAGCCTTGAGTTGGCGCGGGTGCGCGCCGGCGCCGTGGAGCGTGCCGCTTCGCTGCCACTCGGTGTTTTTCGCGTGGGTGAGGTGCGGCGACAGGGGCGCAAGCAACTGGCTGACCGTTTTGCCGCGTTGCTCGCCGCACGCGACATGGCGGATGTGGAGCAGGGCCTGCCTTTCTATCTCATCGGCGGCAGTTGGCGCGCACTGGCGCGGCTGGACATGCAGCTCACCGGCTATCCGCTGCCCATTCTCCACCATTACGAGATGGCACCGGAGCGGGCGGCGGCGCTGTTGACATGGTTGACGCACGCGTCGAAGGCCGTGCTCAAGGCGGTGCCCGCGCTCAGTAGCGCGCGCTTGCCGACGTTGCCGGATGCCGCCCGCCTGCTTTGTACCATCGTCGATCGGTTCGCGCCGTCGCGGCTGGTCGTCTCCGCTTTCGGGCTGCGTGAGGGATTGCTCTACGCGGATCTGCCTGCGGAGGTCGCCAGTCAGGATCCGTTGCTCGTCGCGGCCCGTGTCGAGGGTGAGGCGCAGGGGCGTTTCATGGGGCATGGCGATCAGATCAGCAGCTGGATCGCACCGCTGTTTATGGATGATACGGCGGCCTGGCAGCGTATCCGGCTGGCCGCGTGCCTGCTCGCCGATGTCGGCTGGCGGGCGAACCCGGATTTTCGTGCGGAACGTGGCCTCGATTTCGCGCTGCACGGCAACTGGGCTGGCGTTTCCGCCGCCGAGCGGGCGGCATTGGCTCAGGCGCTCTACGCGAATTTTGGCGGCAGCGGCATCGTGCCGACGCTTCACGTCCTCGCCGAGCCAGCGGTGTTGAAGCGCGCCATCCAATGGGGGCTCGCCATTCGCCTGTGCCAGCGCCTTTCCGGCGGCGCCGAGGGCGCGTTGCTTGGCTCCAGGCTCAGTATTCGTGATGGCACCCTCATCCTCCGCCTGGAACCGCGATACGCCAACCTCGCCGGTGAAACGATTGATCGACGCCTCAAGCAGCTAGGGCAGGCCATGGGCATGGGCTATCTGGTCGACTGCGGCGGGTGATCGCGGGCGTCCGCGGTGAGCCAGCCGCGACGCGAGCCACCATGGGCTTGGGAGAAGAGCAGGGGGCTCGCCTCTCAATCGGTCAGAAGATGATACTCTGCCCGATCGGCGGAGACGCAGGCCTCAGCCGCAGTGAACGCTGGTCACCACCATGGCGTCGTCATAGCTGACGGTGAGCCGGTCGGGCCGGAAATCCATCGTCATGGCCGAGCGCGGGGGGCCCCATCGCAGCGTCCGGGCGCCGGAGCGAGCAAGCAGGGTCGCGCCCAGTTCGGCCGTTGCCTTCTGGCCGGTGAAGCTTTCCAGCCCCTCATGCTTGCAGAGCTTGGCGTCGTCGGACGGCGTTGCGGCCGTCCGGTCCGCCGTCGCGGCGCAAGCCGGCAGGGCGAGGGCAGCGATGAGTGCAATGGGCCGTTTCATGGATCATGCCTCCGTGCGGGTCATCAGCAGCTTACCATCGCGCACGGCAAACGCCATGCGGCCTTCCACCAGATCCAATGCATCGCGCCCGAACTGCTCGAATCGCCATCCTTCGAGGATCGGGAGCCCATCGCGAACGCCGGCGGCGAGCGCTTCCAGGTCATCGGAGCGGGCGAGCAGGCGCGAGGCGACGTTGATTTCGCGCGAGCGAATCTTGAGCAGCAGCTTGAGCAGGTCGGCAACGAGAATGCCTTCCTTGCCGAGACCGGGCCGGCCGGGCTCGCGCTCGGGCATTTCCTCGCGCGGCAGCGGCTCGGCATTGCGGATCGCCGCCATCAGCCGCGAGCCGATGTCGTTGTTTTTCCAGCTCGTCGAGAGGCCGCGCACCTTGGCCAGATCCTCCTGCTGGCGCGGCGGGTGGGAGGCGATGTCGGCCAGCGTCTCGTCCTTGACGATGCGGCCGCGGGGCAGGTTCTTGTCGCGCGCTTCCTGCTCGCGCCAGCCGGCCAGCGCCTTGAGGCGGCCGAGCACCTCGGCCTTGCGGCTGGAGATGCGCACGCGCTTCCATGCTTCGCCCGGGTCGATCGAGTAGTGGCCGGGGTCGCCGAGCCGCTCCATCTCCTGGTTGAGCCAGCTTCCGCGTCCGGTGCGCTTCAGTTCCTCCAGCATCTGCGGGAAGATCGCGGCCAGATGGGTCACGTCGCCGATCGCATAGTCGATCTGGCGCTTGTCCAGCGGCCGGCGCGCCCAGTCAGTGAAGCGCGCACCCTTGTCGAGATGGATGCCCAGCCAGCTATCGACCAGATTGCTGTAGCCGATCTGTTCGCCCTGGCTCAGCGCCATGCTGGCGATCTGCGTGTCGAACAGCGGAAAGGGCGTCTTGCCGGTGAGGTTGTAGATGATCTCGATGTCCTGCCCGCCGGCATGGAAGACCTTCAGCACCTCCTCATTCTCGACCAGCAGGTCGAGCAGGGGCGCGAGGTCGAGCCCCGGAGCTTTGGGGTCGATGGCGGCGGCTTCCTTGCCGTCGGAAATCTGGAACAGGCATAACTCCGGCCAGTAGCTGTTCTCGCGCATGAACTCCGTATCAATGGCGACAAAGTCGGCCTTTGACATGCGTTCACACAGGGCGGAGAGGGCGGAGTTATCGGTAATCAGCGGATGGATTTGCATATACCAGGTGATCTTATTATGGGCCGGTGCTCGATGATGAGCCTATAGGGGCGGCAGAACGCACGTTTCTTAGCTCCGTCGAGCGTCTTTGTCATTCATCCCGCGCCCCCGCAATGAGGGGCATGAAATAAAGGCCGGAATTTTCATGCACGCCTATCGCACTCACACCTGCGGCGACCTTCGCGCGACCCATGCTGGCGAGACCGTCCGGGTTTCCGGCTGGGTGCATCGCAAGCGTGACCATGGCGACCTCGTTTTCATCGACCTGCGCGACCATTATGGCATGGTGCAGATCGTCACAGAGGTCGATGGGCCTGTCTTCTCCGTGCTCGAGGGGCTCAAGCCGGAGAGCGTCGTGACCATCACCGGCAAGGTGGAGGGGCGCGCAAAAGAGGCGATCAACCCCAACCTCCCGACCGGCGAGATCGAGGTGCGCGCCGTTGAGGCGACGGTGCTCTCCGCCGCGCAGGAACTGCCGCTGCCCGTGGCGGGCGAGCAGGACTATCCCGAGGACGTGCGCCTGCGCTACCGCTTCCTCGATCTGCGTCGCGAGACGCTGCACGCCAACATCGTCAAGCGCACCAAGATTATCTCGGACATGCGCCGGCGCATGGAAGCGGCAGGTTTCACCGAATATTCGACGCCGATCCTCACCGCCTCCTCGCCGGAGGGCGCGCGCGACTTCCTCGTGCCCAGCCGCATCCATGCCGGCAAGTTCTACGCGCTGCCGCAGGCGCCGCAGCAATATAAGCAGCTGCTCATGGTCGCTGGCTTCGATCGCTATTTCCAGATCGCGCCCTGCTTCCGCGACGAGGATCCGCGCGCCGATCGCCTGCCCGGCGAGTTCTACCAGCTCGATCTGGAGATGAGCTTCGTCACGCAGGAGGATGTCTGGAACACGATGGAGCCGGTCATGGCCGGCGTGTTCGAGGCGTTCGCGGACGGCAAGCCGGTGACGCCCGCTGGCCAGTTCCCGCGCATCCCCTACAGCGAGGCGATTCTCAAATATGGGTCGGACAAGCCTGACCTGCGCAACCCCGTACTGATCACGGACGTGACCGATCATTTCGTCGGTTCGGGCTTCGGCATCTTTGCCAGCATCGTCGAGAGCGGCGGCGTGATTCGCGCCATCCCCGCGCCGGGCGCCGGCGCCGGCAGCCGCAAATTCTTCGACGATATGAACAACTGGGCGCGTTCGGAGGGCTATTCCGGCCTCGGCTACATCAACATCAAGGATGGCGAGCCCGGCGGCCCGATCGCCAAGAACCACGGGTCGGAGGCGACCGCCAAGCTCATCGCCGCGCTCGGCCTCGGCCCCAATGACGGCGTGTTCTTCGCTGCCGGCAAGGAAGGGCAGGCCGCCAAGCTCGCCGGCCTCGCGCGCATCCGCGTCGGCGAACAGCTCGACCTGATCGACAAGGATCGCTTCGACCTGTGCTGGATCGTCGACTTTCCCTTCTACGAATATGACGAGGACGAGAAGAAGCTCGACTTCGCGCACAATCCCTTCTCCATGCCGCAGGGCGGGATGGAGGCGCTGACGGGCAGCGATCCGCTGTCCATCAAGGCCTATCAATATGACATGGTCTGCAACGGGTATGAGATCGCCTCCGGTTCGATCCGCAACCAGTCGCCCGAGCTGATGGTCAAGGCGTTCGAGCTGGTCGGATTGAGCAAGGCCGACGTCGAGGAGCGCTTCGGCGGCCTCTACCGTGCTTTCCAGTACGGCGCGCCGCCCCACGGTGGCATGGCGGCGGGCGTTGACCGCGTCGTGATGTTGCTCTGCGGTGCCCAGAATCTGCGCGAGATCACCCTGTTCCCGATGAACCAGCGTGCCGAGGATCTGCTGATGGGCGCGCCGTCCCCGGCCGAGCCCAAGCAACTCCGCGAGCTGCACATCCGGGTGGTGGAGCCGCAGAAGAGCTGAGCGCCTATGGAGGCGCCGGCCCCGTGTGGGGAACGGGGCTACGTGGCACTCTCCGCCGGTAAAGCATAGCGTTCGTGGTTGTGGGCGATGCTGCCGTCATGATGATTTGACGGCACGGCGTCCGCGTCTCATTGGGCATGGCTTGCATGACATTCCCATCGGTCTACTCTTGCGGCGAGCAGGAAGGGGATATGCATGACCATCGACCTTGCCGATTATGAGAAAGGCCCCGATTTCGACGGGGATTTCGACGAGGCGCTCGCCAAGCTTCAGAAGCGGCTGGAGAAGATCCAAGTCGCCCATATCGTCCACGGCAAGCGCAGTGTCGTCATGCTGGAAGGGTGGGACGCGGCCGGCAAGGGCGGGATCATCAAGCGGGCGACCGCACTGCTCGACCCGCGTTACTGCAAGGTCTGGTCGATCGGGGCGCCGAGCGAGGATGAGCGCGGCCACCATTTCCTCTGGCGCTTCTGGACGCGGCTGCCGGCGGACAAGCACATCGCCGTGTTCGATCGCAGCTGGTATGGTCGTGTCCTCGTCGAGCGTGTCGAGAGCTTCTGCACCGATCGGGAGTGGAAGCGCGCCTATGACGAGATCAACGAGTTCGAGGCGCAGCAGGTCGATAGCGGGACGGCCATCGTCAAGCTGTTCATCCACATCACCCAGAAGGAGCAGGACAAGCAGCTCGCCCAGCGGCTGGACGACCCGTTCAAGCGCTGGAAGACCGGAAGGGAAGATTATCGCAACCGCGCCCGCCGCGCCGAATATCTCGATGCCATCCACGACATGTTCAAGCGCACCGATACCCACTGGGCGCCGTGGCACGTGATTGACGGCAACGACCGCAAATCCGGCCGCATCGCCGCGCTTACCGCGATCGCCGCCGCGCTGGAAAAGCACGTCTCCATGGCCATGCCGGATGCGGACCCGGCCGTGGTTGACCTAGCGCGCGAGGCGTTCGGCTACAAGCCCAAGGAGTGAGGGCAGGCGGCCAGGTAGGAAGGGGGGCCTCGGGCACTGGGGGACCTATCGCCTCGAAGCCAAGGGCGATGCGCGAGAAGGGCTCAGGAGCCCCCGGGTCTCAGCTCCCAATCGGCCGTGCCGCCCATCACTCACCCTCCCGCACATAGGGAATGGCTCGTCCGCGCCAGTGCAGCACCAGCCTGTCGTCCACCATCGTCACGGGCGTTTCCCGGAAGGCCGCTGTTCCCATGTCGTTCGGCACCAGCACGACATGTAATTTGATGCCCCGGCGTGCCGGTACGGGGAAAACCGGCGAGGTCGTCCCGTAAAACGGCTCGGCGAACTGCGCCGTTGTCGGCACGCGCGTGCCGAAGTCGCGCGACCAGCCATCCTCCTGCGTATAACCGATCACCGGTTCCCCGCTGGCGAAGCCGATGCGGAAATCCACGGCCGGCACGCCCCGGCCGTCGGGCCATGTGACGATCAGTGAGAAGGATGCCTCCTCGTCGTCCGACACCCGGTCGAGCCGGAATTCCGCCGGCTTCGGTTCCGGTTCGGTGGTCAGCCTGAGCGTGCCCCCGCCGCAGGTCCAGCGTCCCTCGGCGGTTTCATCCACCGCGCCCTCGCTGAGAAAATAACGGAAATGCCCGTCCGCACGGATGTCCAGGCCAGAGGCGGTGTCCGGCCCCGCCGTCGCACGGAAGCGGCCGGTCGGGCAATCCGCGCCCCATCCGGGCGAGGCTAGCGTCAGAGCGGTCCCGGCAAGGCCGCACAAGGCCCACTGCCTCCTCACTGCTCCTCGTCGGAGAGCGCTGCTGCTTCCTCGGCCGCCGCGGGCGTCTCATCGGCCGCCTCCCGGCGCATCTCGAACGTGCCGTCGAGGTTGAGCAGGCTCCAGACGCCGCGAATCACAGTGCCGTCGTCGAAGAGCCGGCCGACATAATCCACCGGCGTCTCATAACCCTCCGGTGCCCCGGCGGCGTAGGTCTTGGTGAAGTCCACCAGTCCGTCGTGCGTCAAGCCGCTGATCGTCGCCTCCAATGGAGGCCCGTCGCCTGCGGTCGGCTCGATGATAGTGCCGCTAAGCGCTCCGCCTTGATCCTGGATTCGCGCCACGAAGGGCGTCGTCGGCCCGGCACGGGCGGGATAGGCATAGGTGCCCGACCATTCGCCCGTCAGGCTGGCGGCGGGGTGGTTCATGGCACGCTTAGGCGCCGGCGGCCTGCGGGGCCGGGTAGGCGATTGCGATAACCTCCCACTCTTTCTCGCCGCCGGGCAGCATCACCCGGCGCAGGTCGCCCACGGCGGCGCCGCGTAACGCCCGGGAGAGCGGGCTGTCCCAGCCGATCCGGCCGGCGCTCGCGTCTGCCTCGTCGTTGCCGACCAGGGTCACGGTGCGCTCGGTGTCGTCCTCGTCGGCCAGCGTCACCGTCGCGCCGAAGAAGACGCGGCCCTTGTCGGGCTGGTCGGCGGGGTCGACGACCTTGGCCGCCTTCATCCGCTCGGCCAGCCATTTGAGCCGCCGGTCGATCTCGCGCATACGCTTGCGGCCATAGAGATAGTCACCATTCTCGCTGCGGTCGCCGTTGCCCGCCGCCCAGCTCACGATTTCCACGATGCGCGGCCGCTCCTCGCCGAGCAACTGGTCATATTCGGCGCGCAGCGCGGCAAAGCCGGCCGGGCTGATATAATTAGGGCGCGCCGCGACGCTCATCGACGCGCGTACATCTACTTCCGGCGCTTGGCGTACATCAGCGCGGCGACCAGCGCGGCCGAGCCGATCCCCGCCGCGACGCTGCCCACCAGAATGCCCTTGGCGCCACCCTGCTTGTCGGCCTTGGCGGTCTTGGCCTCGGACTCGATCGTCTTGTTGCGCTGGGCGAGTGCCGCCTCTTCCAGGGTCGTTGCGTCGCTGTCGTTGTCGGTCATGATCGTTTGCGTCGGTCCTGTCGGTTGAAAGGCGTGGAATGCGGCGGTCGGGCTCAGCCAGATGCCCGCTTGCCGAGGTAGCGGCTGAGCGAGACCGCGTCCGCCGAGCGCTGCGACGGATTCATCAGATCGTAGACCACGGCGTTCTCCAACACGCGCTGCACATAGTCGCGCGTCTCGTAAAGCGGAATGTCCTCGATCCACTGGACGATGTCGACGCCGGGCAGGCGTGGATCGCCATTGGCTCTGATCCATTTGTTAACATTGCCCATGCCGCCATTATAGGCGGCGACGGCGAGCGGATAGCTGCCGCCGAAATAATTGAGCAACTGGCGGAAATAGGTGCTGCCGAGTTGCACATTGTAGTTCGGGTCGAACAGCGCCCCCTGGTCGAACGACATGCCCATCTTGCCGGCCACCTCGCGCGCGGTCGGGGTCATGAGCTGCATCAATCCGCGCGCGCCGGCACGGCTGATGATCTGCCGGTCGAACTGGCTCTCCTGCCGGGTGATGGCGTGGATCATCGTCCAGTTAGCCTGCTCGCCGTCCGGCACGCGCATGCGGGGGAAGCTTGCCTGTGCGTAGCCGGTGAGGCCGTTCGCGGTGGCGCGCCGGCCCACCATCACGCCCAGGTCCGGCCGGCCCAGCGTCTCGGCCAGTTCGGAGGCGAGCAGGTGGTCCTGGTCGGTTTCCGCCGTGGCGGCGATCGCGCGAACGAACTTGCTCTGGTCCATCCACGCGCCCTGTCGGCCGAGTTGGCGCGCCGCGCGCACCAGCGGGCGGGAGAGGAATGCGTTGCGTTCGGCGCTGGCGACCTGCACCGGCCGTTCTGCCTGCGCGGGTGCGGGGATTGGCCGGCCCAGGCGCTCCAGCGCGAGTTGCCCGTAATATTGGTCAGGGAAGGCGCCGGATTGCGCAAAATAGGCGTTGGCGGCCTCTGTCCGGCCACCGGCAGTCGCCGCACGCCCGGCCCAGTAATAGCCCTTGGAGATGGTCTGGGGGGAGCGCGCCGCGCGGGCATAGCGCGTGAACATGCCTTCCGCGTCGGCCGGGCGGCTCAGGCGGCGCAGCGCCGTCTGTCCCGCCAGCCAGGTGAGGCTGGTGTAGTCGTCGCGCACGCCCAGGCTCTGCGCGCTGATGTCGGTGCCCGGCGCAAAGGCGTCGTCCACCTTGGAGGCGATGGCATAAGCCAGCGTCCACTGGTTGTCGTTGGCGGCGGCGCGCGCCTGCCCCAGCAGCACTTCATACCACTGCTCGGGGTCGCTCGGCGTTTGCGCCAGCGGGCCCCGGCTGGCGAGCAGGTTGCGGGCACCCATGCTGTCGCCATTGCCGACCATCCAGCGCGCCTTGTCGGCCAGATAACCGGCGTCCATCACGCCCACCGGGTCGGCCGCGCCCATCTTGAGGGCAGCGTCGGGCGCCTTGCGCTGGAAGGCGATGCGTGCCGCGATGACCGCCTGCCGCGTCGCCGGTACGGCCGGCAGCACGCGCTCGGCCACGTCGGTCCGCTTGCGCCACAGCGCCGCATCGGCGCGCCGCAGATGATCGTCGGGAGTGAAGCTGCTCCAGAAGGTTCCGCGCAGCCGCTCCTCCAGCGCCGGGTCCATCGGCCCGGCTGTCCACGCCGCGCGGGCCACCGTGCGCGCGTCGGCCTGCTGCCCCAGCCGCATCAGCGCGAGGGCGTGTACCGCCTTGCCCTGTGCGGTGTTGGGTGGATAGGCGCGGAAGAAAGCGATGATCTTGGCGGGATCGTCCTTGTCCGGGTTGGCGGCGCGCTCGGCGATGCCGCGCAGGCGCGTTTCCTCCGGCCAGCCGGGGTAGGCGATCAGAAAGTCCGCATAGGTTGCAAAGCCCAGCGTGTCGCTGGCCGTGATCCGTCGCCACGTGTCGAGCGTGCCGGAAATCTGCGCGTCAGCGGCGCTGCTGGCGGCGATGCGGTCTCGCACCGCCTGCCAGGTGACGGTCGGCTCCGCAGCGGCCAGGGGCGCGGACGCGCTGGTTGCGGCGGAGGCGAGGGCGGCCATCAGAAGCAGGCCGGGCGCGCGAAGGTCTTTTCCCATGCGCTGCATTATGGCAGAGCCTCGATGATCGAACGGTGAACGGGTGCGTGCATGAACCCAATATGCCTGTCCGAGCGCGCGCTTTGAAGGAGTTTTTTCGTATGTTTTCCGGTTCGATACCTGCACTTGTCACGCCGTTCCGTGATGACAGGGTGGATGAAGCCGCGTTTCGCGCGCTTGTCGACTGGCAGATCGAGCAGGGTTCGAGTGCGCTGGTACCGTGCGGTACGACCGGTGAAAGCGCCACCATGACCATTGATGAGCACAACCGTGTCGTGCGAATCTGCGTCGAGCAGGCGGCGGGGCGCGTGCCGGTTATCGCCGGCGCCGGGTCCAACGATACCCGGATCGCGCTCGAGCATATGTTCGCCGCGCAGGCGGCGGGCGCGCAGGCCGCGTTGGTGGTCGCGCCCTATTACAACAAGCCGAGTCAGGAAGGGCTGTACCAGCATTTCGCCTATCTCGCCTCGCGCTGCGACCTGCCTATCATTCTTTACAACATTCCAGGTCGTTCCATCGTCGATATCGGCGTGCCCGTCCTTCACCGGCTGACCGAGGAATTCCCCAGCATCGTCGGGCTCAAGGACGCTACCGGCAATATTGGTCGCGTGACCGCGCAGCGCCTCGCCTGCGGTCCAAACTTCTGCCAGCTCTCGGGCAATGACGAGACCGCGCTGGCGTTCAACGCCGCTGGCGGCGTCGGCTGCATTTCGGTGACCGCCAATGTCGCGCCGCGCCTCTGCGCGGATTTTCAGGCGGCCTGCCGGTCCGGCCGCTGGGACGAGGCGCGCGCCCTCAACGACCGGCTCTATCCGCTGCACGATGCGCTGTTCACCGATTCTTCGCCCGGTCCGGTCAAATATGCCCTTTCGCGTGTTCGGCCGGACATTCCGGCGGAGCTGCGTCTGCCGATTACATGGCCGTCCGGTGCATCACGCGCGACAGTCGACCGGGCACTGGAGATTGCGGGTCTGGTTTAGAGCTGGTTCATCTCCTAGATTTATACTCTCTTTACCTGAAACTGAGGCTCCTGCTGAATGGCCCGCCCGCGCCCGTCCACGTTCAACAAGGTCAAGACCGTCGCCGAGAACCGGCGCGCGCGGTTCGACTACGCTATTGAGGACGTGTATGAAGCGGGGATTGTGCTGCGCGGAACGGAAGTAAAATCGCTGCGTTTCGGCGACGGCTCGATCACCGAGAGCTATGCGGAGGTGAAGGGCGAGGAGATCTGGCTGGTCAACAGCAATATTCCGGAGTTCAGCCACGGCAACCGTTTCAACCATGAGCCAAAACGCCCTCGCAAATTGTTGCTCAATGCGCGCGAGATCGCCAAGATGCACGGCGCTGTGGCGCGGCAAGGCATGACTCTGGTGCCACTCTCCGTCTATTTCAATGAACGCGGCAAGGCCAAGGTTGAGCTGGCGCTGGCCAAGGGCAAGAACGTGCGCGACAAGCGCGAGACGACCAAGGAGCGCGAGTGGAAGCGCGAGCAGGGCCGGCTCATGAAGGATCACGGTTGATGGCGCGCATGAAGGGGCGTTTCATGGCGTGGTGGCATTCCAACATGCCCACGCGTGAGAGCCTGGAGGAGAATCGTTTCGTCAAGCCGGTGGCCCACCGTGTGCTGGCACCGGAACTGTGGCGTTTTTCGCGCCGGTCGGTGCCGCGCGGCGTAGCGCTGGGTTTGCTGGTCGGCATCTTCCTGCTGATCCCCGGCCTGCAGATCGCTGGCGCGGCATTGCTCGCGTTGCCGTTTCGCGCCAACGTCCCCGTCGCGGCGGCGATGACCTTCCTGTCCAATCCCGCGACAACGCCGTTCATCCTCGCCATGTCGTACTACATCGGTTCGAAAATGCTCGGCCGCACGGGCGACATGAGCCACATCATGGGGCTGATCGAGCGCCATGCGGGGATTGGCGAATGGACACGCTGGCTCCTGTCCGAAACGGCGCCGGTGCTGTTGCTCGGCCTCGCGATCGTTTCCATCGTCACGGCGCTGATCGGCTATCTCATCGCGTCCTGGCTCTGGCGTGGCCGGCTGGCACGCCGGTGGCGACACCGCACGCATATCCGCGCTGCGATGAAGGAGGACAGCCCACCGCTGGAATTGCAGGAAATGCCGTCGTGAAAGCGGCTGGGCCGGGCTCGCATCGTGGCGATCTGCTCAGCCTTACCGCGGATAAGCCGAGGGTTAATCCGCTACCGGTCATCCTCGCAGCGGCGCTCGCCAGCGGCCTGTTGTTGCTCTGGCTAGTTGGCGACCCGGTTCTGGCTGGCGGCTTTGGCGCGGTGGTGATCGGCGGCGCGGCCTTGATCTGGTATGCCCGCCGTTTGTTCCCGGCCTATCAGCCCGATGCGACGGTGGTGACGGACTGGACGGTCACGCGTGCATCGGCGCAAGCCGCTGGCCTTGCCATTGCCGTGACGGATCGGAGTGGCCGCATCGTCTGCGCCAGCGATCAATATGGCGAGTGGTTCGCCGGCTATCCCGTCCCCCCGGAGATCAAGGTTCCCGCCAGGGATCAGGAGCGGTTGACCCAGGCCGCCCGAGTCGCCTGGCGTGATGGCGAGGCGCGGGTGGAGGGCATTGCGCGCGGCAGTTTGAGGCTGGACGTGCAGGTGACGCGCACCGGCCGGGTCGATGATTATCTGCTCTGGCGTTTCGCCAGCGTGCGCGCCGCCAGCGTGATGGATGATTATCTGCGGGTGATCGAGGGTGAAGCGGGCCGGCAGATTTCCGAGGCCGGGGTGATGTGTGCGATGATCGGTGGGGAAGGGCGCATCCGCGCCGCCAACCTCGCTTTCACGTTGCGCGCCACCGGCCGGCCGGACAGCAACATCATCGGCCGCGATTTCGCTTCTTATATGCGCGTCGACGCCAAGGGCCGTATCTTCTTCGCGCAGGAGGAGCGGCAGGCCGCGCCGATCCGCATGTTCCAGGTGCCGCTGCGCCCGGACGATCCCGCCAGCCTGATGGTGCTCATCATGGTGGACGACACCATGGGCTCCGTCGACGGCATTTCGAGCCTCACTTATGTCGAGCAACTCCTCTCGCTGCTGCCGTTCGGCCTTGGCATGGCGGACCGGGACGGGCGGCTGCTGTTCTACAACATGGCCTTCGCCCGGGCCGCCGGCATCGCGCCGGACGAGTCGCCGAGCTATCCGGGCGATCTTGTTATTGGCGAGGACCAGGCGGCGGTGGCCGAGACGATCCGCCGCTATGCCATTGGCCCGCAAATGTCCGGGGACATCCAGGTGCGGCTCCGCGGCGCGCCGGAAGAATCGGTCTCTCTCAGCCTGGCCGGCGTGCGGGGGCTGGGCGAGGCGGCGGTGCTGCTCAGCCTCAAGGACAACAGCGAGGAATCACGCCTCCAGAAGCAGGTGGCGCAGGCCACAAAGATGCAGGCGGTTGGCCAGCTTGCCGGTGGGGTGGCGCACGATTTCAATAATATCCTCACGGCCATCATCGGCCATTGCGACCTGATGCTGATGCGTCATACGCCCGGTGATAGCGACTATGACGATATCCAGCAGATCAAGACCAATTCCAACCGCGCCGCGAGCCTGACCCGCCAGCTCCTCGCTTTCTCGCGCCAGCAGACGCTGCGCCCGCAGGTGCTCCAGTTGCCCGATGTCGTCTCGGAGATTTCCAGCCTGCTCAAGCGGCTGCTCGGCGAGAATATCATGCTGGAGGTCCATCACGGCCGCGGCCTCGGCACCGTCCGCGCGGATCCCGGCCAGCTTGAGCAGGTCATCGTCAATCTGGTGGTCAACGCCCGCGATGCCATGCCGGAGGGCGGCACGGTGACGATCCGCACCTTCGCCGTGTCCGCCGACGACGTGCGGGCGATGAAGAACGAGATCATGCCGATCGGCGACTATACGGGGCTCAGCGTCGGCGATACCGGCATGGGTATCCCGCCCGAGGTGGCCGGCAAGATTTTCGAGCCGTTTTTCACCACCAAGGCGGTGGGGCGTGGCACCGGTCTCGGTCTCTCCACGGTTTACGGCATCGTCAAGCAGTCGAACGGTTTCATCTTCCTGGAGTCGGCGGTGGGCGAAGGGACGGTGTTCCGCATTTACCTGCCGGTCCATGCCGCCGCGAGTGAGGCAGCCGGCGCGGCCTCCCCCGCGCGCAAGCGGCCGCCGGCCGAGACGTGGGGCACCGGCACCATCCTGCTCGTCGAGGATGAGGACATGGTGCGCACGGTCGCCGAGCGCGCGCTCACCCGGCAAGGCTATACGGTGCTCACCGCGAGCGATGGGGAGCAGGGGCTGGCGAAGCTGCAGGAGCCGGGCGAGATCGACCTGCTCATTTCCGACGTGGTCATGCCGGTGATGGATGGCCCGGCGATGGTCCGCTCCGCCCGGACCTTCCGGCCGGACCTGCCGGTGCTGTTCATGTCCGGCTATGCCGAGGAGCAGCTCCGCAAGTCGATCGATATCCCCAACGTTTCCTTCCTGCCCAAGCCCTTCTCGGTCAGCCAGATCGCGGAGGCCGCCCGCGACGTGATCGGCGCCGCACGCGAACAGGCCGAACGCACTGTGCGATAACAGGCCGCGTCGACGGCTTCCTCTCGGCGCAACGTTTCCACTCCGCATGGCCGGGTGCTCCTGAGATCAGCAGGAACTGAGGGTGCTTTCGTATCAAGGTCACGTCCTGCTCGCCGTCGCTACCCCATCCGATAAAATTTTGTTCCTCTCTTGTTCTATGAGAACAAATAGGATACGAGTCCGCATATCGCCATCTCATCACGGCGCGTTTGACATCCATGGGGAGCAGCAGCATGACGGCAAGTCTCAAGCTCATCGACGGTGATAAGAACACGGGAACCATGGAACGACAGAAAGCACTTGAAGCGGCGCTGGCGCAGATTGATCGCGCCTTCGGCAAAGGGTCGGCCATGCGGCTGGGTTCGAAAGAGACGATGCAGGTCGAGGCGATTTCGACCGGCTCGCTCGGGCTCGACATCGCGCTTGGCGTCGGCGGTCTGCCGCGCGGTCGCGTGATCGAAGTCTACGGGCCGGAAAGCTCGGGCAAGACCACGCTGGCTCTCCACGTCATCGCCGAGGCGCAGAAGGCTGGCGGCACGGCGGCGTTCATCGACGCCGAGCACGCGCTTGATCCGGTTTACGCCCGCAAGCTGGGTGTCGATATCGACGAGCTGATCGTCTCGCAGCCTGACACTGGCGAGCAGGCGCTCGAAATCACCGACACGCTTGTGCGCTCCAACGCCATCGACGTTCTGGTGGTCGATTCGGTCGCGGCGCTGGTGCCGCGTGCGGAAATCGAGGGCGAGATGGGTGATAGCCACGTCGGCCTGCAGGCGCGTCTCATGTCGCAGTCGCTGCGCAAGCTGACCGGCTCGATCAGCCGTTCGCGCTGCATGGTGATCTTCATCAATCAGCTCCGCATGAAGATCGGCGTCATGTATGGCAACCCGGAGACGACCACGGGCGGCAACGCGCTCAAGTTCTACGCGTCCGTTCGCCTCGACATCCGTCGCACCGGCCAGATCAAGGATCGGGACGACATCATCGGCAACACGACCCGCGTGAAGGTGGTCAAGAACAAGGTGGCGCCGCCGTTCAAGCAGGTCGAATTCGACATCATGTATGGCGAGGGCATCTCCAAGGTCGGCGAGATTCTCGATCTTGGCGTCAAGGCCGGCGTGGTCGAGAAGTCGGGCTCCTGGTTCTCCTACGATTCGGTGCGGATCGGGCAGGGGCGGGAAAACTCCAAGCAGTTCCTGCGCGAGAATCCCGAGATGATGGCCAAGCTGGAAAAGACCATCCGCGCACGCACCGAAACCGTGGCTGAAGGCATGATGACAGGCCCCGACAGCGACGACGCGGACGACGACGCCTAAGGCATCGCCTAGGCCTCGCCCACCTCGTGCGGCGTTTGAAATCATGGCACGGCGCCGCTGCAGCAGCGGCGCCGTACTGATATCCGTCGGTCGCGGTCGGTCGCGCCAAGGGGGCATCGGCGCCGATGCAGCATTTGCCCTTACGTTCTAGGCTTGCAAGCCTCGCCGTGAGACACGGCAGGGCCGGCTCCACTGCGCTATGTCGCTCCTTCGTATCCAGTGCTGTCCTGGCCCCTCGCGCATGCATCCCCGCTATGGCGCGTCGCGAAAGGGGCGTAGGGAAGGAGGGACAAGCGCAGGCACAGCGGGCTAGCCCGGCCACATTTTTCCGTTCGCCCCGCGATATTCGAGACTTTCGAACCAAGACGACAAGCCGGCGAGCGATCATTGCGCTGGTCATTGGGCCTTTGACCTGTCCGGCGCATCACTCCCACCTTGTCGTCGCGCGCGTCATCCCCTAATCGCCGTTCCATGACGTCGACCAACGATATCCGCCGCTCCTTCCTCGATTATTTCGGGGCCAATGGCCATGAAATCGTCGCATCCGCGCCGCTCGTGCCGAACAATGATCCCACCCTCATGTTCGTCAACGCGGGCATGGTGCCGTTCAAGAACGTGTTCACCGGCCTCGAAACGCGCCCTTATTCCACCGCGACCTCCGCGCAGAAATGCGTGCGTGCCGGCGGCAAGCACAACGACCTCGACAATGTCGGCTACACCGCGCGGCACCACACCTTCTTCGAGATGCTCGGCAACTTCTCGTTCGGTGCCTATTTCAAGGAGCAGGCGATCGAGCTCGCCTGGTCGCTGATCACCCGCGAGTGGGGCATCTCACCCGATCGGCTGACCGTCACCGTCTATCACACCGACGAGGAAGCATTCGGCTTCTGGAAGAAGATCGCCGGCCTGCCGGACGAGCGGATCATTCGCATCGCGACGTCGGACAATTTCTGGTCGATGGGCGATACCGGCCCGTGCGGCCCTTGTTCCGAAATCTTCTACGATCATGGCGACCATATTCCTGGCGGTCCTCCCGGTAGCCCGGACGAGGATGGCGACCGCTTCGTGGAGATCTGGAACCTTGTGTTCATGCAGTTCGACCAGCTGGCGGACGGTCGGCGCCTCGACCTGCCGCGGCCCAGCATTGACACCGGCATGGGCATCGAGCGGATCGCGGCGGTGCTGCAAGGCGTGCATGACAATTATGATACCGACACGTTCAAGGCGTTGATCGCCCAGTCGGTCGCGCTCACCAAGCGCGCGGCGGAAGGCGAGGCGCGCGCCAGCCACCGCGTCATTGCCGATCATCTGCGCTCGTCCGGTTTCCTCATCGCCGATGGGGTGCTGCCCGCCAACGAGGGGCGCGGTTATGTGCTGCGCCGGATCATGCGCCGCGCCATGCGCCACGCCCACCTGCTCGGCGCAGCCGAGCCGCTGATGCACCGCCTCGTCGGCGGGCTGGTTTCCGAGATGGGCGCGGCCTATCCGGAGTTGGTCCGTGCCCAGCCGCTGATCGAGGAGACGCTGCTGCGCGAGGAGACACGCTTCCGCCAGACGCTCGACAAGGGACTGAAGCTGCTCGACGAGGCTGTCGTCGGCCTCACGCCCGGCGCCACGCTGCCCGGTGAGACCGCCTTCAAGCTCTACGATACCTACGGCTTCCCCTATGATCTCACCGAGGACGCCCTGCGCGCGCAGGGTCTCGGCGTCGATTGCGCTGGCTTCGAAGCCGCGATGGCGATGCAGAAGGCCGCAGCCCGCGCCGCTTGGAAGGGCTCCGGGCAGAAGGCGTCCGAGGAAGTGTGGTTCGACATCGCCGAGAGCGAGGGGGCGACCGAGTTCACCGGTTATCTTGGCGAGGCGGGCGACGGGAGCGTCGTTGCGCTGGTCAAGGATGGCGCGCGGGTGGAAACCGCCGGGGCCGGAGACCAGGTCACCATCCTCACCAACCAGACTCCCTTCTATGGCGAGAGTGGTGGGCAGACCGGCGATTCGGGCCTCATCACCAGCGCCGACGGCCTGCGCGCCACGGTGAGCGACACGACCAAGCCGCTTGGCCGCCTGCATGCGCATCACGCGACCATCGAGGCCGGCACCGTCTCGGTCGGCGACATCATCCATCTTGAGGTGGACGCGGCCCGTCGCGCACGCATCCGTGCCAATCACAGCGCTACGCATCTGCTTCACGCCGCGCTGCGTGCCGAGCTTGGCCCGCATGTCACGCAGAAGGGCAGCCTTGTCGCGGAGGATCGCCTGCGCTTCGATTTCTCCCATCCGGAGGCGCTGACGCCGGCGCAGATCGCTGCCGTCGAGGCGAACGTCAACGCGCAAATTCGTGGCAACGACACGGTGTCGACGCGCCTTATGACGCCTGAGGACGCGATTGCCGCCGGCGCGATGGCCCTGTTCGGCGAGAAATATGGTGATGAAGTCCGCGTGCTTTCCATGGGGCAGGGGGAGGGCAAGAGCTATTCGGTCGAGCTCTGCGGCGGCACCCACGTCCGCGCGCTTGGCGACATCGCCTTGTTCAAGATTATCGGCGAGAGCGCGGTGGCGAGCGGCGTGCGGCGTATCGAGGCGCTCACGGGCGAGGCGGCACGGCAATGGCTGACCCACCGCGAGGAGCAGCTCCGCGCGGTCGCCGCGACGCTGCGCACCACGCCGGACGAGGTAGCGGCGCGCGTGACGGCGCTGGCGGATCATGCCCGCAAGCTGGAGCGTGAGCTGGCCGATGCCAAGAAGGCGTTGGCGCTCGGCGGCGGCGGGGCTGGGAGCGGTGCGGAGGCGCCGGCAGCCGAGCAAGTGGCTGGCGTCGCGTTGAGCGGTCAGATCGTCGAAGGCCTCGATCCCAAGGCGCTGCGCGGTCTCGTGGATGAAGCCAAGGCGCGCCTCGGCAGCGGCATCGCGGCCATCGTGGTCACCAATGAGGGACGCGCCAGCATTGCGGTCGGTGTGACGGACGACCTGACCGATCGTTTCAGCGCCATCGATCTCGTCCGCGCGGGCGTCGAGGCGCTGGGCGGCAAAGGCGGCGGTGGGCGACCGGACATGGCGCAGGGCGGCGGACCCAACGGATCGGCGGGCGCGGCTGCGATCGAGGCGGTCAAGGCCGGCATCGCGGCGGCACAAGCGAGTGTCCCAGCGTCCTGATTTGGCGGCGGCGAAGGCCAGTGCGATCTATCGCTTGTCCGCCGTGGTGGCACGACGGACCGACATGGCGATCTCCGGTTCGCCCGTTCCCATCCCGGGCGCAACGAACTAGTCTGTCGCCTCCGATAGAAGGCAGCGCTCTCGCGTGAGCGGGCCTGGGCCGGCCCGGCCCCTGCCGGGCGAAAGGAGCAAGCCATGGCTGCGGTTCGCCTGATCGACCATCCGATCCATCTCGGCCGCAACGGCGTCGCCGTGCAGGAACCCGCGTTCGGGCGCGACATGCGCTGGTATGCGGACTACGCAGCCCGCCACGCGGAAGACGGCAGCGAGGGACGGCTCGTCTCTGAACTGAGCTTCGCCGAGAATTGGACAGGTTGGGAGCGCCATCCCAAGGGTAGCGAGATCGTCTATTGCCTCGCCGGAACGCTCATTCTGCATCAGGAACTGGCGACCGGTCAGATCGAAACGACCGTGCTGCGGCCCGGTGATTACGCCATCAATCCGCCCGGCATTTGGCACACTGCTGATGTTGAAGGCGAGGCGCGGGCGCTGTTCATCACCGCTGGCGAAGGCACCGAGAATCGTCCGCGCTAACCGATGAATGCAGCGCTGCATGCTCGGGCATGTCTGCACAGGGCGCGCGTGCCGAAGGCTCACGGGGCCGACGGGCATCATCCCGCGCACCCGTCGCGCACCGCCCGATGCCCTCAACCCTCTGCGTCGTCCTCCAGCCGATGGCGGTGCAGGCGAGGCGTCTCGTTGAGTTTGGCGGCCGTCTTGATCTGCTCTTGCAGGTCCTCGCGCTTCTGGTGGACCGAGGCGATAACCGGCCCCATTGCAACGCCCAGATCGACCAGCGCCGTTTCGGCGAGATAGAGGGAGCTTTCCAGCGTTTCGGGCACCGCGGCGCTGGCGCCGGCGCGATAGAGCTCGGCCGCGTGGTCGGTATCGCGAGCGCGCACGATGATCGGGAGCTTTGGTGCCCAGCCTCGCACGCGTCGGGTGATGCGGAGCGCGAGGACGGGGTCGTCCATGGTGATGATGAGCGCGCGGGCGTGGCCCAGTCGCAGGCGATCGAGTGTCTCATGACGGGCGACGTCACCGAACAGCACGGTGTAGCCCTTGCGGCGAGCGTCGTTGGCAAGATCGACGTCGCTCTCCACGGCGACATAGCTTTGGCCATGGGTGCGCAGCAGGTCGGCGACGATCCGGCCGATGCGTCCAAAGCCGAGGATGACGGCGCCACCCTGATCCGGGAGGGGTTCTTCCGGTTCACCGTCGGCCGACCGCAATTCGATCCACCGAGCAATGTCATGGCCGGTCCGCGCGAGGATGGGCGTGACCGTGAGACCGATGGCCGTCGCCATCTGCCAGAATGCGGCGGTTTCCGCGTTGATTAACCGCGCAGTCACGGCGGTGCTCAGCACAATCAGGGTTGTCTCGGACGGGCTCGCCATCAGCATGCTCGTTTCAAGGGCGACACCGCGTCGTGCGCCGGCCAGGCGGAGTAGCAGCGTGGTGACGAACGTCTTGCCAATGATGATCGCCGTGATCGCGAGCAACAGACTGGCCCAATGCTCGGCGACGGCGCGTGGGTCGATGCCCATGCCGACCGCAAGCAGGAATACACCCAGCGCCAGTCCCTTGAACGGCTCGGTCATGCTCTCGACTTCGCCGTGATAATCGGTTTCGGCGATCAGCAGGCCGGCGACGAGCGCCCCGACGATCGGCGAGAGACCGACTGCCGCGGTCGCCAGGCTGGAGACCATGACGACGAGCAGGCTGGCGGCTAGGAAAACTTCCGGGCTCTTGGCCCGGGCCGCCTGCGCGAACAGGCGGGGGAGGAGGTAACGGCCAGCGATCAGCATTGCGATGACGGTCGCCGCGCCAAGGGCCAGTGTGGTAGCGAGGTTTTCCCAGCCCTCGCTTTCGACGTTCGGCGCCAACGCGCCAAGCGCGAAGACGATCGGCACCAGCGCCAGGTCCTCGAACAGCAACATGGAAAAAGCGGCGCGACCCACCGCTGATTTTGTGCCGGCGATGGGCAAAACCAGTGCCGTTGAGGAGAGGGCGAGAGCCAGTCCCAACCCAATCGCAGCATACCAGCTGTTGCCCAGAAGCAGGAGGCCGACACCGATTACGGTCGCGCCACCCAGGAGCTCGGCTGCGCCGATGCCGAAGACGAAAGCGCGCATCGACCACAGCCGCCGGAACGAGAGCTCGAGGCCGATGGAGAAAAGCAGCAGGACGATGCCGAACTCGGCGTAGGCACTGACTGCCGATGCGTTGGAGATGGTCACATAGACGAGCGCTGGATAGTCGCTCACATATTGGCCGAGCCCGTGGGGGCCGACCAGCATCCCGACGAGGATGAAGCCGATGACCGGGCTGATGCGCAGCCGCGCGAAGGCCGGTATGACGAGGCCCGCCGCGCCCAGGATGACCAGCGCGTCGCTGTATCCCTGGCTGCCGAACGGGCCGGCCGTCATGGTACGGACCGTACCGGGCGGACCGCAGCGGCAAGGCTCCGCCCGCCATGCCGGCCCGGTGGTCGGGCTGCATGCGCTGGGCGGGGCGGTGCCGCTGCGTGTCTCGTTCTTACTTCCAGCTGCCCATCTCGGTTTCGAGGTTGACGCGGATCGCCTCGAAGAACTGCTCCGTGGTCATCCACGCCTGGTCGGGGCCGATGAGGATGGCGAGGTCCTTGGTCATCTGGCCATTCTCGACGGTCTTGACGCAGACTTTCTCCAGCGTCTCGGCGAAGCGCACCACGTCGGGCGTCTCGTCGAACTTGCCGCGGAACTTGAGACCGCCGGTCCAGGCGAAGATGGACGCGATCGGGTTGGTCGAGGTTGCCTTGCCCTGCTGGTGCATGCGGTAGTGGCGCGTCACCGTGCCGTGCGCTGCCTCGGCTTCCACGGTTTTGCCATCCGGCGTCATCAGGACGGAGGTCATCAAGCCCAGCGAGCCGAAGCCCTGTGCCACCTGGTCCGACTGCACGTCGCCGTCATAATTCTTGCAGGCCCAGACGAACTTGCCGCTCCACTTGAGAGCGGAGGCGACCATGTCGTCGATCAGGCGGTGCTGATACTCGATGCCGGCTTCCTGGAAACGCTGCGCGAAACCCTCCGTCTCGAAGACCTCCTGGAACAGATCCTTGAAGCGGCCATCATAGGCCTTGATGATCGTGTTCTTGGTCGAGAGGTAGAGCGGCCAGCGCCGGTCGAGCGCGTAGTTCATGCTCGCGCGGGCAAAATCGCGGATCGAATCGTCGAGATTGTACATCGACATGGCGACGCCCGAGCTGGGGAAGTCGAACACCTCGCGGTCGATCACCTGTCCGTCCTGGCCTTCCCAGACGAGGCGCAGCTTGCCGGGGCCGGGGACCAGGAAATCGGTCGCGCGATACTGGTCACCATAAGCGTGGCGACCAACCACGATGGGGTCGGTCCAGCCGGGGATCAGGCGCGGCACGTTCTGGATGACGATCGGCTCGCGGAAGATCGTGCCGCCCAGAATGTTGCGGATCGTGCCATTGGGCGACTTCCACATGTGCTTGAGGTTGAACTCAGTCACGCGCGCTTCGTCGGGCGTGATCGTGGCGCACTTCACGCCGACGCCATATTTCTTGATGGCGTTGGCCGAATCGATGGTGATCTGGTCGTCGGTGCGGTCACGCTCCTGCACGCTCAGGTCGTAATAGTGAAGGTCCACGTCCAGATAGGGCTTGATGAGCCGCTCGCGGATCCACTCCCAGATGATGCGGGTCATCTCGTCGCCGTCGATCTCGACGACAGGATTTTTCACCTTGATCTTGCTCATGCGCGTCTGGTCTTTCCCTGTTTGCGGGGCCGTGTGGCGGCCGATGGCGAGAGGAGGCCGGTGGCCTTTGCCTTCCGCCTCTAAGGAATGGCGCGCGTAGGATCAACCGTTGGCGGCGCGAAAAGCGATTACACGGCTCGCCCGGCAATTCAGGCGTTGTGCGCGCTCGCTCGGCTGCCTAGACTAAGCTGATGACAACTGAGCTTTCCGGTTCGCAGCCGGCCGTGCCCACCAGGACCAGCGTGAAATGGAGTTTCCCCGGTATTCATCCGGAGGGACGCCGTTTTGGCGCCATTGCGGCCGGCATCGTGCTGGTGTTTGCGCTGTTGGGATGGTCGGTGCTCGCCTGGCTGATGGCGGGCGTGACGATCTGGGTTTTTGCCTTCTTCCGTGATCCGGTCCGCGCCGTGCCGCAGGACGAGGCGGCAATCATTGCGCCGGCCGACGGGCTGGTCACGCTCATTCAGACGGTGCCGCCGCCGCCCGAGATGGCCGGGCCGGATAAGCTGGGGCATGAGCCGCTTACCCGCGTCTCCATCTTCATGAGCGTGTTCGACGTGCATGTGAACCGCACGCCGATCGGCGGCACGGTCAAGGATGTCGTTTATATCAGCGGCAAGTTCATCAATGCGGACCTCGACAAGGCGAGCGAGGACAATGAACGCCAGCATATTCTCGTCGAACGCGGTGACGGCGTACGGATCGGTTTCACCCAGATTGCCGGGCTGGTCGCGCGGCGCATCGTGCCGTTCGTCAAGCGCGGGGATATTGTGGCCGCCGGCCAGCGCATCGGCTTGATCCGCTTCGGCAGCCGGGTGGACGTTTATTTGCCGGCGGGGACGGCGCCCAAGGTGACGCTCGGCCAGCATACCGTTGCCGGCGAGACAATCCTTGCCCGGATTGGGGATAACGAAGCGGCGACGGGTATCCAGCAATGAAGGTGCCGGCTGCCTCGGTTGGCGATGTGGGACTGGCCGGGCTTGCCGGACGGCGTCCGGGAGATGTCGTGGGGCGCGCTTCTGCGTCGCGCGATCCCATGCACCGGCCGTTGGTGCTGGCCGCTCTGCCAGAGGCGAAGCCATGAAACGCTCGCCGGTCCGCATGCGGAGGGGGATTTCGCTGCGGCAAGTGGCGCCGAGTGCTGTTACGGCCATGGCGCTTTGCTTCGGGCTGACGGCGATCCGCTTCGCTATTTCCGGCAACGATCCTGAACAACTCCGTTTGCTGCCGCCCGGTCGGACGATGAGTTGGTTCTGGGAACTGGCCGTCGGGGCCATCATCTTCGCAGGAGTGCTTGACGGCATCGACGGGCGGATTGCGCGCTTGCTGCGTTCGGAGAGCCGGTTCGGCGCCGAGCTTGATTCGCTCTCGGATTCGATCGCTTTCGGGGTTTCGCCCGCTATCCTTCTTTATCTGTGGTCGCTCCAGCAGATGCCTCGGTTCGGCTGGATCGTGGCGCTCGGGTTGGCGTTGAGTTGCGTGCTGCGCCTCGCGCGCTTCAATGCCAATCTCGATGTCATCGATCAGCCGCGCAAGGTGGCGGGCTTTCTCACCGGTGTGCCCGCGCCGGCCGGGGCGGGGCTGGCACTGATGCCGCTTTATGCCTGGTTCGTGACGGGCGATGAGTTGTTCCGCGATTGGCGTTTTGTTGCGCCGTGGGTCGTCTTCGCCTCTTTTCTCATGATCTCCAGTCTGCCGACGCTGGGGTGGAAGCGCATGCGCGTTCCGCCGAGCTGGCGAATTTTTGCCATTTTCGCGGCGGGCTTGTTCGCTGCCGCCTTGCTCGTTGCGCCTTGGCACAGCCTGCTGCTGCTCTCCCTGGGCTATCTGGTGCTCATCCCGGTGGGCATCATCAGTTATAGCCGGGTCAGGCGGCGCCTCGCAGCGGTTGCCACGCCGGTATCACCGCAGCCTTGATTGGCACCGCTGGTGTCGCCGGCGCAGGCACTGGCAAGCCATCGAGGCTGAGGGTTCGGAGCGCCGCCATCATTGCATGGCGATAGCGTGCGAACTCCAGCCACATCACCGTGAGAGCTGCTGTCGTCCCCAGTGCGAACAGGGCGGAGCCAACTGCATAGAGAACCATGGTTCGTCCTTTCTGCTTCCGTGCGGACGAGCCTTGCTTGGCTTGTCCCTACTGTTGTTCCCTGTTTGTTCTATTTTGAACCTGCCGTCAAGTGTTGCGTGTTCGACTTTTCTCGGCTAAGGGCGCCCGTCTAATCCACATGGGATCCCACATATCCCGGTGCCGCTTAGCGGTCACTGGATCCCAGAGGTTCAACCGGTAAGGAGAAAATCCATGGCGGCACCTGTCGTCACATTGCATCAGCTCATCGAGTCCGGCGCGCATTTCGGTCACCAGACCCACCGCTGGAATCCCCGCATGAAGCCCTACATCTTCGGCGAGCGGAACGGCATTCACATCATCGACCTGTCGCAGACTGTTCCGCTGTTTGCGCGGGCTCTCGAATTCGTGAGCGCGACCGTGGGCGCCGGTGGCAAGGTGCTGTTCGTCGGCACCAAGCGCCAGGCGCAGGAGCCGATTGCCGAGGCTGCGCGTCGCGCGGGTCAGCATTTCGTGAATCACCGCTGGCTGGGCGGTATGCTTACCAACTGGAAGACCATCTCCGGCTCGATCAAGCGCCTGAAGGCGCTTGAGGAGAAGCTGTCGGGCGATACCCACGGCTTCACCAAGAAGGAAGTGCTGCAGATGACCCGTGAGCGCGACAAGCTGGAGCTGTCGCTGGGCGGTATCCGTGACATGGGCGGCATTCCGGACGTGATGTTCGTGATTGACGCGAACAAGGAAGAGCTGGCGATCAAGGAAGCCAACACGCTGGGCATTCCGGTCGTCGCCATCCTCGATTCGAACGTCGATCCGTCGGGCATCGCCTTCCCGGTTCCGGCCAATGACGATGCCAGCCGCGCCATTCGCCTGTATTGCGAGGCGGTTGCCCAGGCGGCGACACGCGGCAACCAGGGTGCGGCGGCCGCTGCTGGCGTTGATCTCGGCGCGCTGGATGAGCCGCCGGCGGAAGAGAGTCTTTCCGCCGAGGCCTGAGGCCCCGTCAAACGCACGCAACATTGAGCGGGCAGGGCGCCGGGCCGGGAAGGGCCGGGCGCCCGTTCGCCATTTTGAGACATTCATCTGAAGGAACAGGACTATGGCAGAGATTACCGCAGCCGCCGTCAAGGAACTGCGCGAGCGCTCGGGCGCCGGCATGATGGATTGCAAGAAGGCGTTGGCAGAAACAAATGGCGACATCGAGGCCGCCGTCGACTGGCTGCGCGCCAAGGGTCTTGCCGCTGCGCAGAAGAAGTCGAGCCGCACGGCCGCCGAGGGTCTGGTTGCCGTGGCCGTCAACGGCACGCAGGGCGTGGCTGTCGAGGTCAACAGCGAGACCGACTTCGTTGCCAAGAACGATCAGTTCCAGGCGTTTGTTCGCGCCGCTGCGCAGGTTGCGCTGGCCGGTGGCATCGGCGATGCCGAGGCGCTGAAGGGTGCGGCCTATCCCAGCGGCGGCACCGTGGGCGATGCGCTCGTGGCCAACATCGCCACCATCGGCGAGAATCAGCAGCTGCGCCGCGTGAAGCACGTCTCGGTCAATCAGGGGCTGGTCGTGGATTACATGCACAATGCCGTCGCGCCGGGTCTCGGCAAGATCGGCGTGCTCGTTGCGCTGGAGAGCCCGGCGGGTGAGGACGTGCTGGCGCCGCTCGGCAAGCAGCTCGCCATGCATATCGCTGCTGCGTTCCCGGTCGCCCTGCGCGCCGAGGATATCGACGGCGAGATCCTTGAGCGCGAGCGCAAGGTTGCGATGGAAAAGGCGGCCGAATCGGGCAAGCCCGCCGAGATCATCGCCAAGATGGTCGATGGCGCGGTCGCCAAGTTCGCCAAGGAAAACGCGCTGCTCTCGCAGCTGTTCGTGATCGACAACAAGACGCCCATCGCGGACGTCGTCGCCAAGGCGGCCAAGGATGCCGGCACCACCATCACGCTGGTCGACTATGTCCGCTACCAGCTTGGTGAGGGTATCGAGAAGGAAGTCAGCGATTTCGCGGCGGAAGTCGCTGCCGCTGTGAGCGCCTGATAACCTCATTTATCGTTGGAACGGGGCGCCGGGACCAGTCGGGCGCCCCGTTTTCATGAGGGGCGGGGTGCGCGAGGAAATTTTGCTAAAAACCCGTTCCCACTTCTCCGCGTGATGCTCTAAGGTCCGCGCGCATTCCGGTTACTCGTTCAGGGATTTTCATGTCATCAGCCTCATCCAAGCGGATTCTGCTCAAGCTGTCGGGCGAGGTGCTGATGGGGCCGGGGCAATATGGCATTGATCCTGACACCGTTCATCGCCTCGCTCTGGAAGTGAAGGCGGCCCAGGAAAGCGGTTTCGAACTGTGTCTCGTCATCGGCGGGGGGAATATCTTCCGCGGCATGGCTGGCGCTGCCAAGGGCATGGACCGCGCCCAGGCGGATTCCATCGGCATGCTGGCGACGGTGATGAATGCACTGGCCATGCAGAATGCGCTGGAGCAGGTCGGCGTCGATACGCGCGTGCAGTCCGCCATTCCGATGAACGCCATTTGCGAGCCCTATATCCGGCGCCGCGCCATCCGGCATCTGGAGCGCGGGCGGATCGTGATTTTCGCCGCCGGGCTCGGTTCGCCTTATTTCACCACCGATACCCCCTCGGCGGTCCGCGCGGCGGAACTGCATTGCGATGCGCTCTACAAGGGCACTTCGGTAGATGGCGTCTATGATGCGGACCCCAAGAAGGTCGTGACAGCAAAACGTTTTGATCACGTGACTTACGACCAGGTCCTAACCCAAAATCTCAAGGTGATGGACGCGAGCGCCGTCGCGCTCTGCCGGGATAATGCGATCCCCATCATCGTCTTCAACATTCGCGAGCAGGGCAATCTCGCCCGGGTGCTGCGGGGCGAGGGTGTCTCGACCACCGTCAGCGCCGCGGCCTGATCGCCCGGCAATATTTCGGAGAGACACGATGGCTAAGTATGACAAGGCTGATCTCGAGCGTCGCATGGCGGGCGCGGTCGAGGCGTTGAAGCATGATCTGGCGGGTCTGCGGACCGGCCGGGCCAATACGTCTCTTCTCGATCCGGTGACGGTTGAGGTCTATGGTGCCAACATGCCGCTCAACCAGGTCGCCACCGTCTCCGCGCCCGAGCCGCGCCTGCTCTCCGTGCAGGTGTGGGACAAGAGCAATCTCGGTCCGGTGGACAAGGCGATCCGCTCGGCGGGGCTCGGCCTCAATCCCATCGTTGACGGGCAGAATATCCGCCTGCCGATTCCGGATCTTACCGAGGAGCGCCGCAAGGACTTGGCCAAGCTGGCCGGCCAATATGCCGAGAAGGCGCGCGTCGCCGCCCGCAATGTTCGCCGTGACGGCATGGACAATCTCAAGGCCGACGAGAAGAAGGGCGAGATGAGCGAGGATGAGCGCAAGCGGGCAGAAGCCGAGGTGCAGAAGCTCACGGATGCGACCATCGCCGAGATCGACGCCGCGGCACAGGCCAAGGAAAAGGAAATCCTTGGCAAATAAGCGCGGCCTCGGCTTGTTGGGCGGCACGGACCGGCCATGATCCTCTCGGGTTCTCGCTTTTCGCGCGCACCGGCGCCTGTTCTCGCTCATGGCGGGGAGGGGTGTGTGCCGCGCCATGTCGCGATCATCATGGACGGCAATGGCCGCTGGGCAAAGGCGCGCCACCTGCCGCGGGTTGCCGGGCATCGCGCCGGGGCGGAAGCGGTGCGCCGCACGCTGCGCGCCGCCAGCAAACTCGGCATTGAATGTGTGACGCTTTACGCCTTTTCCTCGGAGAACTGGAAACGGCCGGAGCCGGAAGTCGCCGAACTTACCAGCCTCATGAAGCAGTTCATCCGCGCCGAGTTGGATGACATGCACCGCAACAACATCCGTCTGCGCGTGATCGGCGACTATCGTGCGTTTGAGCCGGAAGCCGCCGCGATGGTCGACGCCGCCGTTGCACGCACCGCGAGCAATGATGGCGCCACCCTCGTCGTCGCGCTCAATTATGGCGCGCAGGATGAACTGGCCCGTGCCATGCGGATGCTCGGCGAGCAGGTTAAGGCTGGCACGCTCGATCCGGCTGACATTCGCCCGGACCTGATCGCCGCCCATCTCGATACCGCCGATCTGCCACCGCTGGATCTGCTCATCCGCACGTCTGGCGAGCAGCGCCTGTCCAATTTCCTGCTCTGGCAGGCGGCCTATGCCGAGCTGTATTTCACGGATACGCTCTGGCCCGATTTCGATGAAGCGAGCCTGGCCGAAGCGGTTGCCAGCTTCGGGCGGCGCGAACGGCGCTTCGGGGGGCTGTGATGAGTGCGGGCGCCAGGAAGTCCGACCTTGGCGTGCGCACGCTCTCGGCCATCGTGATGCTGGCCGTCGCCGCGGTCGCCTTGTGGTTGGGCGGCGTGGCCTTCACGGCCTTGGTCGCCCTTGTCGCGCTCGGCGTCCTGTGGGAATTTTGGGGGCTGATCCGAGGTTTTGCATCGTCCCTGTCTGGGCGTCTGCTCTGGCTGGCGTTCGCGGTCGTTTATGTCGGGCTGGCGGCTTTTGCGCTATGGGATATCCGGACCCATTGGGCTTCGCCGGTCTATTGGACGCTGCTTTTGCTGATGATCGTGTGGGCAACGGATATCGGGGCCTATTTTGCCGGCCGGACGATTGGCGGACCCAAGATCGCGCCGCGCCTCAGCCCGTCCAAGACATGGGCCGGCTTGTTGGGCGGTATCGCCGCCAGCATGGCCGTGGTGGCGGCCATGGTTTCATTTTATTCCAGTGGGATACATGGCGCTTCTAAGGCGTGGTGGCTCATTCCGGCATTGGGGATTCCTTTGCCGGTGATCGCGCAGGTTGGTGATTTCTTCGAAAGCGGGCTCAAGCGAGCGGCCGGCGTCAAGGATTCGGGCGCATTGATTCCGGGGCACGGTGGATTGTTCGATCGGGTGGACGGGCTTCTGGCCGCTGCGATCTTTTATGCGCTCTACATGCGGGCATTGGCATGACGATCGCCCCGCGCACCATCACAATCTTTGGGGCGACCGGCTCCGTCGGTCGCTCGACCTTGGACCTGATCGGGCACGATCCCGATGCATACGACGTGTTGGCGCTCACTGCCTGTCACGATGTGGATGGTCTTGCCGCAGCCGCCATCGCCCATCGTGCGCGCCGTGCCGTCATTGCCGATGAAACCCGCTATTCCGCGCTGAGGGATGCGCTCGCCGGGACCGGGGTAGAGGCGACAGCGGGCCCGCTGGCGCTGATCGAGGCCGCGGAGATGGGCGCCGATTGGACCATGGCTGCCATCGTGGGCGGAGCTGGCCTCGCGCCTACGCTGGCGGCTGTGCGCCATGGACGCACGGTGGCTCTGGCGAACAAGGAGGCGTTGGTCTCGGCCGGCGCATTGATGATGGCGGCTGTCGCGGAAAGCGGCGCCACCCTCCTGCCCGTTGATAGCGAACATAACGCGATATTTCAGTGTCTTGCTAGCGGAAGCTTGGATGCAGTCTCAAAAATAACGCTGACCGCGAGCGGTGGCCCGTTCCGCACTTTTACGCGAGACGCGATGCGGGATGTCACCCCCGCTGAAGCCCTCAAGCACCCCAACTGGTCGATGGGCCGCAAGATCAGCATCGACAGCGCGACGATGATGAACAAGGGGCTGGAGCTGATCGAGGCCTGGCATCTCTTCCCTGTCGGACTGGAGCGGCTGGCGATTCTCGTTCACCCGCAATCCGTTGTTCATTCCATGGTGGAGTTTCGCGATCGCTCGACCATCGCCCAGCTCGGCTGCCCGGACATGCGGGTGCCCATCGCCAGCACATTGGCTTGGCCGGCGCGAATGGAGACACCCTGTCAGCCGCTCGATCTGGGACGGATCGGCCGGCTCGATTTCGAGGCGCCGGATGAGCAGCGTTTCCCCGCCCTGCGGTTGGCGCGCGAGGCGATCCTCGCGGGCGGCAGTGCGCCAGCGGTCCTCAATGCCGCGAACGAGGTTGCCGTCGCCGCGTTCCTCGATGAGCGGATCGGCTTTCTGGATATTGGCCGGATCGTTGAAGACGTGCTAGCCCGTTCCAATCTGGGACCGGCGACGAGCATTGCCGATATCCACGCTATCGACCTGTCGGCGCGTCGGCTCGCGGAGCGTCTGGCTGCGGAGTTGATCAGTTGAGCGACAATCCGGGTTTCTTCCTTACCGTGCTCGCCTTTCTGCTCGTCATCGGGCCGCTCGTCTTCGTCCACGAGCTGGGGCATTATCTTGTCGGCCGCTGGTTCGGCGTGCATGCCGAGACGTTCTCCATCGGTTTCGGGCCGGAAATCACGGCCTGGCATGATCGGCGCGGCACGCGCTGGCGCCTGGCAGCGCTGCCGCTCGGCGGCTACGTCAAGTTCGCGGGCGACATGAACGTTGCGAGCCAGGCCGATCCTGCCTGGCTGGAGCTCAGCGCGCAGGAGCGCAACCGCTGTTTCCCGGCCAAGCCGCTTTACCAGCGCGCGCTGATTGTCGCTGCCGGGCCGTTCGTTAACCTGCTGTTCGCCGCGCTTATCCTCGCTGGCTTCGCCCTCATGTATGGCGAGAATGTCACGCCGCCGCGTATCGCGGAGGTGGTGCAGGGCTCGGCGGCAGCCAAGGCCGGCCTCAAGGCGGGCGATACGGTTCGCGCCGTGGACGGGCAGGTGATCGAGTTGTTCCCGGATTTGCGACGCATCGTCGTCAGCCGGCCCGGGGAGACCGTGGATATCGAGATCGAACGCGGCGGGGCGCAGCTTGTCTTGCCGCTGGAGATCGGCACGCAGGTCGAACGGGACCGTTTCGGCAACGAGTTCCGCTATGGCGCGCTGGGCGTGCGCAGTGCGGAGCCCGTGGTGCGGCCGGTGTCGCTCATCGAGGCGCCGATCGTCGGGGTGCGGCGCACGGGTGAATTGATCGGCATGATGGCGGAAGGGCTGGTGCAGATTATCACGGGCCGACGGCCGCTTTCCGAGCTTGGCGGGCCGCTGAAGATTGCGCAGATTTCCGGTGAGCAGGCAGTGCTGGGCCCGGAGGCGCTGATCTCGCTCATCGCACTGGTGTCGATTAATTTGGGGTTCATCAACCTCTTGCCAATTCCCATGCTCGACGGGGGTCATTTATTCTTTTACGGAATTGAAGCTATCCAGCGCAGACCGGTCAGCCCTCGTCTCCAGGAAATCGCCTATCGCTCGGGCCTTGCCCTGCTGCTGGGCATGATGCTGTTGGTGACACTGAACGATCTGGCGTCATTCGGGCTCTGGCGGGGCTTGTCCCGCTTGATCGGCTGATGCGGTTGGGGCAGGGGAGCAGCGCGCGTGCCTCGCTCGGGGTGCGGAGGTTCCAGGATTAGGCGAGGAAGCACGGTTTGACGCAAGCAGAACGGACATCGATCAAGGGCCGCCTCGCGCCCTTCCTGCTGTCCGGCACGATTTTGGCCGGTTTATGCGCCACGCCCGCCTTCGCGCAGGCGCAACCAGCCGCGCCGGCGCTTCCGGCCGCTCCCGTGGCCGCGCCGGTGAACCCGACGGGCACGATCCGCACGATCACGGTCGAGGGCGCACAGCGGCTCGAGCCGGATACCGTTCTCTCCTACACCAAGTTGCGTGTTGGCGGCAGCTATACGCGCGAGACGCTCGACCAGGCGCTGCGCGAGCTTTATGCCAGCGAACTGTTCGCGGACGTGCAGATCAGGGACGATGCCGGCGCGCTGACCATCCAGGTCACTGAAAACCCGGTGATCAATCGCATCGTGCTGGAGGGTAACAAGCGCCTCAAGGACGACAAGATCCTGCCCGAGATCAAGATGGCGCCTCGGCAGATCTACACGCGCTCGAAGGTGCGCGCCGACGTCGCCCGCATCATCGAACTCTATCGACGGCAGGGCCGTTTTGCGGCGGTGGTCGACCCCAAGCTGGTCAAGCTGGACCAGAACCGTGTCGACATCGTCTATGAGATTTCGGAAGGGCCCAAGTCCAAGGTCCGTCAGATCAACATCATCGGCAACGACAAGTTCAGTGATGGCAAACTGCGTGGCGAGATGGCCACCAAGCAGTCCCGATGGTTCCGCCTGTTCTCGTCCGGCACCACCTATGATCCGGACCGCATGGCCTATGACCAGCAGAAGCTGCGGCAATTCTACCTGACTCAGGGCTATGCGGATTTTCGCGTGGTCTCGGCGGTGGCGGAGCTCACCAGCAACAAGCAGGATTTCATCATCACTTATGTGGTGGAGGAAGGCGACCGGTACAAATTTGGTCCGGTCGACGTGAAGAGCGATATTCGCGACCTGTCGTCCGACGGGCTGACCCGTTCACTGCGCATGCGCGAGGGCGACTGGTACAACGCCAAGCTGGTCGAGGATACGGTTGAGCAGCTCAATCAAACCGCCGGCCTGTTTGGCTATGCATTTGCGGACGTGTCGCCGGATTTCCAGCCGAACAAAGACGCGCGCACCATGTCGATCACGTTCCGGATCGCGAATGCGCCGCGCGTCTATGTCGAACGGATCGACGTCAACGGTAACACGCTGACGCAGGACAAGGTCGTTCGCCGCGAGTTCCGTCTGCACGAGGGCGATGCATTCAACACCTTCTCGGTGCGTCGCTCGCAAGATCGCATCAACTCGCTCGGGTTTTTCCAGGAAAAGCTCGAAATCGAGCAAAAGCCTGGTTCCGCGCCGGATCGCATCGTGCTGGAGACCAATGTCGAGGAGAAGTCGACCGGCGAACTCCAGCTGTCGGCCGGTTTTTCGAGCCTCGAACGCTTCATCCTGTCTGCCTCGGTGACGCAGCGCAACTTCCGGGGCATGGGGCAGGAACTCCGCACCTCGGTCAATTATTCGAGCTATTCCAAGTCCGTTAACCTGGGTTTCACCGAACCCTATCTGTTCGACAAGAACATCGCGTTCGCCGGCGACATCTTCAGGCAGGACCTGAACGCGTTCAACTATAACTTCGATAATTCGCGCAACACCACCTACAGCCAGGTGCGCACGGGTTTCCAACTGCGCGCGGGCGTGCCGATCACAGAGTATCTCTCTGTCCAGTTGCGCTATGGCCTCTCCTTCGACAACGTCACGCTGGACCGCTTCAGCTATTTCAGTGATCGCCTGACACCGGGCGTCGCCTCGTGCGATCCGTTGCTGGCCGGCCAGTATCTGTGCGATGCACTCGGCAAGCGGACGACCTCGACCATCGGTTATTCGCTGATCTACGACGCGCGTGACAACCGCATCCGGCCTACGCGTGGGCAAAGCTTCGTTTTCCAGCAGGATTTCGCAGGCTTGGGCGGTAATGTTCAATATTTGCGCAACCGGTTGTCGGCAGACAAATATTGGTCATTGGGCGGTGGCTTCGTCTTCTCGCTCAAGGGCGAGGCGGGCTATATCAAGTCGTTCGAGAAGGCGCCGAGCCCGAGCAGCGATCCGGTGCGGCTGGTTGACCGCTTTTTCCTGGGCGAGCCCCAGATGCGCGGTTTCGACATTCGCGGCGTGGGACCTCGCATCGTGCGCAAGCCGTACGTCTACGACGAGAATGGCAATCCCACAGGTTTCAACGAGGATCGCACAAGCTGGGCGGACGATGCGCTTGGCGGGCGTGCCTATTATCTCGGCCACGCGGAGCTTGAGATTCCGTTGGGTTCCGGGGCGCGCGATCTCGGCCTGCGGCCATCCATCTTCATGGATGTCGGCGCCGTCTTCGGCGTCAAGCGGCCGACCGCTGCCAATGGCGGTTTGATCGACCTGCCGGGCTCTCAGACTCTGCCTATTCGCAATTCCGACGGCGCACTCCAGTGTCAGAACACGGCCGACGGTACATTGTCACCGATCCCGGACGGCACGTCCTGCCCATCGGGGTCGACACTTTTCGGGCCGACGGTTGGCGGCTTCAAGGAGTTTTATCTGGGTGATACGCCCAAGCCGCGCGTTTCGGTGGGCTTTGGCGTGAATTGGAATTCGCCTTTCGGTCCATTCCGGATCGACATCGCCAAAACGTTGCTTAGCGTTGAAGGCGATGACACCAAAGTCGTGACGTTCAACATAGGGACACAATTCTGATGCGCATTTCCATTTTCTCCGCCGCCGCGCTTGCGTCGGCCTCGGCGGTTGCGTTTGCGGCCGCCGCTCCTGCATCAGCGCAGGTCAAGCAGGCGATCGCCGTGGTTAACGTCGAACAGGCGGTGGGGCAGTCGTCTGCCGCAACGACCGCGACTCAGCAGATGCAGACGACCTACAAGGCCAATATCGACCAGCTCACTGCACGCCAGACCGCATTGCAGACGGAACTGAAGCAGAAGCAGGATGCGCTTCAGGCGGCCGCGACGGCTGCGGGCGAAAAGCCCACCGCCGCACAGCAGACCCAGCTCCAGACGCAATATGCCGATCTCCAGAGGCGCGCGCAGGAAGCACAGGCCGAGTTGCAGCAGTTGGAGCAGCCGCTTGCGCTGGCTCGGTCCTACGTGCTGGAGCAAATCGGCGGCAAGCTGGACGATGCGCTGCGCAACGTCATGACGAAGAACAAGATTGATCTGTTGCTCAAGGCCGGCGCCGCCGAGGCTTTCCAGCCGACGGCCGACGTGACGAACCTGCTCGTGCAGGAGCTGAATGCGCTGGTGCCTTCGGTCAGCATCACGCCGCCGCAGGGCTGGCGTCCGGGTGGCCAGCAGCAGGGGGCCGCGCCGACCGCTGCCGCTCCTGCACCGGCCGCTCCCGCCGCCACAACGCCGGCACGCCGTCCGCAGGGGCGTTGATCGGAATGAGCAATCAGCAGGGGGAGGGGACTGAACCGATCGGTCCCCTCGATATCCGCCGGATCATGGCGGCTTTGCCGCATCGTTATCCGTTCCTGCTCGTTGATCGCGTGGTGTCGATGGTTCCCCGGACCTCGATCCATGCGGTCAAGGCGGTATCGATGAACGAACCGTTCTTTCAGGGGCATTTTCCCGGCCGGCCGATCATGCCGGGTGTGTTGATCATCGAGGCGCTGGCGCAGGCGGCGGGGATCCTTGCGGTCGAGTCACTGGAACTCGCCGGCAGTGGCAAGCTCGTCTATTTCATGACTATAGAGGGCGCCAAGTTCCGCGCCCCGGTTGAGCCCGGCTGCCTGCTCGATCTGCACGTCGAGTTCACCCAGCTGCGCGGATCGGTCTGCAAGTTTACCGGCAAGGCCAGCATCGACGGCAAGCTCTGCGCCGAGACTCAGTGCGTAGCGATGATCGCGGATCCTCCGAAAGACTGAGCTGCCGGCGGATGGTCCGCACGCTGGACCGCGATTGGCAAGCGTGCGTGCGCGAGAGTGAGTATGTGAGGGGACGGCACGCAGTGGCCCCTCTCGGGCGCCGAGTGCGGTTGCTATGCCGAAGTCTGCCGTTGCTGGCATGCGCCTCGCACCCCTTGCGTTTGCGCCCGTCGCGCGTTAAGGGCCGCGCTTCCCTGGCACTCCCCGGCTGGTCGGAAACCAGCCATTTCTGGAGCATTGAGACATGAAAAAAGAAGGCCATCCCGATTATCACTTCATCACCGTCCAGATGACCGACGGCAGCAGCTTCCGGACCCGTTCGACGTGGGGCAAGGAAGGCGATACGCTCGCGCTCGATATTGATCCGACCTCGCACCCGGCGTGGACCGGCGGCAACCAGCGTCTGCTCGATACCGGCGGTCAGGTGGCGCGCTTCAACAAGCGTTTCGGTGGCCTTACCCTCAAGAAGGGTTAAGCTCCGCGGGCGGCCAGCCCCGTGATAAGCAAGCATCATGCAAGAAGGGCCCGGTCACGACCGCGGCCCTTTTTCATTGTGGTGGCGCTTCGACAAACGGCAACATCGGCACATACGCCCTGTCCCCGCCGTGACGCCTGCCACCAAGCGGGACGCGGGGCGAGTCTGCCGCGCGCCGCCGTGTGGGCGGTTGCCTGCGCATAACCGCGCCATGCGCCGGGCGGGTCCCACCAATCGGCTTGACCCGCTCATCACGCCGGTGGCAGTCACCGCCTTGAAGCGCGGAATGGGGGGAGGGCTTAATCGGTATCACGCGTGATCCCGCGAAACAGTTGCACAGCGGTGCACCGGTATTGCCATCCGCGCTGATGGCGCTGATGCCGGCATTGTTTCTATTCATCCTTCTGCGCCGACCGATCTGGGACGTCGATATTTTTTGGCAGCTCAAGCTTGGCGAGCTGGCCCTCGCCAACGGGCAATGGATCAAGCAGGAGCCCTTCGCGGCCCACTATCTGGACGAGGCGGTGCCATCCTTTGCGTGGCTGGGCCAGATGCTGTTGGCGCAATTGCGGCTCTGGTGGGGCTGGGCAGGGCTACGCCTGTTCGATGCCTCGTGCTGGCTCGGCGCGATGGGCGTGGTTGCCTGGGCCTGCCGGCGGCGCGGCGCCCCCATGGCAGGCTTGCTGATCGGCCTGCCGATCGCGTTCATCGTCGCCTTGCCTTATGCCTCGATCCGGCCGCAAAGTCTGGCGCTGCTCTGCTTTGGATTGCTCCTCGCTGTGTTGCGTCTGCACGGGCCGGCCTGGCGGCGCCTCGGTCTGGCGGCACTGCTTCTGCCGCTCTGGCAGAATTTGCATCCCTCGGTGGCGATAGCGGTGCTCTATCTTGGCGGCTTGGCTGCGGCGCATTGGCTGGACTGGCTGCGACTACCGGCGAGCGTCCTGCCTTGGGAGTCGACGATGTTCGTCGCGCTCGCCGGCCTCGCCCTCCTGGCGACGCCCGAAGGTCTGTCCATCATTACCGACGCTGCGCACAATGCGCGCGAGAGCCGGGCCATGGGGGTGACGGAATGGTTGCCGTTATGGTGGCCCGGCAATCGCGGCATCGCCGGATTGGTGCTGGTAGCGGTCCTGATCGCGGGCTGGCTCTATTATCGTTGGGGAAGGACCGTGGATCGGCCGGCCGTGCTTGCGGCCGGGGTGCTGTTATGCGCCAGCATTGCGGCCGGGCGCTTCGTGCCGTTCTGGGCTGTTGCGATGATTCCGGTGTTTGCCGGGCTCGCGGGCGCGGGGGGAGGGCCGTCGCCGTCGGCCTGGTCCCGGCCGATGGCGGCGCTGTTGTTGGCAATGGTGGCCTCCACCGCGGGCCCTGCCCGCTTCTCGGACCAGATCCCGGTGCGCCAGATCCAGGCGCTCCACGCGCAGGGCGTGCGGGGCGTCGTCTTCGCCCATTTCCCGTGGGGCGGCCCGGTGATCGATAGCAGCTTTCCGGCTGTCACCGTGGCCTATGATGGGCGCTATTATCGCTATACGCGGTCCGAGTGGGGTCGTTATCGGCGGCTGGTTAAGGGGGAGGTCGGTCCAGAGGAACTGGAACGAATTTACCGTCCCGCCGCCTATGTGCTGAGTCCGGCATGGACGCCGGGTCTCATTGCCGCGCTGAAGGCTGATCCGATGCGTTGGCGGTTGATTTCGCAGGATAGCGTGGCGGTGATCTTCGTGCGCCGGAACCCCGCTTAGTGGCCGTTCCCGGCGCCGGCTAACGTCGGCTTGTGGATCTGCCTGCCACCACCCTGTCAGGGCGACCATCAGATCAGTCAAGCCCCGCAGCGCGCCTCCCATAGCAGAAGGGCCCGCCGGATAATATCCGGCGGGCCCTGTCTCTCATGCTCCCGAAAGAGCGAGGCTCAGTTCAGATCCTCAGTGGTGAAGTCCTCACCCTGCACCGCGCCGAGCGGATCGTCCCCGATCGCCGCCTCGGGGCCTTCCTTCAGTTCCGCCGCATGCTCCTCGGCTGCCGTCTGCGGGGCGACGAGATGCGCCTGATTGGCGGCGTGCATCGCGGCGCGCAGAGCGGCATCGCGGCTGTTGGCAGCGATACGCAGGCGGTTCATCGAGGAGCCAGTGCCAGCCGGGATCAGGCGCCCGACGATGACGTTCTCCTTGAGGCCGATCAGCGTGTCCTTCTTGCCCTGTACGGCCGCCTCGGTGAGCACCCGGGTGGTCTCCTGGAAGGAGGCCGCCGAGATGAAGCTGCGCGTCTGCAGGCTCGCCTTGGTGATGCCGAGCAGCACCGGCTTGCCTTCCGCGGGCATCTGGCCAGGGGCGAGGCGTGCATTCACCTCGTCCATCTCGTCGCGGTCCACCTGCTCGCCGGCGAGCAGTGTGGTGTCGCCGCCGTTGGTGATCTCCACCTTCTGCAGCATCTGCCGGACGATCGTCTCGATGTGCTTGTCGTTGATCTTCACGCCCTGCAGTCGATAGACTTCCTGGATCTCGCTGACGAGATATTCGGCCAGCGGCTCGATACCGAGCACTTCCAGAATGTCATGCGGATCGGGCGATCCGCCGATCAGGTTGTCGCCGCGCTTGACGAAGTCGCCTTCCTGCACGTCGATCACCTTGCTCTTGGGGATCAGATACTCGACCGGCTCGCCGCCATCCTCGGGGAGGATCGCGATCTTCCGCTTGGCCTTGTAGTCCTTGAGGAACTGCACGCGGCCGGAGACCTTGGCGATGATCGCATTGTCCTTCGGCTTGCGGGCCTCGAACAATTCGGCGACGCGCGGCAGACCACCGGTGATGTCGCGGGTCTTGGCCGCCTCGCGGGAGACACGCGCAAGGATATCACCGGCCTGCACCCGTTGCCCGTCCTCGACGGAGAGCGTCGCGCCCACCGCCAGCAGGTAGCGGGCAGCCTCGCCGCTCTCGTCGTCGAGCAGCGTGAGGCGCGGGCGCAGATCCTCCTTGGAGCGAGCCGCCGCGCGATGCTCGGTGACGACGCGCTGGGAGATACCCGTCGCTTCGTCCGCCTGCTCGGTCAGCGTCTTGCCGTCGATGAGGTCGACATACTTCACCACGCCCGGCTTCTCGGTGATGACTGGCATGGTGTACGGATCCCACTCGGCGATCCGGTCGCCCTGCTTCACCTTGGTGCCGTGCTTGTGGAGGATCACCGCGCCGTAGGGCAGACGATGCACCGCGCGCTCGCGGCCTTCGTCGTCGATGATCGCCAGTTCGCCGTTGCGGGCGAGGCTGAGATCGCGGCCGTTCTTGTCGGTGATCGTCGGCATGTCGCGCAGTTCCAGCGTACCGTCGGAGACCGCTTCGAGGTTCGATTGCTCGTTGAGCTGCGCCGCGCCGCCGATGTGGAAGGTCCGCATGGTGAGCTGGGTGCCCGGCTCGCCGATCGACTGCGCCGCGATGACACCGACCGCCTCGCCGATGTTCACCGGCGTACCGCGGGCAAGGTCACGCCCGTAGCACTTGGCGCACACGCCCATCTTGGATTCGCAGATGAGCGGCGAGCGGATCTTGACGCTCTGGACGCCGATGGCCTCGATCTTGGCGACCATCGCTTCGTCGAGCAATTCGCCCTGCGGAACGATGACCGAGCCGTCCTTGCTATCAACGATGTCCTCGGCCGTGGTGCGGCCGAGCACGCGCTCGCCGAGCGAGGCGATGACGCTGCCGCCCTGGACGATGGCCTTCATCTCCAGCGCCTTTTCGGTGCCGCAGTCCGGTTCCACGATGACGCAGTCCTGGCTCACGTCGACGAGACGACGGGTCAGGTAGCCCGAGTTTGCCGTCTTGAGCGCCGTGTCGGCCAGGCCCTTGCGAGCGCCGTGGGTCGAGTTGAAATACTCAAGGACGGTCAGGCCCTCCTTGAAGTTCGAGATGATCGGCGTTTCGATGATCTCGCCCGACGGCTTGGCCATCAGGCCGCGCATACCGGCGAGCTGCTTCATCTGCGCTGGCGAACCACGCGCGCCAGAATGGCTCATCATGTAGATCGAGTTGATCGGCTTGAGACGGCCCGTCTCCGGGTCGCGCGGCATGGCACGGATCTCGTCCATCATGGCTGCCGCCACCTGGTCGCCGCAGCGGCTCCAGGCGTCGATCACCTTGTTGTACTTCTCCTGCTGCGTGATCAGGCCGTCCTGATACTGCTGCTCATAATCGGCCACCAGCGCCTTGGTCTCCTCGACCAAGCCTTCCTTGGCGGCGGGGATGATCATGTCGTCCTTGCCGAAGGAGATGCCGGCCTGGAACGCGTGGCGGAAGCCCAGCGACATGATCGCGTCGGCGAACAGCACGGTGTCCTTCTGGCCGGTGTGGCGATAGACCTGGTCGATGACGTCGCCGATCTCCTTCTTGGTGAGGAGGCGGTTGACGATCTCGAACGGCACCTTGTGGCTCTTCGGCAGGCATTCGCCGATGAGCATGCGGCCCGGCGTCGTCTCGACGCGCTTCATGTAGGTGTTGCCGTCTTCGTCGGTCTGCGGCACGCGGCTGATGATCTTGCTGTGCAAGGTCACCGCCTTGACGAACAGCGCCTGATGCACCTCGGTCATGTTGGAGAGCATCATGCCTTCGCCCGGCTCGCCGTCGCGCTCCATGGAGAGGTAATAGATACCCAGCACCATGTCCTGCGAGGGCACGATGATCGGCTTGCCGTTCGCGGGCGAGAGGATGTTGTTGGTCGACATCATCAGCACGCGCGCTTCCAGCTGCGCCTCAAGGCTCAGCGGAACGTGCACGGCCATCTGGTCACCGTCGAAGTCGGCGTTGAACGCGGAGCAGACCAGCGGGTGGAGCTGGATGGCCTTGCCCTCGATCAGAACGGGCTCGAACGCCTGGATGCCGAGGCGGTGGAGCGTCGGCGCGCGGTTGAGCAGCACCGGATGCTCGCGGATCACCTCGTCGAGAATGTCCCAGACTTCCTTGCGCTCCTTCTCGACCCACTTCTTGGCCTGCTTCAGGGTCATGGAGAGACCCTTTGCGTCGAGGCGGGCGTAGATGAACGGCTTGAACAGTTCGAGCGCCATCTTCTTGGGCAGGCCGCACTGGTGCAGCTTCAGCTCGGGGCCGGTCACGATCACGGAACGGCCCGAATAGTCGACGCGCTTGCCGAGCAGGTTCTGGCGGAAGCGGCCCTGCTTGCCCTTCAGCATATCGCTGAGCGACTTGAGCGGGCGCTTGTTGGCGCCGGTGATCACCCGTCCGCGGCGGCCGTTGTCGAACAGGGCGTCCACCGCTTCCTGCAACATGCGCTTTTCGTTGCGCACGATGATGTCCGGCGCGCGCAGCTCCATCAGGCGCTTCAACCGGTTGTTGCGGTTGATCACGCGGCGATAGAGGTCG
>DASRXX010000008.1:0-15000 GCA_035654015.1 Sphingobium sp.
CTGACTAAAGTCAGGCAATGGACACTAATCACATCGCCCAGATCCGCAGCTTCAACCGCTCCGTTACGCGCCGCGTCGGTGTGCTGGAGGAAAGCTATCATAGCCGCGGCCGGCCGCTCAGCGAGGCGCGGCTGCTGTTCGAGATCGGCTCCGCCGGGGCCGCCCTTGGCGATCTGCGCCAGCGGCTTGGTCTCGATTCAGGTTATCTCAGCCGCATGCTGCGCTCTCTGGAAACGCAGGAGCTCGTTTCCGTCGGCGCACAGGAGGGTGATGCCCGCGCGCGCTTCGTCACCCTGACCGGCAGGGGTCGTGAGGAACTTCGCGCCTATGACGCCCTGTCGGACAAGCAGGCTCTGGCATTGCTGGAGCCGCTTTCGCCGGCAGCACGCCAGCGACTCATCGCCGCCATGGCCGAGACCGAGCGCCTTCTGGCCGCCGCCTCCGTTGAAATCGCGGAAGAAAATCCCGACAGCGCCGATGCAAGACATTGCCTCGATCTCTACGTGGCCGAGGTCGCATCGCGCTTTCAGGACGGCTTCGACACGAGCAGCGGCAGCACGGCCAGCAGCGAGGAATTCCTCCGCCCGCGCGGCGCTTTCCTGCTCGCCCGTCTGGACGGCAGCCCGCTCGGCTGCGGCGCGGTGCGCCTGCTCGATAAGGAGACGGCTGAGATCAAGCGCATGTGGGTTTCACCGCAGGCGCGCGGCATGGGGCTTGCCATGCGCCTGCTGCGGCAGCTTGAAGCCATTGCCCGCGACCTCGGCGCGCGCACGGTCTGCCTCGACACCAACCGCGTACTGGCGGAAGCGCAATCGCTCTATGAGCGCGAGGGCTACGGGGAAGTCGCACGCTTCAACGACAATCCCTATGCAGACCGCTGGTATTCAAAGCAGCTCTGAACCGCCGCGCCCTCAGGCATCGGCGTCCTGCGTGGCACGGAATTCGTTGGCTGGATAAACGCCCAGAATGCGCACTTCCTTCGAGAAGAAGCGCAGTTCTTCCAGCGCGTTTTTCAGGCTGCGGTCGTCCGGGTGGCCTTCCACATCGGCATAGAACTGCGTCGCGGTGAAAGCGCCGATCTGGTAGCTCTCCAGCTTGGTCATGTTGACGCCATTGGTCGCGAAGCCACCCAGCGCCTTGTAGAGAGCCGCCGGCACGTTCTTCACCTCGAAGAGAAAGGTCGTCATCACCGGGCCATCGCGCGGCGGCTCCCGCGATTCGCGTGCCAGCACGACGAAGCGGGTCATGTTATCGGTGCTGTCCTCGATATTCCGGTCATGCACCTTGAGGCCGTAAAGCTCGGCGGCCAGCGGCGGCGCGATGGCGGCAGCGCCCGACTCACCTGCCTCGGCCACAAGCGCGGCGGCGCCGGCAGTGTCGTCATAGACGATCGGGCGGATACCGCGCGCGCGCAGATAATGGCGGCACTGCCCCAGCGCCTGCACATGGCTGAGCGCGCTCACCAGCGGCGCATCGTCGATGCTCATCAGTGCGTAGCGGATCGGCAGAAAATATTCGTCGATGATCACGAGGCCGGATTCGGGCAGCAGGAAATGCATGTCTGCCACGCGCCCGTGCAGCGAATTCTCGATCGGGATCATGGCCCGATCGGCACGCCCTTCGCGCACCGCGTCCAGCGCATCCTCGAAGCTGAAACAGGGCAGCGGACGCCCATCGGCCGCATAATCCAGCACAGCGAGATGAGAGTTGGCGCCCGGCGCGCCCTGGAAAGAGATGGCCAGTTCAGGCGCTTGCGCCGCGGCCTCCATCATGTCCGCCACGAGGCGCTGCGCGGGAAGGGGATAATTGTCCATCGGTCGCTGCGCTTACGGCGTCCGTCGCCCGCGCGCAAGGCGCACACGCATGGCTTGCACGCAGGCGGCGCAGCCATTAAGGGAGCGCCAACAAGGGGTATCGGCCGGAGATAAAGGGCGCATGAGCGATCGTTTCAACACCGCTGCGGGCTGGGCACTGTTTGCCGGCATCATCGCGCTGGGCGGTGGTATCATCAGCAGCAAGATCTTTCATTCCGAACGGCCGGAACCGATGGGCTACGAGATTGCGGGCGTTGAGGCCGAGGGTGCAGGCGGTGCCGCCGGCGGCCCCAGCCTCGCGACCCTGCTTGCCAGCGCGGACGTCGCGGCAGGTGAGAAAGTGTTCGCCAAGTGCGTCGCGTGCCACACGATCAACCAGGGCGGCGCCAATGGTATCGGGCCCAATCTCTATGGCACGATGGGTGAAGAAATTGCTGTCGGCAAGGGCGGCTTCCCCTTCTCCGATGCGCTCAAGAAGGTGGGGGGAACCTGGACCTTCGAGCAAATGGATCATTGGCTTGCCAGCCCGCGCAGCTTCGCCAACGGCACCAAGATGAGCTTCGCCGGCCTCAGCAAGCCTGAGGATCGCGCCAACATCATCGCCTATTTGAACGCGCAGGGTTCCAACCTGCCGCTGCCGGCTGCCGATGCGGCGCCAGCGGCGGACGAAGCCGCGAATGCGGCCGCCCCGGGGGATGCGGGCAACGCAGCAGCCCCGGCGGAGAACGCGGCGGAACCCGCCGCCAAGTAAGCAGCCTCGCGCCGCTCGATGCGCTCTGCGGAATGACTACGAAAAGAGGCGGGTGCTTTCATCGCACCCGCCTCTTTTTCGTCTTCGCTTATTCTCGCGCTTCGAAAGCCGTTCAGCAGCCGAGCGGCCCGCTATCGGCATAGAAGTGCTCGACGGCCGCCCAGGCCTCGTCCGCTGTCTCGACCCAGTGGATGAGATCGACATCATGCGGGCTGATGACGCCTTCTTCTGCCAGCGCATCGAAATTGACGACGCGGGTCCAGAAATCCCGACCGAAGACGAGAATGGGAATGGGCTTCATCTTGCCGGTCTGAACCAGTGTCAGCACTTCAAAAAACTCGTCGAACGTGCCGAACCCGCCGGGGAACACCGCCAGCGCGCGGGCGCGCATGGTGAAGTGCATCTTGCGCAGCGCAAAATAATGGAACTGGAAGCTCAGCTCCGGCGTCACATAAGGATTGGGGCATTGCTCGTGTGGCAGCACGATGTTGAGCCCGATCGTTTGCGCACCGACATCCGCCGCACCGCGATTCGCCGCCTCCATGATCGATGGACCACCGCCCGAACAGACGACGAAATGATGGCAACCTTCGGCATTGGGCGGGAACTGCGCGGCAATGCGCGCGAGCTTGCGCGCCTCGTCATAATATTTTGACTTGGCAACCAGCCGCTCCGCCACGGTGCGCTCGGCATCGGTCCGCGCAGCTTCCAGCAAGGCCTGGGCCGCCTGCGGCTCAGGAATGCGGGCAGACCCGTAGAAGACAAAGGTGGAAGCGATATTGGCTTCGGAGAGCAGCAGGTCGGGCTTTAGTAACTCGAGCTGAAAACGCACCGGCCGCAAATCCTCGCGCAGCAGGAACTCAGTATCCTGAAAGGCCAGCCGATAGGCCGCGCTTTCGGTTTGCGGAGAAGAAGTCTTGCGCTGTGCATCGACAGCTTCCTCGACGGCAGGGCGAAACTTGCGCTCGTCGACATGGGCATGATCGGTCATACACCCGCCGCTAGACGATTTCTCCCGGGAATGAAACCGGCCATCCGCTCAGCGGCAAAAGCCCCCCTTACCGCCCATATCGAAATGGAAATGGTCACGGTGCGCGGCGTTGTAATCCGGGCTGAGCACGGTCGGAAACCGCTTGCAGGCGCTCTGATGGATCACCCTGAGGAATTGCGCGGGTGGGCCACCCGCATGCCAATCCGCAAGCACGCTGACCCGCCGCCCGTCGGCGAGCACGAAGGCCGCAATATCGACGGCATTGGCGTGAGCATGCTCGCTCCGCTTGCCCGCAATGGTGCCCCCGGTGCCGCGCACGTCGCGGCAGGCATATGTGCCGAACGTCTCGATGCGGACCACCTCGCTACCAAGGTAGAGCCGTGCAGCCGGCCGGACTGCATAGCGCGCCCAGGCCGCAAAGGTCGCCGCGAGCGGGCAGGTCATGGCCCCCAGATTGGCGGTCGGCGTACCGATATCCATGAGCTTGACGGCATCGATGACAGCGCAGCCGCCGCCGTGGTTCTGGTTAGGGAGCGGCGTGTAACGTACCTGCGCGGCATCGAGCCGGGCGGTGCACTGCCGAAATGACGGATTGTCTGGAAGCTGGGTCGGCCGACTCGCCGAAGCCATGGGTCGTTTGTGAACGACGCTGTGGTCGACGCAAGCGGCAAGCGCCGCTAACGCCAGCATCGCCGCTAATCGCCCGAAAAGCGCAGATAATCTCTGCCCCACCATCCGCTCCGATATGGGTTTCCGATGGTTAACAAATAGTAAACGAGGGTCGGGGCGTCGCGACCGGGTGCGTCGCTCTCACGATGGCATGAAAATCCGCCATGGCGCGCGGCCCCCATGCAATCCCCGTTTCCCAAGGAAATGGAGGGCGGGTCGGTGCCACAAAACGGCTTGTTTTTAAGGCCGCCTTGCAAGCTGCTCTCCGGCCGGCTCCGGAACGCCCACGAACTTCGCTTGACTTTATCGCCCGGCCGACTAGGGCCGCCGACGGGCCACGCGGTCCCAACGCCGCGCGTGCTCTCTGCAAGGAGACGCAATACATGACTGAGGTTACCAAGCCGGGCGTCAAGCCCGCGCGCCCCTATTTCTCGTCCGGTCCCTGCGCGAAGCCGCCGGGCTACTCTCCCGAAAAGCTGGCCACACAGGTCCTCGGACGCTCTCACCGCTCGAAGCTCGGCAAGACACGGCTTGCATATTGCATCGACCTGATGCGCGAGTTGCTGGGCCTGCCCGAGACGCACCACATCGGCATCGTTCCCGGTTCTGATACCGGCGCGTTCGAGATGGCGATGTGGACGATGCTCGGCGCTCGTCCCGTGACGGCGCTGGCCTGGGAAAGCTTCGGTGAAGGTTGGGTCACCGATATCGCCAAGCAGCTCAAGCTGGACCCCACGATCCTGCGCGCCGATTACGGCCACCTTCCCGATCTCGAGCAGGTCGATTGGTCGAACGATGTGCTGTTCACCTGGAACGGCACCACCTCCGGCGTGCGCGTGCCCGATGGCGACTGGATCGCCGCCGACCGCGAGGGCCTGTGCTTCGCCGATGCCACCAGCGCGGTGTTCGCCTACGACATCCCGTGGGACAAGATCGACGTCGCTACCTTCTCCTGGCAGAAGGTTCTGGGCGGCGAAGGCGCCCATGGCGTGCTGATCCTCGGCCCCCGTGCCGTCGAGCGGCTGGAAAGCTACACGCCGGCCTGGCCCTTGCCCAAGGTCTTCCGCCTCACCAAGGGCGGCAAGCTCAATGCAGGTATTTTCAAGGGCGAGACGATCAACACGCCCTCGATGCTCGCCGTCGAGGACGCGATTTTCGCGCTGGAATGGGCCAAGACCGTGGGCGGCGCCAAGGGGCTGATCGCCCGTGCGCAAGCCAATGCCGATGCGATCGATGCCATCGTCGCGGCCCGCCCGTGGCTCGGCCATCTCGCGGCCGAGTCCGCCAACCGGTCGATCACCAGCGTCTGCCTCACGGTCGAAGGCGCCGACGCCGCCTTCATCAAGAAGATGGCATCGCTGCTCGAAGCCGAGGACGCCGCCTATGACGTCGCCGGCTATCGCGACGCGCCCCCGGGCCTGCGCATCTGGTGCGGCGCCACGGTGGACACCGCCGATATCGAGGCGCTCGGCCCCTGGCTCGACTGGGCCTATGCCGAAACCAAGGCCGCGCTCGCAACCGCCTGAGACCATTCCGGCGCTCCCGCACCAGCGGGCGGCCGGGGCTTCATCGCATGATCCTGCCCCGGCCCGCCATCCGCGCGGGAAGCGCCCCGCCATATTCAAAGGACTGACCCCATGGTTAAAGTACTTATTTCCGACAAGATGGACCCGCAGGCCGCGCAGATCTTCCGGGATCGCGGCGTCGAGGTCGACGTTATCACCGGCAAGACGCCGGAAGAGCTCAAGGAAATCATCGGCCAGTATGACGGCCTCGCCATCCGCTCCTCGACCAAGGTGACGAAGGAGATTCTGGACGCCGCCACCAATTTGAAGGTGATCGGCCGCGCCGGCATTGGCGTCGACAATGTCGACATCCCCTATGCCAGCGCCAAGGGCGTGGTGGTGATGAACACCCCGTTCGGCAACTCGATCACCACGGCCGAGCACGCCATTGCCCTCATGTTCGCACTCGCTCGCCAGCTGCCGGAGGCCGATGCCTCCACCCAGGCCGGCAAGTGGGAGAAGAACCGCTTCATGGGCGTCGAGGTGACGGGCAAGACACTGGGCCTCATCGGCGCCGGCAATATCGGCTCGATCGTTGCCAGCCGCGCCCTCGGCCTCCGGATGAAGGTGGTCGCTTATGACCCCTTCCTGACGCCCGAGCGCGCCATCGAACTGGGCGTGGAAAAGGCGGACCTCGACACACTGCTCGCCAAGGCGGACTTCATCACGCTGCACACGCCGTTGACCGAGCAGACCCGCAACATCCTCTCGGCCGAAAATCTTGCCAAGACCAAGAAGGGCGTGCGGATCATCAATTGCGCGCGCGGAGGCCTGATCGACGAGGCAGCGCTCAAGGAAGGGCTTGAGAGCGGCCACATCGCCGGTGCCGCGCTGGACGTGTTCGCGGTCGAGCCGGCCAAGGACAATCCGCTGTTCGGGACGCCCAACTTCATCTCGACGCCGCATCTGGGCGCGTCGACCAGCGAAGCGCAGGTCAATGTGGCATTGCAGGTGGCCGAACAACTCAGCGATTATCTGCTGACCGGCGGCGTCACCAACGCTCTCAACATGCCCAGTCTGTCTGCCGAGGAAGCCCCGAAGCTCAAGCCCTATATGGCGCTGGCCGAGAAGCTCGGTAGCATGATTGGTCAGCTCGCACACGACAACCTCACCGACATTTCGATCGAGGTGGAGGGTGCCGCCGCCGAGCTGAACATCAAGCCGATCACCGGCGCGGTGCTCGCCGGCCTGATGAAGCGCTATTCGGATACGGTGAACATGGTCAACGCGCCGTTCCTCGCCCGCGAGCGCGGGCTGGACGTGCGCGAGGTGCGGCATGACCGCGAGGCCGATTATCACACGCTGGTGCGTGTCTCGGCGCAGACCAGCCAGGGCACCCGCTCGATCGCTGGCACGCTGTTCGGCAACGCCAACCCGCGCCTCGTCGAGATTTTCGGCATCAAAATCGAAGCCGATCTCGACGGGCACATGCTTTACATCGTCAACACCGACCAGCCCGGCTTCATTGGCGCCGTCGGCACCACGCTCGGTGAGGCGGGGATCAATATCGGCACCTTCCATCTCGGCCGCCGTGAGGCGGGCGGCGAGGCCGTCCTGCTCCTCTCCGTCGACGAGCGGGTGCCCGAGACACTGGTGCAGAAGATCGAAAAAGCACCCGGCGTGCGCATGGTTCGCGCGCTCGAATTTTCCTGATGGATCGCCCCTCCCGCCCTTAACAGCGGGAGGGGCATTTCGAGTGAGCCGCAAACCAACCGGCGGCTCACACACATGTCATGCGAATTTTCCCTCCCCAGCGCGGCGGAATCCGCTAAAGCCCGGCGCATGACAGAGACGATTGCCCCCGGATTACTCCCCGAAGGTCTCGCCGACCGGCTTCCTCCGCAGGCCGAGGCATCCGCTCGCCTGGTGCGCGAGGTTCTCGATACCGTCGCCTGCCATGGCTATCGGCGCGTCATGCCGGCCCTCGCGGAGTTCGAGGAAACGCTGGTCGCCCGCCTCCAGTCCGCCAAGGCCGAGGATCTCTGCCGCGCGGTCGATCCCGCATCGCAGCGTACTTTGGCGATCCGCCCCGACATGACCGCTCAGGTCGGCCGCATCGCGGCGACACGTCTTGTCTCCGCCACGCGCCCGCTTCGCCTCTGCTACGGTGGCCCGGTACTCAAGCTGCGCACGGACCAGCTCCGGCCAGAGCGCGAGCGCATGCAGGTCGGCGCGGAGATCATCGGATCGGACAGCGTTGCCGCCGCCGTCGAGATCGTCAACGTCGCGATCGAGGCCCTGCAACGCGCAGGCGTTAAGGGCATCACCATCGACTTCACCCTGCCCGATCTGGTGTCGGCCCTCGCAGCGGGGCCTATGCCGGTCGCCCGTCAGGATGTCGAGGCACTGCGAGCCCGCCTGGATGCCAAGGACGCCGGTGCCATCGCCGCCATGGGCGCGGACGCTGCGCCCTATCAGGCATTGATCGAAGCGACGGGGCCATTCCATCCGGCGATGGCTCGCCTCGAAGCGATCGACCAGGGCCCCGCCCAGGGTGCGCTGACCCAGCGGATCGCGGGACTGCGGGCCATCGCCAAGCCGATCGGTTGGGACATCACCCTTACCCTCGATCCAACCGAGCGGCATGGTTTCGAATATCAGAGCTGGTTTGGCTTCTCGATTTTCGCGGAAGGGTTCATCGGCGAGATCGGCCGCGGTGGCAGCTACACGGTGGCGCATGGCGACGGCGCCAGCGAGCCAGCGATGGGCTTCTCGCTCTATCCCGATCCGCTGATTGACGCCGGCTTTGGGGAAGAGACGGGCCAGCGCCTGTTCCTGCCGCTGGGCCACGATACGGAACGGGCCGCCGCGTTGCGCGAGCAGGGCTGGATAACGATTGCCGCCCTGTCCGAGAGCGACGACGCTGCGGCGCTGGGCTGCGAAGCCATGCTGACGGGGTACGACATCACGCCCCTCTGATCGCGTGCAGCCTGTTCTCCCGCTCATGACAAGAGCGCCGGCCCGCCGGGCATTTGACTATGAAGCGGGTTCGTGAAATCAGGCCCGCAGCTAAGGAGAACAAAATGGCTGGCTTGCGTTCCGATATTGATCCCGACGGTCTGCTCGAATTTTCTGTCGTCTTCACCGACCGTTCGCTCAACCATATGAGCCAGGCCTTCCAGGGCGTGATGCACGACATCCATGCGACGCTGTGCGAGGTCTATAACGCAGAGCGCGCGGTCGTGATCCCCGGCGGCGGAACTTACGCCATGGAGGCGGTTGCGCGGCAGTTCGCCACGGGCGCCAAGGTGATGGTGATCCGCAACGGCTTCTTCTCCTACCGCTGGACCCAGATCTTCGAGGCCGGCTCAATTCCGTCCGAAGAGATCGTAATGAAGGCGCGGCGGCAGGGTGATGGGCCCCAGGCGCCCTTCGCGCCCGCCCCGGTCGAGGAGGTGGTCGCTCGCATCAAAGCCGAGCGCCCAGCCGTCCTGTTTGCGCCGCATGTCGAGACCGCCTCGGGCATGATCCTGCCGGACGCCTATCTCCGTGCCGTGGCGGACGCCATCCATGACGTGGGCGGCCTGTTCGTTCTGGACTGCATCGCCTCAGGCTGTGCCTGGGTGGACATGGCCGCCTGCGGCGTCGACATCCTGATCTCGGCCCCGCAGAAGGGCTGGTCGGCTGCGCCCTCGGCCGGGCTCGTGATGATGCGCGAGACAGCCCTGGAGCGTTGCCGGACCACCAAATCGACCAGCTTCGCCATCGATCTCGGAAAATGGCTGGCGATCATGGAGGCCTATCTGAACGGTGGCCATGCCTATCACGCCACCATGCCGACCGACGCGCTGCGAGCCTTTCGCGATGCGATGCTGGAAACCAAGGCCATTGGTTTCGATAAGCTGCGCGATGCGCAGTGGGAACAGGGCGACGCGGTTCGCAAGATGCTCGCTGCTCGCGGCGTGCCCTCGGTTGCCGCGGACGGCTTTGGTGCGCCGGGTGTGGTCGTCTCCTTCACTAACGACCCCGATGTGCAGAGCGGCAAGAAGTTCGGCGCTATCGGCCTTCAGATCGCATCGGGTGTGCCGCTCATGGTCGACGAAGGCCCGGACTATCGCAGCTTCCGCCTCGGCCTGTTCGGGCTCGACAAGCTGACCGATGTTCCCGCGAGCCTCGCCCGCTTGGAAAGTGCCTTCGACCGCGTCTTCTGACCGATGAAACCGGACGGATGAGCAGGGAGTTCGCGTCCGTCCGGTCGTTCACGCTGACCGCACTGGCGCGGCCCGGCTGGGAACCCGTCCACGTCGAGGCCCGATCGTAACATCAGTCCAACTTTCCCTCTCCTTTACATTGGCTTGCGCTGCAGCCGGCATTGCGACATGCTCCCGACACAAAACATTGCCACCCTAGGAGAGCAAGCCCCATGCCCCCCCTGCGCCCCCGACACCTTCTCGCCGCCGCACTGCTGGCAACGGGGGCTCTCGCAGTCGCCCCGGCCCAAGCCCAGACGGCCTCCGTCCCGATCAACACCGAGATCGCTGCCGCGGTCACCGCGCCGAACCGCACAGCCGCCAACATCGCCCGCGATCAATATCGCCATCCTGCTGAGACGCTGAGCTTCTTCGGTGTCCGATCGGATCAGACGGTCGTCGAATATATGCCCGCTGGCGGTTGGTATACGGAGATCCTCGCACCGCTGCTAAGGGACAAAGGCACCTTTTATGCGGTCCAGTCGCCCGGCGCCGCGTTCGATGGGCTCAAGGCTAAGCTGGAGGGTAATCCGGCGGCTTACGGCAAGGTCCGGCTGGTGCCATGGCCGGAAACCGGCATTGCACCGGGTAGCGTCGACACGCTGGTCACCTTCCGCAACATCCACAACATGGTGATGCGCGACAATGAGGCGGCGAGCTTCAAGATATTCTTCGACCTCCTCAAGCCCGGCGGCACGCTCGGCATCGTTGATCATCGCCTGCCCGAGGAGCGAGACAGCGCGCTGGAGAAAACGAGCGGTTATCTCAAAGTCTCGACTGTGCGCCGACTCGCCGAGGCGGCCGGCTTCGTGTTCGAGGATAGTTCGGAGGTGAACGCCAACCCCAGGGACACCGCCGATTGGGAAAAGGGCGTGTGGACCCTCCCGCCGAACCTTCGCAACGGCGATGTCGATCGCGACAAATATCTGGCGGTTGGCGAGAGCGACCGCATGACACTCCGCTTCCGCAAGCCAAAGGGATAAGTGTTCCACAGGGGTTCCGGCCCATCCTGTAAGCCCCCCTGGCCTGCACAGAGGCACAGTTTCGATCAAAAAAGATGGGCTCCAGCTTGCGCCGGAGCCCATCTTTTTATGCCCGTTGTTCGCACGGCCGGATCGCCGCGGCCCCATCCAGCGTCAGGCTGCGAGCTTCCTCAACACGTAATGGAGGATGCCGCCATTGAGGAAATAATCCAGCTCGTTGGCGGTATCGATGCGGTTAAGGGCCTCGAAGCTAAAGGTGGAACCATCCGCACGGACGCCGTCAACCGTCACAGTCTGGCGCGGCTTGAGGGCACCGACCTCGCGGATGGTGAATGTTTCATCCCCGGTGAGACCGAGTGTCTCGCGGTTAGTGCCTTCCACGAACTGCAATGGGAGCACGCCCATGCCGACGAGGTTGGAACGGTGAATGCGTTCAAAGCTTTCCGCGATCACGGCGCGCACGCCAAGCAGATTGGTGCCCTTGGCCGCCCAGTCGCGCGAGGAGCCGGTGCCATATTCCTTGCCGGCGATGACCACCAGTGGCGTGCCGTCGGCGGCATACTTCATGGCAGCGTCATAGATGGGCATGATCTCGCCCTTATACCGGGTCATGCCACCCTCGACGCCGTCCAGCATCAGGTTCTTGATACGGATGTTGGCGAAAGTCCCCCGCATCATCACTTCATGATTACCGCGGCGCGAGCCATAGCTGTTGAAGTCGGCCGGCGCGACCTGCCGCTCCTGCAACCAGAGACCGGCAGGGCTGGACGCCTTGATCGAACCGGCGGGAGAGATGTGGTCGGTGGTGATCGAATCGCCGAACACCGCCAGCGCCTTCGCGCCGATAATGTCCTCGACCGGCGCCGGGGTCATCGTCATGCCTTCGAAATAAGGCGGGTTGGCAACATAGGTGCTGCCGGCGCGCCAGCCATAGGTGGCGGAACCGGTCACGTCGATCGCCTGCCAGCGTTCGTCGCCGGTGAACACGCTGGCGTAGCGGCTCTGGAACATCTCGCGGCTGATCGCGCCGTCCATCACCGAGCGCACCTCGTCGTTGGTCGGCCAGATGTCCTTGAGATAGACGTCGCTGCCATCCGAACCCTGGCCGATCGGCGTGCTGACGAAATCGGTCGTTACGGTGCCCTTCAGCGCATAAGCGACCACCAACGGCGGCGAGGCGAGGAAATTGGCGCGCACATCCGGCGAGATGCGCCCCTCGAAATTCCGGTTGCCCGACAGGACCGCTGCCGCGACGATATCGTTCTCGTTGATCGCCTTGCTGATCGGCTCGGCCAGCGGACCGCTGTTGCCGATGCAGGTCGTGCAGCCATAGCCGACGAGGTTGAAGCCGATCGCGTCGAGATACTGGGTCAGCCCGGCCTTCTTGAGGTAATCGGTGACGACCTGAGAGCCCGGCGCCAGGCTGGTCTTGACCCACGGGCGCGGCTTGAGCCCCTTCTCCACCGCCTTCTTGGCGACGAGGCCGGCCGCCACCAGCACGCTCGGGTTGGAGGTGTTGGTGCAGCTGGTGATCGCGGCGATCACCACGTCGCCGTCGCCGATGTCGTGAGCCTCGCCCTTGACCGGCACCCGGGTCGCGGTCTTCTTGTAAACCTTTTCCAGATCGGCGTTGAATAGTTCATCGACCTGCGAAAGGACGATCTTGTCCTGCGGGCGTCGCGGGCCGGCCAGCGACGGCTGCACCGTGCTCATGTCGAGTTGGATCACGTCGGTGAAGATCGGATCCGCCGCATTGGGGTCAGCCCACATGCCCTGCGCCTTGGCATAGGCTTCGACCAGTGCGATCTGATCTTCGTCGCGACCGGTCAGGCGCAGATAGTCCAGCGTCTTGTCGTCGATGCCGAAGAAACCGCAAGTCGCGCCATATTCCGGCGCCATGTTGGCGATGGTCGCGCGGTCGGCGAGGCTGAGCGAGGCGAGGCCAGGGCCGAAATATTCGACGAAACGGCCAACCACGCCCTTGGCCCGCAACATCTGCGTGCAGGTGAGCACCAGATCGGTGGCGGTGATTCCTTCCGGCAGGGCGCCGGTGAGCTTGAAACCGACTACTTCGGGAATCAGCATGGACACCGGCTGGCCAAGCATGGCTGCTTCCGCCTCGATACCGCCCACACCCCAGCCGAGCACACCCAGGCCGTTGACCATGGTGGTATGGCTGTCCGTGCCAACGCATGTATCGGGATAGGCGATGGTCGCGCCGTCGGCGGCAACACTGGTCCACACCGCCTGCGCGATGTGCTCCAGATTGACCTGGTGGCAGATGCCGGTCCCGGGGGGCACCACCTTGAAATTATCGAGCGCTTTGCTGCCCCATTTGAGGAACTCGTAGCGCTCCGCGTTACGCTGATACTCGAGCGCGACGTTATCGCCGAACGCCTTGGGCGTGCCGAACTCGTCGACCATCACCGAGTGGTCGATCACGAGATGGACCGGCACCTGCGGGTTGATCTTGGCGGCGTCCGCGCCCAGCGCATTCATCGCGTCGCGCATCGCGGCGAGGTCGACCACGCACGGCACGCCGGTGAAATCCTGCATCAGCACGCGCGCGGGGCGATACTGGATCTCGTTGTTGGATGCCGTTGGGTTCTTCTGCCAGTCGATGATCGCCTGCACGTCATCAACGGTCACGGTGGTTCCGTCCTCGAAGCGCAGCATGTTCTCCAGCAGCACCTTCATCGAGAAGGGCAATCGCGAAACGTCGCCAAGCTTGGCCGCAACCTTGGCTAACGAATAATAGCCGTAGCTCTTGCCCCCGACTTGCAGCGTATCCCGCGTGCCAAGCGTGTCCTGTCCGATCGCGGTCATCAGCTCAAACTCCTTACTGTCAGTGTCGGGCCGCTCGGCGCGGAAGGGCGAGCGATCGCGGCAGGCTGCACTGCCACCAACTTCCCGTCTCCCGTTCGCTCACGGCCCCGGCAAGATGCGGCCGCCGGGGCGGCTCTTCGGTCTCACGGGCCATAGCGGTTCAAGGCACGGTGTCAACGGGCGGCAAGGGTCCACTGGCGGATGGGCCATCATCCGCATAATGAATCCTGACCTCTCCATTATGGAGGAATTTTCCGGCGATCCGGGGCGCCTGTGCGGCCTTCGTCCAAATCCGATCAAAAGGGGTTCATTATGGCGCAAAAAAGCGCATATCTGGAACAAACACGGTACAGGCAGGGGGGCGGTGTTGAACATGGATAAATGGGCGGCGAGCGAGATATCCGGACGACAACATGTGGTCGGCAAGGAAGAAAACGCCGCGACGCTCTTCGCTCCCCTCGCTCATGTGGAGTCCGACACCCGGCCGACGGTGCTGCTCATCGGCGAGGAGGGGAAGACAGCCACGATCGCGAGCTGGGCCGAATGCGCAGGGTTGCGATGCATCGGACAGATTGCTCCCGAAGACGTGCCAGAACGGCTCGCACGGACGGTGTCGCTCGATCTTATCCTGTTCGACGGGCGCGGGCTGGACATGGCGGCGCGGCTCGGCCTGGCTGGCGCACAGGCGCTGGCGGGCCATCACGGCATCGCAAGCGCGCGGCTTGTGGTGATGACGGATCTCGCCGGCCTTGGCTGTGCGCTGGCTATTTTGGGGGGACCGGAGACGGATTTCCTCTGTGAACCAACCCAGACAGACATCATTACCGCGCTCGTCACGGCCGGCCAGAGGCAAACCACGGTGTCGGCGCTGCATGACACCACGACAGACGGCGACATGGCCCGGATCGAACGGTTGAGCGACGAAGTGCGACGCCTTGCCACGACAATCGAACGGATGGCGCTGGGCGCGCCATCGCTGTCCTTGTCGGGCGATATCGTGCTGGATAAACGAGGTGGCTATCGCGGTGAAGGCGACGAGATTCGGCCCAAGCCGGCCGATCGATCCCAGCCGCGGATCCACATGTCCGCAGGCGCGCCTGCTGGAGATGAGCTCACTCATACCGAGATCCGCCAATTCATCCGTGCGCGTCGAATGCGAGATCAGTATCTGCCTGCTGATCTCTTTGCCGATCCGGCCTGGGACATGATGC